>JAQTME010000034.1 GCA_028714535.1 Candidatus Iainarchaeum sp. | reverse complement strand
ATCTTCGACAGCGACGACGACAACTGGACAGACTGGGGCAGCGGTCAGCCCTTCAGCTGCGACACTGTCGGGGATTGCAGCACACCCTATGACTTCTGGGGCGGCGAAAGCGGGGACTGGCATCCCTACACCCTGGTGAACGCATCCCAGCCCCTTCAGGAAGATGGCGGTGGTGCGGAGAACAAGAAGCGGCTGTCAGTGGAGATGAGCACGTCCTGCGACGGGAACGTCGTGACGGTCTCGAGCGGCGGTGACGTCTCAGGCGCCCGCGTCTATGTCGTTGATGCGTCCAGCCTCTACGATGTCGCCCTCGGCAACACCGATGCTGACGGGCAGCTGGAGTTCTCAGGCTGCGGCATGACCGTCAAGGTCCATGTCTCGAAATCAGGCTATCTGCCTGAAGACGCTGAATTCAGCCTTGTGGACTGCGAGAGCTGCGGACAGGCTGTCACCGGATGCACGGACGACAATGCCTGCCCTGATGGCAAGAAGTGCGCTGGCGGGGAATGCGTGGCCGTGACCTGCGGATGCGGGTTCGTGCAGGGGCATGCATGCGTTGAATATGCGTGCTGCTCGGATTCGGACTGCGGCACAGGCCAGGTTTGCGCTGAGCACTCGTGCATGGAAACGCCAGTGGCTCCTGAGTGCAGCTCAGATGCTGACTGCGGAACCACCATGGAATGCGCGAACGGCAAGTGCGTTGAGAAGCCGGTCCAGACCCCTGATGAGCAGGCACAGGCCGATGCGTCCGGTGCGATGAATGACGCGCAGGACGCCATAGACGCTGCCAAGGCTGATGGCAAGGACACAAGCGAAGCAGAAGCCAAGCTCGAGGAGGCTAAAGCGGCCTTCCAGCAGGGCAACTACGAGCAGGCGAAGGACCTTGCCATGCAGGCCAGGACGCTGGCTATGAATGCGGCTCTGCCTGTCGAGCCTGTGGTCCCTGAGAAGCCGGTAGCGCAGCAGGGAGGCTCCTGGATAGGATTGGTCGCCATGGTGCTTATATTGGCGGTCGTCCTGGGCGGGGCTTATTGGTTCGTCCTCAGGAAGAAGAAGTAGGTTTCTTTTCTCTTTGTTTTATTTTTCTGTTTCCCCAGCCCAGGGGAGGCGGCGGGTTTTCTGGTTTTATGTGGTAAGTTATGTATAGTGGGGGTATAAGAACACGGACTGTGTGATTATAGTGGTGATACATTGACACTCTGTTGTGCGAAGTGCGGAGCTAACAAGGTAATAGGGGAAGTTAGCATGCAAAGACGAAGGACCCATATCAAGCTGTATTTCTGCAGTAATAAATGCGCCCATGCGCTCACGAAAGCGCTTCCGGCAATCGTTAAAAAGTAATTTTTTTCTTCTTTAGCATTAGACTGATTTTGTCAACCAAGCAATGCACTGATCAAGGACCCTATGACCTGGCTCGCCACCAATACCGCCATTGTCACTTCTGTTTGCGTTCGCACTGATGGCGATAGGCATAATAATCTTCAGGCAGTCCTCAATCCATGGGATGCTTTGTGGTTCCGGCAATTGTGGGTATAGTCACGACTTTCCTCCGGAAGAGATTCCCGGAGCGGTGGCACATCAACTGGCTGAACACCATGATATTCGGCGCAGTGGTGGCATTCGGAGTCGAGCACTACATGAACAAGGAGATCGTGCCATGGCCGCCATTCCTCACGGCGATGAGCAGCCCGGCAGCCGCAGCCACCATGCTCGCTGAGATGGTGACGGTCGGGATACCGATGGCAATCGCGCTGGTCCTGGTATGGGTTGCGATGGTCGTCGTCTATGAGAAAGTGATAGCTACCAGAACAGCGCCGATACGGGCCTGACTATAGTCTTCTGATTTTTCCCGAGAACACCGGGCCGGTCCAGGCTCAGGGCTTCACGCACTCGTAGTGGATGCAGTAATAGCCGGCCTCGCAATCCGCGTTCTCGGCGCATTGGACGCATATGCTGTATCTCCGGTCGCCCGTGCCGCTGGAGATGCATCGGTAGTATCTCTCCACGCAGGTCGGGCTGCACCTCATGTCGCAGTACTCGTCGTGGCTGTCGCATCCCTCGTACACGGCGTAGATGTCGGATTTCATGACGCACTCGCCGTCGAAGCAGAATTCCGTGCCCACCGGGCATTCGCTCAGCCTGGCGCACCGGGGGGTGACGCAGGTGCCGTACAGGCAGCGGTCGTCCGAGAACGGGCAGTCGCCGTCCGACTTGCATTGGCCGCCCCAGACCTCGGGCTCGACCGCCTCCAGCTTGTTCTCGGTCACGTTCGTCTGGTTGGCGTCTGTCTGGTTGATCCCCTCTGCAGCTTCAGGCGCCTGGCCGGTTTCCTCGTCTGCGGTGTCGTTGGCGGCAGCTTCGGTATCGCCGGCTCCGGTATCCTCGGGCTGTTCCGTCCCGTCCATCTCCTGGCTTTCATTGACGGCCACGGTCTCGTTGGCGCCCGCGCTGACGTTCTCCGCCGCGCCCGGGGTCTCGTTGGTGGCATTGACAGTGCCGTTATCAGCGACGGTCTGGGCGGTTTCCTGGCCGCCGAGGCAGCCAGTCAGCACGAGCGAAAGGAGCGCGAGAATCCCGAAGACATGGAGCGTTTTCATGGATGCCTTTTCTCACTGAAGGGTTTTAGACCTAACTGGCGGGCGGGGGTTTTCCGGTTTGGCGAAGATTCTTTAAGGACAAGGAAACCCGTTTTTCCGCTGAAACGAAGGCATTTTAAATAGTTCCAATAAGTGTATACTTATGACAAACAAACTCAAGTTCCCAGACGAGAACGAGTCATTGCGGTCCAAACAATACACCCGCTCGGACAAAGCCAGGGCGTTCTGCCGTGGATTCTTCGGCTGGGGTCCCCTTATCGAGGTAGCCCGCGAAGGGGTGAAGAGGGATATCAGCCCTGAGCTGAGGGACAAGTACGTGACGCGCATCGTAAAAACCGCCTATAGCGACTACCTGGTCGACATGGTCACGGACAGGCGTTTCATGGAGCTGGAGAACCCGAATTACGCTGACGTGGGCGGCGCGATGTCGCCGAAGCTCCAGCGGAAGATAGTCTCCAGGTTCCGCGAGATAAGCCGTTCCGGCCCGGCATCGCCCATTCCATCGTTGCCAGCCTTTGCGGTGTTCGCTGTCACAGCCGTGTGCTCGGCCGGGATATTGGCCATGCCGGTGAAGAGCACGGTTGAAGTCGTGGCTGCTGTGGCCGTCCCTATCATCGTGGTCGTGGCTAGCGTCATCCAGACTTTGCGCGGTTGGGCGCGGCTCAGGAGGAACGCTGATGCCATGCTCAAGAGCGGCGAGATAAGGGATGAGGCCGCGAAGAGGGCGCTTTCGGAATGCGTGGCGCTGTCTGAAAGCGGCACTGCAGCTTCCTACGTGAAGGCCCGGATTGTGAAGCGCAGCCCCGAGATCAAGCTCGTTGAGTGATTCTTTTAATCGTTTTTTGATTTGCCTCAGGCCGACCCAGGGACGCGAGCGCGGGTTTCCCGCATTCGAGGCATTTATAAACATACTTATACATAAATTACAATATGTCAGCGGCGGGAGCACTCCAGGATCTGGGCTATTCAAGGCAGGATGCCGAGTCCCTGGCCCAGCACGAGTACTTCCATCATAAGACAAAGACAAGAGAGGAGCTGCTTGAGGTATTCCAGAAGATAGCTGATGTTTATGGCTGTGATTTGGACACAGTGAAGAAGGCGGTTCTTAAACGTCCTCCGTTCGCTGGTTATAACCATGAGAGGGTGGTGAGGGAGGCGACTGCTGTTTATGGGGATGAAGAGGCAGTGAAGAAGGCGGTGCTTGGATTCCCTCCGTTCGCTGGTTTGGATCATGAGAGGGTGGTCAGGGAGGCGACTGAGGTCTATGGGGATGAAGGGGCAGTGAAGAAGGCGGTGCTTGCACATCCTCAGTTCGCTGGTTACGATCATGAGCGAGTTGTGAAAGAGGCTACTGCTGTCTATGGGGATGAGGCGGCAGTGAAGAAGG
>JAQTME010000033.1 GCA_028714535.1 Candidatus Iainarchaeum sp. | reverse complement strand
CGTCGAGAAGATAAAGGCCGAGGAGGAGAGCGCAGAGGCGGGCTTCGGCGGCATCTTCGGCCAGTGGCCGCCTTCTGGTTGACGGTAACGGTAAACCTTATATTTTTTGGCTGCTAACTACAGCCATGGCAGACCAGCCAGATGAAACGGAAAAGGCAGAAAACGGCAGGCAGATAGCGTCACGTGGCGTGCCATCGAACGAATCAATATATCTCCCGCGCCATGACAGCGACGAATTGCGCTCGTTCCAGGACAGGAACGAGACCATCACGCGCAACCTGTGGAACGCTGAGGAGCTGACCAATTTCATCTTCTCGAAAAAGTACCAGCCGAAATACTACGAGATAGCGTTCGGCTTCATCAAAATGCTCGTCGAGAAGACACAGGTCAGCGGCGACGAGACGGCAGCGTACGTCAAGAGCAATGGCATTTCCAAAGCGACGTTCTACAACCGGGTGCTCCCGCGGCTGAAGCGCGTCGGCATGATAAAGGTGGAGCGCGATACCATCGTAGCAGTGGAGAGCAAGAGGAAGTTCAGGCCCATGCGCATCTCGCTGAGCAAGACGTTCGGCAACTACTTCATGAAGATAGGCGACTCCTGGCTGGCCATAGTGGACGACGCGAGGAGCAGGCAGGAGAAAAAGGACCAGATGAAGCTCTAGCGGCTTTCGGCCATCATCCGCAGCGCAAGGGAATCCAAAGGCGTCTGCCAGGAGGGCGGCATTTCCGGGATAACCAGGAGGGGCACTGCTTCCTTATTCAGGACCCTTTTAATCCTCCATTTGGTGCCCCAGTCAAGGGCAGGATTATCCAGTGCGTCCCCGAGGGCTTCGTTCACCAGCCGCATGGACACGGACGGATTCCGGCAGATGCTGGCTATGGAGACGAGCTGCTCGGCCGCTTCTGTGGCAGGCAGCCTGTCGAGGCCGCCGGCGTAGATGCCGAGGCATTTGATTACCGCGGTGTCGTATTCCCCGGCAGCCTGGGAAACGGTCCCGTGCACGGTAAGCGCCCTGATGAGCTGGGCGCGGTATTCCGCAGAGTCTGGGGCGTTCCAGGCGCGGGTAATGCGATTTGCGATCAGCCCGCGCGCCCGGAGCCTGTAGCCAATCAGCTTCCGCTGCGCCGCGATATCACGGTCCTCTCCCTGCTGCTGGAGCGCCATGCGCTGGGTGAACTGTGCGCGCCAGTCGCCGGGATTGCAGCCTGCGAGCAGCATCAGGCTGCTGCCGAGCAGCACGAACTTCGCGAAGGGCTTGGCCGCACTTTTATGGCAATGCACGGGCTGGGAGGCAAGCTGTTTCATATTTCCACAGATAGGGGATACGCGTTTATATTAGTGCGTTTCGCAGCAGGGCGGCGCGCCTTCTGAATTGCCCTTCTTGGGATTTTTCAGGAATTCGGTTATGAGGTCCCGCGTGTACCAGTCGAGGGATTGGTTGTTGAGCGCGGCTTCCAGCGCGGCCTTCGCGATATTGACGGACGCATACGCTGATTCGCTACTGCCGATGCTGTCGCTTGAGGCGCATTTCCGCAGGTGATATGCCGCGATCCTGGCCTCCTTGGGGCCGCCGCATCTTGCGGATTTGGCCATCACGCCAAGGACGACCAGGTCTGCCTCGCCTGGCAGCTGGGCCACGGAATTGAACGCAAGCATGCCAAGCAGGCTGGCGCGGGTGCTGTCAGGCAGGCTGGGCTCTGAAAGCCGCTCTATTGTGCCGTGCCTTTCGGCCAGCTTCTGCGTGATCCGCATCTGGGTGACGTCGTCGGTATGATGGCTGCAGGAAAGGATGCCTGCCACAAGAAGTGCTGCGCCTGCGAACGCCCTGGATGCAGATGCGGGCCTGTGCCGCGCAAGGTGCATCATCTACTTCCTCTTTTTCTTCGGGACGCTCTTGGAGATGCCCCTTGAGGAAGCGCCCCTTGATGCAGGCGCGCTGCCTGCGGGCCTGGAAACGACGGCTGCCTTCGTCTTCCTGACGTTCCTGGACTCCTCGACCAGCTTGATGCGCTCCTGCTCCTTCTCATCGAGGGTGGCCTTTATCTTCCCGGTCCTGTCCTTGACCAGGGCGCTCATGGAACCGAAGTCCCTGGCCATGGACGGCTCGTTGCGGAGCTTCTTTATCATCTCCTGGCTGTCCCTGATGAGGTCGGATATCCTCGACTTGGAAGCGCTGATCTTCTGCTCGATGTCGCGCTCCTTCATGACCGCATCGCCCAGCTCGCTCTGGTAGGACTCGGTGATGTCGTGCAGCTCGTTGAGGTACTTGTTCATGTAGAGGCTCTCGGCGGCTTCCTTGAGCTCCGCGAGCTCGTCCTCGCTGTGGCCCACGTACTGCTCGACGCCCTCTATCTTCTTCTCGTAATCGCCAATGTACTCCTTCACCCAGTGCTCGATGCGGGCGATGCCCTGCAGCTCGCTTTCCAGCGAATCGAGCTCCTCTCCGTGCTTCGCCACGGTCTCCCTGAGCGCGGCTGAAAGGACCGATATCTCGGCCCTCATGTCAGCGGTCTGGCTTATGTCGCCCATGAGCCCGGCCATCCCCTCGTTGAGCTCGTCTATCTGGGCCTTGACCGCTTCGGTGGCGGCCTGCAGCTTCGCAAGGCGCGCATCAACGGACACCTCGAGCCTTTCCAGCTCCCTGACCTTGTCCTTCTCCTTGCCTATGGTGGAGCTGAGCGCCTCGACCTTGTTGTTTATGTCGCCCTTGGAGTCCTCCATGCTGCGGAGGAACGTGTCGACCTTCTGGCCGGTGCGCTCGAGCGCGCCCCTGCCCTCCTCGCGGAGGCGGTTCAGCTGCTCCTGGAGCCTCTCGAGCTCCTCGACCTTGTCCGGCAGCTCGAGCACGCGCTCCTTGAGCTCTGCGATCTTGCTCTGCTTCTCCAGTATCGCCTCTGTGAGCGTGACCACGTCCGCCTCGATCTTTCCCTCGACCGTGGCGAACTTGTTCCTGTAGAGCCTTTCCTTCTCCTTCTTGAGGTCCTCGATCTTCGCCTTCTCCTTGTTTATCTCGTCCATGTAGGCGTTCACAAGTTCCCTGGTGTCGACTGAAGTGACTGGCTTGAGCGGCTCGCGCCTTGCCGGCGCCTGCTCCTTGATCATCTCGGGCTCCGGCGCCTCTTCGACCGCTTCCACGCGCTCCGGCTCGACCGTGGTCGTCTCTGGCTCCGGGGCCATCTCCTTCACTGAGAAGACGTCCGGCTCGACCGTGGTCGCCGCGGCCTTGGCGGTCGCGTCGGCCCCGCTGGCGGTCTCCTTGTATGATACACCGCCCTCCCTCTTCCTGGCGAGGTACTGGCTGAGCAATTCCTCGGGCTCCGCCTCGTCTGCCACGGGCTCTTCGTTGATGTGAACGTGCTCTTCTGCTGGCTTCGGCGCTTCCACGTGCTCTTCCTTTGCCTGTGGTTCCACCGGGGCTTCCGGCTCGGGGCCGTATTCGTCCTTGCCCTTCCAGATGACATTGGTGCCGCGCAGGCCGTATTCTATAGAGATGTATCCCTCGTCCTCGAGGACGCGAATCCACTTGTCAAGGTTCTTCTTGTCTATCCTGCACAACTGCTGCAATTCGCCAAGCGCTATCTTCCGCCTCTCGGCGACGGTCCTTATCAGGCCGTCGACGTCGGTGCTGACGAGCGGTTCGTCTACAGTAATCTTATTATCGGATGCCAAATACCTCACCCCTCACGGATTATAACAAGTTAATTATGCAGGCAAATGTTTATAAAGGTATTACCACAAGCTAACACAAACCCCCAAATTCAAGGGGCGGCAGCCACGACGTGGAATTGGGCGCCCATTGAAGAAATCAGGCCGCAACAGGGCTTTGGGCTTCCTGGACCACTATGCGGTACCTGCCCGAGAGCTTGCGTTTTGCGCGCTCCAACGCGGTCTTGATGTTCTCCACGTTGGTCTTGTAGGAATATACGGTGAACACGTCCTGGCCCAGGTCGACCCTGGCCGCCCTGTCGGTCGGCCTGCCGAAAGCCTGGCGCATGCCCTTCTGGAGGCGGTCTGCGCCTGCGCCCGCGATCATCTTGTTCTCCCTTATGATGTGGTGGGGGTATACCCTGACGACGAAGTAGTATGCGCCCATCATGGTCTTCTCCATGTACTTGTTGGTGCTCTGCCTCGCGCTCTCTATGGCGTTGTCCCTGAGTATGAGGTCGCCCTCGCACCTGAGGTTCACTATGAGGTCGTAATCAGGCTTCTGCACGCCCATCCTGAACTGGTGGAGGTCCGCATGCGGCATCGCCTTGATGAAGGACTTCCTCGGCTTGCGCCTTGAGAACCTTGTCCAGGCTACCTTGTCCGCATCCCTTATCGCTCTTCCAGGTCTGATTCCAGCCATAGTAGTATCACCGTGAGATTAGCTGTGCTAAAACTCGTTTTTGCGTCAGGAAGTATGGCTAGAAAGGAATATAAAGCGTTACCTGAGGTGCCTGAGGAAATACTCATGGAACGCAGTGGTGGCCAGCTCGGGGTGGAAGCACGTGGCGAGGTAGAACCTGCCCGGGCGCTCCTGCTCGCATGCGACTATCTCCATGCCACGTTTAGCCAGCGGCTTCACGCCAGGGCCGGCACCCCGTATCCGCGGGGCGCGGATGAAGATGGCACGCATGGGGCCGAGCTCGGTGTCGATGTCCTCCTCGAACGATTCGGCCTGCCGCCCGTAGGCGTTCCTGCCGACCTCGATGTCCATGAGGCCGAGCGTCCTTTGCCCGTTTTCAGCGTTGCGCAGCGTTTTGGCCAGCATTATCGCGCCTGCGCACGTCCCGAATATGTTCCGCACTGCCATGAGCGCCTCGAACATGCCCTGGCGCTCGCACAGCTTGTGCAGGACCGGGCTTTCGCCGCCTGGTATTATGAGCCCGTCCAGCCCCTTCAGCTGCTCCTTTGTGCGGACGGATATCGTTTCGCAGGCGATACCTAGGTTCAGGGCGGCGCTGCGCGTTGCTGAGATATGCTCTGAAACGCCTCCCTGGAAAGCGAGTATGCCAACCCTCATATCCTGCACCCGCACCTTTT
>JAQTME010000032.1 GCA_028714535.1 Candidatus Iainarchaeum sp. | reverse complement strand
GGAAGCACGCCGCGGCACTGGAGTATCGATTCGACGGTGGGTATGCCCCAGCTCTCGAAGCCTGTACCGCCCCGGCGCGGAGGTATTCCACGCTGCTCCAGGACGTCCCCCCTGCGCCTGCCACGTCGACCCACTTCACGCCTGCGCCCTTGAGCTTCAGCGCCACGTCCTGGCTTATGCCTGCCCCGGTCTCCTTGACGACCACCGGCACCGAGAGCCGTTCGCACGTCTTGGTTATCGCATCAAGGACGCCTGAATAGTCCGTGTCGCCCTCTGGCTGTATGACCTCCTGCAGGGAGTTCAGGTGGATGGCAAGGGCGTCTGCCTCGATGGAAGAGACGAGCGATTCCACCTGTTTCGGTGAGTATTTCTTCAGCTGGTACGCGCCGATGTTAGCGAGCAGGGGGATATCGGGGGCCACGCTGCGCACGTTGTACGTCCGGGCAAGGGACGGGTTTTCAATCATCGCCCGCTGCGAGCCTATGCCGAACGCGATGCCGTGCCTTTGAGCCGCCTGGGCCAGGGCGCGGTTTATCGATTCGGCATCCTTGTAGCCGCCGGTTATCGCCGTGATTATGATGGGGTATCTTATGCGCCTGCCGACAAACTCCGTGGACAGGTCGACCTTTTCCAGTGAAATCTCCGGGAGCGCGTTGTGGATGAAGTCGAGGCGCTCGAACCCCGCGCTCTTCGCCGCCTGCGCCCCTTTGGAGAGCACAAGCTCCACGTGGTCCTTCTTGCGCGACTCGGTCTGGTTTTTCATCTGATTACCTCGCCAGCGGGTACTTCTCCATGTACATCTGCGTCTGGAGCACGATCAGGAACGGCAGGATTATCAGCGAATCGACCAGGAGCACGAAATAGCCGGCGAAGACGCCGGAGAACAGGAAGTCGGCGACGACCTTGAGCAGCGAGAGGCTGAAGAAGGCCATGAGCGTCCACATTATGAAGAACCGGGGTTTCTGCAGCGCCATCTGCGCCGAGCGCCGTATGGCCGTGGGCGTGTCCGAGTGGTCTATGACCACCGCCGGAGGGACGAAGAAGAGCAGGTAGGACAGCACCAGCAGGAAGAGCGGGTACAGCCAGGACTGGAGCGGGTTGTCGTAGAGCAGCAGCTGGATTATGAACATCACCAGGAGCATGAGCGTATATATGTAGAATATCCGCATCGCATGCGTCCCCATGGCGCCCAGGATGTCCTGGGTCACCTCTGTGAGCGTCCGTTTCGAGCGTACGATTATGTTGACGTTGACTATGGTGTCGGCGATGAGGAACACGGCTATCGCATAGCCGAGGGCGGTTATTATGAGGTCGGCCAGCGAAAGCTCGGGCATGCTTCCGGTCCGCAGGAAAACGCCGCCCAGCGCCAGGTATGTCGGCGCGGCCACGAGCACGGGTATCAGGAAGGCGAACACGAACGGTATCGAGAAGAGCACGATGAGGCCGAGCCGCCTCAGATAGAAGTCGGCAGCATATTTGAACACACGCGAAAAGTCATCTTCCATGCTCACAATAGGGGGCTGTTATTTAAAAATATTGATGAGGAAATGGAAAGGGGATAAACCAGCTTAACGGTGGTCTTGTTTGGCGATAATGAAATACCGCATAGCCTCAGTCGAGGCACAGGTGGAGCACGTCAAGGTGCTGCGCATGGAGCCCGTCGGGGAGGCGATACCGGCCTTCAGGCCGGGCCAGTGGGTATTCCTGCACCTGCTCGACGCTGCGGGCAACAGCATGGACAAGCGCCCCTACTCCATAGCATCAGCGCCGTCATCCAGGCATCTCGAGTTCTGCATCGAGATGCTCAACGGCAGGTTCACAGGGAAGCTGGACCAGCTGCCTGTGGGCTCCATAATCGGCGTGGAAGGGCCCCAGGGCCGCATGTACTACGGCGGGGAGAAGAAGGCCGCGTTCGTGGCAGGCGGCACGGGCATAAGCCCGATCATGGCCATGCTGAGGCACATAGCAGAAACCGGCGCACGGGGTGAATTCGTGCTGTTCTACAGCGTCAGGACCAGGGACAGGCTGCTCTATACGGCCGAGTTCGAGCGGCTGCACAAGAAGAACCCCTGCATAAAGGTGGTGGTAACGCTCACGAGGGAGACGCCGGCCGGGTGGAAGGGCGAATGCGGCAGGATAGGCCACGAGATGATAGCCAGGCACATCGGAAAGCCGGCCGAGTTCGACTGGTGGATGTGCGGCCCCGTGGAGATGATAAAGAACATGAGGGAGTGCCTCGCCGGCAAGGGCGTCGACCAGAAGAGGGTGCGGCTCGAGGCGTGGGGCTAGCCCTAGGTTTAAAAAACAAACCAAACGGAATCAAACCAGCAACGACTTATGAAGATATCACAGAGGCCATGGATATGAAAACTATTGATGCGATAGTGGAAGGAGGAAAGGCGACCGCAGGGCCGCCCCTTGGGCCTGCGCTAGGCCCGCTCGGCGTTAACGCCGGGCAGGTCGTGGCCAAGATAAACGAGGCCACGAAGGAGTTCGCAGGCATGAAGGTGCCGGTCAAGGTCCACGTGGACCCGAAGGCCAAGACGTTCACCATCGAGGTCGGCAGCCCGCCAACGGCGGAGATAATCAAGAAGGAGGCCGGCATAGAGAAGGGCGCGGGCAACCGGGAGGCCCCGGCGGGGAACATCCCGCTTGAGAAGCTCGTCAAAATCGCCAAGGCGAAGAAGAATTCGCTGGCCAGGGATGCGAAGGAAACGCTTAAAGAGATTCTCGGCTCGTGCATCAGCATGGGAGTGAACGTGGACGGCAAGAAAGCCAAGGACGTCATGAAGGAGATAGACGAAGGGAAGCACGACTCGCTCCTCAAAGGATGACGGTATGAAAAGGCTGGCCTTCCTTCTCCTCGTGGCTTCGCTTTCCTTTCCCTCACTAGTATGGCAGTTCACCACCGACGGCGCGGTGAATGCGAAGCCGCTGGTTTTCGATGGCATGCTCATAGCCGCCTCTGCCGACGGCAACGTATATGCGCTCGACCCGGCAACCGGCTCGAAGAGATGGCAGGCAGCCGTGGGCATGGAGCCCAACGGCGTGCTTGCTTTCGACAACGGCGTAGTGGTTTCCACCAGCGGCGGCACGGTGGTCAAGCTCGACAGGGCGGGCAAGCAGGTCTGGAAGGCCAGCATGAACACGAGCCAGTACAATGTCTCCCGCATCTACGGCGCGAGCGCGAACGCCAGGGAGGTGTTCGTCAGCGCCAGCAACGGCATCTACGCCATGGACAAGAGCGGCGTGCCGCGCCTCCTGATGGCCTTCCCGAACAGCCTGGTGACGGCGCCGGCCGCAGGGCCGGATTATGTGATATACGGCATAGACAGGACGCTATACAAGCTCAGCGATACGCGGGGCATCGAATGGACGGCCAATCTGGAAGGCGGCTCTTTCTGGATGCCCGCGGCCATAGACAACAATGTCGCATATATCGGCGCGCTTGACAGCAGCATGCACGCGTACTCTGTGGGCGGCGGGCAGCTGTGGCAGGCAAGGACGCACAACTGGGTGATGAGCACCCCCCTGGTGGCTGGCGGCGTGGCCTATTTCGGCAGCAATGACGGCAGGGTTTATGCGGTCGATACCGGCTCGGGCAACATAAGGTGGGAAGCCCAGACCCAGCTCGCCGTGCAGACAACGCCCGAGGCAGGCAGCATGGGCGGCACCAACGTCATTTTCGTAGGCGGCAGCGACAAGAGCATATACGCCATCAATACCGGCAATGGCGAAATCGTCTGGAGGGGCTCCGCTGCTGCGGCGGTCGGCAGCCCGCTGTTCTACCAGGGCCGCGTCATATTCGGCTCGCTGGACAGGAGCGTCTATGCGTACAGCACAGAGAGGGCGTGCTCCATAACCACCCCGAGCGAGGCGAACGTGCTCGGGCTCAAGGAGGTGGCGGTGAAGGGCAAGTACGTCTCTGCGGCCGGCGGCGCGTCAGTATGGGTCAGCGTGAACGGCCAGAGCTGGGAGAAGGCGACGGCCAACAACGGCGACTGGGCGTACTACGTAGACCCGAAGGCCAAATTCAAGCCGGGGATCAACGTCATATCCTGCAAGGTGACAGACAGCAGCGGCCAGGAGGAGGGGGACACGTTCACGAGCGTGGCCGTGAACCACAACCCGAACATACCGCTCAGCACCCTCGTGGTCACCGCTACGCCTGCGGTCGTCGAGAACGCGCCACTCACCATCTACGTGAATGACGGGGACGACGGCTCGCCCGTGGAAAGGTTCACAATCACGGTGGATGGCAAGACGACGAACGGCAACGACAACGTCACCATGAAACTGGCCGCGGGCTCCTACGCGATCACGGTCAAGAAGGCAGGGTTCAGGGACGCGACGGTAAGCGTAAACGTCAGCTCGGCAGGCACGAACCCCGCATACCTGGCAGTGGGCGGGATACTCATCCTGATACTCCTCTGGCGGGCATGGTCGAGCTTCAGCAAGGGCAGGGCAAAGAGAGGGTAACTCATTCTACGGTAACCGATTTCGCCAGGTTCCTTGGCCGGTCGGGGTTTATGCCGCGCAGCACGCTCACGTGGTAGGCGAGCAATTGCAGCGGGATAATCAGGGCGAACGGGCATAATACCGGGTCGCTTATCTCGGGGAGCGGGATGGACAGTGCGCTCTCCTTCCTCACCTCGGCGTCGTTCGTCACGCTGATTATCATGCCGCCCCTTGCCTTGGCCTCCTTTATGTTGCCGAAGAGCTTGGGCAGCGTCTCGTCCTTCGGGGCGAGCGCGATGACCGGCGTTCCCTCGGTTATCAGGCTCAGCGTGCCGTGCTTGAGCTCCCCGCCCGGATATGCTTCCGAATGGATATACGTTATTTCCTTGAACTTGAGCGACGCCTCGTAGGCGATGGGCACGTTCTTTCCCCTGGCTATGAAGAAGGCGTGCTCCTTGCCGGCGAGCTTCGCGGCGACCGCCTTTATCTCGCCTTCCAGCCCGAGCATCTTTTCAATCAGCGCCGACAGCCCCTTCAGGCGCTCCTTCCCGTAGACCATCTTGTATATGACGCCCAGTTGCGCCGTGAACGTCTTGGTCGCGGCAACGCCTATCTCCGGGCCGGCGTTGAGATAGACGACGGAATCAGCGATGGTGGTTATGGTCGAGCCGACGACATTCGTGAGCG
>JAQTME010000031.1 GCA_028714535.1 Candidatus Iainarchaeum sp. | reverse complement strand
GTGGCGCTGAAGCTCAAGGGCGCGGGCGTGAAGTGGGTCGACGTGGCAGGCGCAGGGGGGACGTCCTGGAGCAGCGTGGAATACCTCCGCGCCGGGGCGGTACCAGGCTTCGAGAGCTGGGGCATACCCACCGTCGAATCGATACTCCAGTGCCGCGGCGTGCTTCCCATGATAGCCAGCGGCGGCATAAGGGACGGCATAGACGGCGCGAAGGCAATCGCGCTCGGCGCGGACATGTGCGGCGCAGCATACCCGTTCCTGAAGGCATTGCACACCAAGAAGCTCGACCAGATGATTGAAACCTGGCAGAGGCAGATGAAAATCTGCGCGTTCCTGACCGGCTCGCGCAGCGTGGCAGAGCTGAAAAAGGCCAAAATGCGGTTTATCTGATCCTTCTTGTGAAAGCCATCCCGGCCAGCACGGCCAATAATATCGCTGCGGAGCCGCAGCAGGATTCGCTCGGCATGTCGGCGATGCTGTTGTGGATGCCTGACACGTCCACAGTCGTTTTCGTCCCTTCCGTGGGCGAGGTGCCCACCGGTTTGCTATAGCTCTCGCCTGGCGATACCACGACTGTCTGGTTGGTAAGGGGGTCCACGACCGTGGCCTCGCCTTCCAGCACGGTTATGGTCACTCCCGTATCGTCTATCTGATAAAGGACGTCGGAGTGCTGCTTGACGTACGACGGGATTGTAGACCGCACCCGGTCGCCCATCCATTTCGGCATGCCATAATAATCAGTGAAGTAATCGACCATCATGTCGTTCATGAGGGTGTCCATCTTTGTAACGACGTCCTGGCGGGGGTCCATGAGCGTCTTCAGGTTCCCGGTCATCTGCCTTCCATGGTAGTCAGTGCCCTTTGATATGTCGACGCCTATCTGATAGGGCACAAGAGTCACGATGCCTTTCTCATCGTCGGTCACGGCGCCTGGGTCGCCGCTGAGGGTGTTCGACTCCTGTATCTCCCCGCTGGCGATGTCGGTGTTCGGAGTGACGCGGCTGTTCGTGTATATGGAGCGCGGCCCGATATACGTCACCCTCCCGTTCTTGTGCTTTATCCAGACCTTCGTCGAATCATCCGTGGTCACTATGTCCCCGGCGCAATGCTTGCCGCCGTTGGTGACGCTCGCCGCTGCCACATCATTCACCGTCTGCCTGCCTACGGTGATGCTTCCTGACTGCCCGCTTTTCGTGACCACGTATGTCCCATCTTCGAGGCAGCCGTCCGGGCTTAGCGAAGCGGAAGGATTGCATGCGCCTGCGTTCCAGTCGCATCCCTCCACGCATTCGACGATCGAATAGATGCACTGGCCGCTGATGCACCCTGTCTTGGTGAAACCGAATTCCCTCTGGACCCCCGAAGCGTCGGTTTTCGCGAAGCACCCGTTCTCGTTGCAGGTGTTGCACGGGCTGTCCGGAGTCTTGGCGCAGCCCATCTTGTCCGAGCCTGTCGCGCTCGGGCTGCAGGTCTCGTAATCGCCGCATGCGCAGGGGGCGTTGTTGCCGCCGCAGCTCGCGCAGTTTTCGCCTTTCGCGATGTCGCAGGCGTTGTCGTTGCAGTCGAATCCGGTGACCGGTGCGCAGCCGTCGTCCCTGGCATCGTCCGCAGACGGGTTGCAGGCCCAGCCCGATTGGCAGGCGCAATCGGCACGGCTGTTATCGCAGTTCTCCCCTTTCGGGGTGTCGCAGGTCTCGTCGTCCTGCTTCCATCCGGTCGGGGTCTGCACAGTGGTCGCGCAATCCGTGCCGGCGGCGTTGCAGCCGTTCTGGCAGTATCCCGTGTCGTATTCGCATGTGGCTCTCTCGCAGTGCCCCCTCTTTATGGTGGTGCCGCTGCAGGTCGTATGGCAGGTCGCTTCGCACTTTTCCTTGGCGGCTGTCACGAGTGAATACGGGCAGTAGCATATGCAGGGGCTGCTCCCGCCTATCCATGCTATGGGCCCCCATGCCGGCTCATCCGGATTGACCGTGCCCGGGCAGATGACAGGGTCAATGCCGTTCATGCAGGGCGTGCCGCTGCACATGATGCAGCTGTCGTCGGTCACCCCGATGCTGGTGCACTGGTCTGCCGGGTTTATGAAAGAAAAACAGGTTCCGAAAAGCGCCAAAAGGGCCGAGAGCAGTATGATGGACCGCATGGGTTTAGTTCGGCTGCAAGGTTTATATGCCGCCCCAAAGCTTTAAATATAGTTTTAGTAAGTATATACTTATGGCTACAGTTCAGATTGACCCCCGTTGTGACCGCTCAGGCAACCCATACCCTGCGCCATTGGCCGCATCTTCACAGCGCTGGCTGAAGGCTTATCAGACACACAGGGGCGAAAAGGCATACCTCTATTCAAGGCAGACCGTCGAGCTCATGATTGATTACGGCGTCCTGAAGCCCAAGGAGATAGGCGACCGCGGGGCAGACTGCCTCCAGCGCAACCAGAGGCTCGGCAACCTGGGGTTCGCCAGCGGCTTCAACGATGCGCCTGAAAACCGCAAGGTGTTCCCCCCCGAGGATTTCGGCAACCACCCGCGTGTCGTCGAAGGTTTCGATACCCTGTGCGGCCTGAGGGCGAACGACCTCGGTGCGCAGAACCCTGAAATTTATGCGAAGCTGCTGCAGGTCCCGTCGCTCGGCACCCTTGTCAGGATGGTCGAGCTCATGCAATACTACGGCGTGGGGCTGATTTCCAGGAACGAGCTCGCAAGGCTCCCGCCCCGCTTCTATCTTGGCAATGGGGAGGTCGATGCTTCGCACTACAAGAGGATCGCGCAGGTCGCCCATAAGCTCTACGGCCCGCTCGCAGAATTCTTCGGATACACGAAGCGGCTCGCAGGCGACCTGGACCAGATGTCCTACTATTACCTGAAGCGCAGTTTCTACGATAAGGTCATATCCTCCCTCAGGCAGATGCACCCCCGCGTAAGGGCCACCACCCGCATCATGGACGTGGTGGTCCCCCAGCTGCGCAACGTCCTGCCTGCGGCAGGATACGAATGCGACATATTCGTGCGCGACAGGAAGCACCCTGGAAGGGTGATGGAGAAGATGGAGCGCAAGCTGAAAGAGGCCGGCGGGCGCATAGAGGACCACGTCTCAGCCCTGAAGGACCTGGCCGCATTCACTGTCGTGCTCCACACCTACAAGGACAAGCCGGTTGCGGAGATAGAGCGTTTCCAGGAGGTCGCCAACATAATCGCAGCCCTTGTAATGGGGCTGAATAACGTGAAAGGCGCGGGAGACATGGGAAACTTGGAGGTCACATTCACCGACCACATCAGCCAGCCTAAGCCGAACGGCTACCAGTCCCTCCATGCGGACATGGTCTTTGAAAACCCCAACCTGGCCGGCATGGAGGCCCTTATCAGGAACACGCACATGGACTGCATGGCCAGGAACGGAGGCGCGGCACATTACCTCTATAAGGGCGCCGGCGCCGGTTTCGAGGCAGTGCAGCTCGCATACCAGAGGGTCAAGGAAATCATATTCAAGGAACTCGGCCTCGCATAGTCATACGCCGTCGAATTCCGTCAGCCGCTTCACCACGTTCAGCACGACGTTCGTGTTCGTCTTCTCCACGCCGTCTATGGAGAGCATCCTCTTCACCGTGGCGCTCAGCTCGCTGCGGCTCTTGCACATGACCACTGCCAGCGAGTCGAATTCGCCGGTGGTGTCCCAGACCGCGGCCACGCGGGGCAGCCGGGCTATCCTCTGTTCTACCTCTATTATCCTCTTGCCCGATATGTTTATCTCCACCAGCGCCATGAACTCATAGCCAAGCTGCAGGTAGTCCAGGCGCGCGCCGTAGCCGATTATCCGGCCCGCGCCCTCCAATTCGCGTATGCGGTCTATTATCGCCGTGGTGGACATGCCCAGGTCCTTTGCGAGCGTGCGGTATGAGCGGTTGGAATTGCGCACGAGCTCCCGCAGGATGCGGAGGTCGAGTTCGTCCGGTTTCCTGGCTTCTTTTTTCATATAATCCAAACATTTGTATGTAATATTTATATACTTATCTGACAAACGTTTGGTATTTCCTGATTTCATAACCTTTTTAACCTTTATTTCGCTAATCCACCGTATAAACCTTTAATCCGAACGTGAAAGGCGGGAGAAAACGAAGTGGTTTTATGGACGCAAACTCAGCGAAGCAACTGGCGGAAAAGGAAGGGCTGGAACTGGTGGACGTGAAGTTCTCCGACCTGTTCGGGCAGTGGCAGCATTTCACTATGCCCCTGGACATGCTGGAATTCTCCGATAAGGACTCGCTGCCGTTCGACGGCTCGTCCATACGCGGGTTCCAGGAGATCCACGAGAGCGACATGGAGCTCATCCCTGATTACACGACGTCATTCGCGGACCCGTTCTCGTCCAAGTCCCTGTCGGTCACCTGTGACGTCTACAACCCGCACACCAAAAAATTCTACGACCGCGACTGCAGGTATATCGCAAGGAAGGCGGAGGAATACCTGAAATCCCTGGGCCTGGGCGACGTGGCATACTTCGGGCCAGAGGCCGAGTTCTTCATCTTCGACGACCTGCGTTTCGACCAGAACGAGAACTCCGGATACTATTTCATCGATTCCGAGGAGGGCGTATGGAACTCCGGAAGGGCGGGCACGCCAGGCATGCCGAACCTCGCCTACCGCCCGCGCTACAAGGAGGGCTATTTCCCGGTCCCGCCGCACGACTCGCTCCAGGAGATAAGGAACGACGCGCTGCTGACCATGCGGCGCTGCGGCATAGGCATAGAGAAGCACCACCACGAGGTGGCGACCGCGGGCCAGTGCGAGATAGGGATAAAGTACGCGCCGCTGACGCGCTCGGCCGACAACGTCATGCTGTACAAGTACATAGTCAAGAACGTGGCGAGGAGGCACGGAAAGGTAGCCACGTTCATGCCCAAGCCGCTATTCAACGACAACGGCTCGGGCATGCACTGCCACCAGAGCGTCTGGAAGGGCGGAAAGAACCTGTTCGCAGGGGATAAATACGCCGGGCTCAGCCAGGACGCGCTCTATTACATCGGCGGCCTCCTCTCCCACGCGCGCTCGCTCGCTGCGATACTGTCGCCGACTACGAATTCGTACAAGCGGCTCGTGCCTGGCTTCGAGGCCCCGGTCAACCTGGCCTACAGCGAGGCGAACAGGAGCGCAGCGGTGCGCATCCCGCTGACGCTGCCTAGCAATCCGGCAGCGAAGCGCATCGAATATCGGCCTCCGGACCCGAGCACCAACCCCTACCTGGCGTTCTCGGCCATGCTGCTCGCCGGGCTGGACGGCATAAAGAGGAAGACAGACCCGGGCGAGGCCGTGAGCGAGAACATCTACCACATGGCGCCGGAAAAGGCCGCGAAGATACGGAAACTGCCGGGCAGCCTTCACGAGGCCCTCTCTGAGCTGGAATCCGACCACGCATACCTCCTGCAGGGCGGCGTGTTCACCCGGGACGTGCTGGACACGTGGATAGACCAGAAGAGGCACAGGGAGATCGACCCGGTGAGGCTCAGGCCGCACCCCTGGGAGTTCCACCTCTACCACGACGTCTGATTTTTCTTTATTTTCGTCTCTCTTTTTCACCTCTTTTCTCCCGCCCGCCGAATTTTAAAATTGTTGGTGGCGAGTGTATCCTATTCAAGGGCCTGTAGCTCAGCTAGCCCTGTCTGATGACAAGTTTTTCAGACAGGGTCTGAAATGGTAGAGCGTCGGACTTTTAATCCGCCGGCCGAGGGTTCAAATCCCTCCAGGCCCGTTTTCCCTTTGTTTGCCGCTGCTTCTCTGAACGAGCATTTTAAACCCTTTGATGCTTTATTTAGCCGAAGGCCGGG
Organism: Candidatus Iainarchaeum sp.; assembly: GCA_028714535.1. Taxonomy (GTDB): domain Archaea; phylum Micrarchaeota; class Micrarchaeia; order Anstonellales; family Bilamarchaeaceae; genus Bilamarchaeum. Next base: position 447 of record JAQTME010000031.1, on the reverse strand, counting down.
TTGGCAGATCGGCTATGCGGTCGCCTGCAGTTGCGCCTTTTTGTAAAAGGCGCCCCAAAACGGGGTATTACAGAAAGCGACACAGAGGGGTTCAAATCTCCTTAAAAAAGAGGGAACATCTCCCTTACCCGGCTTTTTTTTCTACTCCTAGATGCGGCCGGTCCGGGCGAGTATCTCCAGGGCCATCGCAACCAGGTACATCAGGAGAAGGACCGCGCCGGCCGGCCTCGATATGGTCCCTTTCATCGTGAATATGAAGAACGTCGCGGTCACTATGAGCAGCGCAGGCGCGGTTATCATCGTGGTGATGTTGTCCACGGTGAACGGCTGGACTATGGCTATGATGCCGAGCGTCATGAGCAGCGTGAGTATGTTCGAGCCTATCGTTTCGGACACCGCGAGCTCGTCGTAGCCCTTCCGCACCGCCTGGACCGCAGCCGCCAGGTT
>JAQTME010000030.1 GCA_028714535.1 Candidatus Iainarchaeum sp. | reverse complement strand
CCGCTTCATTATTTTTTGCCCTGTATATGAAAAAAGCGACAATTACCGAGAGCGTCGTAACCGTTGCCACCACGTTGGCTATCACCAGCGGCAGGTCGCCGATACGAGTCCCGTATGCGAGCCACACTGCTGAATTCAGGAAAAGCACGAAGTAAGTGGGCAGAGCAACATCCCGGGATTCGTGCAGCCGCACCATCTTGACGGTCTGGAAAAGTATGCTGAGCGCTCCGCCTACACCGAGGATGGTTGCGAGCACTGGAAGGAGGTCGATTGCCATCATATCCCTTCAGGGCGTATTAATTAAAATCCTCCGAGATGCGCGCTCAACGCCTGTGTAGGCGTGGGAAACTGCCCGTAACGCACACCTCAGGGATGGCGCTAATCAGAGCAACCGGCCTCGCCCTGAGCGAGAGGAAATTTAAATGATGAGGATAAATTAAGTTCATGGATGAGCTTTTCTTCGTCATAGGGCTGACGATATTCGTCGGCTTCCTCGCGACGCTGGTTTTCGAGAGGACACGCATCTCGCAGGTGCTGCTCCTCATGCTCTTCGGGTTCGTGCTCGGCCCTGTGCTGCACCTGGTCGATGTCGCTCCCGCCTCCATAATAGTATCCATACTCCCCTTCGTAGCGACGCTGGCGCTCATAGTGCTGCTCTTCGACGCCGGGCTGATGATAGACGTGTTCGCGGTTGCGCGCGCCATACCAAGGAGCCTCCTGTTCACCTGCCTGGTGTTCACGTTCAGCATCGTCCTGGTCGCAGCCTTCACCCTCCTGCTGGGCTGGCCGCTGCTGTACGGCGTGCTGCTCGGAGCGGTCCTGGGAGGCACGAGTTCCGCCATAGTCGTGGCCATGGTGGAGAAGGCGAAGATAACGAAGGAGGCCAGGTCCATCCTCACCCTGGAATCCACCATAACCGACGCCCTTTGCATACTGGTCGCGGTCACCACCATGCAGCTCATCCTTTCCAACCAGCCGCCTGCGATAGGGGCGGTGGCCAACCTGCTCCTCTCATCCTTTTCGGTGGCGCTGCTGCTCGGCGTGGCGAGCGCGGTGCTGTGGGTGTTCGCAATAGGCAGGTTCACGCTGCCACGGTATACCTACATGCTCACGCTGGCGCTGGTATTCGGCCTCTATGCGGTCACGAATAGCATGAATGCAAGCGGCGGGTTCGCGGTATTCGTCTTCGGGATGGTGCTGGGCAACGTCAAAGAACTCCAAAGGCTGCTGCACATCAGGAGCGAGTCTGCCGCAACGCCCACGATCCAGCTCTTCCAGGAGGAGATAACCTTCTTCGTCCGGACGTTCTTCTTCGTTTACATCGGCCTTCTTCTTTCCCCGGCACAGTTCACGCCGTATATCCTGGGGGTCTCCATGGCCCTGCTGGCCCTTTTCGTGGCCGCCAGGTGGGCGGTGGAGAAGGTCACCATGTCGGACCTCCAGCCAAAAGACAGGAACGTGATTCTCGTGGTGCTCCCCAGGGGCCTTGCCGCGGCAGTGCTTGCCACCCTGCCTCTTTCCAGCGGGATCAGCATACCGGGCTTCCAGCAGATAGTATTCAGCGTCATCCTCTTCACGAACATAGTGGCCACGGCGGGCATATTCGTCTTTGAACGCGAAAAAAAGGAGGACAGACCTAAGCCAGAAAAAGAGCTGGCCGAAGCGGTCGAAGAGACGGAAGCAGAAAAAACAGGAGAAAAAGAAGCCGAAGAAGCGATGGAAAGCGACGAGACGGAGGATGACGTTACCCCGACCCAAGCTCCCTGAACTGCAAGGCGAATATCACTATCACATATACGACGTAAAGGAGCAGGAACAAGGCGCCGCCCAGGCGCCTGAGCCCCTTGTTGACCGCCGCGGCATAAAGCAGGGCCATGTTCGCTATCACGGCGAAAAGCAGCGCGGCGATGAACACCGGGATGGTGACGGTGATGGGGTGTATGACTGCCGCGGCGCCAAGGACCAGGGTGATGTTGGCCATGTTGCTCCCTATGGCATCGCCAAGCGCGAGGCCGTAGCGCTTCTTCCTTATGGCCTGGAGGTCCACGCTCATCTCCGGCAGCGACGTGCCCAGGGCGATTATGGTGGCGCCTATGAAGCTTTCCGCCAGGCCCATCAGGCGCGCAAGAGTTACGGCCGAGTCGACCACGAATCCGGAGCTGACTATCACGACGATTATGCCGACCCCGAACAGCAGGAACGCCTTCAGCGCCTCGGGCTTCGTGACTTTGCCGTTGCCGTCGCTGGATTCCGCCTTCCCCTTCCGCACCGTGTGCCATGCGTACACCAGGAATATGCCCAGCAGGACGATCCCCTCCACAAATCCGAGCGCAGCATGCTGCACAGAGCTGCTGAACACCATGTACAAGGAAAGGACCGTAGTCAGGAGGAGGACGAGGCCTATGTCCTTCAGGTTGGACGTGCTTATCCTGACGCCGTAGATAAATGCCCCCAATCCGAGCACCAGGAGGATGTTTGCTATGTTGGAGCCGAAGACGTTGCCTGCGGCGATGGCGCCTTCCTTCATCGTGGAAGAGACGACAGACACGGAAAGCTCCGGAAGGCTCGTGGAGACCGCTATGAGCAGGAACCCTATGGCTATCTGGCTTATCCTGAAGAACTGCGAAAGCTTCACTGCATTGTCCACGACAACGCCGGATGAGCGGGCAAGGATGATAACGGAGACTGCCAGCACGGCTCCGGATGCGAGTATGTCGGTAAGCACGCAATCGGAACGCATATAAAATTTAAATGCGTGACGGGAGCCATGAAACCCGATAAAATAGCTTCAGCAGTGGTAATAGCGGTATTTCTGCTTCTGCTGATGGTGGTGCTCCGCACCAGTCTCTTCGGGCAGGTAGCCGAGGAGCAGCACGTATATTTCGAGATTGTCATGCTGCTCCTGCTCGCAGTCGTGGGCGAACTGGCCGTCGCATACCTGAAACTCCCTTCGGTGATGATTCTTCTGGTGCTGGGCGTGCTGATGGGCCAGAGCTTCCTTGCGGTCGCATGGGGGGCCCTGGTTTCTTTGCATCTGCCGTTCTCCCTTCCGGCCGCACCGCCGGACATATTCCGCTCGGACGTGCTGAGCGTATTCGCGCAGCTGGGCGCGGTCATACTCCTTTTCAAGGTCGGCCTGCACAACAGGATAGAGGGCATATTCTCCAAAGACAATCTCGTGGTCGCGGCGTGCGGCGTGATCCTGCCTTTCGCGGCTGGCTACCTCTACGCGAGCATGAGCGGCGGGGATTTCGCGTACTCCATGTTCCTCGGAGCTGCGCTCACCGCCACGAGCGTGGGCGTCACGGTGGCGCTCCTGAAGGAAGCCGGACTCCTTGCGGAAAGGTTCGCGCAGATAATAATAGGGGCAGCAGTCATAGATGATGTGCTGGGCCTGCTGGTGCTCTCGTTCGTGATAAACCTGACGGGGGGCGACGGCTCCCTTGCGCCCCTGGCCCTGACGCTCGTATCCGCATCGGTCTTCATATTCGGCAGCATCATGGCCGGGGACTACTTCATAAGATACCTGGACCGCGAGGAGATGGGCCAGCGGGCGTTCCTGCTGGTCCTCGCGTTCATGCTCACCTACGCATACGTTGCCGAGTTCATCAAGCTGTCGGCCATCGTCGGCGCTTTCCTGGCGGGCGTCATGCTCAACCGCAGCCGCCACCTGAAGGGCATAGAGGAGAAGACCTACGGCCTTGAGATGCTCTTCATGCCCATATTCTTCATAACCCTCGGCATGATGATGGATGTGGAGGCACTGCTCGCGTTCGCTGTGCCCATCCTTGCGATAACAGTGATTGCCGTCCTGACGAAGATAATCGCATGCGGCGGGGCGTCGCTCTGGGCGAAGCTCAAGCTCAGGGAGGCGCTGGCGGTCGGCGTAGGGATGTCCCCTAGGGGCGAGGTGGCGCTCATCGTGGCTGCACTTGGCCTCACCAACGGCATACTGGACGCCGCGCAATATTCCATAATCGCGGCCATGGCACTGCTGACGACATTCATCGCACCGCCGCTCCTCCAGCGCATCCTGAAGAGCGGATAACGCATCGTTCGGTCATTTCCGTCGCTCTGTCCGAAGTCTGAAATCGGGCAGCAACCCGGATGGAAAGGGGGTTTTCTCCAAAGCGAATGAAAATTCTCCCTGCAATATCCGGCATACGGATGCTTGATGCTGCAGGGTTCGAGGATTGCCCGAACGTCGTAAATCGTTACTCCGTGGGGCGTTCCTTCTTTTTCCATTCGTAAAATGATTTTTCCAGCGCCTCCAGGAACAGGGCTGGCTCCTGTGCCCCGATGATGGTGTACTTGCCATTCAGCAGAAAAAACGGGACCCCATCCGCTCCCAGTTTCCCTGCTTCGGCCTCATCCTTGCGGACATCATCCGCATAGGCGTCGCTTTCGAGCATTTTCTTCACGTCCTTCGGGTCCAGCCCGATTTCCGCCCCCAATGCGGCAAGGACCTTGTGGTCGCCGATGTCCCTGCCTTCGGTGAAATATGCCCTGAACAGCCTTTCCTCGGCCTGCGCCCCCAAACCGCTTTTTTTGGCCTGGTGGATGAGGCGGTGGGCGTCGAACGTGTTGTTGACGACGACTTTGTCGAAATCATACACCAAACCGACTTTTTTGGCCGCATCGGCAACCTGCTTGTTGAACTTTACCGACCATTTGCGGCTTTGCCCCTTGATTCGCGCGAGATAGGAATACAGGTCCTCTCCGGGCCGGGGGGTTAGCGCCGGGTCAAGCTGGAAACTGTGCCAGATGACCTCGACCTCTTGCTTATGGGGAAACCGCTGCAATGCGGCTTCGAACTTACGTTTGCCCATGTAGCAGAACGGGCACATCACGTCGGCCCAGATATCCACTTTCATTTTTTTGGTATTTTTTATCGCGGTTTTCCTGGCCACAATCATCCCCTCCTGGCAGTTCTGCCCCGGCTCACGATTCTGGCAGGATAAAGAAGCGCCCCATTAATTAAATGGGTTTCCCTTCAGATAATGCAATTGGAACACGCCCTTATCCCCCGAAAAAAGAAGGAGTGAATACGGAGTATGATGCGCGAAATATCACTTGAGGAAGCGAAGCCCATCTGGGACAGGCTCGTCCCGGAAAAGCTGGTCTGGACGGACGACTGGGACATACGGGTTGCGCTGTGCAGGGAATACGGGGAAAAACCCCTCATCCTCTACGACGGGAAAAACTTCTTTCCCCTGCAATTCGAGCCTGAGCACGGCTACTACGCCATCCTGGGCGGGACCACGGCGGAGAGGAACTACCTGACCTTCGACCCGCAGTTCATGAAGGCGACGAAGGAGATACCCGAGGACGTATATTTCGATTTTTTGGTGGACAGGTTCGAAGGCTGCGTCGAGAGCCTGTGCCCCCAGTTCTTCATGGACCTGGCAGGGATAAACGGCATAGACGACTACATCAAGCGCTTTTCCGGGAAGCACCAGAAGAATTTCAGGAATACGATAGCGCAGTTCGGCGAATATGAGTTCGTGAGGCAGGGGACGCTCGGGGAAATGAGCCACATGAACAAAATAACGTTCGGAGAGAAATCAGACTTCAAAACGGAAAACAGGGCGTGCTATGAGATCCTGGACAGGGACCCACGGACCGAGTACTGGTCCCTGGTCAAGGGCGGGAAAAAGGTCCTGATAATCCAGTATTTCTTCTACAGCCGCACCATGTCGGTCTGCGTCTGGGGCGTGGATGAGGCATACGGCGAAACGCTGAAGGTCGCCCTGGCAGAAGGCATAAAGCTCGCCAAAAGCAGGGGCTGCACGAGGATAGATTATGCCCCGACATATTCGAGCTGGAAGTTCCTCTACCGGCTCGATACCGCGCCGCTCTGGAGGTACAAGAGGGGCAACATCCCTGATTCGGTCGATATCGCGGAATACGGCATCCCTCCAGGCGAGCGGGAACGGCTCAAAGCTGAAGGGCGGCTATGAACCGGATGCGCGCTTCTTTTCCGGAATTTCTCCTGGGCCGCGCCCCAATCCGCCAAGGGTGCTTTCAGATTCCGGGGTTTCGGGCACAAATTTTTAAGGTTAAACACCGCCCAGTTAGCGATAATGCCACCGAATGAGCCAGCATATTTAAATGCGGCAGTCCCAGCAGGATAAACAGGGATGTCAAATGGCTCAAGAAAAACAGATGGTCGGGGTAGTGTTGCGCAGCATATTGATTGCTTTGCTTCTCATATCGGTTGCCAGTGCGGCATCCGCAACAGTCAGGATAATCACGGTTGAGACCGGGCCTGCAGGCGTGGACACGCCTTCCGTCACCGGCGTGAAGGTATACCTCAAGAGCCCGTCCACGGGCGCGACCCTTGATTCGCACACCACCAGCACACAGGGGGTCGGGTTCAACGTGAACGTGAGCCAGCAGTTCTACGTGACAACTGCGGCTTCAGGCGCATTGGGCGGAGACTACGGCTTCTATCAGGAGCTCGATGGGGATGGGGTGCCATCGTACGTGGTTAAGCAGAGCG
>JAQTME010000029.1 GCA_028714535.1 Candidatus Iainarchaeum sp. | reverse complement strand
GCAGGTTCAGGCATGAAATAGTCATAACCGACCTGTCCCTCAGCCAGCCCGCGCGGGCGGACTGCATCGACATCCTGCACGAGATAAAGCGCATGTCGCCACGCACGCCGGTGGCGCTTGCCACCCTCCACACGCCTGGCAGCACCACGCTCACTGCGCAGGAGATAGAAAACGCAGGTTTCGACGCCGTCTTCAACAAGGCCGATTTCTCCGGCATCTCAGAGTTCGTCCGCACGAACGCGGCGAGGATGCGCTTCGGCTAGGCGCCCTTGAACCGGATGTCCATTATCTCCCTTCTGACCTTGGACAGGTAGGCCTGCAGCGCCGTGTGCGTCGCGCCCTCCAGGAGCATGCCTATGGCCTCCCTCGCGTATCCCATGGTGTCTATGCGGGAGATTATGCCTATGGTGCTGCCGTATATGCTTATTATCGACTGGGTGGCCGCCTCTATGTCCTCCTTTATCCTGCCCTCCCTGCCTATGACACGGCCCTTTAGCCGCGTCATCGTCTTTTCGGATTCGGTGATGTCCTTCAGCGGTATGAGATAGAGGTTGTAGTCCTGGTCGGCGAGCTTCAGCGCGTCCTTGGGCGAGAAGCCCCTGCCTATGGCCTTGACTATGTCCTTGGCGAAGAACGTGTCCGTCGCGTCGCCTTCAATCTCCACGTCTCCTTCAGCCTCTATGATGAGCGTGACGTTGCATTTCTTCTCTATGGCCTCCTTGGTCCTGCCGTTGTCGCCTATGAGCACCTTCACCCTCTCCGCAGGAATCTTCACGAGTTCGGTCATTTCGCTATCCTCTCCAATGCCTTTTTTATCTCTTGGCTGCTCTCCTCGGCCAGCCTTCTCTTCGCCGCGGCCTTCACCTCCGGGTCGCCGGCCATCGCCCCAAGCGCCTCGGCGGCCGCCAGCCGCGCGCCCTCGTCCCAGTGGGACAGGAGCGCCACCAGCGACCTCTTCACCTCCGGGTCATCCTTCATCAGTGATATCACGCCTATGGCATTCAGCTGGTTCTGGCCTATGTCGCCCCTTGCTATTATTGTGAGCTCCTTCTTCATGCGCGCAGCGAATTTCCCGTCCTTCATGCCCGCGAGGTAGGCCACCGCGACCGCGTTGCTGTCCTTGCCCCTTATCATGGCGCTGAATGTTTCGCCCAGCCTTTCAGCGTATTCGTCGCTCGCAGCCAGCTTCCCCAGGGCCTGCGAAAGCAGCTTCGCCACGGCCGCGTCCTCCAGCCCGCGCTCCAGCAGCTCCGCGAACGCGTCCTTCCAGCCGGCTTCCATGAGCAGCATGGACGTGTAGGTGGCGATGAACCTGGGCGCGAGGCCGTACTCCTCGCCGTGCGGGTTTGAAAGCACCGACAATGCGGCCCTCATCAGCGCGAACCTGTCGTGCTCCAGCGAGGAAAGCTCCACGCCGGGCTTCCTCGTCGCAGCGTACGATGCCATTATCCTCCAGAACACGTCCCGTATGTTGACGTCCGGTGCCAGGCCGAACTTCGACAGGGGTATCTTCCTCTTCGGCTGCTCCGGCGCGGCGCTGCCGCTGTCATCGTCGCCTCCGAAAGTCTCCCGTGGCATGGATGGTTATCCCAGTCCCGATTTATAAAAGTAGGCGGCGTTATACGTCCATGGAGTCTTATGACGTGGTCATAGTGGGCGCAGGCCCGGGTGGGCTCTCATGCGCCAAAAACCTCTCAGGCTCAGGGCTGCGCGTGCTGGTGCTGGAAAAAAACTCCGCGCTGGGCAAGAAAATATGCTCGGGTGAAATCAGCTCCAAGGTCATCCCAGGATTGAATCCGTCATCAATCTTCGGTGGCGCGCAGGAGTGGAAGACCGTCGGCGTCGGCACGGCGAAGGGCGTGCACCACATATCCTACAATCGCCCGTACCTGTGGACCGTGGGCCGTGCCGAGTTCGAGAACTGGCTGCGCGGCGGCTGCGACGGCAACACGGACGTGCGGCTGGCCGAGCCCGTCACCGGCATCACGCCCGAATACGTCGAAACATCAAAAGGCCGCTACCACTACCGTTATCTCGTAGGTGCGGACGGCTCGTTCTCCTCTGTCCGCCCCTTCCTCAAGCTGCCCATGGAGCACATAGTCGGCCATGCGTTCCATTTCGTGCTCGACCGCCCGTCGGAGGAGTTCCGCGTCTACTGGCTCCCGGAGATATTCACACACGGCTACGGGTACATGATGTCCAAGAACAAGGGGCAGACGATGGTGGGGGGCGCCATGGCGCACGTCTCCCAGCACGCCGTGCTAGCCCCGCGGGTGAAGGAATGGGCGCAGAAGGAGTTCAGCCTTGACGTGAAGTCGCTCCGCAGCGAGGGCTACCGGGGCAACGCGGACTACCGCGGCTGGAAGTTCGGCAACGTTTTCCTCGTCGGAGATGCCGCAGGCCTGCTAAACCCCGTCACCACCGAAGGCATCTATTACGCGGTCAAGAGCGGCGAAGGCGTCGCGAGGCACATCCGCAACGACCCGGAGGGCGCCCGCATCATGTCGCGCCTCGCTTCAACGCACCGCGCGCAGGTGCTCCTGTTCGACCTCTTCACAGAGCCGTCGCTCCCATTCTCCTGGTTCGTGCAGTGGCTCCTGGAAGACCCGCGGAAAGGGATAAGAAAGAGGATTTTCGACTACGTCTTCTGGCGCTTCATGGACTGCTAACGGCCAGCCGCTCCCGCAGGGCTTCTGCCTGGGCGCGGTAGGTGCCGAAGCTCTCCCACCGCCCGTTCTTGAACTCGTAAAGGTCGTCGTCGGCCATCACTATGAATATCTCGCCGGGCGTCCCGCCGCACGATATCTCCCCGTCCCTGCAGAGGTGATACTGGCCGCCGCTGCCTATGTACCCCATGTAGGCGCCGTTCTGCGGCTCGAACGCCACCGCGCCGTCGAGGTTCCGGAGGCCAGCCACGGACTCCACGGCGCCTTCCGCAAGCGCGACTATGCAGTGGCCTATGGGCGCAGGCCCGCTGAGGTCCGTGAGGTAGCAGATGGCGTACGGGCTGGCCTCATCCAGCGTGCCAAGGTAAATCCCCTGGCCGTGGTAATACCAGTACGTGCCGGTGTCGCTGCGGTAGGTCACGAACTCGCCGCTGCCCTGCTTCCATCCGAGGAGCCCGAGGCCCTCGCCGTCCAGGCTGTTGAGGAGCGCCTTCACGAACAGGGAATAATCCTCGCAGTCGCCCCCTCCCCGCGCAACCATCTCGTCTATCGTATAGAGCCTGTCATTCGGCTCGTCTATGTAATTGAAGCCGACGCGCTTCTCCATGAACAGCGATACGCATCCCAGGTTGAGGACGCCGCTGCCCACGCACTTGTCCATCACGTACGGGGCGAAATATGACACGGACGCAGGCAGCTCCGAGTTGTCCCTGAACCACTGGACGTCATCGCTGAGCGATTCCTCCATCCTGCTCAGGTTCTCATCAAGGGAGGCGAACTCCTGCCTTGCCTGCGCAAGCGAGATTGCATTCCTCTCCAGCTCCTCCCTGGTGCTGTTCAGCTCGTCCTGGGCCTGCGACAGCAGGGCGGCGGTCGCGTTCAGCTCCTGCTCCGTCTCCCGCAGCCGCGACGTGAGGTTCCCCACCTGCAGTTCCCTTTCCGAAAGAGCGGCCTGCGCCCTTGCCAGCGTGCCTTCGATGCCTGCCTTCTCCGCGCTGGTCTTGTTGAGGGCCGCCTGGCTTCCGGCCAGCCGCCCTCTCAGCGAATCGTTATCGGCCGAGAGCACAAACAGCGCAGCGATGAGTATGGCGCAAATGGCTACGGCCGCCGCCATCCCCCCAGTGCCAAGCCGCATCTGGTCAGTCCGCTTCCGCCAGCTTCTTCTTCAGCTGCTCGAGCTCGTCGTGGACCGCCCTGTTCCTCTTCAGCGGGTCCATGCGCGCCTTCTGCTCCAATTCCTCGATCCTGGCCTTGATGTTGGCCTTCTTCCTTGACAGGTCCTTTTTGCTCATTCCCATTTGAAAACCTCAGTTAAGCGCCCATACGTAGAAATTAAGCAGGCTCGCGAACGAGACCCACAATATATACGGCACGAGCAGCAGCCCGGCAGTCCTCGATATCGCATAAAACCTTATTATGGTGACTGCTATCGCGGCCCAGAGCGCCACTATGCACACGAGCCCGTAGAGCGGCGACTGCAGCCCGAAGAAAAGCAGGGACCAGAGGAGGTTGAGGCCGAGCTGGACGCCGAAAATGACGAGCGCATCATGCACCGCCGGCTTCTTCATCCCTGCGCTGTAAACTATGTACGCGGCGATGCCCATTAGCACGTAGAGGGCTGTCCAGACCGGGCCGAACACCCAGTTCGGCGGGCTGAACGCCGGCTTGTTGAGCGAGGCGTACCACCCGGGTATCGCAGGGTATGTCGCCAGCGCGCCTATGGCGCCCGCTGCCAGGCAGGCGATGATGAACAGCGCGGCAATCCCTATTTCCCTGGGCTTCACGTTTACCTTTCGGGCACGAGGTTTATATCTTTTGGCAAACCGCCATTCATGCCGCAGGACAACGCATTAAAAAACTGGCGCACAATCACCTTCATGGCAGATTTTGCAATAGACCTGCTTGGCCGCCTTGCAGTGCTTGTGCAGGCACCGCTGACAGACCAGCACATGCTGTGGACGGCAGTGCCGCTTTTGATAGCGACGCTGTTCATAACGCTCTATTTCGGCAAGTACAAGCAGGAGGAGCTCGGCTGGAATACGGCCTTCGGCAATACGATGGTGTTCCTTTTCGTCTCCATCAACATCATACAGTACATGTACTACTCCACTGAGCCCGGCTCATGGGGCAACGTCATATCAAACAGCATCTACCTCTCGAGCGCGCTGGCCCTGATAGGAGTCGCCATCCTGCTGATGCTCCTGACCTATTATCACCTCCTCCCCAAGAAGGTGGCGTTCTTCCTTTTCTCGGCAGCGCCTGTGAACGTGTCTGTATACGTGATAATGACCATAATCTACACAAGCGTCCCGGCAGACACCATAACGCTGCTGGCGGCCCTGCTTCTTTTCCTGCTCATATTCGCCATACTGAAAGGCATACAGATGCTCGAGGCCATGGCCAGCCGGCCAGAAGGGCTCGCCCTCCCGGAGGAACCCAGGGAAGAGAAGCTCCTCAGGAAAATGAAGGACCTGAACGTGAAGCTCGCTGAGAAAAGGCGCCAGGACCTGGGCCAGGAAGACCCGGGCGGAAAAACCCAATAGCCGAAAACAAGGTTGGATATGGCCCCTGCAGCAATGAAGAAAAAAGCCCTGCTGCTGTTCGCAGCCGCCTTGGCCGTGATCGGCCTCATGTTCTTCGTGCCGGCCGGCACCCTGGATTACTGGCAGGCGTGGGCGTACATCGCGGTAGTGTTCATCCCCGCATCCCTCGTCATCAGTTATTTCCTGGATAAAGACCCGGAGTTCCTGGAGCGGAGGATGAAGCTGAAGGAAAAGGAGGCAAAACAGCAGCTGGTCGTGAAGCTCGCAGGCATCCTTTTCGTGATCGGCTTCCTGATCCCGGGCCTCGACCACCGCTTCGGATGGTCCAACGTCCCGTTCGGATTGGTCGCAGCTGCCGACGCGTGCGTCCTCATCGGCTACATCATCTGCTTCCTGGTATTCAGGGAGAACAGCTACGCCGGGCGCACGATAGAGGTTGTGAAGGGGCAGAAGGTCATCTCCACCGGGCCCTATTCGATCATAAGGCACCCGATGTACCTCGGCGTGCTGCTCCTGTATGTCGCCACCCCGATAGCGCTCGGCTCCTATTGGGCGCTGCCCCCGTTCCTGCTCGTCGTGCCGGTCATACTCTTCCGCATCCTGAACGAGGAGGAAGTCCTCAGGCGCGAACTTGCCGGGTACAAGGAATACTGCAAAAAGACGCGCTACCGCCTGCTCCCGTTCATCTGGTGACGGCTGGGCTAAAGAAATACCGCTCCCGGAACAAATGCGCCTTCACATGCGCATGAGCGCATCGAATTTCCCGTACGCCCTCTCCTTGAGCTCGCCAGCCTTCGGGTTTCCCCAGTCGTGCATCCACTCGGAAATCAGCGACATGCAGGTGGTCGGCACAACGCCCGCCTGGAGCATGCGCTTTATGCCGTACTTGTGCGCATCCGGCGATGCATCCCCTGCGGCGTCCATCAGGCCGTATACGTCGAGCCCCTCGCGCACCCCGTGGATGGCAGTATAGGCGAAGCACATGCTCGTCCAAAGGCCGGAAACCACTATTTTCTTCCGCCCGGTCCTTTTCACCGCCTCCCAGACGCTCTCGTCGTCGAAGGCATCAAAGCCAGGCACCTTGCGCGCGTATACCTCCTGTTTCGGGAATAGCGAGGTTATGTCCTTTATGAACTCCCCGTTCCCCTGCGGATAGATGGACGTGAGGACGACCGGCACCCCTAGGATGTTCGCGGCCCTCGCGGCGGCAACGGCGCTGTTCCTCATGGCGGTCCTGTCGCCTGCGCCCACTCCCCTGAACATCGCGGGCTGGTAATCAACCAACACAAGCGCGCTGTTCT
>JAQTME010000028.1 GCA_028714535.1 Candidatus Iainarchaeum sp. | reverse complement strand
GGGCAGAAGGGCACGTTCAGGGACGTGCAGGAGATAAGCGCCGGGGAGCTCGTCCAGAAGGGGATATGCGACGAGATCTTCGCGTTCTTTCTCGTGAAGGAATGGGAGTACTATAAGGCGTGCGGATTGGACATGGGGAGGTGCGCCCTCAGGCACCTGCTTCCGGGCGAGACGCCGCACTATTCCAAAGGGAACATAGACATGGAGGTGGACACCTCCTACGGGATAATAGAGACCATTGGAAACGCATACAGGACCGACTTCGACCTTTCGCAGCACCAAAACCTTTCAAAGAAGGACTTCGCGGTGTTCGTGGAGGAGGAAAAGAGGAAGGTGGTGCCCCACGTATTCGAGCTCTCGATGGGCGCGGACCGAACGCTGTTCTCGGTGCTCGAGCACAGCTTCAGGGATAAGACCAAGGAGAAGGACTGGGAATGGTTCGACTTCCCGCCGGCCGTTGCCCCATATCACGTCGCTGTGTTCCCGCTCATGAAGAAGGACAAGCTCGATGCGAAGGCCATGGAGGTCGCGGACATGCTCAGGAAAGCAGGGCTTGACGTCGCCTACCGCGACAGCGGGAGCATAGGCAGGAGATACGCCCGCGCGGACGAGATAGGCATACCTTATGCCATGACCATAGACTACCAGACGTTCGAGGACGGAACCGTGACGATACGCTACAGGAACGATGGCAAGCAGGAAAGGGTTAAAATAGCGGAATGCGAAGCGAAGCTCTGCGTGAACATAAGCGATGGACGGGTGGCATTGTGAGGCTTTTGGCGCTGTTTGCGGTTTTGGTGATCCTGTTCGGATGCCTGCAGCCCGAGCAGCCGCCGGACAACGCCACGAACCAGACGATCCAGAACCAGACCAACGCATCACAGAACGTCACCATAATAGTCGGGCCGCAGAAGAACCAGACCGCAGACGAGAACGTCAGCCAGCCGGTGCTGCCGTCGAACCAGACCGGGCCGACATACATAAACGACACCAACGCCAGCGTCGGCATATATTTCATAAACGTGGGCTCCGAGGGCCTGCATGGCAATGCCATCCTAGTGAAAAAGAGCGACATGGAGGTGCTCATAGACGCAGGGCCCGCCCAGAACGCCAACCGCGTCGTGGATTTCCTCCGTTCCAAGGACGTCGATGACGTGGACCTGCTCATATCGACCAATGCAGACCCGCGCAACTACGGGGGCATAGCCACCGTCGCGGACAATTTCGGGATTGAAAGCTTCTGGTGGAACGGCGAGGTTGTGAACGACCCTGACTATAACGCGCTGGTGAAGCGCATGGCCAGTATCACCGATGTCACCGTGGTGGAGCGCGGGACAGTCGCCACCCTCAACGGCATGAGGTTCGAGGTGCTGAACCCGCCGAGGATGGGATTCGGAGACGTGAACAACGATGCCATCGTCATAAGGCTGACCGACAGGAACTTCTCCATATTGCTGACGTCAAGCATCCAGACCGGCGCCCAGCAGAAGCTCATAAGCGAGCAGGGAGACAAGATAAAGACGCAGGTGCTGCAGGCGCCATATTACGGCGTCGGCGCAGGGACGAGCCAGATAGGCATATTCCTCATAAACGCGAAGCCTGAGACGGTCATAATAACAGGCAGCGCTGACGAATCCGCGGCCAACGGCGGCTCCAGGGACCCGTTCAGGAAGCTCATGGAGCAGTACAACATCACATGGCACGAGAATTACGTCAACGGCACGCTCAGGGTGGCGACCGACGGGAAGACCTATGCCGTCCAGCCGGCCAATACGACCGGGTAGGCCGGCGGGGTAACAGTTTAAATTGGTTTCTCATGAACATCAGTATCTTACTGCTAATGGGCCTGTAGCTCAGCTTGGTAGGGGGACCTATCTTCTACAAGGTAAGTCTCGCCGTAAGCGACGGACTCTTAAGTTCTCTTGTGGAGAGATCCGTGTGTCGAGAGTTCAAATCTCTCCAGGCCCGTTAATCCTTTTCTGTAGTTACTTTTCAGGCGCTTCCACCAGCACGTGATAAAAAAACGATGGCGTGACGCCGATAGCAACGTGATCTACTCTGAAGGAAGAGGAAACAAGCCCCACCCGCCCATACTTTCCATGCGTGCTATCACCAGCCGGAAGGAACAGATACGAGGAATTTTGCACACCAAGAACCTGATAGCCTGCCGGGATGCCATATACTTGGTCTGGCACATAGAAACCATCGTCCCGGTACGGCGACGTGTGGTTCACATATGCAAATGGGGCGATAATGCCGACCTTGTCTGGGAATTGCGGTTTGACCACGATGTTATTGCCTGACTTCGTAATGGAATAGTCAGGGTGCTCCACCACCAGAAGCGCATTTGGCTTGTTCATGTACTGCTCAGGCACTCCTTCCAGCAGGAACATCCAGACCTGCGGCGTCTGGAAATCGTGATACACCAGCGCATTGTCATTCTTGCTGAACATTCTGCTTTCTCTAAATGAAACGTTGAATTCAGGGAAGGCAGCCATAGTGCCGGTCCAGCATGGAAATGCTGCCTTTAACAGTTCCGCACCGCCTTTTTCCAGGAGGGGGATTTCCTGCTTTATCCGCTTGTTTGATGCGATTACCCTGTTTTCATCCCCTGCTTTTTTGAGTGCATCGTAGTTATTTAGCGGCCAATTATCCAATAATTCAAGCTTCGGCCCTCTTATTCTTTGAGGAACGGCCATAACACCACCTCTCATATATTGACATTATGCTGGTGCATCCTTAAAATCTATCGTTTGACACAAACATAGGCCAACGGGCAGGTCAGTCCCGGACGTAAGTCGCGCGCCTTCCTTCAACTGTGTAGTGCCCTTTGGAGAACGAATCCACCACCTTCGCATAGGCGCTGTGCTCCACCTTCAGTATTTTCGCTGCCGTCTCCTCGGCGCTCCTGCAGTCCGAAATGTCCACGGCCTCCTGGTAGAGGATCGGACCTGCGTCCAGCGTCTCGTCGACAAGGTGGATGGTCACGCCGGACACCTTGACGCCGTAGTCGAACGCGTCCTTCTGGGCTGTGGCGCCCGGGAACGCAGGGAGCAGCGCAGGGTGGATGTTGATTATCCTGTTCCTGTACGCGCCGAGCAGCTTCTTCCCCTTCAGGATGAGCATGTAGCCTGCGAGGACGACCAGCTTCGCCCCATGGCGCTGGAGGATGGCAAGTATGGCATCGTCCATGTCGTCGCGTGCCTTGAACTTTTTCCGCTCGACGATTTCCACTGGAATGCCGCCGTCCCGGGCTATCTGGATGGCGGGCGCGTCCGGGTTGTTTGTTATCAATACCTTTATCTCTGCATCGCACCTGCCGGCGCCTATGGCATCGGCGATCGCCTTGAAGTTGCTGCCCCGCCCGGAGGCGAGAACTGCCACCTGCACTGTCATAGCATAAAGGGGGGAACAAACTCTTTTAATCC
Source organism: Candidatus Iainarchaeum sp. (assembly GCA_028714535.1). Classification (GTDB taxonomy): domain Archaea; phylum Micrarchaeota; class Micrarchaeia; order Anstonellales; family Bilamarchaeaceae; genus Bilamarchaeum. The sequence continues at coordinate 4,407 of JAQTME010000028.1, read as the reverse complement.
TCATGTGCGATTAGGAATCATGGCAGGAAAGTACGCCACCACCGACTTCATGGTTCCGGAAGTGGAGGCCATGGGAGCGGTGCCGATAGAAAGCACAATAGGGACCCTGCGCAACGACATAGCGGCCAGGTGCACGGTGCTCCAGCAGCGCGCCAAGGCGATAAGCTCCGCCGGCCACGGCCACGGGGCGTTCCGCCTGCGCTTCTGGGAGAACCGCATAACCCAGATAAGGGAGGCGCACGCGGCGACCTTCAGCATACAGGAGCTGAAGCACCTCAAGCGCCAGTGCCAGACGCTATCGCTCGAGATGGAAGAGTTCGCCAAGGGGCTGCTCTGAAAACGGCGCAGGACGCTCCCGAGCGGCCAGCTCGCCTGATGCGCGGACGAATTAGCGGATGATGATTATGCTCAGTTTCATAATCCCGACACTCAACGAGGAGAAGTACCTAAGCCCGCTCCTCAAGGCCCTCAATGCCCAGCTTGGCGGCGGCGACGAGATAATCGTGGTGGACAGCTACAGCAAGGACAGGACCCAGGAGATAGCCAGGCAGCACAATGCCAACGTGCTCCTGCAGCCCAAGAGCGGCATAGGGCTTGCGAAGACCGCTGGCGCCAAGGCGGCCAAAAACGGGATATTGGTGTTCATGGACGCGGACTGCACGCCATCCCCTGATTTCGCAGCCAGGATAAGGAGGCACTTCTCAGACCCGAAGGTGCTTGCGGTTGGCGGGCTTGACCTCTACCATTCGGATTCGGGCATCTGGAGGGCGCTGTACAACGCGTTCTCTGTGCTCACCTTCCATACGGCAAGGCTGACGCATGCGCTCACGGGCAAATATTGGATGGCCGCGAACAACTGCGCGTTCAGGAAGGGCCATTTCTTCAGCGCCGGCGGATTCCGCTCTGTCGTCTGCGAGGACACGGACCTCGTGCGGAGGCTGCCGCCTTCCAAAAACGTCATCTATGACAGCGGGATGGTGCTGACGCTGTCGGACAGGCGTTTCAGGGAACACGGATTCTTCAGGACTGTCGCCTTCTGGGGCGTCAGCAACATAGCCGCCATGATGGGCTCTGGCGTGAGCACCCACGGATACAGGAAGGATTAGCTGACTTTCCAGCGGATTCCGCCCGGCTTGTCTTCGAGCACGACGCCGAGTTCCTTCAGACGCGCGCGTATGGCGTCGGATTTCTTGTAGTCCTTGGCCTTGCGCGCCCCCTCGCGTATGCGCACCAGCGCGTCAAGCGCATCCTCTGCGCTCCGTGGCGATTCAGATGGCGAAAGCTCCCGCAAGAACGCTAAGATGGCGTCCTTCCTGCCCTCCAGCCCGGGCCGCGGCTCCACCAGCCCCAGCACCCAGAGCATGCCCTCGAGCTCCTTCTCTATCTTCTTGAGCTGCCTGCGGTCGTGCTTCCCTGAGCTCATGTGCGAGTTGGCGAGCCGCAGGAGGCTGAAAAGCGCTGCGATGGCGTCCGGGGTGTTGAAGTCGTCGTCCATGTGCGAGTGGAACGCGGCGATGAGTTCGTCGCCCTTCGCGCGGAACGCCGCGTCCTCGTGGCTGTCGCCCTTCTCCTCTATCTCGCGTATGAGGCCGAGCGAGTTGAATATGCGCTCCACGCTCTCCTCCATGGCCTGGAGCTTGTCCTCGTCGTAGTCCAGCGGGCTGCGGTAGTGCGCCTGCAGGTAGAACAGCCTGAGCGCGTTGGGCGTGGATTTGGAGAGAGCCTGCTTCAGGGTGATGAAGTTGCCCAGGGACTTGCTCATCTTCTCGCCGTTGACGGTGAGGAAGCCGGTGTGCAGCCAGTAGTTGCAGTATTTCTTCCCGCTGGCAGCCTCGCTCTGGGCTATCTCGTTCTCGTGGTGCGGGAATATGAGGTCCCTGGCACCGCCGTGGATATCGAGCGTCCTGCCGGCGTACCTCTGTGACATCGCCGAGCACTCTATGTGCCAGCCGGGCCTGCCCTTCCCCCATGGGCTGTCGAACTCCAGCAATTCGCCGCTCGTCTTCTTCCAGAGCGCGAAATCTGCAGGGTCCTTCTTGGCCTCGTCGACCTCTATGCGTGCGCCCGCCCGTATCTCACCGAGGTTCTGGCCAGAGAGGGCGCCGTATGGCGCGAAGCTGGCTATGGAGAAATAGACGCCGCTGTCGTTCTCGTAGGCGTGCCCCCGTTCCAGCAGCTGGGTGATGAGTGATATTATATCGGGGATGTGGCCTGTGACCGCCGGATAGACGTCGGCAGGCAGGACGTTCATGCTGCCGAGCAGTTGCAGGGCCTCCGCGTGTATCTCAGAGGTCAGCCTGGCAGGGTCTGCGCCGGTTTCCCTGCAGCGCCTTATTATCTTGTCGTCCACGTCGGTTATGTTCTGGATGTGGAAGACCTGGAGGCCCTTCTTCACCATGCAGCGCTTTATGACGTCGAACGAGACGTATGTCCGTGCGTGGCCTATGTGCGCGCTGTCGTACGGGGTCAGGCCGCAGACGTACATCACGGCCTTCCTGCCGTCCAGCGGCGTGAAACCCTCGATTTTCCTTGATAACGAGTTGAAAACCCTCATTTGGCACCACAATAGGGGGATTGTGCGCACGAAAAATATTTATAAACATGTCATGTGAGTATGCGGATAGCAGAAACGCCAAGTTAGGAGGCGGAGTCTGAAAATAGGAGGTAGATAATAATGGCAGAAGAAAAATCGAAAGCCGCAGCGAGTTCAAACAGCGACAGCAAGCTGTTTGCAGCACTGGGGTACATAATCACCGTGCTGGTGCCGCTGTTCGTGCTTTTCACTGAGAAGAAGAATGACAAGCTCATGGCGTTCCATGCGTGGCAGTCGCTCATCCTGAGCGTCGTATGTTTCGTCGTCTTCATGGCTGCGACAGTCGTGATATTGGTCCTGACAATCGTCAGCGGGGGCCTCGCAGGCATATTGAACTGCCTGCTGCTGCCGCTCATGCTTGTATTCCTCGCGGCGGACCTTTATGCAGCATACAAGGCATATCAGGGCGAGATGTACAAGCTGCCCGTCATCGGCGACTTCTCGATGAAGCAGGCCATGAAGTAAATTTTTTTCTTTTATTTTATCATTTTTTTCCGGCCGGCCTTTGCGCCGGCCTGCCCTATCCCTAGGGTTAATTAACCTGAGCCGGGAGTGATAGCCATGCCAAAAGAACAGGTTTCTGAACCGGAAAAGCAGTCTTCGGGGAAGGATGCGGGCATAGCGGCCCTCATATCCATCGTCGGCATGCTGCTGCTTGCGGCGCCGTCGCTGGGATACGTCTACCTGGGCAACGTCCGCAAGGGAATCATATACCTCGTGGTGTCCTGGGTGCTGCTCGGCATAGTCATAGGTGTGGCGCTTTTCGGCGGCACATTGCTCGCGATAGCCACTTCGGGCCTGGGAGCATGCTGCATCGCCCCATTGCCGTTAATACCGCTCCTATTCGACATAATCGTCGTCTACGACGTGTATATCACGGCGAAAGGGGAGAAGCCGAAGCTGCCGTTCTGACGGTTCTGGGTTCAGAGGAAGTCGCCAAGCCCCAGCTGCTTGACCTTGTCGTCCTCGAATATGCTCTTTATCTCCCTGCCTATGAGCTCCAGCCTCTGCTTCAGGTAGACAGGGAGGTCGTACTTCCTGACGATGTCGCCGGATATCTCCAGGTACTTCTGTATGCCGCCCTTGTTTATGGTCAGCAGGAGGTTGCCACCGCACTTGGAGCACTTGCCCGACAGTGGGACGCGGCGCAGGATGTTGTTGCAGGCCACGCAGCGGAAGGTCTGCCTTGAGAAGGAGCGCAGGTTGCCGTAGAGGTCGGGGATGAAGTGGCTGAGGATGAGGCGCTCGGCCGCGTCGCGCCTGTCCACAGCGCGTATCCGCTCCTGGAGCCTGAACTGGATGTCTATCTTGTCGGGTATGGAGTCGAGGGTCACGTATGCTGTGCGCACCACGCCGACGTCGAGCGTGCCGCCCGGGTGCGTGATTGGCAGCTCGAACTGCTCTGGCGTGCCGAGCACGTCCTTCACGGTCTTGAGCTTCACGTCGCTAGGAGGGGTGAAACGCTCCGCGGCTTGGTAGAACTCCAGCGGGTAGCGGGAGACGAACTCTATGTTGTGGGCCTCGTCGTCGACTTCCTTGGGGTTGATGTCCATGGAAAGGACAAGCGGCGCGTCCATGGTGCCGCCGCGCTTCTCGTCCAGGTATTTCCGCGAGAAGTTCAGCAGGGCGTCCACGAGCAGCATGACACAATCTTCATCTCCGTCACACTGGAATGAGGCGATGCCTGAGCAGATGAGGCTGTGGTGAGGTGAAACAGTCAGATTATAGACATATTTTTCAGTGCAGGGAACGGATTTCCTTGATACAACACGGTCGACGAACGCGTCGCCTTCCAGGACCGCCCGCGACTTCCT
>JAQTME010000027.1 GCA_028714535.1 Candidatus Iainarchaeum sp. | reverse complement strand
CTTGACCACTTCGTCGGACTTCTTGCCCAGTATCTCCTTGAGCAGCCTGATTACCTCTGCCTCGCCTATCTTGTCCAGCTTGTCCAGCACGCGGTAGACCTCGTCCCTCGCCGCAACGTCCACGCCGAGCTTGGCGGCAACGCCGTCAAGGATTTTCCGGTTGTTGAGCATGATTTTCGGCTTGTCGAACCCGAACGCCACGCACAGGTCCTTCGCCAGCCTGAGCAGTTCGGCCTCGGAGCGCATGGACGGGCTGCCGATGATGTCTGCGTCCGCCTGGTAGAACTCGCGGAACCTGCCGCGCTGCGGCTCCTCCTTGCGCCATACCACGTCAATGGCATAGCGCTTGAACGGCTTGGGCGCATCTGTTGAGGCGGCGTAGCGGGCGAGCGGCACCGTGAGGTCGAAGCGCAGCCCGTATTCGTTTCCGTCTATGACGAATATCTGCTTGTCCACTTCCGGCCCTGCCTTTGCCCGGAGCGTGTCCAGGTATTCCAGCGCAGGCGTCTCCAGCGGCCTGTAGCCGCAGGAACGGAACGCCGAGCGGATTTTCTCGATGACTTCCTCGCGTATGAACATGTCCTCTGGGCCGATGTCCCTCATGCCCTTGGGTGTGAGCTTGGCTGACATATGCCCACCCTATCGAAGCCAACATTTTAATCACGAAGCGGTGCGTAGCGCTGGCCGTCCTTTCCGCCCTTCTCCCCGGCCCTGCGCCGCAGCAGCTCGCCCATCACCTCGCCCACACCCACGCCCCGATTCACCAGGTATACGACCGTGAAGTAGAGCAGGTCCGCCGCTTCCCATATGACGCCCGTGCGCCTGGTTGCGGTGATGAGCTCGACGACCTCCTCCACCAGTTTCTTCCTTATTCTCTTAGGGCTGCCCACGAGTTTGGACGTATAGGACGAAGGATCTGGTTCCAGTTTCCGCTGGAGAACTGCCGATTCCAGTTCCAGGAGCGCATTGTCCTTGAACGCGCCGAACGCCTTCGCTGCTGGACGGGGGGTCGCCCCGCCCCGCGCTGCTCTCGTAAGCCGTTTCATACGCATCACCTCACGGGATTATCAGCTTCGGCTGCTCCACCACGATGCCTGTACCGCCCACTGCCCTTGTCTTCACGAGCAGGTCCTCAAGCCCTTCCTTCGGAACCGCGGCCGCAAGCGCATACCCTCCGCCTGCGAGCGGGCTCACGTCCGCGCTTTTCATCGCAGGAAGCAGCTTCGCCAGCGTGTCGCGTATCATGTCCGTCGCCGCGTTTACCCGCAGCATCACCCGCTTCCGCGCCTCGATGACTGCCCTGGCAAGCAGCGCTACCGAGTCCATCTCTGCCTTTCTGACTTCCAGAGAAGCCGGATTCCCATAGAGACACATCCGCGATTCCAGTATCACATCGAGGATGCGCAGGCCGTTCTCCAGCAGGGTGTTGCCGGTCACGACCTGGTCCACAATCGCATCGGCCAGGCCAAGCCCTGGTGCAGCTTCCAGGGCGCCCTGAAGCGCGATTATTTTCGCGCCCATGGAATTTCGGCGGCAGTACTGCTCGGCGATGCGGGGCAGTGCGGTCGCTATGGCAAGCACTTCCTTTTGCGGCCATTTCACCCGTTGCGGGGCCGCCAGAGCAACCTTGCAGGCACCAAAGTCCAGCTGCAGCAGCTCAACCAGCTCACGGTTTATGCCCCAGGCGGAACTGGTCGGTATGCCCCACTCCCTGACGGCATCCTCCCCGCATATGCCAAGGTCCGCAGCCCTGCGGCCCACGTATATGGGTATGTCCATGGCCCTGACGAACAGCACCCTCACGCCTGGCAGCGACGTCGGGACTAGTAGTTTCCGGCCATCGCCGTCCAGCGGCTTCATGCCGGCTTCCTCAAGGAGCCTGAATGACGGCTCCCTCATCCTGCCCTTGCTGGGCACCGCTATCGTCAGTTCACTGCCTTTCGCAGTGAAGCAGACCCCTTCCCATCTGTTTTTCCAATCTTTTCATTTTCTACACCTCCATGTTTTTTCTTTGCTTTTTTCCACGTAGCTCTCGCTAATGGATCGTGAGATTTTGGATTCACCGCCAGCGCGCATGCTAGGCAGGAGAATTCCGATGCCGATGGCACGTGGGGTCCGTGATAAGACTAGCTGCCCCGCCCTGAAGCGGCGGGTGAAGTAAATCCTTCTCCGTGAAGGAGACCCCTTCCCTTGTCCACCATCGCTGACACCTTTGTAAGTTGGATTGCGTGTTCGCGATTATTTAAATCTGTGTAACGGAAAGGCGGCGGGGGCGTATTCGCTTTTTATTCCTTTGCGCCATAATGAGTTCTTGCTACAGCCCCGTCGTCTAGCGGTCAAGGATAATTCATGCCTAGGCATGGGTCCTTAAAGGAGGCTCTGGTTTTCCTGCAAAGGAGAAACCTCTTGACAGCGGTTCGAATCCGCTCGGGGCTATATTTTCTTTCCCGCAGCCAGTGGAATGCAGTTTAATAAAATTTGCCATCGTAGCCGTAACCCATATGAGTCCCCCCATCAGCATCAGGGATAGCTTTGCCGAGGTGGAGTGGGACTCATTGGCCCACACCATGAAGGCACTGGACACGGGCGTGGATGCCATGGACCCCAGGAGCCGCCGGCTGCGCACCAAGGCAGGGCTGGTGCGGATGATACTGTACGACAAGCTCCGCGGCTTCAACGGCGACAACTCGCTGGACCTGGCGTTCTTCATCGCATCGGTCAAGACCATACGGGGCATGGAGCGCGACTTCGATTCGCATCGGATTAAAAGAGGGGAGTTTCTCATATTCTTGCAGCTCCTGCTGCAGAAATTCGGGCGGCAGAGGCTGACTGTGAAGAAGCCTCGGGACATGCTAGCTGAGTTCGGGAGGATGAAGGGGGTAGTCGAGAATGGACATAATCCTCTATAACAAGCCGCTGAAGATAGAGCTCACAGGATACCTGCTTTTCGTGAACGGGACCCAGCACCAGAAATCCGTGCGGACCATACCGCAGATGATCAAGACCCTGATGAGCCGGCCGGACCTGGAGACTCTGGAAACCCTCGACATGTACTTCATGTACCGCAACGTCCTCAAGAAGGACGGCATGCGGTACGACATAACAATGATCCCCCCGGTCCCGATAGGCAACGAGGCGCCCAAGACGCACGGCCATTACCATCCCAAGAGCGAGGACGGGCTGGCATACCCGGAGATCTACCAGGTCCTCAACGGCAGGGCTGTCTTCATAATCCAGAAGAAGAACCGCAACGGCAGCGTTGACGTCTCGATCGTGAGCGCAAAGGCGCGGGACGTGGTGCTGATACCTGCCGGCTATGGCCACGTCACGATAAACAGCGGGGATGAAACGCTCGTGCTTGGCAACCTGGTCTATGACATGTTCGAGCCCATGTACCACGAGTACGATGAGAACCGCGGCGCGGCATACTATTATCTCAAGGAAGGGAACATAGTGCAGAACGGCAACTACGTGGTCGAGAAGAACGAGCGGCTGACAGCCGCTGAGCTAAACGCCAAATACGGATTCACGTGCGGCGACCTTCTCGCCGAGTTCTCAGACAACCCGCAGAAGTTCGCCTTCCTGCAGAAGCCGAAGCTGCTTTTCAAGGGTTAGAGCTTAACCGTCGCGACCTTCTTCGCCTTGCCTTGGGCAATCCTCGCGCTTCCGCCGCCTGAGCCGCCCAGCTCCGCGAGCACCTTCTTCAAAAGCGCGTCCGCGCCCGCTCCGGACGATTCGCCTGCGGCGCAGACCACGTTGCCCTGGTGGTTCATCACGCAGGCTGACGCCTTGCCGCTCTCCGCGATTTTCAATGCGAGCTTCTTGAGCGAGCCTTCGTCGAGGTCAAGCACCTTCATCATTGGCGTGCCCGAGTGCGCTGCGATTATCTCCGCCGCCTCCTCCTTAACCATGAACTCGGATAATTCCTCTATCTTCTTCCTCTGCGACTTCCATTCCGTGAAGAAGCGCTCGACTGTACGCACGAGCTCGCCTTCGGACACGCTCACCACGTCGCTCGCCTCGCGCAGCATCCTTTCGCGCTCCTGCATGTATGCCACGGCCGCGGAGCCGCACTTGTATTCTATGCGCTCCACCCCGTCGCGGACCGAGTCGCGGCGCACTATCTTGAAGCAGCCGATTTCGCCGGTGGAGGAGAGCATGGTGTGCGTCCCTCCGCAGGCCTCGTGGTCTATGTCGCCGACGCTCACTATGCGCAGCTCCTTGCCTGGCACAGCGCCGCCCTGGTATATCATGAACCCGTATTTGGACTCTGCCACGTTGCGCGGCAGCACGTGCGTGGCCACGGGCAGGTTGGCCATGATGTATTCGTTGACCTTCTGCTCTATCTTCGCCAGCTCGTCGTTCGTTATCCTGCGGTAGTGCGTGATGTCCAGGTGCGCCTTGTCCTCCCCCTTGTAGGAGCCGCCCTGCCATATGTGCGGGCCGAGGATCGCCCTGCACGCCGCGTTGAGCATGTGCGCCGCCGTGTGATGGCGTGCGATGGTCAGGCGGCGGGCGATGTCGACGACGCCTTCTGCATGGCCGCCCGCCTTGAACTTGGACGCGTCTGCGACTTCGTGGAGCACCACGCCCCCCTGGCGCAGCACCTGCGTGACCTTGACGCCGTTGAGCGTCCCGTTGTCCGCCACCTGGCCGCCCCCCTCTGGGTAGAACGCGGTCTGGTCGAGCACAACGTATTTGTCGTGCACTGTGCCGAGGACCTTGGCCTTGAATGCGCTTTCGCGCGAGTAGTATAGCGGCACCGTCCTTGGGAGCGCGGCTATGTCGGAGAACAGGACCTTTACGGACGGGCCCTTGTCAGGGGAGGCCTCCTCGCCCTCGCCCTCCTTGACGAGCTTGTAGAAGTTGCCGGGCATCGCCACTGTTACGCCGTTCTCAGATGCGACCTCTATGACGGCTTCGGGCGGGATTCCCTGGCTCTTGTAGAGCGTGATGAGCTCGTCCTTCCCTATCCTGCCGTGCGGAGGCCTGTCAGCCCTTGCGCCCGCCTCGGTCGTGCCCTTGGCCTTCTTCACCATGTTGAGCACGATGGTCTTTGCCTTCTCCTTTGTTGCGCGGTAGCGCTTTTCCTCTTCCCCGATGACGTCTATGGTCGTCTTCACGCCGTTTTTGAGGTGCGGGAATATGTAATCGAGATAGTCCGCATGGCCTTCGATGATTTTCGCGTAGTCAAGGTCGTAGCCGTAGCGCTGCTGGAACCCGAACACGCGGCGCAGCACCATGCGCAGGTTGTACCCTCCGCCCGAGTTGCTCGGCAGCATGCCGTCGGTCACAGTGAAAAGCAGGGTGCAGAGGTGGTCGGCTGAAGCATAGAGCGCCTGCAGCGGCTCCAGCGTCTCGAAGAGCTCCTTCTTGCTTATGCCCAGGACGGCAGCGACACGCTCCTTCTCCTTCTCCAGGTCGCCGACCTCGTCCTCGTTCAGGCTGCCGGATATCTTCGCGAAGCGCGTGAACAGGTCCTTGTCCACCTTGACGCCGGCCTTCTTCTTCATCCCGTCTATCACCGGGCCGAACACGACCTCGTAGCTTGTCGGCTCGCCGGACGTTATCCACGCGAGGCGGCTCAGGCCGGCGCCCATGTCGATGACCTTGGTGCTCAATTCCTTCGGGCCGTGGGGCGTGACCTCGTACTGCATGAAAACGCAGTTGCCGAGCTCCAGCCCGCGGCAGAAGTATTCTATGGACGGGCCGAAGTTGCCCCCGCCTGCCCAGACGTCCTCCTGGAACACTATTTCGTCCTCGGGTACGCCCAGCGCCTTCAGGTATTCCAGGTCGTGGGTGAGCGCCTGCTCCTTCCAGTAGAACAGCCCGGTCTTTTTCGTGTTGAAGGCGTGCTGGCCGACCATGACGAAGTTCGTGTAGTGCCTGCCGCTCACGCCCACGTTGCTGATGTCAGAGAAGCGGATGCACGGCTGTGGCACGATGAGCGGGTTGTGTGGCGGGTCGAGCTCGCCGTTGACCACGTACGGCTGGAAATCGTTGATGGATGCTATGGTGAAGTAGAGGTCGTCGCGCCAGCGCGCCACGGTCGGGTATGGCTTTACATACCCGTGGCCGGTTTTCGTGAAGTATTTCTCTATGGCCTTCCAGGTGCCGACGTAGTCCAGCTTCTTCTTGACCGGCGTGCTGCCGATGAACTGGTAGCCGATGCAGGACGCGTCGCCGCACATCTCGCGGCTGCCCTTTGCCCAGAACATGCGCGAGCATTTCCTGCATTTCTGCCTGGTGTAGCCGCGCGTGAGCAGCACGTCGAGCTTGTAGTGCTTCTCCCATTCTGCGGCGAACTGCTTCCTCAGCTCGTTCTTGTCAACGTCCATAGCGACCAACTTTGATGGAATAAGATTGCATCTAATTGCCCGGATAGGATTTTAACTGCTCGCTGCATGGGATAACTCATGGCTGAAGGCAACGAAAAGAAAATCGGCCAGAACGTCATAACGCTCGGCATAGTCAGCTTCTTCACCGACGTCTCCAGCGAGATGGTCTTCCCCAACATAGCGCTCTTCCTGACGCTCGTGCTGGGCGCGGGCAAGGAGGTGGTCGGCCTGGTAGAGGGCGTGGCCGACAGCATGGCCAGCCTAGTGGAGATTTTCTCCGGCTACTTCTCCGACAAGCTCGGGAAAAGGAAGCAGTTCGTCCTGTTCGGCTATGGGCTATCCTCAGTCGTGAAGCTGGGTATAGCGCTTTCCACGACGTGGTGGATGGTGCTGATAATGCGCGGGCTGGAGCGCATAGGCAAGGGGATGCGGACCGCGCCGCGCGACGCGATAATCGCCGCATCGGCAGGGAAGGAGGTCCGCGGCAGGGCGTTCGGCCTGCACCGTGCGATGGACACCGCCGGGGCGGTCATCGGCCCGCTGATAGCGTTCTGGCTGCTGGCGATGTCCGGCGCCACGGAAGAGGGATACCGCAACGTCTTCCTCATAGCCGTGATACCCGCCTTCATCGCGGTGGCGGTCATAGTGCTGTTCGTCAGGGAACCCAAGGCCGCGCCGGCACCGGTGAAAAAGACGCCGTTCTGGGATGCCCTGAAGGAGATGCCGCAGGAATACAAGGCATACCTCAAGGTGTCGTTATTATTCTCGCTGTCATACTTCAGCTTCGCGTTCTTCATCCTGCGAGCAGCGGACATCGGCGTGAAGCCCGAGGACGTCCTGCTGCTCTACGTGTTCTATAATATCGTATACGCTCTCGCGTCGGTGCCAGGCGGGTGGCTTTCGGACAAGATAGGCCGCAAACCGGTGATCGCAGGGGCGTTCGCGCTCTATGCGGTCATTTGCGCAGGCTTCGCCATGGCCAGCACATGGTGGCACGCGGCGCTGCTCTTCGGCATATACGGCATCTTCGTTGCCCTGGACGAGAGCGTGAACAAGGCGTACATAGCCGATATGATACGCGAGGAGAAGCGCGGCACCGCCATCGGCGCGTACAACACCGCAATCGGCGTGGCATACCTGCCGGCCAGCCTGATGGTCGGCGCGCTGTGGACCGTCGCCGGGCCGGTAGCCGGCTTCATGGCGGCAGCCGGCATAGCGCTGGTTTCAGCGCCTGCACTCCTGCTCTTCTGCAGGGATTAAAATACAGATTATGCAACATCCATATGGGGTGGGAATATGAAGCAGGTTTTTGGCAAAGCACAAGCGCAGCGTGATGTCCACATCAGGCCTTTTAGGAAGCTCGCGGTAGCGGCGACGATAATCGCAGCCGGCATATTCTCCTTGGGCTGCCCTGGCAGGCAGCAAGCCGAAAAGGCGACCGTAATGGAAAGAGCAGGCGCACAAAACCCTGTCAATGATGCAATGAGGGACGCAGAGAGAAGGGCGGCCATGCAGCAGACGGAGGCTGCACAGCACATGTCGCACATGCCTGAAGACCAGGATCAACACGACTATTGCAGGTAGCTACTGAACCCTGAACGAGGAGAGGAACTCGTCCCTTATCTGTTTCGCGACCGACGCGTCCAGCGCGAGTATGCGCACCTTCACCTGCAGCGAGCGCTCCGGGACATAGATGCTTATCGCATAGCCGCTGTAGGCCGTGCCTGAGCTGAACTGCATCTTGAACGGCGCCTCGGCTATGAACACGTCATTACCCACTGCGAACGTCGCGGTCTCGCCTATCTCGGCCGCGTTGCTGAGGAAACCAACGGAATCGTTGGCCTTGTCCTTCTCAAGGAAGCCGTTGGCCGCGAGGGTGGGCTCGATCTGGAACTGCGCATCGGCGTTCGGGCCGTAGGTGGCCGAGGTGTTGACATAGACCACCGCCAGCACCTCGCCGGTGCGCTCTGCCAGCTGGTGCCTGCCTGTGAACACGCCGTTGTATCCGTTGGCCGCGGTCTCGGCTTCCATGTTCGCAGGATAGTCGAAATGGAACGACGGGGCGGTGAAGCGCGCATAGCTGGAAGTGGCGTTGGTGACTGATGCATTGGTAACGTTCGTGGCGTTGCCTGTAGCGTTCTCAGGGCCATTGATGCGCTCGCCGGTGCAGCCCAGCATGAGCAGTGCAAGCAGGATAAAAATCACAGGTTTCATTCATCGCACCCCGAGTATCGCCCTGGCCGAACGGAGGAAGCTCCGGGCGGCCGCGAGCGCCTGTTCGGTGCTTTCCCTGTCTATTCTTTTATTCTTTCCCAGTGCGCCGAGAAGCCGGCCCATTATGCCCGCCGTTTCCCCTGGGAAGGCGGTTTCCATCTCCATCCACGACTCCACAGGCACCATCCCGGTGTAGCGCTCCTCCAGGTAGGAGGTGGTGGCCTCCAGGGTGACAGCCACGTAGCCGTCCCTCAGGAGCAGCGCCGAAGAGGCGAGCCGCATGGAGTTCCTGGCGTCGGAAAATGCGCCCTCGTAGTCCTCCATGGCGAACTTGTCGGCGGCTGAGGCGAGCAGGTCTGCTGCCGCATCAAGCGCCATCACGGCGCCCACCGGGTTTGGCCGGCTGACCACGAGGTCCTCATCATCCATGCCAGTATGTCCGCAAAATGGTTTAAAAGCGCCTCGCCATATCTGCTAAGCATGGAACTCCACGAAAGGATATTCGAGCTTGCACTGTCGCGCTCATTCTTCTTCCCGAGCAACGAGCCCTACGGCGGCATCTCAGGCTTCTACGACTACGGCCCGGTGGGCGTGCTCCTGAAGCACAAGATAGAGAACCTCTGGCGGGAGACTTTCATCAAGAACGAGGGCTTCCACGAGGTCGAAACGTCCATAATAACCCCTGAGCCGGTGCTGGTCGCATCCGGCCACGTCGCGAGCTTCGCCGACCCAGTGGCCGAATGCAACGAATGCAAGACCAGGGTGCGCGCCGACACGCTCGCAGAGGAGCACCATTACAGCAAGCTCCACGGGGAGAAGTGGGACGGGAAGCTGGAAACGCTCGACAAGGTCATAGCAGAGCGGAAAATCCGGTGCCCGAAGTGCAAGGGCACGTTCGGCCCTGCGTTCATGTTCAACCTGATGTTCAAGACGGGCATAGGCGGCGAGAGGGCGCCCGCATACGGCAGGCCTGAGACCGCGCAGGGCATATTCACCGCGTTTCCGAGATTGTTCAAGAACCACGGCACCAAGCTGCCGCTCGCCATAGGCCAGGTAGGCAGGAGCTTCCGCAACGAGATATCGCCCAGAAAGGGCCTGGTGCGCATGCGCGAGTTCACGCAGATGGAGCTGGAATACTTCTTCAACCCGTCCCAGCCTGATTTCGAAGGTTTCGACAAGGTGAGGGACGAGAAGATGCGCATGAAGGTCAAGGGCGAGGTGTCGCTCATGAGCGCCGGCGACCTGGTGGGGAAGAAGCTGGCGGCCAACCAGATAATGGCGTACTTCATGGCGCGGGAATGGGAGTTCTACAGGAAGGTCGGCATACGCGAGCCGGAGATGTATTTCAGGGTGCTCGACGGCACGGAGGTGCCGCATTATTCCAGGGCCAACATAGACATGGAGGTCGCCACGTCGTTCGGGACCATAGAGACCATAGGCAACGCCTACCGCACGGACTTCGACCTGTCGCAGCACACCAAGCAGAGCGGCAAGGACATGTCCGTTTTCGTGGAAGAGGAGAAAAA
>JAQTME010000026.1 GCA_028714535.1 Candidatus Iainarchaeum sp. | reverse complement strand
CCGCCCGGACATAACCAACGTCTCACGCTTCAGCCCGCGCCCCGGCACGAAGGCCAAAGAGCTGAAGCAGCTGCCCGACCAGCTCGTCAAGGGGCGCAGCACGAAACTGGCGCGCATCGTGCGGAAAATCAGCGAGGATGCGAAAAAGCGGTACGTGGGCACCGCCTGCAGCGTCCTGGTCACGGAGAAGCAGCGGGATTTCACGGGCAGGGACGCCAACTACCGCCAGGTAGTGATAAAAGGCTTCAGGGGCGCCCCCGGCGATTTCGTTGACGTCAAAATCACGGGAGCCAACCACGGCTCCCTTTTCGGGAAAATAATAAGGTAAATAATTGTTGCGAACGATAGGATTAGCGCATATAAGTCCACAGCTCAAGCTGATTCAGGAGGTTTTGGGATGATTATCGTGATGGGAGTCCCCGGGGCGGGCAAGACAAGCGTCCTTCAGGGGCTCAAGACCGACTACCAGGTGGTGAACTACGGCAACCTCATGCTGGAGATAGAGAAGAAGGAGTTCGGCATAAAAAACCGCGACGACATGCGCAAGCTGCCCATAGAGAAGCAGAAGAAGGCCCAGAAGATGGCGGCCGAGCAGCTCGCCACGATGCCGGACAAGGTCATCCTCGATACGCACTGTTCCATAGCCACGCCCCAGGGCTACTATCCCGGCCTGCCGTTCAGGTTCCTGAAGCTCTGGAAGGTGGACGCGTTCGTCTACATAACGGCGGACGTGAAGGCGATAGCCGCGAGGCGCCAGAACGACCCCACGAGGAGCAGGGACGTTGACGACATAGAACTCCACGACGGGATGAACAAGTCATACCTGGCTGCCTATTCAGCGTTCATGGGCTCGCCGGCCGTGATAATACTCAACGAGCAGGGAAAACTGGAGCAGGCCGTGGCCAAGCTGCAGGCCCTGCTCAAGTCGTGATGCGATGCTTGACATAAAACTGATCCGTGAATCGCCCGAAACCGTGCGCAAGTCGCTGGTCGACCGCAGCGCAGGCGAGGACACGTTCGCCCTGCTCGACAAGATACTCTCAATGGACAAGGAATGGCGCAGCATAAGGAAGGAGGAGGAGGGCCTGCGCGCAGAGCGCAACAGGATAAGCCTCACGATAAACGAGAGCAAGAAGGCGGGCAAGGACGCAGGCGCGGAAGTAAAGCGCGCCGGCGACATCGCCGCGCGCATAAAGCAGATTTCAGTGGAGACGACGGGGCTGGAGGACCAGGCCAAGGCCGAGATGCTCATGCTCCCGAACATCCCGGACTCCACCGTTCCCGTGGGAAAGGACGAAACGTCCAACCCGGTCGTCCGCGAATGGGGCACCCCGCAGAAGCAGCCTGAAGACGTGCTTGACCACCACGCCCTGGGCGAGAAGAGCGGCCTGATAGACTTCGAAAGGGGCGTCAAGCTGGCAGAGCACCGCTTCGCGGTCCTCTACGGCCCGCTCGCCAAGCTGGAGCGCGCGCTCATAAATTTCATGTTATCCGTCCAGTCCAGCAACGGCTACCGCGAGGTCGCGCCGCCATACATGGTCAACACGAAGGCGGCTACCGGCACCGGCCAGCTGCCGAAGTTCCGCGAAGAGCTCTACAAGACACAGGACGACCTCTGGCTCATACCGACCGCAGAGGTGCCGCTCACCAACCTCTATGCCGGCGAGATACTGGAGGAACGGCTCCTTCCGCTCAAGCTCACCGCATATACGCCGTGCTTCAGGCGCGAAGCTGGCGCATACGGCAAGGACATACGCGGGCTCATACGGCAGCACCAGTTCGACAAGGTGGAGCTAGTGAAGTTCGTGGACCCGCAGGCCAGTTTCGACGAGCTCGAAGGGCTCACCAAGGACGCCGAGCGCATACTGCAATTGCTCGGGCTGCCCTACCGCGTGGTCGAGCTGTGCACGGGCGACCTGGGCTTCGCCAGTGCAAAGACCTACGACATAGAGGTCTGGATGCCCTCCCAGGGGAAATACAGGGAGATATCCTCATGCTCCAACTGCACCGACTTCCAGGCACGCAGGGCGAACATACGCTTCCGCGGCAAGGGCGGCGTGCAGTTCGTGCACACGCTCAACGGCAGCGGCCTTGCGGTCGGCAGGACGATGATAGCCATCCTGGAGAACTGCCAGGAAGGCAGGAAGACCGTGGCCATACCCGAAGCCCTGCAGGACTTCATGGGCCAGGACACCATAGAGCTCTGATTTTCGCATGAAACGCACCGGGCGCGTTTTCTTCTGCCGCAACGGCGACGTCACCTATTCCACTGACGGCAACTTCATGTACGCTGAGAAGGACGGCGAAACCGTGCGGCTGGACCTGTTCGACCGCCACTATTACAAGCTCAAGCCATACAACGGCGTCCCGGTCCTCGAGGTGGACGGCCTGCGCATGCAGCTCGTCAGGGACTTCAAAACGCCTCTGGACTACGCCAACGGAATCGTAAAGAGGCTGCGCATGCACGCCAGGCCCGGCAGCAGGGGCGCAACCGTCCTCGACACGTGCATGGGCCTCGGCTATACCGCCATCGCAGCAGCGAAAAACCCGGAAGTGAAGCGGGTCATCACCTGCGAGGTCTCCCCGGCCGTCGTCACGCTCGCCAAGTGGAACCCCTTCAGCGACGCGCTCTGGGAGAAAGACAGCAGGATAACCGTCCTCGAGGGCAGCATCGCCGAACTCATAAGGCAGTTCGACGACCGCGCATTCTCGTTCGTGATCCACGACCCGCCGCGCTTCTCACACGCGCCTGAGCTGTATTCGCTCGAGTTCTACAAGGAGCTCCACCGCGTGTGCGAGAAGGGCGCGCGCATCTTCCATTACGTGGGCAGCGTCGGCAAGGGCAAGGGCAGGCACATAGACCGGGAGGTCTCCGAGCGCCTTGCCGCAGCCGGCTTCCTCAGCCCCTCGTATTCAGCCTGCCTGCAGGGCATTTTCGCCTCGAAATAAAACATATAAACCCTCCCGGAGATTGCCATCCATGGGCGACGCGATAGTGATAAGGGGCATCTCCAAAACCTACCGCAGCGGCGGCGAGACAGTGAACGCCCTGGACAGCGTCTCCCTCGCCATAAGGGAAGGCGAGATCTTCGGGCTCCTGGGCCCTAACGGCGCAGGGAAGACGTCGCTCATAAGCATCCTGGCAGGAATACTGGCGCCGGACGCGGGCTATGCCGAGGTCGTCGGCCTCAACTGCTCCAAGGAGGCGAAAAAGGCGCAGGAAGTGCTCAACGTCGTTTCGGGCTTCACAGGCGTCATCTACTCGTTATCCGTCGAAGAGGCGCTGATGTACTACGCGCTCCTCTACAACGTCAGGGACGCGAAAAAGAAGATCGCATCAGTCATAAAGCTGGTCAGGCTCGAGAACGCCCGCCACCTGGAGGCGGACGACCTCTCATCCGGCATGAAGCAGCGCTACCAGATAGCCAAGGCGCTCCTGAGCGACCCGTGCGTGCTGATACTGGACGAGCCCACGGTCGGCCTGGACGTGGAATCGGCGATAACCATAAGGGACATAGTCAAGCGGCTGCGTAAGGAAGGCCGCACCATACTCCTCACCACGCACAACCTCTTCGAGGCAGAGGAGCTCTGCGACCGCATGGCGTTCATAAACCACGGCAAGATACTCGCCACCGGCACCGTGGACGAACTCAAGGAGCGGCTGGTCCGCAAGAGGACCATCGAGATCAACTGTTCTGACTCGCAGGAGGTCGTGGAGCGGCTCTCTAAGATAAAAGGCGTCAATGCAACTGTGAAATCCGGGCGGCTCGCCCTGGTTTCCGTGGACAGCTACGCCAGGATGAAGGACATCATGGCAGCTCTTGCGGGCGTGAAATCCGAGATATACAACCTCAGCGCGCTCGAGCCGACGCTCGAGGAGACGTATCTCCGGATAATAAACAACAAAGCCGGGAAGCGCGGAGCCAGGGGCGCAACAGGCAAGGAAGAGGGGCTGATTGAATGATGGACTCGCTCACCCGCATCTACTCCCAGGTCTACAAGAGCTTCCACACGCTCAGGAGGAACACCTTCAGGCTCGCCGATGTCCTCATCTGGCCGCTGATATTCCTTTTCACGCTCACCTTCTTCGCCACCTACCTTGGTTCCGACGCGGTCTACCTCCAGATGATAATCCTGGGCATGATGGGCTGGAGGATGATATACTTCCTCAACCTGGAGATGGTGAGCAGTTTCGTGGAC
Organism: Candidatus Iainarchaeum sp.; assembly: GCA_028714535.1. Classification (GTDB taxonomy): domain Archaea; phylum Micrarchaeota; class Micrarchaeia; order Anstonellales; family Bilamarchaeaceae; genus Bilamarchaeum. The sequence continues at coordinate 6,484 of JAQTME010000026.1, read as the reverse complement.
GAGTACTGGTCCAAGTCGCTCGCGCATCTCCTGATATCGCCCATAAGCCGGTTCGAGCTGGCCGTGGGAAGCGCCATCAGCGGCTTCCTCAAGGCCGTATTCGTGATATGCATCTACCTGGTCGCCACGCACGTGCTGTACGGCTTCAACGTGTCGGACTGGCCGACGTTCGTGCTCGCCCTGTCCTTCTTCGCCGTCATAGGCTTCTCCATGGGACTCGTTACCCTGGGCATCGGCTACTACTGGAAGGAGGAGTCGTTCAACCTCGGCTTCATCTGGCCCGATGTCATAGTGCTGCTATCGGGCGTCTATTTCTCCGTGGACGCGGTCTATCCGGCCTGGGTCCTGCCCGCCATAAACCTCCTCCCGAGCACGCTGGCCTTCAACCTGCTCAAGTCCATGGTCGGCCTTGCCGTGCCAGACATCCCCCTGCTGGCCATGCTTAGCCTCCTCTGGGTGCTCCTGGCCTACCTGTTCAACGGCTACATGTACGAGAAGGCGCGCAGGGCGGGCAAGCTGGCGCGCCTTGGCTGATCTATTTAGTGGCGTTCGTATCCAGCGAATCCGTGGTGAATCCGCCCTGCCCGGCACTGTCCAGGCTCTCCAGGGCTGCGTTCGTGCTGGAATCAGACGGGCCTGGCAGGTCGGCTACGGTGCTGGCCACGGTCACGATTGCGGTGCCTTTGGCGCGGCCCATCTTCGCCGTTATCTTTGCACGAAGCAGATACTCGCCGATGACCTTGGGCTTTCCGAAGCCTATCCTTATGCGGTCGGACTGCACGTCAACGAGCTGTTTGATCGAATATACGACTTCTATCCCCGCGGCGTCCACCTTGGTGACCCAGAATCCCTGGTCCTTGCATATGCCGACCAGCCCGCACTGGGGAAGCATCTCCCCCGCCTTCACTACCCTCGTTTCCGTCCTGGTCTTCGCCGGATAGCAATTCTCGCCCATGGAGCTTTCGACGCAGATGGTATCTTTCTGGACTGCAGCGGCCACGGCTGGCCTGTGCAGTGCCTTCGGCCTGGGCTTCGCCTCGGTGGCCAATCCTGCAACAAGCACCGCTGCTCCGGCAACGAGAACCATGGGCCTGATAAACAGGTTCCTGCTTCTAGAAGCGCTCTTTTCATTGCTCAATCTCATCAATAACACCACAGATTACTATGATGAAAAACAATTATAAACATTCAGAAGACGCCAAGAACCGAATTTATCTTTTTCATCGCGGCGATTATGGCATTCGCATCATTTGCCGTAAGTTTGCCTGCCTTCAACAGCGCATCCACATTCCGGAAAATGGTGAATATCCTTTTGAACGCCAGCTTCGTGTTCAAATCGTCGTCCATCGCGCCCTCGAAACCGTCCAGCATGCGCCTGGCTATCGCCTGCCCGCGCCTGCCATCGCCCGGGCCCTTCACCTTGTGCAGCGCTGCCAGGAGCTTCTCCGCGTGCTCGCAGTGGCACGTCTCCTGCATGAACCACGCCCACGTGAAATCCAGCGGGTGGCGGTACCTTTCCGATATGAGGTAGAACCTGAGGCACTTGGGGTGTATTTCCTCCTTTGCGAGCTGCACCACGTAAAGCACGTTGCCTGTGCGCTTGGACATCTTCTTCCTGTTGACTGTGAGGTGCTTCGCATGCAGCCAGAAGCGTGCCGGCAGCCTGCCGGCCGCTGCATAGCCCTGCGCTATCTCGTTCTCGTGGTGCGGGAATATGTTGTCCGTCCCGCCGCAGTGGATGTCGAACGTTTCGCCCAGGTAGCGCATTGACATGGCAGAGCACTCTATGTGCCAGCCCGGCCGGCCGTCGCCGAACGGGCTGTGCCACTTCACGCCGCCGTCGCCCCGCGTCCATCCCTTCCACAGGATGAAGTCCCAGAGCCCCTCTTTCACGTAGTCGTCGCCCTTCGCCCTGCCGAAATACGCCCGTTTCGCCAGCCGTGCGAGCCGGCCGTACCTGCGGAACTTCCGCACGTTGAAATAAACGTTCCCGTCGCCCTTCAGGCAGTAGCCGTTGCGGCAAATCCTCGTGACCAGCCCTATCATATCCGGGACATGGCCGGATGCCTTGGCGACCACGTCCGGCCTCAGCATCCCCAAATAGTCAAAGTCCGCGAAGAACCGCCTTATCTTGTCCTTCTGCAGCGCCGCGAGCGTCACGCCCTCCTTGCGCGCAGCGATTATGGCCTTGTCCTCCACGTCTGTTATGTTCATGACGCGTTTTACGCCGTATCCTTTGAATCTCAGGTAGCGCACCAGCACGTCCTCGAACAGGTAGGTCCTGAAGTTGCCGATATGGGAATAGGAATAGACCGAAGGCCCGCAGGTGTAGATGCGGACGGTGTTGCCTTTCAGCGGCCGGAAGTCGCGCTTCCGCCGGCTCAGCGTATCGTACAGGCGCATGGCTGGATTTCGGGCGGATGGGTTAAATGTTTTCCGCAGGTTGTCCGTTCATGGTAGAGGAGCTGAAAGACGACCCGAAGGTTGCGCTGAAGGATGAGGATGCGGCCGTAGTGGTCTTCTACGCCTCTTGGTGCCTGGACTGCAGGACGTCCGAGGCGTTCGAGGCAAAACTCTCGGAAGAATTCAAGGAAAAGGTCTCGTTCTACAGGCTGGATGCAGCCAACCTTGAAGAAATCGCGGACCGCTACGACGTAGAGCGCTATCCGACCTACGTCTTTTTCAGGAAAGGCAAGCCGATGCGCGGCGCATTGGTCGAGCCCATGTCAGAGGGCGAAGTCAGGAACTGGCTGGAGCTGAAGCTGGCCAGGAGATAAAATAGGAGAAAAAAATTATTCAAGGAAGAATGCAGGCGTCGGCGGCTCGGGCTTCTCGCCCTTGCGCTCGCGTATCTGCCGCACCACTTTCGCCACCAGGTCCCTCGGCATCATGTGATAGCCCGCGTATTCCTGGTACCAGATGGCGCGGCCCTGCGTCGCGCCGCGCAGCTCGTTCGCGAAGCCGAACATCTCCGCGACCGGCAATATGGTTGTGATCGCGGCCGTTTCGCCCTCCTGCTCCATGTTCTCCAGCGTGCCGCGCCTGCCGTTGGTCATGTTTATGACCGCGCCGGCGTATTCCTGCTGCGTGTTGATGAGCACCTTCTGCTTAGGCTCCAGCAGGCTCACCCCTGCTATGAGCATGGCGGCATATATCGGCCTTTTTATGGCCGGAATCATCTGCGCAGGGCCGCGGTGGATGTTGTCCTCGTGCAGCGTGGCATCGGTGAGGGTCACCTTGACGCCGCTCATCTTCTCCTTGGCGAGCGGGCCCTGGTCGAGCGCCTCCTCGAAGCCCTGCACGAGCAGTTCCTCTGCCTCGTTCAGGTTCTGGATGCCCTTGGTCCCGTTGATGAACACGCTTGCGTTGTGGATGTCGTAGATGCTGCGGGCCTCGTCGCGGTCCATGCCCAGCTCCACGAGCTTCTCCCAGACCTCCCTTCCCTTGGGCCTCCCCTCATGCACGGTGCCGTCCTCTATCGCCTTGATGATCTCAGGCGCGAGCGGCTCGACAGTGACTTTCAGCCTGTTGTGCTTGTTCGGCGACTTGCCCTCTATGGGGCCTGCCTTGCCGAGCAGCGCCTCGCGGTAGACGACTATCGGGGGCGATGTTATGATGGGGATCTTCTTCTCCTTCGTGATCTTGTACTCTATGATTTCCAGGTGCAGCTCGCCGTTCCCGCTCACAAGGTGCTCTCCCGTGTCCTGGTTCAGCGATATCTTGATTGTCGGGTCCTCCTTGGATATCCCGCGCAGCGCCTCGATCAGCTTCGGCAGGTCCTTCTGCTCCTTGACCTCTATCGACTTGGTTATCACCGGCTCGGAGTAGTGCTTTATCTGCTCGAACGGCTCCATGGGCTCGGACGATATGGTCTCGCCCACGTATACGTCCTTCAGCCCTACGAACGCGCCGATGTTGCCTGCGATGACCTTGTTGGCGGCCACGCGGTCAGGGCCCATGTATATGCCGACCTGCTGCACGCGCGCGAAAACCTTCTTCGTTGAAACGTAAAGCTCAGACGTCTTCTCCACGCTGCCCGAGAAGAGGCGCACGACCGCGACTTCGCCCGCGTGCTCGTCGTAGGCGACGCCGAAGCATACGCCTATCGCCTTGCCGTTGGGGTCGCAGGCGAGCATGCTCTTGCCCGCCTCGGTGTTGAGGTCGCCGTGCTTCCACAGGATCGGGATGCGGTACGGCTGCGCAACCCTGGGGTTGGGCAGGTGCTTCACGAACATCTCCAGCAGGACGTCGTCCAGCGGGCTCCTCTCAACGAGCCAGGCATGCTCCCCGGCCACGCACCTGTCATAGATGTCCTTGAACCCGATATTGAACTTCTTCATGGACGAGTACGAGACCGCCCACTTGTTGTACGCGGTTCCGAAAGCGACGTTGCCCTTGGCCACGCCTATGACCCATTCTTCCTTCCTCTCCGGCGGCGCGTTGGCCTCGATTATCTTGTTGACCTGGTTGATTATCTTGACGAACCTCTGCTGCATCTGTTCGGAGTTGAACTTGAGCTCGTTGATGAGCCTGTCTATCTTGTTGATGAACACGACCGGCTTTGCACGCTCCTTGAGCGCCTGCCTCAGGTTCGTTTCGGTCTGCGGCATGACCCCTTCCACCGCGTCGATCACCAGGCATACGCCGTCGACTGCGCGCATGGCGCGGACGACGTGGAAGCCGAAGTCGACGTGGCCCGGCGTGTCGATGAGGTTGACCAGGTAGTCCTTGCCCTCGTAGTTGAAGCCGAGCGATATGTTGGCCGACTTGATTGTGATTCCCCTGGCGGCCTCCTGCTCGTCATAGTCCATGACGCGCTGCTGGCCTGCGAGCTCCTTGCTGATGAGCCCTGCGCGGGCGACCAGCGAGTCTGTGAGCGTCGTCTTGCCGTGGTCGACGTGGGCAACGATAGCGACGTTGCGGACGTTCTCCATGTTGTCCATGAGCTTCTGTACTTCCTCGACTACGAACTCTTTCCTTGCCATGAGATACACCTAAGCTTGTAACTAGTTGGAACTAGCACAATAAGACTTGACGTTAATCAGTTGGAAAAGTAATATAAAGGATATGCTCAGCCATTATTTCCACCTGTATTTCAGGCGTAAGATTAGGGTGATTTTATAAAACGATGTCCAGCAAATACTATCATGGCCAACAGTTACGGGCGGCAGACCCAAAAAAACGAGCTCTTTTGCAGCCTGTGCGACCATGCCAAGCGCTGCATAGAACCCAGCGCGAGGAACCGATGGGTCAACAGGGACTGGTGCGGCTGGTCCAGCATCCAGAAAGAGCGGGTGGAAACCAGCATGCGGACCATCGTGTTTGGGGGGCAGCGTTATTCAAGAGAGGACCAAAGCGCGATAAGTGCCCTTATGCAGGCGATAGCAAAGGCCAAGCCTGCAAGCGAAGGGCCGGCCAAGCCAGCCGCCTGCCCGGCCTGCGCCCAAGTCTGATTTTACGCCCTCGGCTTGACACGAGGTCAAGTCGGGCCTTTTTGTGAACAAAAACGCCCTCGACGGGATTTGAACCCGCCCATCAACCTTTCCTCTCCGCCATTAACGGCCCCTTTTTGGGCCGCCTTTTTGGGAAAAAGGCGGAACCGGAGGGTTGCGTCCTATCCAGGCTAGACTACGAGGGCTGAACCATACTTACTTCAGGAAGGGATTAAAATCGGATGAGCAGGGCGGATTTTTAATTTTAGCGGGAGAGGGTGATGCAGAGGTGCATATATGAAAACCGTGAAATATGACGTAACCTACGCAGAAAAGGCAGACCGGATGGAACTCATAATCAGGTTCTTCTGGATGATACCGACCGTGATCGTGGCCGGCGTGCTCAGCTTCATCGGCACCATCGCCTGGGGGCTCCAGTTCCTCCACGTCCTCGTCTTCGCCAAGAAGCACAAGGCGCTGTACGAGTGGACGCTCAAGTACATGGCCTACGTCACCGAGGCTAACACCTATCTCCTACTCCTGACCGACGAGCGGAACCCGATAATGCCAGAGATTTAGGCGCTTGATTCCTTTTCCTTTTTAAAATTTAGATGGTTATAATAACAACAATGAAGAAATTCAGCAAGCAGGACCAGAGATCGCTGGCAATCTGGGCCGTGGGCTGCGCCGGACGGGTGCTTCCATTCTTTGAGAAGGCACACCCGAAGGACGGCCGGCCCCGCAAAGCCATGGAAGCATGCCGGACATGGGTCCGCACCGGCGTGTTCATGATGGCCGGCATACGCGGGGCTTCGCTCGCAGCCCACGCGGCGGCCCGTAAAGCTAAGGAGAACAGCCCGGCACGTTTTGCAGCGCGCGCGGCAGGCCAGGCGGTTGCGACCGCGCACGTCCCCCAGCATGCCTTTGGCGCCGCTTATTACGCCCTCAAGGCCGTCGCGGCAGCCGATTCTGCCGATGCCGGGGTTAAAATCGCCAAAGAGCTCAATTGGCAATCACGGCATCTCCCAAAAAAACTGAGGAAAGCATGGCGG
>JAQTME010000025.1 GCA_028714535.1 Candidatus Iainarchaeum sp. | reverse complement strand
CTGCCAAGCATCGTGCTGACCGCGGTTTCGGAAGCCCCCCCATGGCTTGCGGCCGTCATCCTGGCGGCCCTGGCCATCATCTCCATCATCTATTTCAAGCACTGGCACCGCTGACGCATTTTCCTGCTCAGAGGTAGCCCCACATCAGCAGCCTGTCGCTGTCCCTGAGCCAGCGCTCGCCGATATCGGTGCGGTAGAACATGTTGGGGATTATGATGTTCCTTATCCTGTTGTAGGCCACGCTCCTGGACTCGTCCACCGTCGTGCCCGAGCCGGTCACGACAAGCGCGTAGCCGCTGTTGCCTGCCAGCCGCCAGTCGTTCTCGGTCATCTTCACGTCGCCCAGGTGCATGCCCTCGTATGTCGGCTTCTTGAATATTATCGACGCGCCTTCCGAGTACCGCTTGAACGCGCGCGGGTCGTCGAACGGGAACGGCGGCACGGCAACCACCACGCCGACCTGGAAGCCCCTCTTGGTCCTGAGCTCGGGCTTCTGCTTCTTCGCTATGCCCTCAAGGAAGGCGCCCCACTCGCTCAGCACCCCCTCCATCGCTATGCTTATGTGCGGATAGCCGAACCTGGTCGTGAATTCAAGCGGATAGATGCCGCGCGAGTTCGCTATGCAGTTTATGTCTATGTACCCCACGTAGCCGGACGCCGCCAATTTCTCCTTCATCCTGGCGAGCGTCGCGTCGAAAATCGGGCTCCTGTTGCTCCAGAACATGAGCGTGCCCATCTCGCCGGTGCTCGGCCCTATCTCGCCGGGGAACATCCGCTTGTGCTCGAAATTGACGTTTATCGGGTAAACGAAGTCCTCGCCGTTGAAGAACGCGCCGGCAGCCACCTCCACGCCGGAGATGTATTTCTGCAGCTGGAAGACCTTTATCTGCTTCCCCCAGTTCTTCTTGTACCGCTGGAGCATCTCCATTATGTCGCGGCCGTCGTCCTCCTGGCCCACGAACAGCAGCTCCTTCTCGTTCTGCGCCAACCCGCTCGGCTTTATCACGTAGCGGTCCGGGTTCTTCTTTATGAAATCGACCGCCTCGTCGAAATTGGCGAAGTTCCAGCGCGGTATGATGGATATGCCGGCGGACTTCATCTCCGCCTGGCCGAATTCCCTGTCGAGCTCCAGCTTGTCAGTGTAAACGCTCCCCCCCACGACCGCTTTCCCGGCCTTGCGGAGCCTTTCCGCCTCCTCGCCAAAACCCACGTCGTCAAAGACGACCACGTCCGCCCAGTCTGTGTGGTCCTTCCACGTGTCAGTTTTATCGACGAAGCCGTCGCACACGTCCTTCTGGTCGGAATTCTCGATGAAATACCTGACTTCATGGCCCTCCTTCTTCACGGACGCGGCCAAATCGCCGATGAGCGCGTCTATTGATACGAAAAGTAGTTTTAATTTCCGTTTCTGCTCGCCGTTCCCCATGCGCCATATTCAGCGATAACATTTATTTGCCTTCGCGTATTTTTTCGCGGAAATGGCGCGAAACAACCTTTTTATCGCTTGCCGTGGCATTAGAAGCCCATGATAAGTGACCTGAAGCGCATCGCTACCCGCAGATTCAGCGGCGACACCCGAGTCGGCCCCAGGTACGAGGTCCTCATCAGCGAGCTGAGGAAGCGGAACTGCGCCATAGCCATAGACTGCTACGGCAACCTCTGGGTCGAGCACGGCTCAGGCAAAAAGACGGTCCTGCTTTCCTCGCACATGGACGTTGACCCGCGCGTCCGCAAGATGTCCTTCAGGAGCTATATCAGGAAAAGGAAGCATATAGTCGAGGGCGTGCTTGACGATGCGGTCGGCTGCTACATCAACCTCCTCCTCGCGTCCAGGGCGCAGGAAGGGATGCGCGTCATCCACGTCTTCACCGCATCAGAGGAAATCGAACGTAACAACCCGCGCAGGTTCTGCAGGAGCGCGCGGGAAGTCGTCAAGGAGCTGCGCAGGCGCAAGATAACCCCGGACCTGTGCATTGTCCTGGACGTCACCTTCCCGGCAATCATACACCCTGAAGGGAAGCTGGACTGGAAGAAGGAGTATTCGGAGCTGTTTGACGTGGACGACCCGACGCACTGTTTCGTGGAGGGCTATGTCCGCAGGAAAACAGCCAAGCTCGCCAAGCGGCTTGTCCGCCGCTTCAGGGACCCGCACGTGGTCCTCCGGGACCTGTCCAGGTACGACGAGGCGTTCGTCTATGGCAAGCTGGCCCCCTCGTTCTCGGTCGGCCCGGTCGTCTACGGCCACATGGACCGGCCGGACCAGAAGATGCCGGTTTCCCATATCCGGACGACCGCCCGGTTCGTCAGGATGGTGCTGGCCGCCTATGGCAGGAAAAAGTGACGTAATCGAAAAGCATAGGTTTATATAGTGCTGATGCGGTAAATAAACCAGATAGACTTGTTCTAGAAACAGAGCTATCGAATGAAGCCCGTGAGAGCGGGTATAAAAAAGGTGAAATTGAATGGCATATGAAGGTGGCGACAGGCCGATGTACGATGCTGTATGCAGCAAGTGCGGTCAGCCGTGTCAGGTCCCCTTTAAACCGACCGAAGGTAGGCCGGTTTACTGCAGGAACTGCTACAAACCGAAATCGAGATTCTAGAGTCTAGCAGATTCCTGGATCCAACATAAATTCTTTACTTTGTTTCTTTCCTCACTTCTTCTCAAGTATCTCTTCCTCAGAATGGGCCCTGGCAATGCGGTTCCTCAGCGCGGCGGCGTCGGGCACCGCCTTGAACAGGTTCAGCGCCTTCAGCTTGACATCCTGTAGATTCGGCTCGCCGAGGTAGCGCCGATGCAGCGAAAGGTATTCCTTCAGCAGCCTGAACCTGCCCCCGACGCCCTGTGGCGCACGGCCGCAGAACAGCATCGGGTTCGCCATGGCCGCCCGGCCGGCCATGAACGAGTCGCAATACCCGTTTTCAACGCGCCCGCGCCCTTCCGCAGCGGTCCTTATGTCGCCGTTCCCCACGAGGGGCACTTCAAGGCGGCCCCTGAGCGATCTTATGAGCTCCCAGTCAGCCCTGCCGGAATAGCCCTGCGCGGGCGTGCGGCCATGTATTATTATGAAATCAGCGCCAGCGCGCTCGAACTGCCTGCACAGGGCCGCCGTCCCGGCGAGATCGCCATTTATCCGCAGCTTCACTGTGGCAGGCGCTGCCGAGTGCTTTTTCATCGCCGACAGGAGCGTCACCGCCAGCGCCGGGCGCCTGAGCAGCGCGCTTCCGCCGCCGCATTCCACTGTCCGTGCCATCGGGCAGCCGCAGTTCAGGTTCATCCACGATACGAACGGCATGGCATCCGATACTGCCTTCGCCGCCTTGCCGATGTGCGCGGGCTCGTTGCCCACGAGCTGCACGCCGACGTTCCGCTCGTCCGGGTGCGCGTCCACGCCGCTGATTTTCGCCGCATCCCTGGCGATGGCTGCGGAGTTGACAAGCGGCACGCATGTGGCATCGGCGCCGTACTTCTGGCACAGCAGGCGGAACGGCAGGTCCGTATACTCGTGTATGGGCGCGAGAAAACTCCCGTAAATCATGAAAAAACGATGCTGGGAACCAATTAAAATAAGGAAGGGAGGCCCGCGGCCTCCCGAAACGCCTACATGGGCGCATGCCTGAAGAACAAAGGCCGTTCGATATAGTAGTGGAGCCTTCTGATATCAAGCTCCCGGAACACCTGGCCGACTGAGATGACCTCCACATTAAGCAGGCGGCTTCTTGCCCCGGCACCCTTGCCCAACTCCCCCATCACGCCGCGGATGCGGCGAACTGTGTTCACCGAACCACCTCCCGTTCCAATCTCTGTATATACTAGCCATGGGTCATATTTATATGTTTTCTTTAAAAAAATGTGTAAATTACTATTAATATATATAATTATTGTTAAGATATACACTATCAAGACCAGTTAGCAGGAAAAGAACTGTTTTACGAGGTATTGCCCAGTATTGCATCTTAGATGCGTGACTTTAACCTATTTTTAGCGTATCTTAGGGTAAATAGACCGTATTGATGCATTTTATTGTTAGTTTTACATAAACAAATTGCGAATATCCGGCAAACGCCGTAAAACCGTAGAATTTTAATCGTTCGCTGAGTTAATTCCGCATGCCAAAGAAAGTGATCGTATACTCTGCTGACTGGTGCCCGTGGTGCCACAAGGCCATGGATTTCCTCAAGCAGAACAAAATCGAATTCGAGATGCGCGACGTGGAGACCGGGAATTACGGAGAGGAAGCCATGAAGAAGAGCGGCCAGGCAGGCATACCTGTCATAGACATAGACGGCAAGATAGTGACCGGCTTCGACGTGGAAAAGCTGAAGGCCATCCTCAAGATAAAGTAGGCGTGCTTAGGGCTATCGCGTCCGTGCCTTTCTTGATCCAGTTTCGTCCTTTTTCCCGGTTGCCGGCGCCCTTACCGTGCCTGCTGACAGCGTGCCATCGCCGGCAAGCGTGTTGCATCTGGCTGCCAGCGTGCCTGAGAGCAGCGAGAGCTGGGCCCGGGCGGCTTTTTGCAGGGCCTCGGGGCCGTTTTTGGCGTAGTGGAGAAGCGACTCGTACCGCCTGTTTTCCACGAGGTATTCGGCAGCCCGCATGGCTGCATAATCCTTCACCTCCTGGGCCTGCCCGTTGCCAGCCAGGATGTAAAGCGCATCCCACCGGCTGCTCCGGAGGCGCAATTCTACTATCCTTTCGACCGCGGTGTTTTTCGCGGCCGTGGGTGCGGATGGGTATTTTATCAGCGAGATGAGCGTGCTCTCCTCGTCAGGCGAGCCGGCGCATAATCCTATCGCCCTCATGGCCGCGCTTTCTATGGCGGTGCCGGCTGCAGTATTCACGGCTTTAGGCAAATCTTTCCTGCCCGCGAGGATGCAAAGGGAAACATAGTCCCCGTTTTCGGCATACAGTCCGATTAGCCCCAGGTAAGCTGCTTCCCTGATCCGCTCATCGCCGCCATGCTCTGCAAGAATCCGCAATTCCTCGATGCTGAGCGGATTGCTCGCCTGGCCGTTCCCATCCCCGTTCATGTGCCCACTCTCATACGGGGCTATATGCGGAAATATGCTTAAAAATAGGTCTTTTGACACAATGAGCTGCCAATCAGTCCCTGTGCTGCGGCCTGTGGTGCCGCTGCCCCTGGTGCGGGCCGTGTTCGTGGCCTGCGGCGTGATGCGCGCCTTCCCTATGAACGTGATGAGGCGCGCCCTGCCCTTCATGCGGCCTTCCATAACCTTCGCGCGGCCTGCCGTGCGGAGCTCCCCGATCCCCGAATCGCGGCCTTCCGTGCGGCGGCCCGCGGCTGAACGGCCTGCGCTCGCCTCCGCTCCTGTATGAATCGAGCCCGCCCTTCATCCATGCGAAATCAGGGTGGTCGGCGCTCATGCGCTCCTCGCGCGACTCCTTCCTGACCACGAAATTTATCGCCTTGCCCTCTGCGCCCATGCGCCCTGTGCGCCCGACACGGTGGAGGTGTATCTCCTCGCTCTGCGCCCGGTCGTAGTTGACTATGAGCCCGAGGTTCTCCACGTGCAGCCCTCTGGAGGCGACGTTGGTGGCTACCAGCACCTTCACCCTGCCTTCCTTGAAGTCGTTCATGACCGCTGTGCGCTTCGCCTGTGTCATGTCGCCCTGCAGCAGGGCGCAGCGCACGCCGCGCTGCCATAGCCGCTCCTGCAGCCTCTCGGCGCCGAGCTTCGTCTCGCGGAATATGAGCGTCTTGACCCCCTCGTGCTGGCGCAGAACCTCCAGCAGCCGCGGGAACCGCTCCCGTTCGGTCGCCTCGACGTGCTCCTCGTGGATTGTGGACACGACCTCTATGTCGCCGATCTCTATGGTCCTGGAATGCGGCACGTATTTCGCGGCCATGTCGAGTATGCTCTCCTCGATGGTCGCTGAAACGAGCAGCGTGAGCCTCTGGTGGGGCAGCTGGTCGAGTATCTCGGTCACCTCGTCCCTGAAGCCCATGTCGAGCATCGCGTCAGCCTCGTCCAGCACTACCGCGTTGAAGTCGCCGATGCGCAACACCCCGCGCCTGCTCAGGTCGAGCAGCCTTCCCGGCGTCGCGACAAGTATGTCCACGCCGCCATGCAGCGAGTCGGCCTGCACGTTTATGCTCTGCCCGCCGTAAACGACGCGCACGCGGAGGCCGTGGTGGTCCTGGCCGATGGCCGTTATCTCCTTGCATACCTGGACCGCCAGCTCGCGCGTGGGCGTGAGCACCAGCGCCTTGGCCGACGTGCGCGCCACGATGCGCTCGATGAGGCCGACGCCGAACGCCGCGGTCTTGCCCGTGCCAGTCTGGCTCCTCACGAGCAGGTTGTGGCCTGCGATTATCTCCGGTATGGTCTTCCATTGCACTTCGGTCGGCTCGATATACCCGAGCTTCCCGAGCGCACTCAATGTCTTTTCGCTTATCTTCAAATCCCTGAATTCCATTGGCTCACATCTGAAAAAGAGTACGTTTTCTCACTCTTTCCTCTTATTGACATTAGCGTCGATATTAACTGGATATCCTATGCTGATTCCACTATATAAAAGTATGCCCGGGTCCGGAACCCGCGGAGAGGCCGTGCGCCCTGGAAAATCGGCGCTGGTGCCTCCTTTTTAATGTTTCTATATATATACGGGCATGTAGGTGAAATTCTCATGACGACAAGATTACTGGCAGAACAATCTATGCACAGGGTAGCGCCCGGGAAAAACCCCATCGGCCGCGTGGCGCGCGCTGCCGCGTTCATCGGCGCCCTGCCGCTGCTTTCGCTGCCCATCACTGCACAGGCAGTGAAGGACACCAACATGATAGTCGATTCGATACCCCCTGCCGCAGTGAAGAGCGCATCCCTGGCCACCGTGATCGCGCTCGAAAATCCGACCCTGGTCAAGGCCGGCGACACCGTCGCGAGCTACCGGGTACTGTACTCCGATTCGTCCGGCATCCAGTCATATTTCCACTCCGGCTGGCTGGTGAAGGAGGTCGGAAGGACCGGAATCGGCCTGGTCCCGTTCATATCACTGAACGAGCTCCTGGGCGAGCGCGTGCTCCTCGATTCGCAAAAAATCGCGGAGCGCGTAAATTACGGCGGCAGCAGGACCATCAGCATGGGCGCTGGCGATTCGCTGGTCGGCGGGCCGCTCACGGTCTGGACGGCAAAGAACCACAACGGCGTTGCCGTCGTGGCCACGAAGTTCGCCAAGCCGCAGGGCGTGCGGGTCCCATACTCCATCCAAAGGGAAATCGTGAACATCGGTTCGGAAGTGGACCGCTTCGGGAAGGTGACCGCCATCACCGACCGGGGCGTCGAGTTCACCCAGGCCGTGATGCCCTGGGACCCCGGGGAGGATGCCCTCCGCGCCGCCAGCCGCTCAAAGGACGGCGGGACGTACGTCCCGGCGTGGCAGCATCCCAGGACGCGGTTCGTCCGTTTCGGGGAAGTCTACACCGTTGGTCATTACTGCAATTCCACGACGGTGATTCCGACGTGGGGGGCCAGCGGCTACACCGCCGCGTTCATCAAGATAATCCGCGAGGGCGAGCAGAAGAAGTGATTTCCCCCTTTTTATCAGGCCCTTTTAGCGTCCTTGCGCGCCTTCACCCTGCTTTCGTATAGCCTGAATCGCGTGCCCAGCTCTTCCTGCAGGTCGCTGGTCAGCACAACGAACTCCACGTCCGTCAGGGTCAGCATATATCTGGTGCCGTCTTTCATCACTACGTGCACGGCATAGGCGCCGCCCACCTCCTCCCCGTCAGCGCTGCGTATTTCGTCGTAGCCATGGGACTTCGTGCTGCCGTTGCCGTATGTTATCGTGAACGTCCCGTGCTCCAGCCCTATGGATACGGGATAGGCCCCCTTCCTGTAGTCCTGTATCCCCTGCCAGGCGCGGTAAGTGAAAAAGCCGCCGAGGGCCGCCACCGCCAGCCAAAGCGGAGCCAGCAGGGAGGGGGGCCAGAGCGAAGTGGCGAGCAGGTATGCGCCAGTCAGGAACACGACCACCCCCCACACAATCGCCACGTACGTGGATCCTCCCCCGGACCTCAGATTGTAAACCGTCATGCAGTTGCCTTTCTGGGCGAAGCATAATATAGTTTTCCTGCGCATGGAAAGCGATGCTCAAGCAGGCGGAAGGCCCACGGAAAATCCAGGACACGATAGGCGAAGCGCTCGCAGCCGTCCCGCTCAGCCCTAACCAGTGGACGCTGCTCTCGGTCATCGCCGCGCTTGCCGCAGGTGCGGTGATCGCCGTGCGCCAGGACCTCGGCCTGGGCATAATCCTTTTCGCAATCGCAGCGCTGCTCGACCTGGTCGACGGCGCGGTCGCCCGCGCGCGCAGGGAGACGAGCGCCCTGGGCGGGTTCCTGGACGGCGTCGCCGACCGCTTCGTGGAGGCCATTTTCCTGTTCTCCTTCATGTTCTACCCGCTGCCCATAATCCTTATGGACCCGAAAATCTGGCTCGCCGCCTTCATATTCCTCGGCACGTGCATGCCCTCCTTCATCCGCGCATACGCAGACCACAAAGGCGTGATTACGCGGGAAAGGGCGCTGGCGCTGGGCGGATTGTTCGAGAGGAGCGAGCGGCTCGGCCTCGTGATACTGGGCCTGGCCGCAGGGATGCTGCTATCGATGCAGTTCTTCGTCTATGCGGTCATACTCGCGTGCGCGCTCTCGCTCGTGACCATAATACAGCGGCTGGCGGCCATAGCTCAGCCGAAAGTGTAGGCATAGACGCGCACCGGCCCGTTAAAAACGACCTCCAGCTCCCGTTCGCCGTATTTCCCGTCCGTGAACACGTTGTAGAGCTTCGGCCGGTCTATCTTCAGTGCGGCGCTCCTCTTTCCGCCTATGAATACTTCCGCCTTCACTGCCCCCTTCACCGGTGCCATGACCATATTGGCCTCGCGCGCGTTGAACCTGTAGGCGAGCTTGCCAGGCGCCTCCTGCAATTCCAGGCATTCGCTCTCCTGCACCCAGCGGCCGTGCGGATAAATCGTATTAAGGGCGTGCTCGCCCGGGTCTATATACACGTTGCAGCCCTTGGCGTCGCATGCCAGGCCTGAGCCGAGCCCGTAGCTCTTGGAGAAGCCCGCATAGGTCTCGGGGCTCTGGTCGAACATGTAGGCTGGCGGCTTCTGCTTCGCAGCCTTCGGCTTCATGCCCAGCAGCGACTGTATGGCCATCTCGGTCTTGTCATAGCTGCCTTCGCCGAAAGAGACGTATGAGAGGTTCCCTTCCCGGTCTATCAGGTATTTTGCCGGCCAGTAGCGGTTATCGTAGGCCTGCCAGGTGCGCATGTCGCTGTCCACCGCGACCGGGTATCTTATGCCGGCCTCCTTCACGGCCGCGCTTACGTTGGCCACGTCCTTCTCAAAGCCGAATTCTGGCGAGTGCACGCCGATGACTACCAGCCCTTTCTTCGCGTACTTTTCGTGCCATCCCTTCACATGAGGGAGCGTGCGTATGCAGTTTATGCATGTATATGTCCAGAAGTCCACGAGCACGACCTTGCCCTTCAGGCCGCCCATGGTGAGCGGCTTGCTGTTGAGCCAGGCTGTTATGCCCTGGAATTCAGGCGCCCTTATCTTGCCGTCGACCGGGTCTTCAAGCATGCATATACCATGCCAAATAGGGATATAAATTTGCCGCGTTCAGCCGCGCGCGCGGTTGCGCCACAGCACGAGGAGGCACCCTGCGAGCGTCAGTGCGCTTATGGCACCGACGGCCACGGGCACTGCGAGGTCAGAGCCGGCCTGGGCGTGGTCTTCCCGCGGAAGTGGCGTTTCGTTGGCTCCACCCGCCATGGGAGCGGTCACGGGGAGCGCTTTCAGCACCGGGGCGTTCGTGTCCTCTTGCGCTGCCGGCACGCCGGCATAAAGCATCGCCATCGCTGACGCGGCCAGCGCGATTATGGAGATTGAAAGCAGTATCCACACGCGCAGCTCCTTCGGCGCGACCACATCGCTTCCTTTTTTCGTCAGCTCGTAGTATTTCCATTTGTGGCCGTCGTCCATCTTCCGGACGAGCTCTGCCTGCTCAAGGACCTGCAGGTGCTCCTTGACGCCGGACACGGACATCTTCATCTCGTCGGCGAGCTCGGAAAGCGTCTTCCTGCGCTGGCGCAGCGACTTGAGTATGCGCACGCGCGATTCCACGGCGAGCGCCTCGAAGCTCTTCCTGTCGAGCACTATGCCTTCGTCCATGGATTTATTTTCCGGCCGCCTTATTAATATCTTGGCATATGTTTCGGCTGCCACCGTGCGGTTTCGGCCAAATTTCCCCGTAAGCTTTATAAATACCTGTATCGCATATATGCCTAGCCGCTTTTCATGCGTGCCGCAACCACACGGTTCGGCGTGCAGCAGAAAGGTTTTTGCGAACCCAGAGGCGGCGTCGTCTCGCATTGAGACGGCTGCGCGACGTCCCGATGTATGGGACGGAACGCAGATTGTGGAAATCTATTGCTGATAGATTTGACTCACGCTTCAAGAGAATAGATCCATGCAAGTGTCAATTCCGAAAAGGAAATTGATGTACTTCGTATTCGTGAATCAGCAGATTAACTGAGTTTAACTCCAGTTGATCCTGCTGGAGGGTACTGCTATCAGACTTCGATTAAGCCATGCAAGTCAGCTCACTTACTTAGGTGGGCGGCGTACGGCTGAGTAACACGTGGTCAATCTGCCCTAAGGACGTGGATATCCTCGGGAAACTGAGGTCAACCCGCGATGGGCGCCCTATGCTGGAAGGCTTGGGCGTTTAAACGGCTGGTGAATTGGAGCCAGTCCGCCTTAGGATGGGACTGCGGCGGATTATGGTAGTTGGTGGGGTAATGGCCCACCAAGCCGATAATCTGTAGGGGCCATGGGAGTGGTGGCCCCCAGAAGGGTACTGAGACAAGGACCCTAGTCCTACGGGATGCAGCAGGCGCGAAACCTCTGCAATGCGCGAAAGCGTGACAGGGGAAGTCTGAGTGGCGGAAA
>JAQTME010000024.1 GCA_028714535.1 Candidatus Iainarchaeum sp. | reverse complement strand
GAATTCGAATTCATGCTTCCCCAGCGGCAGGGTGTCGCCGCCGGTGTACCGCGCCAGGTCGACCTTTATGGCAGAGACGTCGGTGAAGTCATAGGTGCCGTACCGGCCGCCATCCACCGTGACCTGCACGTTCCTGAGCAGCACAGGGTTGCCGTCCATCGAGACGTCGAAAAGGTAGGTCGAGCGCTTGTCGGTCAGGACGCCCTTGAACACGATGTCAATGGACACCACCTTCATGTAGGTCTCGGCGTATACCTTGCCCATGTCATCCATGAGCTCGACCGTGTACTCGCCGCGCTCCACGTAGACCGGCATGTCGAAAGAGCTGTCCGCCTGGACGTTGACGTTGCCCTCGGGGTAGGTCTGCACATCGCTGCCGTTGGCATCTGTTATCACGAGGAACATGTTCGGCTGGGCCGCCACCGGCTCGCGGAGCCGTGCGTTGAGCCTGGGCCTGTTGTTGGTTATGTTGGTCGGGACCACCTTGACGCCCTCCTCCATATAAAGCTCGCCCAGCTGCTTCTTCTCCAGGTAAACGAAGAGCGTTTCCTGTACCGGATTGACTGAAGTGGCAGAATAGCCTGTGAATTCCACCTTCACCGTGGACTTGTTTCCCTTGAACGGCCCTGAGAAGAGATAGGACGTGCCGGACTGCGCGGTTTGGTTCACGAACTCGTACAGCTTCGAAGGCGCGTTGGGCTCTGTCCACGGCGTATCGAAAACTATCATCGCTATGTCATCGGCTGCCATCGTTGCGTTGCCCCTCCAGCCGCCGTCCAGCGTCTGGGGGACGAACAGGAAGGCGCCGTCCCCTTTCCTGACTATGCTCACCGTGTCGTATGCCATGGAGGACCTCCACTGGCCCCTGGAGCTCGCCCTGTAAAGCGGCTGGAACAGGTCGAAGCCCCCGGTCGGCGTGAGCATCCCGCCCTCCGTGAAACCAACGGGCAGCTTCTCCACGACCTCTCGTGGCGTGTCGACCACCAGCGTGCCGTTGAGCATCTTTGTCAGTGCCTGGCCTATGTAGATGACCACCACGCCCCGGTCGGCGAGGCTGTCCATGGTGATGCCGCTGCCCATGCCAAGCATCTCCTTCGGCATGACCCCGCTGGGGACTATGACTATGGCCCCTTCAGGCAGCGTTTCCAGCTGCCCGATGCTCATCTCGTTGAGCGGTATCTGCCTTTTGGCCAGGTCTGCCCTGAGCGTGCGGAGGAAATCCGGATAAGCTGTTGCCTCGAACCTCTGGGTGTTGAGCACGAACACCTGCGACGGCAGCCTGTCATCGTAGGTCGTCAGGTTTATGGTATAGTTGGCCAGGCCGCTGGTGCTGTAATCCACCTCGACCGCGGCCACGTGCTCGTCGCTGCCGCGCGGCCCTGCCGTGAGTATGCTGCCGCCAGTGATGGCGTTGTCTATGAATGGCGCCCCGAGCTGCGGATGGAACGCGCCAGGCTGCGCGGCGCCCTGCACCAGCAGGTACAGCCACCCGAGGGCCAGTATGATGAGCGCGACCAGCACTGCGGCGCCGAATACTACGAAGTTGAACCCGCCCGGCGCAGGCGCGGCCTCGGCCCTCTTCTCCTTTTTCCGCGTGAATGCCTTCCCGACGGCTTCCCTTATGCGCTCGAGGGGCGAGCGCTCACGTATCCTGTAGTGGCCGGCATAGCTGTACCTCTTCCTGACCTCGAACTGGTAGGTCTTCTTGGTGATCTTCATCTCCCGGATTCCGGCCATCGCAATCCTCTTACTGCACTACCTCGAGGTATCCTTCGCTGACGAGCTTGTTGAGCATCTCCTCCACGCGCGCGTCCGAGACCTTGTAGAGCCTGGTGAACTCCGGCACCACTATCGAGCCGTTGTGCTCGGCTATCCACTCCTGGAGCTTCGCCCTGAGCGCATCGTCCGAGAGCGCCTCCAGCTCCTGCACCCTGAGGTGCAGGTCGTCGTTCTGCGTCTTGAGCTCGTAGTTCTTCGTGGTCAGCGCCTGGTTCTGGTCGTTGAGGCGGTCGACCTTCTTCCTGTAGTCGTCGACCTCCTTCTTCAGCGAATCGTACGCCGTGTAGAGCTTGGAATAGTCCATGGTCACGGAGCCCGCGAGGTCCTTTATCGCGTTCTCGACCAGCTGGTAGAGCGTCTTGTTGTCCACCTCGTAGGCCGACTCCACCAGCGAAAGTATGTTGAGCAGGTAGCTCGCCACGTCCACCCTCCTTTTCTTCGGGCCAATCTCCGGCGGGATGGAATAGACGACCTCGACCTCGTCCTCCTTCAGCTTCACGAGGGAGAAGAGGTAGGGGCTCTTGTTTATGTCCCTGCTCTCGACGTATATCACGTTCACCATGTCCTTCTCCGGGGCCACCTCGAGGAAGGATATGGAGCGCAGCAGGTTCGTTATGTCCTTCAGCGACCCGGTGAGCTTCCCCTTGAGCTTGAAGCCGTCCACCTGGGGCGGGTGCGCCGTCTCTTTGCCGCTTTCTGCCGCCGGCCGTGGCGCGGCTGGCTTCTGGGGCATTGCTGTTTTCTGCGGTTGCGGGAGTGCCATGATTTCACCTCTTGCGTCTCTTCTGCGCCTTCAGCCCCGGCCCGCCTGGAAGCGGCGGCAGCGGGGACGGCTCAGGGCCCGGCGAAGGCTCGCCCGGCGGCATCTGCACCGCCGGCGCGTACCTGAACAGCGGCAGCGCCATCACGAACGCGCCTATCACGATCGTGGATACCACCGCCCAGATGTCCAGCCTGCCCGATATGAGCACCATTGCTAGCATGACGATTACGATGAGGCCGCCCAGCACGCTGGCGAACAGCATGCTCTTCTCGAAGGCCTGCCTGCGGGCCCTGTGCTTGCCAAGGCAGTTGGCGCACACGTAGAGCTCGTTCATCCTCGCTATGCCAAGCGCCTTCTTCACAGTGCGCACCGCCTTTATGATGCGGTCCTCCTTTATGGGCCAGGCCTTCTTCCCCGACACGTCAGCCTCGCACGATATGCATACCCTCATGTGAACCTACTCCTCGAGAACTACCTGGCTTATCTCCCTGCCGACGCCCCCGCTCTTCTTGAGGTCGACCTTGCCGAAGATGTTGATTATCGTGATGTCGTCAATGCCCGCGTCCTTGAGCAGGTCGCTTATGTTCCGCCGTATTATCCCGTCGCGCTCCAGCACGATAACGAAAGAAACGACGTCCATGCGCCTGTTCGCCTTCTCGAACGACTTGGTCAGCTCCTCCATCTTCTCGTCGCTCATGCCGAACTGCCTGAGCTTCCTCCTGAAGTCCTCCTTCAGGAACGAAACGCTTCTTGCCACGGAAACATCCCTCCGCTGTTTTTCTGTCAGCACACCTGCCAGGTCAAGGAAGAACTCCTTGCTCGGCTCCTCCCCCTCTATCTTGTCGATCAGGAACGTGGACGGGTACGGGGTGGGCAGCGTCATCGCGAGGTTGACCGCGCACTGGCCTACCCCCAGCCTGCTTATCTCCTCCCGCATGTAGTTGCTGAAGTTCAGCGAGCCCTGGAGGTAGTCCAGGAACTTCTCGAACTTGACCTTCAGTATGAACGTGGTGCCCACGTTGCTGAATATGGCCTCGCTTATGTCCGTCGGGTTCTGCGATGCGATTATCATGCCGAAGTTGTACTTGCGGCCCTCCCTGACTATCATGACCGCGTCGCTGTTCTCCTCCTTGCCTATCTTCCACGCCTCGTCCAGCACTATGATGAGCCTCAGGCCCTTTGCCGTCTTCCACCCCTCCAGCCTCATCTTCTCCTTGATGAACTGGAGCAGCGTGAGCGCGCCCAGGGCGCGGGACGCCTCGTCAGGCAGCCCGGCCAGGTCCAGGTCCACCAGCCCGGACGATATCAGCTCGTCCAGCTTCACCGTGCTCTGCTGGGAGAAGAAGTCCTCTCCCGGCTTGGTGAACTGCTTGAGCCTGTAGATTGCGTTCTCGAGCTCGGCAGGGAACTCGTACGAGCCCATCTGCGCCTGCTCGGTCAGGAGGCGGACCACGTCCTTGAGCGTCGGCGCCGTGAGCGGCTTGCCCAGCTCGTCCTTCTGCTCGAAGGCGTCCATCCTGAACTTGTTCTCCAGGTAGGCCTTCTCTATGGCCTGCTCCGTCAGCCTGCGCTGCTCGGGGTAGTTCGCTATGTCCGTGAGCAGCTCGAGCGTGCGCATTATCTGCTTTATGCGGTCGTAGGGCTTCATGCCACCCAGGTCCAGCAGGTTGAGGTAGGACCCCTTGCCCAGGGACAGGACCTTGCCGCCGGTCTGCTTCACCCAGTCCTTGTACTCGCCCGCCCAGTCTATGATGAGCGCGTTGGTGTTCCAGACGAACGCCGCGCGCAGCAGGAACGTCTTGATGAAGTAGGACTTGCCCGAACCTGATATGCCGACTATGGCTATGTGCGGGTTCGCCACGTTCTCGTAGGTCCAGTAGAACGGCGCGTTGAATATCTTGGTGCGGCCCACGTAAATCGCGTTCGTGGGGTCTGCGAAAAGCACGCTCATCGGCGGCTCTGGCGGGTAGACCAGGAGGTTCCGCTTGGATATGTCCCGGTTTGACAGCTTGGTGAGCTTGAGCTTCCCTCCTATGGGCATTACATCACACTCTCCTCGAGCTCCTGGGGCGATGTCGGGAAGAACTTGTCCCATTCAAAGCATTTGAGCATCTCATCGCCGCCGAGCGTCACCACTTCCACGTTGAGCGCGTTGGCCAGCACCGTGCGCAGCTCGCTCGCCTGCGCCCTTGCGCCGGCGATGGCCGCGTCCTTGCTCAGGCCGACTGCGGTGGTCTGCGCATAGGCTATCACGCCCATGGGCTTTATGCCCTTGATCAGCTTGGTCAGCTGCGCATCCCATATGGAGGCCTCGCGCTCGTACCTGTCCATCTTGAGCACGTCGGGCTGTGGCTTGTCCCTTTCCCTGGCTAGCCTCAGCTGCGCCTCTGCGCGCTTGGTCTCGACCAGCTTCCTCTTCTCGCCCACGTCCTCGACGTAGAGCATGTACGAGACTTTGGTGACGTATTTGAGGTTGGATATGGCCCTCTCGAAGAACTGGCTGTAGGTCAGGTTCTCCTCCTGGCTCTTTTCGGTCGCGGATTCGAATATCTTCAGGCCGAGGAACGCCGACGCGTAGAAGACGCCGCCGGTGCCCTTGACTATGACGTCCTGCGTGGGCGGGACCTCATACCCCTCGTCGCTCATCATCACGATGTTCGTCCGCTGGGTTATGAGCGGTATGATGAGATAGCCGTATTTCCAGAACAGGACGCCCATCATGGCGCCCAGGCCGGCGAGAAGCCCGCCGACTATGGCGAAAGCCCCCCCGCCGAGGAACGACAAAAGCGCGCCTACGGCCCCTACCGCTATTGAACCATAAATATACGTCTTAGCTCCAGTGCTGGGCATACGGTATCCCTCTTGCTTAACATAAAGCAGAAATAAATATAAACCACCCCAATATGGAAGCTTTAAAACTACTGTTGCTCATACTAAACAAAAGTGTATTATTCCGGGCGGGGGCGCATCCATACAATCCGATGTCATGGACGCCTGCATGCGGCAGGCGGCTGTTGTGACCTCTGCCGCGGGGCATTGACATGGGAACGCTGAAATACGGCGCGGTCCTGGTGACGCGGGACACGCGGAACAACTTCAAGGTGCGGCCGGACGGCGGCGGCATGACTGTGATACTCAAGGGCAGCGGCAAATGCCCTTTCAAGACCGGCGCCCGCGTGATGTTCGACGAAGTCACGCATGGCAACACCGTGGATTTCGCCGAAGGATATTCGCCCATCGACCGTTCATGGCCGGTAAAGGGCGTCATCCGCAGCATGGGCATCGCGCACTGGGAACCAGTGCTCAGGTCGAGCCTGGCCGCTGCGTTCGCGTCCAAGCCGGGCGCGGATTCTCTCGTCCTCTACGATCCCCTGCTGCTGGGCGGGAAACTGCCCTACGGCGACAGGAGGGCTTCGTACTACATGCTTGCGCTCGTGGGCAAAACCATGGCCGAAGTCGATGTTGCCATGCGGTTCGCGGCTTCCTGGGACTCTGATGGGCAAGACCCTCACCCCCAATCCCTTCCGGGTCCGGACTCCAGCCGCCTGCAGGTGCAGTGTTCAAATGGCGCGTTCGCCGCGGCTTTCAAGACTGAAAACTCCCTGGCGATGAGGTTCCACAGCCACGACCTGGTCCTGGACCCGCTGCTGCTGCGGGCTGACCACGGCAGGGTGCGGTCGCTTCCGGTGCCGGGGCTTGTGCGCGTCGGGTTCAACAACATGCCCGTGATAGAGCCCGATGCCCTGCGCCTCTGCTGCCAGAGCGCGGTATTTCAATGATCGTGCCGTGCGCCCTGCGCGCGCGGCGACAGGAGGAGATTGGATGAAAGGGACGATATGCGGCGTGGACAAGACCGGCAATGCCATGGTCACACCGGAAAATGGAGGGCGCACGGTCGTATTGCAGGCCAGCGCCGGCAAGGGCTTCAGGACAGGGCAGAGCGTCCTTTACGAAAATGTATGGTCAACGGAAAGCAATGACCTCTCCCCCAAGTACAGGCTCGCCCCCGGGCCAGCGGCATTGCGCAGAAAGTGAGAAGTGATATAATAATTCCCATGCATATTCATATGTGGGCGACAGGAGCCATCCGAAGATAAAAGCAGAAGGCGGCCAGCAGGTATAGATTCAAATGCAACAGCCAAGATACGTGTGCATCCACAGGACAGTCAGCACTGACGATAAAGGGCAGAAGGGCGCCCCAGCCGGTTGCATCGATGGCACGTTCGACGCTGAAGCGCAAAAGGCCAAGGTTGCCGGCAACTGCGCAGGGACGTTTTCCGCCAGGCCCGAATGCACGCGCTTCATCCCCTCGCCTGAAACGGCTGTGGGAGCGCGGTGGTGGCGCAGGCACAAGACGGCTGAGGAAAAACACCTCGCTTTCCCTGCCCCGCCGCCATTGGCAGCGTCTGAAGGCGGCTACGCGGCTACGCCGTTTGCAAGTGGGCGCAGCATAGTGGCAGAGGTAACCAAGAGAGTGTTCTCAGAGTTCGGCATCGAGGTCTAGCCGACCGCTTCATCTACGATTTTCTCGGCCTGGCCTATGTAGGTTGAGTAGTCGAAAAGCTCAGCCGCCTCCTTCCTGTCAAGCACCTTCTTCTCCAGCAGCAGGTCCTTCAGATGCCTGCCGCCCTCGAACGCCTCCTGGGCCAGCGTGCGCACGAGCTCGTGCGCGTCCTGCCTGCCCATGCCCCGCTTGTCGGTGAGGTATATCATGACGCGCTCTGCCATGATGAGGCCTTTCGTGAGTTCAAGGTTGCGCCTGATGTTCTCGGGGTAGAAGACGAGGCCTGACAGTATCCTGCCCATCTCGAGGAGCATGTAATCCGTGGCGATGAAGCTCTCGGGGAATATGGCGCGCTCGTTCGCCGAATTCGTCAGGTCGCGCTCGTGCTCCAGGGCTATGTTCTCCATGGCGGTGAGCACGTTCGCACGGACAAGCCGCGCCAACGAGCACACGCGCTCGCTCTTGTGCGGGTTCCTCTTGTGCGGCATGGTGGACGAGCCGACCTGCCTGGACGCGAACGGCTCCGCGACCTCGCCTATCTCTGTCCTCTGCAGGTTCCTTATCTCCTTGGCCATCTTCTCAAGGAGCGCGGCAACGAGCGCGAGCGCGCAGAGCACCTCGGCGTGCCTGTCCCTCTGCACGACCTGGTTGGTCACCTTCGCCTCCCCGAGGCCGAGCTCCTTCATGACTATTTTTTGTATCTTCGGCCCGTCCTTGCCGAACGTGGCCATGGTACCGACCGCGCCTGACATCTTGCCTACCGCGATGCGCTTCTTCGCATCCTGCAGCCGTTCCCTGCCGCGCTTCAGCTCCTGGTAGTATAACGCGAACTTCATGCCGTAGGTCGTAGGCACGGCGTGCTGCCCGTGCGTCCTGCCTACGCACACCGTTTTCTTGTGCGCGAGCGCGAGCCGCTTCAGTTCCTTCCCCAGCTTCTCCATGTGCGAATCCAGCAGCCATATGGCGTCCATGAACATCAGCGCGGTCGCCGTGTCCTCTATATCATAGCTGGTCGCGCCCAGGTGGACGTATTTCCCGGCGTCGCCCGCCTGCTCGGTGAGCGCCTTCACCATGGCCATCAGGTCGTGGTGTATCTCCGCCTCTATGGCCAGCATGCGCGCCAGCGTGACCTTTGCCGCTGCCTCGTGTATCTTTTCAGGCACGCCCTTGGGCACGTTGCCCAGTTGCGCGTGCGCCTTGGCCAGCGCGACCTCCACCGCCATCCATTTGGCCAGCTTGGAGCGGTCGTCAAAGACTGCGTTCATGTCTGTCCTGTACCTTTCTTCGAATGGAGAAATCGCCATGGTTAACTATCGTAATGCAGGATTAAAATGATAGCGACGGCGCGCCAGCCGCCGGCAGGGATTTAAACGCTTGTGGTCAATATGACATAAAAATGTGAGAGGTATGCCCATGGAAATGAAACCGGCGCAGTCAAACGGCTGGATGCACGGAACCGTAACATCCACGGTGAGTTACCGGGGGCACCGCAACAAAGCGCATACGGAATGGGTGGCAACCCTGGACAGCGGCATGAAGGTCGCCCTGAAGGACAGCAACGACATGGCCCGGGGCGCCGGCTGCTCCTCCAGTTTCGAGTCCTGGTCCCGTTCCACGCCGCGGCGTGATTCCGGCCCGACGCCGCTGGATATCGGCAGCCATGTGATGGTCGGCACAGAGCCGGCCGTTCTGGACAGTGATACCCGCGTGCCGCACCCCATCGCGCGCATGTGGCGCAGGGCAAGGAAGGAGGAAATGCCTGCATCCGCACTTCCAACTGCTCCCTTCGAGAAGAAAGAGCCGCTTCCCGAGCCTCCTGCGCAGATTGACGTTCCGACCGTGCGGACAACGCCTTTCTCGAAAAATTCAGATGTGGCGCGCGCAATCCAGCGCGACCTGTCTGCTGCCATGATGACCCGTGCGATGGCGTTCGTGCTGTACGACCCCTCGCTCCCTTGGGCTACCCTCCGTTCCTGTGCCTTGTAAGGCACAAGGACGACCTGGACTGGGCTATCGATACAATCGAGCAGCTGAGTGGCTCCAGCGTCGGTTGTGTGCGCAACATCGGCCCGCGCATAAGCGGCTTCATCGATAACATGCGGCAGTCCTCGTTCCAGTCGTGCATGGATAAAGCTTCCGGCCGCATCACCTTCATCCCGGTCCCCGGCCTGTCCCGTGTGGAGCATGGCATGGCAGAGATAGAACAGGGCGTCCTGCATTTCTGCATGTGGGACGCGCTGCCTCCCTCAATATGAGGCCCCGCAGCCCCCGCAACTGTTTAAAACCTCGGTAGCCAATTCAATACATGGCGAGGGTGCGAATTCTCAGGCGCCAGAACTCTGGCTACATCGAGCTCCCAGCGGAGATGCTCGGCTACGAGGAGCTGGAGCTCTTCCAGCTCAAGGACGGCTACTACCTGCTCAGCGTGCCCCTGGGCGAGGCGGCAAAGGGGCAGAAGGCGCCAGACAGGGCCGGAGACAGCGCCAGGACCGCGGGCGGAGAGATAACGCCTGCGGAGCGCCAGGTCCTGAAGAAGCTGCTCGCGATACGCTTCGAGCAGCGCACGCCCCCGTTCGTTGCAAAGGAGCTCTCGGAGCAGGACATGTTCGTGCTGCACGAGCTCGAACGGAAAGGCTTCGTCAACGTCTTCAGGGGCCAGAAATACAAGGACGGCGTCTATAACATCAGCGACAGCATCTACCCGCTGCTTTCACAGACGGGGCAGAAGCCGGCTGCAGGCGCAGTCACAACCGCAGCCCCGAGCTATCCAGGCGTGTCACACCTGCTCAGCACCAGGGGGTTCATAATAATCAACGACAAGAACGAGGCGCGCAGCCTCTCGGAGCAGCTCGCCTCGGAGATGAAAAGCGGCGCCGTCGTGGGCGTGAAGGGCTTCGACGGCAAGTTCTACGCTGTCACGCGCACCTATTTCACCAAGGCGCAGGCCGTCATCGTCGCTGTGATGAAGGAGCCAATGGACGCGGATTCGGTCGCGGCCGCGACGAAGCTCGAACCGGAAGGGTGCAGGGCGGTGCTGAAGCTCATGGCAGAGAACGGGGACCTGATAGAGAAGAAGCGGGGCATCTTCGCCGCGGTGTGACGGCATGATAATCAAGGACGAGATACACGGCACGCTCGAATTCGACGAGCTGGAGGAGAGGCTGATAGACAGCGCGCCGTTCCAGCGGCTCAGGCGCATACGGCAGATGTCCGTGACCAACCTCGTCTACCCTGGCGCGAACCACACTCGCTTCGAGCATTCCATAGGCACCGCATACCTGGCATCGGTGATAGCCGAGAGGCTCGGGCTTGACGCGGACACCGCGCGCAAGGTCAAGCTGTGCGGCCTCCTCCACGACATCGGGCACACCGCATTTTCGCACGAAGGCGAGCACGTCCTGATGAAGCACCTGGGCGACCACGAGTCCATTGGCAGGAAGAAGCTGCTTTCAGGCGAATTGGCAGACATACTCTCGGAGAACTACAGGCCGAAGGACATCGCCGACATGGAGAAGTCCAACTACGGCAGCATCGTCACTTCTGACCTGGGCGCGGACCGCATGGACTACCTGAAGCGCGACGCGCTGAACACCGGAGTCGCCTACGGCATAATAGACACCGACCGCATCGTGCACACGCTCACCATGGACGCCGGGACGCTGTGCATCACCAAGGGCGGGCTCGAGGCCGCAGAGAACCTGCTCGTGGCGCGGTTCATGATGTTCTCCACGGTCTATCTCCACCGCACGGTGCGCATAGCGACCGCGATGCTATACAAGGCAATCGAGGGCTCCATCGCCGACCGGACCGTGGAACCCGAGGCGTTCGCGGAGCTTGGCGACGAGAGCGCGCTTTCCCTGATGGCGACGTCGAAAGACGGTGGCAGGTGGGCGAAGGCGCTTCTGGCCAGGAAACTTTACAAGGAGGCATGCTCGTTCCCCTGCGCCGGCTGGACTGAGGCGTCGGCCAAGTCGCTTGAGAAGAAGCTATCAGCGAAGTTCGGCAGCGATATCATAGCCGATTACCCGCACCAGTTCTTCAAGCCCGTGGCGCTGAAGGTCAAGACAGACGAGGGTGTCAGGCCCATGGCAGAGCTGTCCACGCTCGTCCAGTCGCTCAAGAAGTCGGAGGAGGAGCGCAGGCGCGTCCTGATCCTGGCCGGCGCTGATGTGCGTGACAGTCAGGCCGAGAAAATAAGGAGGGAAGTCACTGCCCAAGGGCCACGGTAGCGAGCTTCACGACAACGACCAATGCCACAGTGGCGATTACGAGCGTTTTCGGCTCTATCTCCAGGCCGGCTATCTTTATGTCCGGCGAGAAGCCAACGATGCCAGCCGACGTCATCGGCATGGACACCTTTTCCTCTTTCATCGACATAGTTTCCTCATTTGTAGCGGAACGATATTAAAGCCTTCGTGATACCATACTATCCATGACCGACGTAGAAATCCACAGGACCGCGGACTTCAAGAAGCTGAAGAAGCCACTCGTCGTAATCGGCTTCCCCGGCACCGGCCTCGTGGGCAGCGTCGCCGCATCGCAGCTCGTCGAGTCGCTGCAGCTCTCCTTCGGCGGGTACATCTCGAGCGCGAATTTCGCGCCCCTGGCGGCCATCCACAACTACAAGCCGCTCCCGGCCGCGCGCATCCACTACTCCGAGAAGCAGAACATGATAGTCGTGATTTCCGAGATGACGATTCCGATAGGCACGTCGCTGGAGCTCGCGGACAAGATATTCGACTTCGCGCGCTCTGTGGACGCGTCGTCCATAATCTCGCTTGGCGGCATATCGCTCAAGGAGGAGAAGGGCGGCGAGGTCTACGTGATATCCAGCGACCCGGCCATGACCAAGGACATCGTGGCGAAGAAGTTCGCCAAGCCGATACGCGAGGGCGCGACGACCGGCGTGACCGGCCTGCTCCTGACGAAAGGGACGCTGGAGCGCTTCCCGGTGACGACCATACTCGCAGAGGCGTCGGAGGAATACCTGGACCCGAAGGCCGCGTCGAACGTTCTCAAGGTGTTCGCCAGGATAATCAACGTCCCGATAAGCACGTCCACGCTCGAGAAGGAGGCCAAGGAGGTCTCCAAGGCCGTGAAGGAGACGGTCCTGAAGGCCAAGCTCGTGAAGAGGAAGGGGCCGTCCGCAGAAGAGGGCGGCTCGATGTACGGCTGATTTTCACCAGGGGTGGTGCGGATGAAGGGGTACGCAGTAGAACTGGAAAGCGAGACGAAGAAGAATTCCTATTTCCGCCGGGTGCTATACACGGCGAAGAACAGCCAGCTCGTCCTCATGAGCCTGAAGCCGGGGGAGGAGATAGGCGAGGAAGTGCACCACGACCGGGACCAGTTCTTCCGCTTTGAGGCGGGCGAGGGCAAGGTCGTCATAGACCACGTTGAGCACAAGGTCAAGGACGGCACCGCGGTCATAGTGCCGGCAGGCGCGCTCCACAACGTCATCAACACGTCGAAGAAGGCAGACCTGAGGCTCTACACCATCTATTCGCCGCCGGAGCACATCGACGGCGTGGTGCGCAAGACGAAGGCCGACGCCCTGGCGCAGCCAGAGGAATACGACGGCAAGACGAGCGAATAAGCAGTTCATTCCCTTACGAAGCCGAATCTCTTTCCCTTCGCGGTCATCTTTATGAAATGCCGCAGGCTTGACCTGAACACGTCCTCGCCCTGGCGCCTCCTGCCCTCGATGTACGCGATGCGTATCCTCTTGTAGCTCTCCGGCAGCTTCCGGAAGTTCTCCCACGCCTTCCTGTCCTTCCTTATCGCCGCCAATATCCTCTTCGGGAATGCGAACTCCTCATCCGCCCTGAACGCGTGCGAGACCGCGGCAAGCCCGGCCCGGGTCATCCGCCCCTCCGAAACCAGCTTCCGTATCCTCTCCTTGTTCAGCTGCGAAAGCCTGCTCCCGCGCCTTCTCGGCGTGAACCTCTGGGCGAACCTCTCGCCATCCACCTTTTTCACAATGCTGTCTATCCACCCGAAGCACAGCGCCTCGTCCACGGCGTCGTTGTAGGGTATCCTGGGCTTGCCAGACGACTTCCTGTAATAGACGAGCCAGACTTCCTTCGCTCCTGCATGGTTCCTTGTGAGCCACGCATGCCAGGCCTTCCTGTCGGCCGCATAAAACGTCTTTCCAAGCTTCATCCGTATGCCTCTGAGAGTGAAATGCAGGGGGAAGGGCTTGAACCTTCGAAGGCACTAACCCACCAGCCCCTCAAGCTGGCGCATTTGACCGCTCTGCCACCTCCGCATAGCGAATGCGGGGGTTTGATGATCGGATTGCCGTTCCGGCCGTGCCGCAGGAAAATGCGTCAGCGGTGCCAGTGCTTGAAATAGATGATGGAGATGATGGCCAGGGCCGCCAGGATGACGGCCGCAAGCCATGGGGGGGCTTCCGAAACCGCGGTCAGCACGATGCTTGGCAG
>JAQTME010000023.1 GCA_028714535.1 Candidatus Iainarchaeum sp. | reverse complement strand
AACAAGGCGAAGCTCGCCCTAGCTACGGAATACAGCCCCGAGGGCGCGAGGGAGCTCGAGGAAATCCTCACATTGTGCGATTTCGAGGTCGAGATAGACCTTTTCCTTGCCAGGGGGCTCGGCTACTACACAGGCCCTGTCTTTGAGATAGTGCTGAGCGAGGGCATCGGCACCGTGATGGCAGGAGGAAGGTACGACAACCTCCTCGGCGTCTACGGCCAGCCTGCGCCTGCCGTCGGCATATCCGTCGGCATAGAACGCCTCGTCACGCTCATAACCGAACGGAACAAGACGTCAAATAAGGCGGCAAAAAAGACCGACAGCATGGTTTTCGTCGCCCCGGTGAAGCACGAGTCATACAAATACGCCCTGCATGTCGCCGCGGCCTTCAGGGCGGCAGGGATACACTGCGAGACCGACCTGAACGAGCGCCACATAAGGAAGCAGTTCGAATACGCGAACGCGCTGGGGATAAGGTTCGCGGCGGTGGTCGGCAGCCGGGAAGAGGCCGAGAAGAAGGTCACGCTCCATGACATGCAGAGCGGCAAGGAGGAGTCCCTCACCCTGGACGCCGCCATAGCGAAAGTGAAAGGGCGGTAGCTTGCTGGACATCCCGCTCATCCTCATAAAGCACAAGCAGGTCTTCAGGCAGGACATGCTCACGCTCCTGGGCAAGCCCATCGACGTCGCGAAAAGGCTGAAGGACGAGGGGCACAAGCTCATCCACATAGTGGACGAGGACGCGCTCGCAGGCAATTCGTCCAACCTGGACATCTACGACCATCTCACCTATTTCATCAACGTGGAGGTGGAGTGCGCGCCGAAGGAGGACATCCTCCGGAAGCTGCTCTCGCTGAAATGCAGGGTCGTGCTGCCGCCCTCGGCGCAGGTCTCAGGATTCCGTGAGAAGGCGCTCCTTGTGGCCAAGGTGAGGCGCGATTACGCCGGCGGCCTCGAAGGCTTCCACGACGTGATCGTGGAAGGGGCGGACGATGCCGCCGTGGAACGTTTCGCAGCCATGGGAAAAAGGGTAATAGTATACTCCAAGGACCTGGAAAGGTTGGGCAAGGCGAAAAAGGCGGTCTGGGGCTCTATTTCGACTTCCTGAGTATCTTCGACTTCGCAGCCTCGAGCTTGAAGGACAGGTGCTTCGCAGCCGGCTTGGCCGCGGGCTTCTGCTTCGCAGGCGCCTTCACGGCATGCTTCTCCACGAGCGGCTCGGCAGACTCCCCGCTCAGCACCTCGAACCCGTTGTCCGTTATGACAGCCGGATACGCCTTCTGGGAATGGGCGACGCCCTTCATCTTGAGGACTTCCACGTAGCGTACGCGTTCCCTGGCGTATTCATCATACCTGTAGGAAAGGTTCACCCAGCCGTCGCTGTAGCTCTCTATGCCGTAGAGCGAATTGGGGATCTGGCCCGGCTCGGTCGCCTTCAGGTCCTCGCTCACAAGCAGCGTGGTCACCTTCCATTTCCGTATGTTCTCAAGGAGCTTCAGCAGGCCTTTCTTGCGCTCGTCCTCGGTCGGGAAAAACAGCGCGATGGGCATGACCGAGTCTATCACGACGCGCTTCACGTTCGTGCTGTTTATTATCTCCTGGACCGCGCCGTACTGGTTCAGTATCTGGTCCACCTCGTGGAGCGGGTAGTCGAGCAGGATGAACTTCTTCTCCTTCTCAAGCCCCTGGAAGTCCCACTTGAAACCGCTCATGTGGAAGAGGAAGTCAGACCTGCTCTCCTCTATCGAGATGTACAGCCCGGCCTCGTCGTACTCGTTCGCGCCGTTGTAGATGAACTGCGAGGCGAAGGCGCTCTTGCCAGAGCCGGTCGGCCCGCTTACAGCGACTATGGACCCTTCCAGGAATCCGCCGCCCAGGACCTTGTCGAACCCCGGTATCCCGCTCTTGATGAACCTGCGTTCCATTCATACCCCCCCCTTTTTCAGTATCCTCTGGCCCATCTCGCCGCGCTTCCGCAGCGCCTCTTCCAGGCCTGCGAGCTCTTCCGGCTTGGATATCTTGGTGAGTATGTAGCGCTTGTAGTCGGCGGTGGTGGCCGCCATGGTGCCGAGCAGCTCGTGCGCCTCGGCCAGCTGCAGCTTTATCTCGTCCGGCCTGAGTATCTCCACCGTGAACGGGCTGTGCGCCATGCACAGGACCCCCAGGGTGACGAAGTCCTTGGTGAGCACCTTTATTGAAATCGAGCCGGACCAGTTCTTGCCGGCTCCCCCGTCCACTGGCTCCTCTATCTCGCCGAGCGCGTACACCACTCCGCCGCGCTGTATGACGCTGTTGATGAATCCGGTGCCGAGCTCCTGCAGCGCCTCCTTTGTCTTCGCGTGGATGTCAAAGTAGAGCATTGCAAGGACGCCGCCATTCTTTATGGTGTCCCTTGTGAGTTTCTCAACGTCAGCCATGCCCTTATCTCTCCGGGTGCATTTATAAAAGATAATACCCGCGGGCAAGGATTGTTTTAAAATACCCCCGTCGTATTCTCTAACAAGGTGCTACTTATGCAGGACAGGCAAACACACGGTAAATTCCAACGGGGCGGCGGGCGCTCCGGGGGCGGCAGTTTCAACCGCGGAGAGCGGGGTGGCGAGCGGGGCGGCTTCGGCTCAAAGCGCGCCATGTTCATGAAAAGGTCGCGCGAGACGGTTATGGAGGCCCTCAGGAGCAGGGACATGCTCCTCGGCGGCGTGACAAAGTCCATGGAGGACCTGGACAAGATAATCAACCTCCTCGGCGAAAGGCTCGAGGACTGGTACGGCATATACTTCCCCGAGCTGAAAACAGAGGACAAGCTCCTCTACTGCAAGGCTGTCCTTGCCATAAACCGCGAGGACATAAAGGAGGAGGACATAGTCCCCGTCCTTGGCGTGAAGAGGGCGGCCGAGATAACCGCCGCGGCCAAGTCAAGCCTCGGCGCGAAGCTCTCGCCGGAGGACCTCATGGAGTGCCATTCATTGGCGCGCACCATACTGTCGCTCGGCAAATTGCGCTCTGATTACGAGAAATACCAGCAGAAGCTCGCGGGCGAGCTCTGCCCGAACATGGCGGCCGTAGGCGGCGCAGACGTGGCCGCGAAGCTCGTGTCGCACGTCGGCTCGCTGCGCAAGCTCGCGCTGCTCCCGGCCAGCACAATACAGGTCCTGGGCGCTGAGAAGGCGCTCTTCAAGCACCTGCGCAACAAGCGCATAGACCCGCCCAAGCACGGCATCATATTCCAGCACCCGCGCATCTCAGCATCCCCGAAGCCGGTCCGCGGCAAGATCGCACGTGCGCTCGCTAACAAGCTCTCATTGGCGGCCAAGGCCGACGCGTTCACAAAGAGGGACATGACCGCGGAGCTGAAGAAGGGCTTTGACGAGCGCTACGAGGAGATAATGAAGGAATACGAGCGCGTGAAGAACAAGCCGCCGGCCGCCCCCCCTCAGGCCCAGCCCGGGCCGCAGCACAAGCATGGCTCAAAGCCCCCTGCGCAGCACCAGCAGGGCTAAAAAAAGTTCGCCGCATCCCTATTCCATGCGGATTCTCGCTTTCTCGGACCTCCATGGCGACGAGGCTGCATTGGAGTCGCTGAAGCGCCTCGCGCCCGATTACGACCACCTTTTCGGCTGCGGCGACTTCTCTCACAGCGTCTCATTCGCCGAAGAGGCCATGGAATCCCTGCCAAACTGCCTATGCATACCTGGCAACTGGGACAACGCGCCGGTGAGCGGCCTGCTCTCCTCAGGCCAGCGCTCGGTGCACAACCGCCGCGTTGAGCTGGGCGGCGGGCTGAACGCCGTGGGCTTCGGCTACAGCATACCGACCCCGTTCGGCACCTATGGCGAGCGCAGCGAGGCGGAATTCCTTTCCTCCCTCTCGAAGCTCCCAATCGACAGCAACACCCTGCTCCTGCTCCACTGCCCTCCGAAAGGCCATTTCGACGAGGTGCGCGGCGGCCGCCATGCCGGCAGCGAGTCCATACTCGAAATCATCCGTCAGAGGAAGCCGTTCGCGGCGCTCTTCGGGCACATCCACGAGCACTCAGGCACGGAACTGCTCGGGCAGACCACGCTGGTGAAGCTGCCTGCGGCAAGCGACATGCGCGCCTGCTCCATCGAGCTGGCTGGCAGGAAAATAAGCGCGGAGTTCATATCCCTATGATACGCATCAGGAAGATGAGGCGCACCGAGCTGGGCAGGGCGAGGCTGCTCGCGCACGCCATATTCCCACGGTCCGTAGTCAAGATTGACGCGGGCGATACCGTGCTTCTCGCCGAGGCCGGGAAGATGCCTGTCGGGTTCGTGCACATCAAGAACGAGCGCGGCAGGCTGCTGCTGTGCGGGATGGGCGTTGCCGCTTCCATGCGCGGCCAGGGCATAGGCACGCTGCTCATGGAGAAGGCCATGGAGCTGATGGCCGCGTCGGGAAAGCCGGTCTACCTCAAGGTAAAGGCCATGAACAAGGCAGTGAACCTCTACGCGCGCTACGGCTTCTTCGTGATGAAGTTCGGCAGGGCGCACGTGCTGGTCAAGAAACCGAATAGTTAAAAGAGAAACCGCCTGATGTTTGATTAGCGAATCAGTTTTTGGGCGCTTTTTACTAAAAAGCGCACGGGGAAATGAGCTAACCTGGTATGCTGCTAGCTTTGGGAGCTAGTTGTCTGAGTTCAAATCTCAGTTTCCCCATCTCTTCTTTGCCGTGACTGGTTGTACTCTACCATTATCCTGTTTGCCTCCACAGGCGAAATCTCGCCCAGGAGGTAGAACCGCTCCTTGTGGGGGTGCTTGAAGATTCTCTGGCCGTCTCCCTGCGGGAGTTTCCCACTCTTATCCGCGCTCTTCACATACGTGCCCCTGACACCAACCACCTCGCCGTTCTCAAAGGTCGCTACATATCGCACGCTCCTAAATTTGATTACGGCGATGCGCGTGGTCGTATCAACGAGCGGCTCCTTTCTGGACATGGGCGGTCCGCCCGCGCCAGCTCCGATTCCCTTTTGTTTGAGCATAATGGGCACCTGTTACTATCTCTCCATGTTTGTGTAATCCTTATGGAGAGATTGAATTTATTAAGTTATCTGGAAAAAGCGCAGCCTTTCATGCCGCCACCTTCTTCATTGCCGGAGCTTGCGTTCCGCTATGACTGCTTCCGCCGTTGCGGCATCCACCTTTGCCAGGAGGTAGTGATACCCCGACTCGTGGTTGTGGATGAACTCGTCCTTCTCCGCATCCGGCCTGAGGCTGCCCTTATCTTTCGAGCCGCGTATCCACCTGCCCACCACCCCGACAACTTCGCTCGTGTTCGCCTTCTCCCTGATAAGGTAGATTGCGTTCCCGGACCTGATTATGCAGGTCTGCGTGGCGCAGTCCAGCATCGGCAGCTTGCCCGCTATTCCGTTGCCCGTGCCTGCTGCTGGTGGGGCAGTTTTGGTTTGTTGCATGGTCTGACCTCTGTTGTTGAGTATTTATAGTTGTGTAACAATAATCCGGGGATTGAATTTATTAAGTTATCTTTGAAATTTACCTCATGGCAACCAGTTACAGAAAGAGCGCACTATTCAGGCCGACCCATGCGGCCGAAGGCGCGCTGTTCGAGGAGGAAGTTATACGGAAGGAAAAACGCAAGGACCCGCCGCGCAAGGCGCTCTCAGGCTTCCACAGGATGCCTGACAGGTACGGATTCGCCCACCTGGCCAAGGTGCTTGTGAGCGGAGAGCGGCTGGAGATGCTCAATGCGGTCGACAGGCTGCGCGGGCGCTCGCGCGTGCTCGCCGAGCTCGCATGCTTCTCGACGTTCCAGTACGTCCGTCTCGCGGCCGTCTCGCACCTGACCAACGATTCAGAGGCGCTGGCAGACGTGGCCAAATACTGCCCCTACGAAGATACGCGCGCCTCTGCCGTGGACGAGCTGTCGTCCGACCGCGCATACCTGCTTGACATCGCCTGCTCATCGCTGTTCCGCGACACGAGGCTGAAGGCAGTCTCGCTGGTCCCGGATGCCGACACGCTCGCGAAGGTCGCGTCGCGCTCCCCGAATGCGGATTCCCGCAATGCCGCGCTGGAGCGCATAGGCGGCGATACGGCAGCCCTGAGGAGGGTCTCAGAGGAGTCGCCCTACCGCAAGGTGCGCATGAGCGCCATGAAAGGCCTCTCATCGCACGTGCCTGCGCTGTGCTCCCTGCTGAGCTCCAAGCACCCTGAACTAAGGAAGAAGGCGGCATTGCTGCTCTCCTCCTCGGTGGAGGAGCTGGATGACGTGGACGCGCTCACAGAGATAGCCAAGCTGTCCTCCAGCGCCGACGTGCGTTATCTTGCGGTCGGCAGGCTGTGGAAGCACCCCTCGGCGCTGCGCCGTGTGGTGAGTGAATCGCGCTACCGCGACGCGCGTTCCACCGCGCTCATGCTGCTTTCGGACGCGGTCGCCCATCTTGACGATGCGGGCCTCCTGGCCGACGTGGCGACGCTGTCGCCCTACGGCGACTGCAGGTCTGCCGCGATAGAGCGGCTGGTCGGGCAGAGCGCAGCGCTCATCTCCGTCGCCTCGAAATCGCGGTTCAAGGACGCCCGCGCGCTCGCAGTTGACAAGCTCAAGGGAGACGTCCCCGCGCTGAAGAACCTGGTGCGGCTTTCCAAATATTGCGACACGCGCATGAAGGCCCACCGGATGGTGGCCGACCCTGAAGTGTTCGAGTCAGAGCTCGCCAAGATACTGGGCTAGCCCAGTCCCGCAGTGGCGCTATCCCCGGAGATTGTGGCTGTCGCCACGTTGGAATCAGGAGACTGCTGGCCTGCAGTGTCCCTTGCCTTTACCGTGTAGGCGTAGGTTTCGCCAGGCATCGCATTCCTGTCCACATATGACACCGAGCTTGTCGTGGCCAGCAGGGTGAACATGCCAAGGCTGGTCGCGCTCCTGTAGATGCTGTAGGATGAAATCGCGCCATCAGGCCTCGACCAAGACAGGTATATGGAGCTATACCCTGCGCTTGCCCTGAGGTCCGTTATGCGGGACGGCGGCGACGTGACGAGGTAGATGGAGCCGTGTATCGTCTTCGTCCCATAGTCGTTCATGCACTGGTAGTACACTGTCTTCTGGCCGTCGCCACCGCGTAGGGTGAACGAAACGTCCCCTTCGTAGTCCTCCCAGTCTGTCCAGTCGTAGCTGTCCTGCCTGAGCCTGCAGGCCGATGCGCCGTACTCGCGGAGCCTCAGCGTCACCCTTGTCGACGTGGTGTATTCGTCACCGCCGTTTATGCTGATTGTCATGTCCGATGGCGGGTTTGGCGGCACCGGCGAGAATATTATGCCGGCGCTGGTGCTGCCCACGTCATCGCCGTTCCTCTTCTTGCAGGAGTAATAGACCGTCTTGCTGCCCTGATCCTGCGTGAGCGTCCACGGTTTCCAGGTGCTGTAAGGCTCCCACGAGCTCCAGGTGTAGCCGTCGTTGGAATACCTGCACTGGGCAGCCGCGTATGCATACAGTCCGAGCGTCACGTCCCTGCTGTTCGTCCAGTGCGCGCCGTTGTTTATGCTGATCGAGATGTAGGGCGGAGGGGTCGTGTCAAGTATTATCGTGTCGCTCACAATGTCTGACATGGTCCCGCTGCCGCTCCTGCACTGGGCGTAAACGTGCTTCGTCCCGTCGCCAGGCGTAAGCATCCATTGGTTGGATGTGACATATGGGAACCAGCTGCCCCAGGCCGTGCCATCATTGGACAGCCTGCAGTCCCGGGCCAGTTTCGAGGTTATGCGCGCGCTGACCGTGCCGCTCGCAGTGTATCCTGAGCCGTCGGCCAGCACGAGAGAGACATCTGGCTTGTCGACGACCGTGAACGTCACAGACTGGCTGGTCTTGAGATTCCCGTCCGCGCATTCCAGCCCGAGCACATGCGTTCCAGGCGCAGCGTATATGTCCATCCCGGTCTCGTTCCCCAGGGTGACGGCGCCGATGGCTATCGGGTTGCTGTCTACCGTCCCGCTGCACGTGGCAGTGCGCGCCCAGGGGTCAGCAGAATCCGTCACGGTGAACACCAGCCGGAAGCCGCCTGCATACTCGCCGTTCTGGGCCGGACTTGACAATAAAATCCTTGGCGGCTGGGTGTTGAGGTAGACGGCTGCGGAAACCGGCTGCGCCATGTTTCCTATTTCGTCCCTGCACTGGTAGAACACGTCCTTCGGCCCGTCGCCGCCGCTGACAGTCCAGGCTTTCATGGTTGAATACGCTTCCCAGTCGCTCCAGGTACTGCCGTCGTTGGAGAACCTGCATTCGGCTGCGCCGGCCGCTGAGAGGGACAGCGTGAGCGTCTTCTCCGTGGTGTAGTTGGCGCCGCCGTTTATGGTTATCGCGAGGTTCTGCGGCGGGGTGATTTTCGCCGTGGCGCTTGCCCTGCCGCCTGCGGTTTCCTTGCCGCTGGCGTCAATGGCCTTCACTGTGTAGTAATACGTCATCCCGTTGATGACCGACGTGTCAACATATTCCGTCTCGCCTACTATTGGCTTCGGGTTGAGCCTTATGCCCTCGCTGGCTGCATCAGTGCTCCTGTAGACCGCATAGCCCACTGCCCCGCCAGCCGGAGACCAGCTGACATCGATCCCGCCGCCGGCCTGTTTCGCCGCGACGTTGGACGGCCCGCCAGCACATCCGAAAAGAAGTAAAAACGCCAATATGCCAAATGCTCCCAG
Organism: Candidatus Iainarchaeum sp.; assembly: GCA_028714535.1. Taxonomy (GTDB): domain Archaea; phylum Micrarchaeota; class Micrarchaeia; order Anstonellales; family Bilamarchaeaceae; genus Bilamarchaeum. The sequence goes on along the minus strand of JAQTME010000023.1, from coordinate 5,349 downwards.
CCAGAATCTCATGCTCATCCCGTTTGCACTAATCCGTGATGGATTAAATACGTTGCGGGTCGGGCTGGTTTTTATTCCTCGCTGGTGAATCAGGATAAGGATGATCCAAAGCCCCGATGAGCGGACTAAATTCCCAAGCTAGTGAGGGGCGGCGGGGACTGGTAATCTCTTGAAAATAAAAAAGCCCCCGGAGGGATTTGAACCCCCGACCTACTCCTTTCTAACGAAGCGGCCGGAAGATGTTCCGCCCTCTTCGTTACGAGAGAGTCGCTCTGCCACTGAGCTACGGAGGCGTAGATACGCCGTTGTCGTTCGTTTTGCAATTTTTCCAAAGGAAAAATTTAGCGAAACAATTGCGGTCGCCGGGATTTGAACCCGGGTTATAGGCTCTCTTCGCTGGCTAGCTGCCAGTTTTTGTTCAAACTTTTTCCTAAAAAGTTTGTTGGAAGGCCTAAGTCCTACCAGGCTAGACTACAACCGCATGCAGCAGGAGATTGGCTGGTTATTTTTATAAAGCGTTCAGAATGACGACGCCAGGTCCGCGAGGAACGCTTTCGGGTCTTTTGCCTTCACGAAAGCGCTGGCCAGGAGCACCCCTTCGGAGCCCAGTTCGAGCGCCTTTTTGACGTCGTGCTTGTCGCTGACGCCAGCACCGCACAGGACGGTTATCTTCGGATTTATATCCTTGACCGCCTTGACCGAGTTTATGACGATTTCCGGCTTGGATTTGGACACGCTCACGCCGCTGCCGATGAGTTCCGGCGGCTCCACGGCTATGAATACCGGGGAAAGGTGCGCTATGGACGCCGCCTCGTTGGTGGTGGCCGCGCAGACCAGGCTCTCAAGGCCGTTCGAATGCAGCCTCTCCACGGTCGCCTTGATCCTTTCAGGGCTGAGCCGCCTCTCGGAGTGGTTGACGAGCGAGCCCTTGACCTTGGCCGCCTTGAGCATCTCGACGGGTATGGAGCCTGTGAACGCGCCTGGCGGCTCGGCATCCACGTGCTGTGCGAAAACGCCTGAGAACCGTTCGGCCGCCTCGCGCAGATACGGCGATGGCGGGCACACTATTATCCTGAGGCCTGTGTCGGCCTGCACCTCGCCTGCAACATCCGTGAAAAGGAGCGCGTTCTGTATCGTAAGGTCGTATGTCTTCAGGTTGAGGACAATCATAAGGCTATTAAAAGATAAATATCCTTTAATCATTACCGATTTAGCGCATCCAACTATTCATGCCGACGTCGCATAACCCGGTAGTGCGTCAGTCTCGAAAACTGATCCCTTGTGGATTGCAGGTTCAAATCCTGCCGTCGGCGTTTTTGCTTGCAAAAATGCAGTTCTGGAACGGAACGCCGTTCCAGCACACGGCGTTTTCTTCTTTTTTCTATTCCGAGAATTCCTCGGCCTCGTAGGTGTAGAACTGGGTGCCATCCGTCTTCTTCCACGAATCAGGCTCCAGCCCCGCCTTCATGCAGAGGTGCGCCAGGAATTCCTCCTTTTCGCCGAGCTGCTCCCAGACTACCGGCAGGAAGGTGGCGCAGGCATAGCCCTTCCGGATGGTCAGGCCGTGCCTGTGCGGCGTGAGTTTCCGCAGCAGGTCGCCGGCATCCTTGACCGGCAGCGGCTTCGGGGCGGTGAGCACTGATATTGAGAACTTCACGTTGCACAGGTCGCCATCGCAGAGCGGGATGAAGCGCGGGTCCTCGAACGCCGCGCACAGCGCGTTGGCGATGACGTCGAAAACCAGCGGCCTGTGCGCCTCGAGCGAGCCGATGCATCCGCGCAGCTGGCCGTTGCAGTGCAGGCTCACGAAGCACGCGCCGTTGGCCACCAGCTTCTTGTGCGGCACGTCCGCAGGCCTGAGCTCCAGTGCCCTGCCCTCCTTGAGGTAGAGCTCGACCGCCTGGCGCGCGAGCTTCAGCAGGTATTCCTTCTCCTTTTTCCCGAGCGTCATTTCCCAGCCTCGCAGAACGCGTAGCAGCCGTAGCCCACGACCTCTGACCTCGGCCCTGCGGTGTCGCCGGAGTTCCTGTAGTCGAGCAGTTTCCCCTTCCACCCTTTTTTCTTCGCGATGTGCATGAGCGTGAGTATCGCGCTCTTGCCGCAGGCGTCGCCTTCCTTCTCGAAGCGTTTTATGTCGAGCGCAGGGACCGCCTCGTTGGCGGTCCTGTCTATCTGCACCGCCTTGGAGTATTCGTTGTAATGGCTCAGGTCAGAGCTCGCTATCACGATGGTTTTCACGTCTATCTCCCTCGCCACCACCTCTGCGAGTTCAGCAGGGTCCACGGTGCCGCAGAGGACCGGCCACACCAGGAAATTGCTGTTTATCGACTGGAGGAACGGCAGCTGGACCTCAAGGCAGTGCTCCTGCGCATGTACTTCCGGATAGACGTTTATGAGCTGGTCGCGGACGCTCTTCGCCCTGACGCCGCCGAGCGGCGTCCTCCACAGCTCTGCGCCTGCCTCGCACGCGCCGTAGAACGACGCGTAGTGCGACGGGCCTATGATTATCGCCTTCTCAAAGCCCTGCTTGGCGAGCATCTTGTATCCGTATGCGGCAATCGGCCCGGAATATATGTAGCCAGCGTGCGGAACGACGAGCCCGCGCAGCTTCCCCTCCAATTTCACTTCCTTGGCTTCGGCGAGAAAATCATTCACCATCTTCTTCAGCTGCCCGGCATCGCCCGGATAGAACGCCCCGGCCACGGCAGGCTCCCTTATCATTTCCACACCCCCTTTATCGCAGTCTTGCAGAATCTGCACCTGCCATCCGTTACGTTGTTCTCAAGCACTTCGAACCCGACGCGCCTCACAACGTTCTTGCCGCACTTCGGGCATGCGGTCGCCTCATAATCAGTGTAGCTGAGCGGCACGTTGCCGCAATAGACGTGCTTCAATCCCGCTGCCTTGCCTATCTCACGCGCCTTCACGAGGATGTCAGAAGGCGTCGGCTGCGTGTCCAGCATCTTGTAGTCCGGATGGAACGCTGTCACGTGCCAGGGCATCTCAGGGTCTATGGACGCGAGCCACTCTGCCTCTGCCTTCAGCTCCTTCTCGTCGTCGTTCCAGCCAGGGATTATCAGCGTCGTCACTTCGACCCAGATGCCGAGCTTCTTCGCGTAGACTATGGATTCCTTCACAGGCTCGTAGCCGGGCGCCTTGCACAATTCAGTGTAGAACCGCTTGTTGTACGCCTTCAGGTCTATGTTGGCCGCGTCTATGTAGCCCTTCACCGCATCCCAGCACTCCTTCGACTCGTAGCCGTTCGTCACATATACGCCTTTCAGCCCCTTCTTCTTCGCGATGGCCATCACGTCTATTGCGTATTCGGTGAATATGGTCGGCTCGTTATAGGTGAACGAGATCGATTTGCAGCCGTCCCGGAGCGCGTTATCCACGATGCGCTCTGGTAGCCAGTCCTCGCAGCTGTCCACGAGCTTCTGGAAATACTCGCGCCAGTGCTTCGGGTCCTTCTGCCTTGCCTCCTGCGGCGCCTGGCTTATGTCCCAGTTCTGGCAGAAGATGCAGGCGAAGTTGCAGCCGAACGTGCCTATGGAGAAGCTCCTGCTGCCTGGCAGGAAGTGGAAAAGCGGTTTCTTCTCCACTGGGTCGACCCAGACCGCGCACGGCTTGCCGTAGACGGTCAGCTTCAGTTTCCCGCCTTCGTTCGCCCGCACGCCGCAGAACCCGGCCTGGCCGTCCGGTATCCTGCAGTATCTTGAGCACGCGAGGCACTGGATTGTGCTGCCTTCCAGCGGCTTCGCGAGCATGCGTACTCCCATATTGTGCCCGTATATTATTCGGGGCTACTGCTATAAAGTTTATCATGCAAATGCAGTTATAGGCGGTTTCTATGGAAAAGAAAGGCACATTCACGGTCAAATCAGGCCTTGCTCAGATGCTGAAGGGCGGCGTCATCATGGACGTGACGAACGCAGAGCAGGCAGCCATCGCGGAGAAGGCTGGCGCGGTCGCGGTCATGGCGCTCGAGCGCGTCCCGGCTGACATACGTGCGTCGGGCGGCGTGGCCAGGATGGCAGACCCGCTGAAGATAAAAGAGATACAGGCGGCGGTCACGATACCTGTCATGGCCAAGTGCAGGATAGGCCATTTCGCAGAGGCGCAGGTGCTCGAGGCGCTCGGCGTGGATTTCATAGACGAGAGCGAGGTGCTCACCCCGGCGGACGAGCGGTTCCACGTTGACAAGAAGAAGTTCCAGGTGCCTTTCGTCTGCGGCGCGCGCGACCTCGGGGAGGCGCTGCGCAGGATAGGCGAAGGCGCTGCCATGGTGCGGACCAAGGGCGAGGCGGGCACAGGCAACATAGTGGAGGCGGTCAGGCACATGCGTGCGATAAGCGACGGCATAACGGCGCTGGCCGATGCTGCGAAGCATGAGGCGCTCGCAAAGGAATACCGCGTGCCGCTCGAACTGGTCGTGCAGGCCGCGCAGCTCGGGCGCCTGCCGGTGGTGAATTTCGCCGCTGGTGGCATAGCAACGCCCGCAGACGCGGCGTTGTGCATGCAGCTGGGGGTAGACGGCGTGTTCGTCGGCTCAGGCATATTCAAGAGCTCGGACCCTGCGAAGCGCGCCAGGGCGATAGTGGATGCGGTCGCGCATTTCGACGACCCGAAACTGGTGGCTAAGGCCAGCGAAGGGCTCGGCGAGCCGATGAAGGGGCTGGAAATCTCCACGTTGGCGACGAAGCTGTCAGAGCGGGGAATATGAGGATATGGGACCTTGGGCCTGGGAGGCTGTGCCGCAGCCATCTTCTCGGCGAACACCGGGAGCTCCACGCCATCTGGTCCATCCTGACAAAAGGCAAGAAGGGATATTCGCGCCATCCTGAGACGCTCAGGTGGAAGGGCAGGCTGAAGGCGCTCTATGCAAGGCACACAGCGCTCGTCCGCGAATTCGCTGAACGCGGTTACATTCATAGGAGCCCGCTGGACAAAAGGCTCGCCCGCGGCGCCGCGGTGCAGACAGTGTTCGTTGACACGCCGGCGAACCAGCGTGCCATTCTCAGGCGGAAAAGGTGCGGGTGCAGGATATGAGGGTTGGCATACTCGCTTTCCAGGGAGGCGTTTCAGAGCATATCTCAGCAACGCGCAGCGCCGCCCTGAACCTAGGCATCGCCTGCGAAACGATATCCGTCCGCACAAAGGAGCAGCTGAAGGGGCTGGACGGGCTCATAATACCAGGGGGCGAAAGCCCGGTCCTGCACAAGTTGTGCGAGCGCCAGGGCATGTTCGAGGCGCTCATGGCAGTGCGGAACATATTCGGGACGTGCGCAGGCGCGATAATGCTGGCCAAAACGCTGCGCAACGCTGAAAACGGGCAAAGGACGCTCGGCC
>JAQTME010000022.1 GCA_028714535.1 Candidatus Iainarchaeum sp. | reverse complement strand
AAGGCGGCCACTGCGCAATCCATGCGCATGCGCCGTTGTCCTGCAGGCGCTTCCCCTTCCAGCTCAACGGGAGGCTCAATACGCGCCTGTGCCCGCTCCCATCGCAGCTCATGTTCCGCATGAAAGGCGCGGACCTTCCCGCGGGGCAGCTCGCCAGCGAGCTCGAGCTCCACAAGAAGCTCGTGAAGGAGTGGAACAAGACGCCAGGGAAGCGGACCGAATGCATCGCATTCCTGCTGAAGCGCGCGAAGGAGATTATTGGCACTTCTTCAGGATAGCTATGGCTTCGCCGTCCTCGACCTGCGGGAACTTCTCATAGAACTGGCCGATGGCATAGAACTCCTGTGGCACGAGCAGGCAGACGACCTCGTCTGCCTCTGCCTTCACCCTGGCAAGCCCATCTGGAGGCGCCACGGGCACCGCCACGACTATCTTCGCAGGCTCCTGCTTCCTTAGGACGTGGATTGCGGCGATGAGCGTGCTGCCGGTCGCTATGCCGTCATCAACGAGTATGACAATCTTGCCCCTGGCATCCGGCTTTGGCCTGTCGCCGCGGTAGCGCCTGTATTTCTCCTCAACGAGCGTTTCGAGCCGTTTCCGTTCCCTGATTATGTATTCAGGCGGGACGTCAGCCGCGCCCTCTGAAACGACGTATTCGCCGCCAGGCCCGACCGCGCCGATGGCGTATTCCTCGCTCATGGGGTGGCCTATCTTCTTGGTCACGATTATGTCAAGCGGCGCCTTCAATTCGTCGTGGAGCACCTCGCCCATCTGCAGCGCACCGCGCGGTATGGCAAGGATAAGCACGCCCTTTTTGCCCTTGTACTTAGCAAGCGCCTTTGCCAGCTGGCGCCCGGCGTCATAGCGGTCGGCGAACATGAACAGAGCTTTCAGCTGATGTTTTTAGATTTTTCGCGGCCTGCGGAAAAGCAGTGCAAGCATAATTGAGTTGAAAATTATTATGTAGGCCGGGTATACGGCAATATCCACCGTCCACATGTCTATTGCCATGAAGTTCAGCGCCCCAGCCACGAAAAACATCACCCAGGCGAGCCTGTCCTCGGAGCCGGGCTCGTGCCAGACTTTCCTCATGGTCGGAAAGTAGCCTATTATGTCTATGAGCATGCCGACCGCGAGCGCCGTGAACGGTATGCCCGAAACCCACCACAACAGCAGGCCGGCTGCCGCGCCAATCAGGCAGACCCTGTCAAACTGCGTCCAACCACCGACGCCATATTTCAGAGAGACCAGGGCAACGGTAATCATGCCTATGGGCAGTGTGTACCAAAAGGTGCTGCGCGCCCCCACGGACCAGTAGCTGGCGCATATGATGATGCCCAACACAGCCCATATCCACCAGGTCGCCCTGTTGGGCTTGGTCTTCCCCTTCAGGATGGAGATTATGTAAGGGATGTAGGCCGCGGTCGCTATGACTGCCGCAGCCACGCCGAGGACTGGCTGGATTTCCATAAGGAGGATTACCTCAGCCCGGCTTCTGGGCCGGTGCGGACGGCTGCCCTGCGCCGGCGGCTTCCCCGCCGTTCTGCCTGCGCACGGCAGCGAAGCTGGCCACCTTCTCGCCCTCGCCCAGGCGTATTATGCGCACGCCCTGGGTGTTCCTGCCTATGACAGAGATGTCGCTCACAGGGACGCGTATGGCCTGGCCCTTGGAGCTCATGACTATGATCTCGTCGCCGTCATCGACGCCGCGGACTCCGACCACGTCGCCGTTCCTGCCTTCGGTCTTGATGTTGATGACGCCCGAGCCGCCGCGGCCCTGGGCGCGGTATTCGTCGATGGCGGTCCGCTTGCCATAGCCGTTCTCAGTGACCGTGAGCAGGGCGGGTTTCCTGCAGGCCGCTATGCCGACCACCTGGTCCTCGCCTTCCTTGAAGCGTATGCCGATGACGCCCTGGCCTGTGCGGCCTATCTCACGGGCGTCCTCCTCCCTGAAGCGTATGGCCTGGCCTTTCCTCGTCGCAATCACAAGGTCCTGCTTGCCGTCAGTCTTTATGACTTCCACGAGCGAGTCGCCCTCGCGCAGCGTGATCGCTATTATGCCGACCTTGCGCACGTTCGAGAAGTTGTCCAGCGCGGTGCGCTTGATTATGCCGTTCTTGGTCACCATGGACAGGTATTCGCCGCTGTCGAACCGCTCCACGCTTATCCAGGACGTGACCCTCTCGTCCTTGAGGTCGAGCAGGCTGACCAGGGTCTTGCCGGTCGCGTAGCGCGAGCCCTCTGGCACGCGGTATGCCTTCATCCAGAACGCCCTGCCCCTGTCGGTGAACAGCAGGAGGTAATTATGATTCCTCGTGACTATGACGTCCTGCACGAAGTCCTCCTCCTTGTTTCCCGTGCCTATGACCCCCTTGCCGCCGCGGCCCTGGATGCGGTACTCGTCCAGCCCCACGCGCTTCACGTACCCGCGCGAGCTTATGACGACCACGACCTCGTCGTTCGGTATCAGGGATTCTATCTCAACTTCGCCATCCCCGCCGTCGGTTATCTCGGTGCGCCGTTTGTCCCCGTACTTCCCTTTTATGTCATTCAGCTCTGCCTTGATTAGGGCGAGTATCTTGGCGACGTCCGCGAGGACGTCCTTGAGCCAGGCCACCTTCTTCATGAGCTCCTTGTATTCGTTCTCTATCTTCTCGCGCTCCAGCGATATGAGCCTGGAGAGCTTCATGTCCAGGATGGCGTTGGCCTGCAGCTCGCTGAGCGCATAGCGCTTCATCAGCCCTGCCCTGGCGTCGTCCATGTCCTTTGATGCCTTGAGGAACGCGACTATGGGGTCTATGTGCTCAAGGGCCTTGCGCAGCCCCTCGAGTATGTGCGCCCGCGCCTCGGCCTCCTTCAGCTCGAACACGCAGCGTTTGCGCACTATCTCCTTGCGGAACTCCACGAACTCCTTTATCATGGCGTGGAGGCCCATGGTCTTGGGCTCATTCCCTACTATCGCCAGGTTGATTATGCCGAACGACGTCTGGAGCTGGGTGTGCGCGTGCAGCTGGTTGAGGATGATGTCAAGGTCGCAGCCCTTCTTGACGTCTATCACGACCTCCATGCCCTGCTTGTCTGAACGGTCGTGGACGCCTGTTATGCCCTCTATCTTCTTGAGCTTGGCAGCCTCGACTATGGACTCGATGAGCGCTGTTTTCGTGAGCTGGTATGGTATCTCGCTGATGACGAGCGCGTGCCTTTTCTCGTCCTTCTCTGTTTTCCCGCGCACGGTTATTATGCCGCGGCCGGTCTTGTACGCCTGGTAGATGCCTGCATGGCCCACTATGGTGCCGCCGGTCGGGAAATCTGGCCCGCTGACGAGCTTAAGGACCTCGTCCTCGCCGGCGCCGTCTATGACCGCTATGGTGCCATCCACGATCTCGGTCAGGTTGTGCGGCGGGATGTTGGTCGCCATGCCGACCGCTATGCCCGAAGAGCCGTTTATGAGCAGGTTTGGCACCCTGGAAGGGAGCACTAGCGGCTCCTTGAGCGTGCCGTCGAAATTGTCGCCGAAAGCCACGGTCTCCTTGTCCAGATCAGTGAGGAGCTCGGACGTCATCCTGGCCATGCGCACTTCCGTGTACCTCATCGCAGCCGGGCTGTCCCCGTCGACACTGCCCATGTTTCCCTGGCCGTCGACAAGCATGTATCTCAATGAGAACGTCTGCGCCATGCGGACGAGCGCGTCGTAGACGGCCATATCACCGTGCGGGTGGTACTTACCGAGGCAGTCACCGACCACACGCGCGCTCTTTTTGTAAGGCTTGCCATGGACGTTGCCCAGCTCGTGCATCGTATAGAGTATGCGGCGGTGGACCGGCTTGAGGCCGTCACGGACGTCCGGGATGGCCCTGCCGATTATCACTGACATGGCGTAGTCGAGGTAGCTCTCCTTCATGTCCGCCTCGATGGTGCGCGGTATGATTTTCTGCTGTGGTGCGTGAGTCATGAGTGTCATCCTCAGATATCCAGGTTCCTCACCGATGCGGCGTACTGCTCTATGAACTGCCGCCTGGGCTCCACCTGGTCTCCCATGAGCACCGTGAACAGCTCGTCTGCCACCAGCGCGTCCTCTATGGTCACCTGCTTGAGCACGCGGGTCTCAGGGTTCATGGTGGTTTCCCAGAGCTGCTCAGGGTTCATCTCACCAAGGCCCTTGTAGCGCTGTATCGTGGCGTCGCTGCCGACCGCCTTCAGAACCTCGTTGAGCTGCGCGTCGCTGTAGCAATATTGCGCATTCTTGCCCTTCTGCACGCGGTAGAGCGGCGGCTGGGCGATGTAGAGGTAGCCCTTCTCTATTACCTCCTTGAAATACCGGTAGAAGAGCGTCAGTATGAGCGTCCTTATGTGAGAGCCGTCCACGTCCGCATCGGTCATTATGACTATCTTGTGATAGCGGACTTTCGTCACGTCGAAGTCCTCCTTGAAGCCCGCGCCGATGGACACGACGATGTTCTTTATCTCCTCGCTGCCCAGCACCTTGTGTATGGGCGCCTTCTCGACGTTGAGTATCTTGCCGCGCAGGGGCAGGATGGCCTGGTTCTGCCGGTCGCGGGCCTGTTTCGACGAGCCGCCGGCGGAATCACCCTCCACAAAAAATATCTCTGATTTCGCAGGGTCCTCCTCGCTGCAGTCGGCCAGCTTGCCAGGCAGGAGGCTGTTCTCGAAGACATTCTTCCTCCTTATCAGGTCCTTTGCCTTCTGCGCAGCCTCGCGCGCCTCCATCGAGTTTATGATTTTTCCGAGTATGAGCTTTGCCTCGGAAGGGTGCTCTTCGAAATACGTCTTGAGCGCATCATATGCCATGCTGTCCACGATGCCCTTGACCTCGCTGTTGCCCAGCTTGGTCTTGGTCTGGCCCTCGAACTGCGGCTCGGCTATCTTCAGGCTCAGGATGGCCGTGAGCCCCTCTATGGCGTCGTCGCCGGTCAGCTTCTGGTCCTCCTTGAGCAGCTTGAGCGACTTCACCTGGTCGTTGACCACGCGCGTGAGCGCTGCCCTGAAGCCAGCCAGGTGGGTGCCACCCTCTATGGTCTTTATGTCGTTCACGAACGAGTAGAGCATGTCATTGTAGCTGTCGGTATATTGGAGCGCCACTTCGACCTCGGTGCTGTCGGTCTTCTTGGAGAAATGGAACGGCTGGTGGAGCTTGTTCCTGGCCTTGTTGAGGTATTCCACGAACTGGACTATGCCCCCCTCGTAGTGGAAATCCTCCACCTTGCCGTTGCGCTCGTCCTCTAGCCGTATCCTCAGACCCTTGTTCAGGAATGCGACCTCCATCATGCGCTCCCTGAGGTAATCATAATCAAACGCGGTTTCCTGGAAGATTTTCGTGTCTGGCTTGAACGTGACGACCGTGCCCTGGTGGGTGCTGTCCCCTGCGACCCTTACGGGCGCCTTGACCTTGCCGTACTCGTAGCCGAGCGTGTGTATCTTGCCGTCGCGGTGGACCTCCAGGACAAGCCGTTCCGACAGCGCGTTGACCACGCTCAGGCCAACGCCATGGAGGCCGCCTGAGACGCGGTAGGCCTTCTTCTCGAACTTGCCCCCTGCATGGAGCGAGCTTGAGACCACTTCCATCGCGGATTTCCCGCTGGCGTGTATGTCGGTGGGTATGCCCCTGCCGTCGTCCGTTACCGTGGCCGAGCCGTCCTTGTGGAGCGTGATGATTATGTTCTTGCAGTAGCCGGCGAGCGCCTCGTCGATGCTGTTGTCGACGATTTCGTAAATCAGGTGGTGGAGGCCCCTTTTGCCCGTGTCGCCTATGTACATGGCAGGCCTTTTCCGGACTCCTTCCAGGCCTGAAAGCACCTGTATTTCCTTCGCTGTGTAATCGTGTTCGCCGGGCATAAAAATTCCACTGGTTTGTTGTTAGATTTCACGTCGTAGAGAACTCAGTTTTTACTGACAGAAAACTATTGCCCGGAAGGCTTTAAATAAGTGTGTTTTTCAGGCTGGAAAATCAGGCTGCCGCCGGCCTGACAAAGCGAGGAAACACCCGTTAAGGCCCTCAAGGGCTTCGCGGGCATTTTCCGAGTGCGAGAGCTTCAGGTGGACAATGGTGGGGGCGCCGTGGCCGTACATCAGATCTTCTATCTTTTTCAGCAGCATCATGGAGGTTATGGGGAAATAAGCCAGCGGGCCTGGCGTTTCAGTCGGGTTTGCCCCTGAAGCCGGCCTGGGAGGCATCAGCCTCATGAACTCCTTGGCCAGGATGTAGAACCCGGGCTCGCCTCTCAAGGCCTCTGAGATGGCGCGAAAGCCCTGGGCAAGCGCTGCCGCGGCATAGGGCAGGTCGCTGAACCTCATCACCAGCTCGCATGCGGGTTCCTCCCCGCCCGGGCTGTTGCGGCTTATCGCTGCCAGGTCCGTGGCGATTTTTGCCAGTACGCCGTCCGGCGCGTCCATGAAGCCGAGCGCGACGGCTATCTGCGCCTTGCCGGCACTGCCAAGGCCCTGCCCTCTGCGCCTGCCAGCCATGTGCCCGCCGGCGTTCTCCACTATGGTGGAAATCTCCGGCCTCTGCCTGATGAAAAAGCTTGCATTGAGGTGCGTTATCCTGCCGGCTGGGATGCCCAGGGTCACCAGCGGGTGCCTTATGGCAGCCACCCACTCCTCCTCGTGGCCTGCACCAGCAGTGGGCCCTCCAGCAGGTACCTTGCAATTCGTTAACGTGGGCGGCATGGTCATACCTATTTATATTCTACCACAATCCCTTTTTAATGCTGCCTGCAAGCCGGCATCGGATTACCAATTTCCTGGTAGTTACCTATAAATAGGTAAAGCTGCACATCCCTATTGCTGATTTTATGGACGTTGACGGCGCTGCAGCGCAGCTGAAGAAGGGCGGCATGGCGGTCCTCTACGACGGCGAGGGCCGCGAGGGCGAGGCAGACCTGGTCTTCAGCGCGCGGTTCGCTACGCCGGAGAAGGTCGAAACGCTCCGCAGGGACGCCGGCGGCCTGATATGCGCAGCGGTGACGAAAGCGGATGCGGATTCCATCGGCCTGCCATTCTATACCGAATTGCTTGAGAAATGTGGCATGAAGGGCGTGTCCTGCAGGAAGACCGCATACGGAGACAGGCCAGCGTTCTCAATATCCATAAACCACCGCAACGTCTATACAGGGATAACGGATGACGACCGCGCGCTCACGCTGAAAAAACTGGACGAGGTCCTGCGCGACAGGAAATGGGAATTCGCAAAGGAATTCTACTCGCCTGGCCACGTGTTCCTGCTCATAGGTAGCGGGCTGGAAAACAGGCGCGGGCACACCGAGCTGTCGCTGGAGCTCGCGCGCCGCGCGAGGCTCGGCGGCGCCATGGTGCTGTGCGAGATGCTCGGCAAGGGGAAGGCGCTGCCCAAGGAACAGGCAATGGCGTATGCGCAACTGAACGGCCTGCCATTCATAGAAGGGAAGGAGCTGGTATGATGAAGGTCGGCATAGTCGATACGATGTTCTCGCGCGTCAACATGGGCGCCATAGCGATTGACGAGCTGAAGAAGCACCCGGACGTCTCATTGGAACGCCGGACGGTGCCCGGCATAAAGGATCTCGCAGTCGAATGCAAAAAGCTGCTCGACTCGGGCTGCGATTCCTGCCTCGCCCTGGGCATGGTCGGCGGCGCGCCCATAGACACCCAGTGCGGCCACGAGGCTTCGCTGGGCATACAGCAGGCGAAGCTGCTCACGGGCAAGCACATCGTAGAGGTCTTCGTGCACGAGAACGAGGGATGGAGCGAGAAGGAGTTCGCCGGGATATGCGAAAACCGGATAAGGAAGCATGCGCACAATGCAGTCCTCATCGTGAAGAAGCCAGGCGAGCTGGTGAAACTGGCAGGCATGGGCGTGAGGCAGGGGAGGGAGGACGAAGGCCCTATTTCCGCAAGGCCAATCAGGCTCGCGCTCATAGTGTCCGAGTTCAACCCTGAACTGACCGCAAGGATGGAGAAGGCCGCGGTGGCCGCGGCGAAGAAGGCAGGCGCTGAATTCGTCGTCGCCCGCGTGCCAGGCGCTTTCGACATCCCGCTGGTGGCGAAGAAGATGCTCATGGATAAAAAGAATGACGGTGCAGTAGCGCTCGGTGCAGTGGTCAGGGGCGAGACCGCCCACGACGAGGTCGTGGTGGAGAACGCCGCCAGGCTGCTCGCAGACCTCTCGCTAGAGTTCAACAAGCCGGTGACGCTGGGCATAATCGGCCATGGGGCGACCTGGGATGCGGCAGAGGCGCGGGCAGAGGAATACGCGGGCCGCGCGGTCGTTTCCGCCCTGGTCCTGCTGAAGGTGCTGAGAACATGATAAAAAAAGTCGCAGAGGCGTTTTTCCCGACAAGGTACGGGAAGTTCACCATACACGCGTTCGTTGACGGCCAGGGCGGGGAGCACATCGCGCTCACGCGCTGCGCCCACGGTCCGCACAGGGCGGTCCCGGTCCGCGTGCACTCGCGCTGCCTGACCGGGGACACGCTCACGTCAATGCGCTGCGACTGCAGGGACCAGCTCGTGGCAGCCCTGCGCTACCTCGAGAGGAGGAAATGCGGCATGCTCATATACCTCGACCAGGAGGGCAGGGGCATCGGGCTCGCAAACAAGATAAAGGCCTACGCGCTCCAGGACCAGGGCATGGACACGGTGGAGGCGAACGTGCACCTGGGGTTCGGCGAGGACATGCGCGACTACAGCGTGGCCGCGGACATCCTGAAATACTTCGGCGTGAAGGAGATATCGCTGCTCACCAACAACCCGAAAAAGGTGGCTGACCTGGAGCGGCACGGCATAAAGATAACAAAGCGCATCCCGCTGATAACCAAGAGCAACAGGTACAACCGGAAATACCTGGAGACCAAGAAGGAGAAGATGAACCACGCCCTATGAGGGGAGGGCGAAGAAAGAGTCAGGGACCTTGTTGTCGAAATACGCAAGCCTGGTCGTCTGCAATACGTGCATGTGGCCGCCGGGCAGGAATTCGAACAGGTAGGCGCCGGCAAGGTCGAACGAGGTCTCCCGCGACACCACTATGCCGCTGTTCACCTCAAGGCATTCGCGCATGGGCGCCGCAAAATGGCCCACGGCCCACAGCAGCTCCTTCTGCTTCTCAGTGAGGCCTTCGGAGTCCAGGAGCGACTGCGCGTATGACGCGTTGCCGGTTATGATGAAGCTGTCGCACCTGTGCCCATAGAGCTCTTCCGTGCCTTCCTGCCTGATGGAGAGCAGCCGGGTTACGTCAGCCCCGCCCGGCAACTTCGTGTTGCCGAAATAAGCGCAGGACGTGCGTATCTCTTCAAGGCGGGCGCGGTATTCCACATCCTCTTTCTGTGTGAGCAGGCGCATGGTGCAATTCGGGCTGCACTCGTAAATCCTGTTGTCCTTCCATATCCTGGTAACGTTCCCTTCAGGCGCGATTGTGACCAGCTTCATCTTGTCCCCGCGGAGATATGTCTTGGTGGTCTGGTTGAAAACGTAATCCTTCAGCACAAGGTCCATGGCCAGCTGTTCCAAAGGCCCGCCGCCAAGCCCTGAGACATTGGCCACTGCTGCATCCTCGGTCACTATGAGGACCTGGCCCGCCAGCGTGCTGCACGAGCGGTTTTTCAGCTCGAAATAGCGCGCCATGTCGGCCGGCATCTCCAACGGCTGGGCTATCACTCCGGGGGTTTCAGGGATGGGCAGCACTCCGGCCGCGCCGGTAGTAAGCCACCCCCCGAGAAAGATGGCGATGCCAGCCATGGCAATCAGCACGAAAAAGAAAACCATGAGCAAAAACAGCGCCAGCAGCACCCATTCCATGCCGATAAGGTCTATGCGAAAATATAAAACAGGTGCGGCAGAACCCTATCCGATGGACAGGTTCATGGCGCTTGCATTGAAGCTGGCGAAGAAGGCAGATCCGTTCCCGAACCCCCGCGTGGGCGCAGTGCTCGTGAAGGATGGCAGGATAATCGGCAGGGGCTATCACCGGAAGGCGGGGATGCCGCACGCGGAGATAGAGGCGATAAAGGACGCACGGCGCCACGGCGCTGCAGTGCGCCGCTCCACGCTCTACGTCACGCTTGAGCCATGCTCGCACACCGCCAAGAGGACGCCGCCATGCACCAAGGCGATACTGGCCAGCGGCATAGCGCGCGTTGTGTTCGGAATGAAGGACCCGAACCCGCTCGTGAGCGGCGCAAGGGAGCTGCGTGCGCATCGCATCGCAGCTACTGGCCCGATATGCCAGAAGGAAGCTGCGGCAATGAATGGGCGCTACATACGGAACGTGTCGGGAAAGCCATTCGTCGCCATAAAGATGGCAATGAGCGCTGATGGAAAGACCGCCACGCGCACCGGGGACTCCAAATGGATAAGCGGCGCGCAGTCGCGCAGGCTCGTCCACCGCATGCGCGCCGAGTTCGGCGCTGTGATGGTCGGCGCAGGCACCATACTCAAGGACAACCCGCGGCTCACGGCGCGCATCAGGGGAAGGCCAGACCCATGGCGCATAGTAGTGGACGGCGACCTTTGCGTGCCCACCGGCGCCAGGATTTTCGCCAATAAGGACGGAAAGGCCATCATAGCGACGAGCGGAAAGGCGCCAAGGCAGAAGATAAAATCATTCGGCAGGCGCGCGCTGGTCCTTGATTGCGGCAGGGAGACCGTTGACCTGCGCGTCCTTGTGAGGGCGCTCGGCGCCATGGGCATAAAGAAGATACTGATAGAGGGCGGCAACGAGCTGAACGCCGCTGCACTGGAGGCTGGCATCGTGGACCGGCTATATCTCTTCGTTGCGCCGAAGCTCATAGGCGGCAGGGGCGCGAAGCCGGTGATAGGCGGCGAAGGGGCCGCAAGGGTGGCTGATGCGCTTGCCCTGAAGCAGCCCAGGATGAGGAAATCAGGCCCTGACCTGCTGCTGGAATACGACCTGGCAGGGTAGGCTGCAGGGTTTATAAATTGTTTTTACACCAATATCTATGATGCACCACACAAAGAGGGCTGCCCCTAAAAGCAATTCTGAACCGCCAGTGCGCGGGCTTCCAATCGAGGGTGGCGACTGGTGCGTCCCCAAACACACCCCGCCAACCAAACCTTTCACGTGCGTTGCCGGCAGGAAAAAGAAAAAAATGCGCTTCTCAACAAGCCTGCTTCCTCCTGATGGCATGTGCGCTGCCCCTTCTGATGAGATGCTTAGGAAAAGGCAGCTCGCCCAGGGCGCACCCTAGCCGCTTATGTTCTGATAAGGCACTGCCAGGCTTTCATACGCCCTGAAGACGTGCCAGCCGTCGCTTTCCACAGTCTCGCCCTCTGCCAGCCAGGCCTCGCTGAATCCGTAATAAGCAGAGGCATCAGGCGAATAGAGCAGTGCCGGGAGGTTCCGCAGCTTGTATTTAGCAATCAATTCCTTTCCAGCCGTGGAGTTGGCCTCATATGTGGTGTTTTTCACCAGCGCCATGCCGCCGCTTCCGACCAGGTAGGCTGACAGGTCTGATGCATCGAAGCAGTCTGTGCAGCTGCTGTTCACGATGAATATTGTTTCGACAAGGCCGTGCACCCTGCCGGTCTGCAGGTCCACGTATGGCGGGGTGACGTTGCGCAGTATGAACCAGCCGCCCCGGATTTCGCCCAGCGGCAGCAGGTACTGACCGAAGACGTCATATGCGCCTGCGTCTTCGCTGAGCAGGAGCACTGGCAGCTTGGTGATGTTATACTGCACTATGAGCGCCTGGGCCGCGGCGTCGTTCTCCTGCAGCACGCTCTTTGTGGAGAATTTCATGTCTACCTGCGGGTCCTCAAGCGACGTGTAATACCTCTCGGGGTCAAGGCAGGCAGTGCAGTTGGGTGCCGCTATCACCGTTCCCCTGACCACGCCTACGACCTTGCCATTCTCATAATACGGCGGGTAGATGTTCCTCAGGACGAGCGCCCCATCGCTTTCCTTGGTGCCTGCCCCGCCTGTCCAGTCGGAAGCGAACTCAGCACTGTAGTTGCCTGTCACCACCATCGACGGCAGCCGTGTTATATTGTATTTCGCTATGAGGGCTGCGCCCTCTGCAGCTGACGCATTGCGGGCAGAGCTGACCGTCAGGTTCATTCCAGCCGCCACTTCCTCGAGCTGCGGCAGCACCTGGTCAAGCGGCCTGCACGCAGGGCAGTCCTGCGGGTTGATGAGCAGTATCTCTATGCCGGCCGCCTCTTTGGTCCAGTTGGCCTGTGGCGCAGGCGCCGGTGCGACCGGGACTGCCTGCTGCAGGAACAAAAGCGAGACTGCCATGCCAAGAATCAGGCCCGCCGCCAGCCACGGCAATATGCCTGAGCAGATTTTTTCGGCCATAACGACCCCGTTAAAGCTGGCTGACAATCTTTTTAAATCCATTCTCTCAATAAATGAAAAAGTCGCTTATTTTCACCCTGTGATAACAATGGCAACCGAGGACGAACTACGCATACAAATCGAGACGCTCGAGAAAAACAAATCCGAGCTCATCGAACGCATCAAGCAGCTCAACCGCCGCATCAGGTACAAGAAATACGAGCAGAAGGCGCTGCTGCCGTTCCTAGAGCAGACCAAGGACGTCCGCGTCATCCCGTTCAGGAAGCAGAAGCGCGCCCTCGAATTCAGGATATCCACGGCCGCGTATACGCCGCGGATGGAGAAGGAGCTCCTCAAGGAGCTCAAGAAGGTGGACGAGCAGCTCGACAAGGTCAAGGAGGTCGAGCGCGCCCGCCGCAAGCAGGTCTACGTGGAGAAGGACATCCTCGAGGGCGAGACCGAGATAGGCACAATAGAGGTCCAGCTCAAGACCATAAGGGAGGAGCTGAAGAAGCTCTATGAGGACCTCAAAGGCGTGCGCATCGCAGCAAGGAAGCAGGCAGCCGCTGACGCGCGGGCAGACGATGACCTCGTGGCCCTTGGCGACCTAGCCCTCATAGAGAAGGAATGAACCCATCCTGTCTTTTCATCACAGCGCCAGCCAGGGGAAAAGTTAAATAGGTTGCAGGAAAAACCGGTTCGGGGATAATATGGAACTGAAGCCCGTAATCCTGGCAGCGGTCATTTTCGCGGTCGTGGCGCAGGTGGTGCACACCGCCGGCGCCATGGCGACCATGGGATATTACTACGACGCGGCGTATTTCGCGGTCTGGAGCAACCTGATGATGCCCGCCGCAGGCCCGCCGCCGCCCGAATTCACGTACCTCTCGCTCGCGCTGGGCTTCGTGACCTCGTTCATTTTCGTGTATGCCTACGTCCTGCTGAAGAAAGCCGTCCCCGGGAAAGACTGGCCGAGCAAGGGCATCAACTACGGCATACTGCTGTTCCTCATCAGCACAGTGCCATCGACATTCTCCATGCTGATGCTCATCAACCTGCCCACGCCGCTCATCATGGACTGGGCGCTGGAAGGGCTGGTGATAGCCCTCGCAGGGGGACTAGTGACCGCGAAGCTCAATTAGGCCAGGACCTTTACTTCCCAGATGAACTTGCTCCGCGTCGGCACCGGCTGCACGTTTATCTTTATCCTGTAGCCGTGCTTCACTATCACGTCCTGCAGGTCGCGGAGGAGCTTGTCGTCCACGGGGTCGTTGTTGACCCAGGAGCAGGACTTGCGCGTCACGATGCAGTCGACGATTATCATGGCATCATGCTCGGTGATGCCGATGCCTGTGAAATGGGACATCATCTCTTCTTCGGTGGGCATGGGTTCAATTCGTGAATAAGATTTAAATGCTGTTCGGGAGGCGCTTACGGGGCTGCCCCGTCTCGCCTTAAAGTGGCTGGAATGGGGCGTGACTTACCCAACATCCAAAACAGCCATGGTCTTGCGGATGCCCAGCTCTTTCACGCTGCCCAGCAAGACCTGGGCGTCCTTCTGCAGCAATGCCGGCTCCTGCGGGTGCATTCTCCCGTTATGGCTTACGAATGCCACGTAGCGCACCCGTTCCCTTATCTGCTTTCTGGTGCCCAGGAGCGTGCACTGCTCCGGCCCCCTGCTCAGGACCCTAAGGCTTTCAATCAGGACGTCCCTGGGTTTGCCCACTATCTCCCAACGGCGCATGAGATTGTGCATGCGCTCTTTTCTCCCCGCGGATAGGTGTGAAATCGCAGGCCTTCTCAGTCTGTGCATGCGCAGGATATGCCCAGAATGTTATAAAAAGATTTGTAAAATGGATAAGTCGGATCTCATGAAGTTTGATGAAAATTTACCCTTAACAAACCAGGAGGAAATTTTCGGTCAGACGCTGTTGACTTCTTCACCGCCCGAAGGCTCAGAGGTTGTTCATGTCATCATTCCACATGATTATTGCAGAGCCCTGCATATAAACCTGAGGTCAGGCGCGCCGCTGCACCTTCAGGACGTAAAGCCTCTCGAAAAAGAACGGCTTTTCAGCTACGGTTTCGACGGCGTATCCTGCGGCCTCGAGCAGCGAGCGCGTCTTATCCAGGTCGTTCAGGCTGCTCTGGATGAGGAAAACCCGGCCGCCGGGCTTCAGGTGGAGGCCGAACTCCACAAGGAAGCGGTCGACCACTGCCCTTCCGTCCTTGCCGCCGTCAAAAGCCCTGTTCAGGTGGCCGTGCAGGTGCTCGCTTTCATCCGTGGGCAGATAGGGCGGATTGAACAGTATGGCGTCGAATCTCCTGCCGCCTGCAGGTGCGAACATGTCGCCCTCTGCGAACGATGCGTTACCAATGCCGTTCCTTTCCGCGTTTGCCCTTGCGCATGCGACAGCGTCCGGATTGACGTCAGTTCCGAGCACGCTTTTCGCTGTTTTCGCCGCTGTGAGCGAAACGATGCCAGAGCCGCAGCCTATCTCAAGCACGTCGCCCTGCAGCCCCTCTGCGGCATCCGCGAGCATGTATGAGTCGTCCGACGGCCTGTAGACGCTGTCAGGGACGTGGAGAACAAGGGAGCCGTGTGAAATCTCCATGATGCTATTATGTCTTAAGTATTATAAAAACCGGATGCGAAACGCATTCATGGACGAGATGCTTCTTCTTCTGCTCAGGCACGGGGCCCACCTCAGGCCGGTGAGGATCACCAGCAGCGAGCTGGGCTCACAGCTCGGCATGTCCCAGCAGAACGCGTCGCGCAGGCTGCTGGAGCTTGAGCGCAGCGGCCATGTGGAACGGAAGGAGGGCGGCATATTGCTCACGAAAAAGGGCTGCACCGAGCTTGCAGGGGTGTATTCAGCCCTGAAAGCCGCGTTCGAAGGCGGCAAAATCGAGTTTGAAGGGACCGTCGTGAGCGGCCTCGGCGAAGGGAAGTACTACCTCTCCCTCCAGGGCTACAGGAAACAGATAGAGGCGAAGCTCGGCTTCGCGCCATATGCAGGGACGCTCAACATACGGCTTGACGAGGCCGATTTATGGAAAAAACAGCACATCCTCGGGCTGGACCCGGTCATAATCCGGGGCTTCAAGGACGAGAAGAGGACCTACGGCGACCTTTTCGCCTACAGGTGCTCGGTGGAAGGGCTTGAATGCGCTGTGCTCGTGCCGCTCCGCACCCATCACGGCCCTGACGTGCTGGAGATAATCGCGCCATGGGACCTCAAGAGGAAACTGAAGAAGAAGGACGGCAGCCGCATCAGGGTGGTCGTCTGAAAGTGGAGGGCGTGATAACCGCGGCCAGATACCGCGCAGGCGAGCGCGAGTATTCAATCACCGACGGCAAG
>JAQTME010000021.1 GCA_028714535.1 Candidatus Iainarchaeum sp. | reverse complement strand
TAGGGCATGCAATCGAGTTCGTTTCCAATTTCGGATTATACCATGGTGAGGCCGTTGCCCTGGGGATTCGGGCAGCCCTCTACCTATCCTTTATCGAGTGCTTCCTCCCTCGCTGCGAACTCACTGCCGCTGAGATCGTGTTAACCAATCTCGGCATGCCAAAAACAGTTCCAGCTTCCATCAGCCGGGAACTGGTCGAGCAAAAGCTCGCCAACGACAAGAAAGTCGTCGACGGAGTCCCGTATTTCGTCAGGATTGAAAGTATCGGCCAGTTGCATGTCGAAAACAGCCAGTATGCCACCCCAATCCCCAAGGAAGCGCTGGCGTGTGCGCTTGATTACATATTCGGTTGACTAAAGCCTGATGGCGAACGTCGTCCGGTAGAGGCGCTTGCCCTCTTCCCTGCCGATGAGCTTTTTCGTTATCAGCGCCCTCACGCCGAGCTGGGTGACCGCGGCCAGCACCGCCTTCGAGCTGCCCACATAGAGGTCTATGCCGCCGTCCATCTCCTCCGTCTTTGATATGAACGTGACCTTCTCCAGGCGCTCGGCGATCATCTTCGCGTATCTCTCGACCTTCGCCCTGTTGCCGCGCAATTGCACTATGCCCTGGTAGTACCCCCCGCTTATCTGGTTGCACCGCTGGCACATGTTGATGGTCACGATCAGGGGGACCTGCTTCTCCACCTTCAGCTCCTTGTCCCCCCTCCTTATGGTGAACGCGACCACCTGCCTGCCGAAATCGTAGGACGCGCCTGCGAACTCGCCCCGGCATTTGCCCAGGATGTGCTTCTCTATCTTCCCCTCGTCGTATGCCATCCATTCGCCCCTGAACAGCATCCGCCCGCACCTCTTGCAGCGCTGAAGCTCCTCCTTGCCAGGGGCCTTGATGTTGAGTGGGTAGTCGTCGATGCAGAAGGCGTCTATGAACCTGACCTGCTCCTCGCTCCTCCCGCATTTCGGGCATATCAGTACGGGCTTCATCTATCCTTTTAAATCATGGAGAACGATATAAAAACCGATGACAAGGAACATCAACCGCGCCGTGAGCCTCACATCCTACTTCATAACCCTGCCCCCTGCCCGCTACCTGGTCCTCGCCATGCTGGCGCTGGGCCTCGCGTTCGGGCTCCTGTTCAACTTCGGCAAATACGCGGGCGCGGACCTGGCCTGGAACGCCATCCTGGACGGCATGATGCTGCTTTCCATCCCCGCGCTCCTCTCCTCATTCATCATAAAGGCCATGATACGGAAGATGCCCTACAGGCGCATAGCCGCGACCGCGCTGTGCGGCGAGGCGGTCTACGCGGTCGCATACTCGTTCAGCCTGCTTCTCGCCGGCGTCAACCCGTTCTGGGCGCAATTGGTCATACTGGTCGGCGCGGCCATAGTGTTCGTCTTCTGGTACGTCATAGCGCGCTTCGTCTTCATACTCAAATACCGTTCCATGCTCTTCGCCGTGCTCCAGCTGCTCTTCTACATCGCCTTCCTGCTCAGCAACCAGGCCCTCTACGTGACCAGCGAGCCCTTCATGGCAGTCGCGGCCAAGTTCTACCTTTCCGCGGTCGTCCTGATGCTGGCCCTCGTCCTGTTCTTCCAGATAATCAACGCCCCCATGAAGAAGAACCTGGGCGTGAGCAGCACGGACGCGATGTCGCTGCTGTTCAGCCAGTGGCTCTACCACAACAAGGACATGGAGAAGGCGTTCGAGAAGGTCGGGGAGCGGGTGAAGACGCTGGTCTGCCTCATGGGCTTCAGGAGGAAGGGCGACACGGTGTTCTTCGTCACGCCCTACGTGCACTACGGCCCGTTCGGCAACCTGGGCGGCAGCGAGTTCTCATCGCTGCTCGCGGAAGCCATGGACGTGAAGTACGGCTCCAGGACATTCGTGTTCCACGGCACGGTCACCCACGACCTCAACCCGGTGTCCACGTCCGAGCTCGGCAAGATACTCGCGGCGGTGGACGCGTGCGTGAAGAAGGCGGAATACGCCGACGCGAAGGTGGCAATCTCTGTCGGCAAGAGCGAGGAATGCAGGGCGCAGGCGCTGGTGATAGGCGACTCCTCCATGATATCGCTCACCCGCGCGCCAGAGCTGACCGAGGACATCAACTTCGGGCTCGGCCTGTCGCTCATGTTCGCAGGGGAGAAGCGCATGCGCAACGCGATGATAGTGGACCAGCACAATGCCGAGACCGGTGACATAACCAGCTTCGAGCCGGGCAGCGTCATCGGCTTCAACTACCTGGGCGCGCTGGAGAACGCGCTCGCAAAGGCAGGGCAGGGCAAGCCGCTCAAGGTCGGCATCGCATTCCGCGGGACGGAATCGCCCGTTGTCGGCAGCGCAGGCGTGAAGGTCGCGGTGCTGTCCTCCTCGCCGGAATACGTAATCGTGCTCATAGACTCGAACGGCATCACGCCGCAGTTCCAGCAGCGCATAGAATCCAGCGTCGTGGAAGCAGGTGCGAAGCTCGGGAGGAAATTTGCCGTGGGCGTGTTCACCACAGACACGCACCAGACAAACATGGTGCGCGGCGTGTTGAACCCGCTCAAGGACGAGGACGAGCTGCTCTCGGTGGTGCTCGGTGCGCTCGGCGATGCGCTGGCGGACATGCAGCCGGCGAAGTTCTTCGCTGACAAGAGATGGTTCGACATAGACGTCATAGGCGCGAAGCAGTCCATAGAGCTCATTTCCACGGTCAATTCCATAGTGGCCGTGTCCAAGTTCCTCATCCCCCTCATCCTCATCGGGGGGATACTGCTCCTCATCGCCATCGCGACTAAGCTCTAGAATCCGTATCTGATGCGGCTCACGGCCGCGCCTATCCTGCCCTGGCAGCCTCGGCAGAAATCAAGCGCAGGCTCCACGAACCGTCTTAGGAAATCAGCGTAATTCTCGTTCGCCTGCATTATGCACTTCTCGTCCGTGCAGTGGCTGCTTCCATGATCGCGGCCCTTCTCTCCTTTCAGGAATACGTGGCCCAGCTCATGGCGCACCGCGGCGCTTATGGCCTTCTCGCCCAGTTCGCCCTTTGTCTCCAGCATCCTCTGTACCGAAAGCACCCCTCCGGCTCCAATCAGGCCCACGCCCATCGTGTGAGGCAGCTCGCCAGTTGCAGCCCCCTCCGGTACCTGGTCCATAGCATCCCCGTTTCGAAGCGGATGCGGCGTGACGCCCATCCCGTATATGGTTTTTGGGCATAACATGAACTCCCAGATGGGTTCGTAGCGCAGGTCTTCAGTCCTGACGACCGGATTCTCGGCCCTGACTATCCTGCCCAGGCTCGCGCCTGCCTTCACGTGCCTGAGAGCCTTCCTATCGCAGGCGCCTGCGCAGTCGCAGGTTACGCCGAACTTCGCGAAAGCCCTGGCTCCTGAGAGGGCCGCCAGCCGTTCGCGTGTTCCCAGCGAATCATGGAAGATGAGCCTTACCCTCACTTCGTTCATGCGCGCCCGCCCCCCTGGCTTCTTATCCATCCGCGTATCTCGTCCTGGCACTTCGCGCAGATGCCCAGACCGCTCTCCGCGACCTCTTTTATGAAATGCCCGTGCACTGCCCACGCCGCCATGAGGCAGTCCTTGCAATCGCCGCCGTTGCCGAGCAGGCGGCCCAGGTAGTGCGTTACAACTGCCTGTATGCCGGCCAGCTTCTGCGTGAACGGGAGGCTTATGCACGGCCTGGTCGAGACGACGCCGGCCTCGCCGGTGCGCACGATTCCTGGATAAGGGTTAAACCCGCTGACTATCTCGTGCGGCGTCACGCCCATGCCCAGGGAGCTCCTGCTGTACACGCCCGCCCACGGGTCCTCTCCGGAAAATGGCGCTGTTATCTCGTGGCAAAAGGCCCTTGTTGAAACGACCATCGCGTTTATCTCTTCGCCGCGCCTTGTGCGGCGTATGCGGGCACATGCCGTCCCCAGCCGTGGCGTTTCCTCTTCCACGAGAGATTTCTGGCCCCTGACGTGGTCGAAGCTGACGTTGAACTTCGCGAACGCGCGGGTCGCGCCCAGGACCGCCCGCCTCTCTGCGGTGCACAGGTCCGGCGAGAATATCAGCCTGACGCGGGCGCTGGGCGCATCTATGGGCCTGACTGTCGCTCTTGTCATGTGTTATCTTATGTCAGAAAGAGTATAAAAAGGGCTGTGTTGCCCCGCTGCCAGAGCACGGCCCTATTGCTGCATGGCCTTGGCTACACCAGCGCTTATGAGTATGTGGCAGTCGCGGCAGAAATCAAGCCCGGGCTTCACGACCTCTTCCACAAAATTCTTGCTGCTGTACATTATGCACGGGACCTTCACGGAATGATCAGTCGCGTCGAAAACATGGCCGATTTCGACGCGCACAGCCGCGGTTATCGCCCTGTCCAGCAGGTCGCCCTTCAGTTCGTCCCTGGAGAACAGATATGTTGATACCACGCCTCCGACGCCTGGGATGCCCACGCCCACGCCATACTCCAGCTCCCCGCCAGCAGGCACCCAGAGCGGGTTCTGCGTGACGCCTATCCCGAATATCTTTTTCGCGAATATGTGCCCCAGCAAAGACGTCTGTGTGAAATCTTTCGATTCGACAAGCGCCTCCTTGGCGCTGACTACCTTGCCGAGTTTATCGCCGAACTTCACCTGCTCGAGTGCCTTCAGGTTGTTGGCGTCTGTGAAGTCGTATTTGACGCCGAAGTCTGCGAAGCTCCTGGCTGCGTCGTAAGCCGCCTTCCTCTCCCGTGGTCCCAGCGAATAGTTGTAGACCAGCCTGATTTTTGCCTCGCCCATGCACATATGGTGGTAGAAAAGGTATAAAAAACAATCTAATACGTCTTCCCGCGGCCTTTTTTCCACGCGCGCAGCAGTTCCATGCACTCCTTCTTCATGAAGCCGCCCTGCACCCTCACCGGCGAGCGGCCCTCCCTCTTCAGCGTCACGTCTGATATGGTGAGCTCGTGGAAACCTATCTTTTTCACGTCGCTCGTGCGCGTTCCGAACACGATGGCACCGGCCTTCGCCCAGTGGATGGCCGAGAAGCACATGGGGCATGGCTCGGTCGTTGAATAGACTGTGCAGCCGCGCAGCTCGTGCGACTTCAGCTTTTTGCATGCGAGCCTTATGGCGTTCATCTCGGCGTGGTTCGTGGCGTCCTTTTTCGTGAGCACGGTGTTGTGCGCCACCGCGACCACGCGGCCGTCCTTCGCTATGCACGAGCCGAAGGGCGAGTTTTTTTTCTTCACGCCTTCCAGCGCCTTCGCGATGGCCATCTCCATGAACCTTCTCTCTGCCTTCATGCAGCCCCTATCTCACGCATCCATTTTAAATTCACCCGGCGATTTCCAACCCATGCCGAAAATGAAGCACGTGCTCTCGCTTTTCGACGCTGTGAATGTTGCGCTCGGCGCGATAATCGGCGCGGGCATATTCGTGATAATCGGCATCGCCACCTCGCTGTCCGGGCCCGCGGTCTTCCTCTCCGTCATCATCGCCGGGGTGGTGGCAGCATTCACGGGCGTGTCCACCGCGGAGCTGGCAAAGAAATTTCCCATAAGCGGCGGCGCATATACCTTCGCCAGCAGGGCGCTATCGCCGTCCGTTGGTTTCGTCACCGGATGGGTGTGGCTTTTCTCCAACCTGGCCCTGGGCGCGACAGTCTCCCTGGGATTCGGGAGCTACCTCGCGTTCTTCTTCCCGTCTATCCCTGTCAATCTCGCTGCGGCCGCCGCCGTGGTAGTCGCGACCCTCATCCAGCTCGCGGGCGTACGCCAGTCGGCAGGGGTCAACAATGTCCTGGTCTCCATCAAGGTCCTGATATTGCTGGTCTTCATCGGCTGCGCGCTGTTCTTCTTCAAGCCGTCCAACTTCGTGCCTCTCATGCCCTTTGGCTTCGGCGGCGTGCTGGCCGGCGCGGCCGCGATATTCTTCGCCTATTCCGGCTTCGCGCGTGTCGCGGTGATAGCCGACGAGATAAAGGACCCGGTGAAGAACGTGCCGCGCGCGACGCTGCTCTCCATCGCCATCTCCACGGTCCTGTATATCGCGGTGGCCGTCGCCGCGGTCGGGCTGGCCGGCTACGCGGTGCTGGCGGCATCGGATTCGCCCCTCTCGGCGGCCCTGGACTCTGCGGGCCTGGGCTTCGGGGCTGCGCTCATAGGTGCCGGCGCGCTCGTGGCAACCGGCACGGTGCTGCTGGCTGCCATCCTCGGAGTGTCGCGCGTGGCGCAGAAGATGGCCGAGGACCGGCTGCTTCCGGCACCCCTCGCATCCATAGACAAGCGGCTCGTCCCGGGCAATGCCATCATCCTCTGCGGCGCGGCCATGGTGCTGCTCGCGCTTACCACCGACCTGACGCCCATCGCGTACATTGGCAGTTTCTCGTTCATACTATATTACGCGGCGACGAACCTCAGCGGCATCCGAGTCCTCGGAGGGACGACTCGCCATATGGCCGTCCTCGGCGTCGTCTCCTGTATCGTCCTGATGTTCAGCCTGCCTTCCTATTCCTGGGCGGTCGGTGCAGTGGTCGTCGTGCTAGGCATCGCCTACTACGTTGCGGAGAAGCTGCTCAGCCTCCGACGGCCATCCTGAGCAGGTCCCGTATCCCGGGCGCGAAGCCCATTATCATGAGCAGGAGCGCGATATAGTATTTGTCCTCCGCGTCCATCTTCTCCTTCTGGATTACGTACGCGGCGGCGAACGCTATGGCGACCTTGAGGAGGTAGAACGTGAAGTACGTGCCTGCTATCGCCCCTATGCCCGCGGAGAAGACGTGCTGCTCGAAATACATCCTGCCCGTGAGCCCGGAGAACACGTCTATAATGAAGAACGTGGCAGCGCCGTCGAGGGCCTGGCCTGCGACTATGGCAGCCAATATGGCGTCCTTGAAGTATTTCAGCGCGATGTAGGCCGGCACTGCCGCCAGCATGAGGATGGGGAGGGAGTATGCTATATAATTCATGAACGGCAGGAGGAGCAGGAACTGCGGCAGCCAGAGCGCCAGCCCCACGTAGCCCAGCCATTCCATGCGCTTCATCTTATATAATATGGCCATTGAAACGAGCAGGATGGCGGCCGTGACGATGTAGATGCCCGGTGTGACCGTGAGATAGCCGTAATCCCAGATATGGCTGTCCAGGACGAGCTGGTGTATGAAGGTGACCGGCTGGAACACGCCGGTGTCGATGGCGTCCGTTATGACGCGCATGGTGGAGCCGAGCAGCACGAAGCAGAGCACGCCCCTGACGAATTGTTCATCGAAGCGTATGCGGCCCTTGAGCAGCCGGTATAGCAGGTAGACTGCGAGTATGGCGATGGCCGCGTAGGCCAGCGTATTCACGACGTTGTATCCGGTCCTGCTCCATATGGGCTGGATGAAGTAATCGTATATAAAGTTATCCATCGAACCAACAGCATGGATATACGGCGGAAAAAGATTATAAAGTCAAGCGTGCTCCAGTCCATGGAACGCCTGCTGGCCGAGGCGCGCAAGGCGCATGAGGCTGGCAACGAGGAACGGGCCCGCCGCTATGTCCGCATGGTCCTGGACCTGCTCAAAAAGCACAAGGCGAAGCTGCCGAAGGAGCTCCGCAACAGCTTCTGCAGGAAGTGCGGCCGCCTCTGGATACCAGGCGATACGGTCACGGTGACATACGACAAGAAGACGGCCTGCCTGAGGGTCCGCTGCGCATGCGGCAACACCAAGAGGATTTAAAGGGAGCCGGCAAAATAACAGACGGGTCATTTTCATGGAATCATATTCCCACATAACGCCATATCTCCGCTCGGTCGAGCAGCTGATGGAGAGCCGGCTGGAGGCCGAGGACAAGATGGTGTACGGCCTGCTGGTCCCGTTCCTGCGCCGCGGCGGCAAAAGGATACGCCCGGTCCTGTCGCTGCTCTCATGCGGCGCTGTCGGCGGCCAATACGAGGCCGCGATCGAGCCCGCGGCGATAATCGAGATGTTCCACAACTTCACCCTCATACACGACGACATAGAGGACGACTCGCAGTTCCGCAGGGGCGAGCCCGCGCTGCAGATGGCCTACGGCGTGCCGATGGCGCTCAATTCCGGCGACGCCCTCTACACCCTTCTGTGGCGCGAGCTGACCAAGCTCAAGCTCAGGCCCGCGAAGCTTGTGGCGCTCCAGACGATGTACGCGGACGCGTTCAAGCGGGTGGTGGACGGGCAGGGCGTGGAGCTCTCCTGGATACGCGGAGGCAGGTTCGACGTCAGCGAGGATGAATACCTCGCCATGATAGGTGGCAAGACCGCGGCGCTCATGGGGCTTTCCTGCGAGGCAGGGGCATTCATCGGAGGCGCGGGAAAAAGGGCGGGGAAGGCCCTCAGGCAGTACGGCGAAAGCCTGGGCGCGGCCTTCCAGATACAGGACGACGTCCTCAACGTGACCGGCAGCTTCGAGAAATACCAGAAGGAGATAGGCGGGGACATATCCGAGGGCAAGAGGACGCTGATGGTGGTCCACTGCCTGTCGAAAGCCGGTGAGGCAGAGCGGAAGCGGCTGATGGGGGTGCTTTCATCGCACTCCAGGAAGCAGGAGGACATAAACGACGTCATAGGCCTGCTGCAGAAGCACGGTTCGGTCGAATATGCCAGGAAGAGGGCGGCCTCCCTCGTGGGCAAGGCCAAGAGGTCCATCGCACGCTTCCCCGACAATAAGGACAAAACAGCCCTGCTGGCCATAGCCGATTACGTCATAAAACGCGACCGCTAAAAACGCAAAACATTTAAATGATGTCTTCCAATTCCCATTAATGGCCTCCCCAAAGAACGCGTTCGTGGTATTGTCAGTGATGTGCATGCTCTCGGGCGTGCTGTTCGCCTTCGACCTCAGCCCTTATTTTTATGCGTCGGAAAAGAACGTGACCGTCTCGTATGCCAATTTCACATTGGAAGGCGACAACTACTCTATCGTCAAGTTCAACGGTGTCGACACATTCCTCCTCATGAACGACGAGCCGCTCAGGAACCAGAGCGACATAGAACCGGCCCTCCAGTCATACTATACACAGATGTATTACCCGAGCGCCGACGAACTCGCCAACCTCACCGCGCTCGTCAATAAGTTCAACGACAGCAGGAATAACGGCTATGACTTCAAGAACAAGGAGGAATACATCTGCCGTAACGATGTCCTGCTTTCCAACGGCAAGATAAAAGTCGGGAACACGTCCCTGGTGTGCAGGGACAATGTGTCCTGCACCAAGATAGCATTGCTGCTCTACGCGGCCTATGGCGAGGGGCTCAACCTCGGCACGGCATCAGTCCTCCTCCAGCCCCTGATGGACTTCACGCCCCCCAGCCTTGAGATGGACGACATACTGTCCAATTACAGCGTCCGCCTGGCCAACATGAGCCAGGACACCGTCGCAGACACGATGGACTACATAAAGAACACCGCGCCCACCCTCAAGGCAAATTCGCTCAAGATAGAAGCGACCATATTCCGCACCCCGCGCCTCAACGACAGCGCCGATCGCCTGGCGTGCAAGCTCAAATGCTACGCCATCTGCCCTTCCTTCGACCTTGACCAGCAGGCTGCCGACGACATCAAGGCCATGGCCACGGACCTGGGCAACAAGGTGGCGCCGCTCAAGAACTACAAGTCCATTTCAGCGACACTGGTCGGCAATTCCGCGGCCAGGCTCAATTACGCGAAGGTGGAATCCACTGCGGATTATTACTCCGACCTTTTCCGCGACCTCAACGCCAGCGGCAACGAGGCCATAGCGCTCGGCAAGGAGGCCAAGAAGCACGTGGCCAACATGACGCTCAACGCCAACCTGGACAAGCTGATGGCCCTCCACGCGACCATACCAGACGACATAGCCGACCGGAACTTCACCGGCCTGGACGCCGACCTGGACAACTACCGCATCTACGCCGGCACGACAAAGAACATGTCGCTGTCGATACTGGGCACGTATAACCAGACGCTCGAGGCAAAGAACACAGCAGACTCGCTCATGCTGGTGCTTGAGACCAAGGACCTGGACGCCAGCGCCCTGGAAACATTCAACGTCCTCAAGAACCGGACCGCGGACCTTGACGCGGCCTTCAGGGACGGCTACACGGTCAGCCAGCTCGATGCCATGAGGCTCAACTACACCAACGTCACCGAAGACGCCCAGGAGCTCCTCAAGAGCGAGAGCGACGTGCCGGCAAGCAAGGCCGTCCTGCTTTTCAGGGGATTCGCAAGGCGCGTGAACGGCGGCATAGCCAAGTTCGCCGTGGCCACGCAGCTGAGCGACGCACAGGGCATAATGGACAACCGCCTGCTTTCCTTCGGCGGGTTCTCAGGCCTGCTCTTCCTTTCGCTCACGGCGCTGTCGCTGCTCTTCTTCCTGTACATCCTGGTTTCGGTCAGCCTTGACATCCCCCAGAGCAGGTATATACTGGGCGCCGCGTTCCTGTGCTCGGTAGTCATGTTCCTGGGCTTCAGCCTGTTCCTGTACCTGTTCCTTGACAAGACCTCCTCCTCGGCGACGTTCACAGAATTCATGTCAGACTTCTCTTCCCGCAATTCCACCTCCATCGTGCTCGACCTGCGCAGCGTGTCCTATTCCGACGCGCAGTCGATGGTCTCATGCTCCAAAAGCCTTTCGGGCCTGTTCGGCGAGCAGAACAGGACCTGGACAATGTACACCATCACGCCAAACTCGTGCACCGAGACCAGGTCAGCAGGCGGCAACAGCACGCTGACCGTGGACGAATGCCTGGGCCGCGCCGGCAACCAGTCCTCAGCCTTCTTCCTGGGCTACTCGCCCCAGAACGAGCCGCCCAAATTCTCCATAATATACCAGAGCAAGGCTGAGATAGACGCCAATTCCGACTATTACAAGTCCTGCCCGCTCGTGGCGCTTTTCGGTTGATTCCAATGGCAAGGAAAAAAACTGCAGCAATGACGAAACCAGAGGCGGCTGAGCCCGCGATTGAAGCATCAAAGCCAGAAGCGAAAAAATCCGACCTCCCCAAGATCGCGGCCGTCGCCCTCCTGGCCGTGCTCGTGCTCGCCCTGGCATGGTATTTCGTCACCAGCGCCGCCATGGCATTCAATCCGGGCGCTGGAGTTGACGCGGATACGTTCAAGGACATATTCAGCAAGGCGGACCGGGTCTACATCGTCATGGACGTGCGCGGCGTGGCGGACACCAACACCAGCACCAACATCCTCCAGTGCGGCGTGGACTTCGCCGGCAGCAGCGGCATGGGCGGCAAGAACGTATCCTACCTGTCGCTGGGCAACGACGGCTGCGTGGCCGAGGACGGCAAGCACAGCGCCGAAGACTGCTTCTCAATGCTGAAGAGCGGCCTCGTCATCTACGTGAAGGAAGGCTCGTCCTCATCCTACCACTCCGGCGGCATGATTGTCGGCGTGGGGCCGCAATACCCCGTCGGCTCCTGCTCCATAAAGAAGGTATAGCGCAATGGCCGCAGAAAAACCCTACCGGTTCCTCTACCCGATGCGCGTCGTGCTGATTACCTCCAAATACGGCGACAGGGAGAATGTCATGGCCGCGGCCTGGTGCTTCCCGGTTTCCATGGAGCCGCCCCTTTTCGCGGTTTCCGTGAGCAGGAAACGCTTCTCGCACGAACTGATATCCAAGGGCAGGGCGTTCGCCATAAACCTGGTTGATGCGAAGATTAGGGAAAAGGCGGTCGCTGCCGGAAGGAGCAGCGGGAAGGACCGCGACAAGTTCGCCGAGCTCTCCATCGCCAGGGAATACGGGAAACTGGGCATGCCGCTGGTCAAGGACTCGCCGGCCAGCATAGAGTGCAAATTGGTGAAGGAGATCGAGCTTGGCGACCATGTGCTTTTCGTGGGCGGGGCAGTGAATATAATCGAGAGGAGGAAGGCTAAAGGCCTCTATCACGCCGGCGGCGACGATTTCGTGGAAATCTGATTTCATCTCGTCTTATACCTGAGGAAGGCGCCGATGCCGCCGAATCCGGTCAGGAACTGTGCGCCCTCGGCCGTGTTCGTGGAGAGTATCTCCACGGGTATCTCGGCCTGCTTGGCCAGCTCAGCCAGCTCGTCGAGCAGGAGCTCCGAATCCTGCAGCTTCGCCTGGCTGTTGCACGCCGGGCATGCTATGGTGTCGTCGGGCTTGCCGCGGAAGGACTTCCTGGTCTCCACGGCGCAGGACGGGCACTTGTAAAGGCCGCTGGTATACTCCAGCCCCTCGGACAGCAGGACCTGCTCGGCCTGCTTCGTCGCTATCACGTTGCGCACTTCCTTCTCGCCGTAGGTCGCCAGCCCCTCGTTCACCACTGCCTTGATGAACCGGTCCACCAGTATCTTCTCTTTCACGGCCTCCTGGTGGGCCAGTATGTTCTCGCTTTTCGACAGCGCCTCGCGGATCCCGTATTCCTCGGTGTAGCCCGTGTCCACGACGCCCAGCACCTTTATCTGGTAGTTGAACGGGCTCATCTTCATGAAGAACTCCTTGGTCGGGCCGGGCCCGCCGACTATGACGCCCTTCACCCTGTTGAGGAACGCCGCGTCCATGGCGCTGCCGACGCGCTTGTAATACACCTCTATGGCCTCCTCTATGAGGCGCTCGTAGCGCCGGGCGGACTGGCCCCCCTTCCTTATCTTGGCATGCGCCGTGGAGTTCAGCTTCTTTATGATGGTGATGTTCGTGCCCTTCACTATCGCCACGGTCGCCTCGCGCCCGTCCAGGACCACGACGCCGTACGAGTCTGTCGCGCCCATCTGCGCCTGCAGCGGGTCGAGGAAGAACCTGCTGTCGCACCTGTAGGCGCCGATGTTGAGCGGCTCCGGCGGCTCGACGGCGAACAGCTCTATGTCCACCTTAGCCGCGTTGTCGGATACGTTGCCGGCGAAGACCGCGATGCCGTTGGGCGGCGTCTTCCTGTACATCTTGAGGTAGTTGGACACCCTTTCCAGGGCGCCCAGCACGTTGAGCTTGGTGGACTTGGACTTTATGTTGCTCGCCTGGCTCATCTCCTCGCGGAGCTTGTTCCCCATCTCGTGTATGGGCGAGCCTGAAGGTATGTAAACCGATATGAGCTCGGTGCCGCTGCCCCTGAAGCCCTCCAGCTTGCGGAGCTGCTTCTTCAGGGCGTACATCTTTTCCGAATCAGCCATCTTCATCAGTCGTTTTGTATAGGATAAAAATAAGATAAAATAAAAAGGCGCTTACTTTTTCACTATTATCTCCACCGCGCCGCCGAGGCTGTATCTCATCCCGACGATCTTCAGCGCGCCGCTTTCCAGCGCCGCCTTCACCGGCGGCAGCTTCCTCAGCTTCCCCATGACCTTCTTCACGTTGATGGCGGCCGCCTGCTCGACCTCTGCCGCCTTGTCGCCGCCCTTCTTCGCCTTTTTCACAGCGGGCGCCAGCTTCTTCACTATGGCGGCTATGTTGCCCTCTGCATGGCCGTCGTAGGCGGCCGTGACCGCGCCGCACTTCTCATGGCCCAGCACGACGAGCAGCGGCGTGTGGAGGTGTGCGACGCCGTATTCCACCGAGCCGAGCCCAATCCTGTCAAGCACGTTGCCGGCGCTCTCGACCTTGAATATCTCGCCCAGCCCAACGTCGAATATGTACTCCGGCACGACGCGCGAGTCAGAGCACGCGACCACCGTGGCTATCGGGTGCTGGCCCTGCTTCAGCTCCTCGCGCCTTGCGGCGAAGTCCTTCGCCTCGGGCGTTCCCGCGACGAACCGCTTGTTGCCTTCCAAAAGCTTCGCTAATGCTTCTTCTCCATTCATGTTCTCACCGTGAGCTGATACTGCAGCCAAAACATATAAACCTGACTTACTGTTACACGTCAGGGCACTAAAAGCCACTATTTAAAAGGAGTTCCGTGTCCATTATATACGCAGCCAGAAGCGAACCAGCGATAGAAAAAAAGGCCATAAAAACAAACCGCTCAGAGGCACCTGACATGATCCACAGAAACCACCCGCAAAAGGAAAAAGACGGCACCGCACCCTGGCGTTCGGTTATTCCCGAAGGTTTCAGGAAGCAGGTCGCCTCCAAGGAGCCGTTCCAGGTGGCCCCGCTCATTGAATATCTCTCTTCGGGCAATGCGGCCATACAGGGCGTCGTCGTCGCTCATATCGCTGAAAAGGGCCCGCTCCAGGCGGTCCAGGCCCGGAGCAAATACGATCTCAAGTACGTGCAATGCACCGATTCCAGACAGGTCACCCTCCATCCCAACCGGCTGCTAGAATACGACATCCTGAACAAAAGATACGCAGGCAACGTGACCGCCAGGGGCACGGGCCTCAGGAATGTCCGTCCGGGCGGCACCATAATCGTGGAAGGCCATGAAACATGCGGGGCGTGCAAGGCCGCGCACGATCACCAGCCGTCTCTGAAGGCCCGGGACGCCACTGTCACCTTGGACCATGCGATATACGCCATAATCTCCTCCATACCCGAATACGTGCGATGCATGAGCAACGATGCTGAGCGGGGCAAGGCGAACGCCGTGATCCAGGCGACCTACGCCCGGGAGATCCTCAAGTTAAAATACAAAAAAGATAACGTCGCAGTCTGCCCTGCGTTCTACAGCTGGACATCCGGCCACGAGTGGCTCGGTTCCACCGCCGGGGTGGACCTGCCGCTGGATGCCATCCGTGCGGGGATAAGCGAAGATGCCCGGCTCATGACGGAGTATGCCCTCGCAGAAGGCAGGGACTTCGGTACGCAGTACGCCGCGCTCACCATGCTCTACGACCCCTACCGTCTCGGCAAGGTCAATGACCCCCGTGCCGTATTCGGCGCCCTGGGCAACGAGATGTTCTGCGTCACCTCGGATTTCCGCGCGTTCCAGTCCGATGCCCCTAAACAGGCCAGCGAAAAGCGCATCGCCACGCCCGCGCTGGGCTCGGTGATGTACGCGGGCTACGACTCGTCCGGCGGCCACTTCGGCCACGTCAGCGGAGTCGGCGGCAGCGACGGCACGCACATCCTGGGCATAATGGACACGTCCAGGGACGTGATCGAGAACGTGAAGGCTTACCTCCTCGACAAATTCCCGGTCATAAAGGAGCTCACCAAGAACGGAGAGCGCATCCTGCCCATACTCTACGACCCCGCGACCGTGAAGGCCACGTTCCTCCCTTCCTGAGCCACCGGGTCACTGGTTAAAAAGAATTACCTGCAACCTCATTGTCATGTGCGGGATTATAGGCTACGTCGGCTCACGCAAGGCTGCGGAAGTGCTGACCGAAGGCCTCAAAAGGCTCGTCTACCGCGGCTACGATTCCGTGGGCATAGCCGTGCTCAACAACGAAAAGCTCGAAGTGCGGAAAGACAAGGGCATGGTCGAGGACGTCTCGTCTGCGCTCCGCTTCAACGGCATCGGCGGAAACATCGGCCTGGGCCACACCCGCTGGGCCA
This sequence comes from Candidatus Iainarchaeum sp., assembly GCA_028714535.1. GTDB lineage: Archaea > Micrarchaeota > Micrarchaeia > Anstonellales > Bilamarchaeaceae > Bilamarchaeum. The sequence continues at coordinate 758 of JAQTME010000021.1, read as the reverse complement.
CCCACGGGGCGGTCTGCAGGGAGAACTCCCACCCCCACGTGGACTGCACCGGGAACATCGTCATAGCCCACAACGGCGTCATCGAGAACTTCGCCGTGCTGAAGAACGGGCTGGCCGCCGGGAAGCACAAATTCGCGTCAGATACCGACTCGGAGATAATAGCGCACCTCATCGAGGAGAATTCGCGCACCCAGCCGCTCCTCAAATCGTTCAGCCTGGCGGTCGGCCGCCTCGAAGGCTCGTATGCCATCGTCGCCATGAGCGCATCAGACAAGGAGAACCGGCTCTTCCTGGCGAGGAGGAACAGCCCGCTGATAATAGGCGTGGGCAAGGGGGAGATGTTCTGCGCGTCGGACATCCCTGCCATGCTGAAATACACCAAGACGTTCGTCCCGCTTGAGGAAGGGGACATAGCCGTCCTGTCGCGCTCCGGATACAAGGGCTATGCCGATGGCGCCGAAGCGCAGAGGAAGCAGATAACCGTGGACTGGGGCGTGGAGATGGCCCAGAAGGGCGGATACCCGCATTTCATGCTCAAGGAGATCAACGACCAGAAGCACTTCATAAACGAGAGCCTGGCAGCGGACGTCACTGCCGCGAAGGCGCTGCTCGACGCGTACCAGCGCATAGACATAGTGGCCGCAGGCACGTCATATCATGCCGGCCTGATGCTGGCTGCCCTGCTCCAGGAGAAGGGCAAGGCTGCCCAGCCGTTCATAGCCAGCGACTACCCGTTCATAGCGAAACCCGATGCGAAG
>JAQTME010000020.1 GCA_028714535.1 Candidatus Iainarchaeum sp. | reverse complement strand
GGCTGTTTCAGGCATTATTATATTATGGCTGAACGTGTTTATAATGGTGGTGGTAAGGGCTATAAATTCGTGGATTTTAACCCTGGTTTGGCGCTGCCCGTTGACCTCATTTCTGGGCCTGGAACTGCCGCATCTGCTCAAAGGTGATGCTGCCGTTGCCATAGGGGCTTGTGACGTTGCACATGCTGCTTGCCCGCACGCAGGTTATCTGCGTCATGATGGTCCCCTGGAGCGTGGAGATGCCGCACCTGTAGTCCTTCACGCCCTCGCCCAGGGTTTCGACGCAGGTGCAGCGCTTCACCGCCCAGGCCAGGTCGCCTGCCCGTGCAATCGCCTGTGAAAGGCATACCGCCTCGACGTTGGCCTGGGTTATGGCATCCCAGGTCTCCGCGTCGGTCTGCGGTACAACGGCCGGAGGCGCGGTCTGGTTTTCCGCTGCCTGGGTTACAGGGCCGCATATGCCCAGCAGGAGCACGATGGGCAGGAGTAGTACGATCTGTTGCATGCGAAACTAGTTCCGGCAAGGATTTTAATCCCGTTCCCGGCGTCTATTTCGGGAACGAAGCGGTTATAGACGCGCTGTTCGCGTCCGCCCCTTTCTCCACCCTTATCCTGAGGGGGTCCCTGCCCTGCGCGCTTACTACGGTGTCCTGGCCATAGGCGACCGTGGCGGTGTCCTGCAATTTCATGACGTCCGCATCGAAAACGGCATTCATCTCATAGGCGAGCGTTACCCCGCTGCTGTCTATCCCAGCCACCTTCCAGGAGATGCTGGCGGGCTGGCCGAAATTGAACTCCTTCTTCGCTACCAGGCCCCCCTGCTGGACTGTGGCGCTGGAATCGCAGATGGTCACGGTCTCGATGCCGTTCTTCCTGGCGCAGTCGCCGCCGTGCGCCCCGAGGACCGCAAGGCCTGCCACCATGAGGGCTGCGCCTGCGAACGCCGTCGCGGCTTTTGCCGCGCCCTGCCTGCCTGTTTTATCGATAGTGCTGAACTTCATTGAATATCACCGCACATATCTACAATCAGAAACAAATAAAAGCAGGCGTGTCGCACGGAAAAAAGGGAAAAGGCCGGCTCACTTGGCCAGCCAGCCGCGCATCACCATGGCGTCGCGCACGCGCTCCTTCGCGATGTCCATCGCAGCCTTGCGCGTGTCGTTGTCCTTGGTACGCTCGAGCATTATCTTCGTGTTGGCGCTGATTTTTTCCTCCACGACCTTGAACATGGCATCAGCTTTCCAGCCCATGGTTTCGCAGTAGCTCGAAATGACCCCGCCGGCGTTTGCCACGAAATCAGGGAGCACTACGACCCCTTTTTTCATGAGCACCTGCTCCACGTCGTATTTCGCAGGAAGGTTGGCCGCCTCGCTGAGTATCTTCGCCTTCACGTTGGCCACGTTGCCCTTGTTTATCACGTCCGGCCTCGCGCCCGGGATGAGTATGTCCACGGGCAGCTCGAACAGCTTCGCCGCGTCGAGTTTTTCGCCCTTGGCTGCGGTGACAGTGCCCTTCTCGGACTTTATCTTCATGAGGTCGGCGTATTTCAGGCCGTCCTTTGAGTATATCGTCCCCTTGGAGTCGGACACGGCGACGACTTTCGCGCCCCACTGCTCAAGGAACTTCATGGCGAACGTGCCCACGTTGCCGAAGCCCTCTATGGCCACGGTCATGCCGTGCAGGTCCTTGCCCATGTGCTTCACCGCTACGCGGGTGCATATGGCGACGCCGAAGCCGGTCGAGCCCAGCTCGTGCGGAAGGCCCCCTTCGCTGGATGGCTTTCCTGTGCACGCCTTCGGGGTGCCTACCTCATCCGCGAACTGTGACATCTCCTTCTCGGTGGTGTTCATGTCCGGCCCGGCTATGTACTCGCCGGGTATGACCTCCCTTATCTTTCTCGCGAATGCGCGCATGTGCGCCTCCTTCTGCTCAGGCGTCATCTTCTTCGGGTCCGCCTTTATGCCGCTCTTGGCGCCTCCGAAAGGCAGGTCAGCCATGGCATTCTTCCATGTCATCGCGCGTGCGAGCCCCATCACCTCCTCTACGGTGACGTCGGGCTCCATCCTTATGCCCCCCTTGCCCGGGCCGCGTGCCGTGTTGTGGATCACGCAGACGCCCTGCATGCCGGTCTTCTGGTCGTACACTTCGATGACTTTCTCGAATCCGAATTCGTCTTCCTTTCTCATAGCAATTAACCTCGCAGCTTGATTGTGGTTTTGCGTTTGATTGCGAAGTATTAAAATGATAACTAGGCGCCGGGCGACAAATGACGTATCAGCGGAATCCGCCGCCCCCTGAGGAGCCGCCGCTGAAGCCGCCACCGCCGCCGCTCCAGCCGCCTGAAGATGCGGATGAGAAGCCTCCGTGGCCGCCGGACGGGCCTGACCTGCTGCCGTAGGTGCCCAGGTTGTGCACAGCCCAGGCCGCGGTATAGAACGTGTAGGACGATGTGCGGACGGTGTCAAGCTTCTGGAGGCGGTTAGCCGTGAGCGTGTCCAGCTCTGAGAAGTGCTTCTTCACCTTGTCTGTCATCTCCAATGCCGTCGCATAGACCAGTATCCCGCCCCATATCACCGCTGAAGAGGGCGGGTATTCCTTCAGCCTGCTGGATGACACTGCGCGCGCGAACGCGTCCCATTTCGCGTATTCGTTGCGCATCGCATCCGGCACGGACGGCCTGAAATAATGGATGGCGAGGTAGGCGATTGCCGGGATGAGTATGATGAATGACAGCAGGGTGCCGCCGACCTCGAACCAGTTGCCGCTTGCTATGTAGCCCATGAACCATGCCGGCGCGGTGCCGAAGACCGCGCACGCCAGGAACGCGCCGAAGACCGCCAGCATGACTACGCCGGCCATTTTCGCCTGGGCCTTGTTCTTCAGGCCTAAGACGCCCTTCGCCTTGAGTATCCCGTCCACCTCGTCGCCGAATATCTTCACGTTCTTGGCTATGGTGGTGTTTTCCGCCTCTGCCTTGGTCTTTATCCTGTCGAAATCAGCTGCCATCTGATCAAGGTCGGCCTCCTTCCTGCCTTCGCTGAAAATCATGTCGATGACCGCGTTCTCGTACGGCTTAAGGCCGGCCGGGCGTTTTTTGAGCATGAGAATCGTGCGTTCGCGCTCGATTGTTGCGGATGCCTCCCTGCCCTTCTTCTCCAGTTCCACGATGTCCAGGATGTTCCTGTTGATGAGGTCCAGGATTGTGGCTGCGACCAGGCCCTTGTTCGACACTTCGTTGCGCACCAGCGCGCTGACCACCGCCGGCTCCTCGTTGTCCGGCGGTAGTATGCTCTCTGGCAATTTAGGGATTTTCCTGTCCTGGGCGAAGCGGAGGGCGGCCACCGCGCCAAGCAGGAGCGCCAGCGGCAGGCAGCAGAGCGTTATGGAGCCGGGCTCCTCTGGCGCCAGGGTTTCCTGGGAGCCGTACGCCTTGCGCTCATCCTTGAGTATCTGCAGCGCGGAGCCGTTCACGCGGTTCGTGGTGCTCAGGGCCGCCTTGTCGTACAGGTAGCAGCCGCCCACGTAGTTGCCCGAAGGGACGTTGCTTATGCTTATGACTATGGACAGGTCGTCGACGTTCACGCTGCCCTTCTTTGCGGAATACACCTCGTAGTGCATGTCCTTGCCGCGTGCGGCTTCAGGGAGCGTCATGCGTGATTGGAACGCTGTTGCCGGCACCGCCCAGTTCGCGCCGTAGTGCTCGAAGCAGATTTTCGCGAAGTCGTCATAGAGCTGCGCCCTGTCCTTCAGGACGTAATCCAATTCCACCGCGTTCGCGCCCTCGTATGTCCTCTGCCAGACGATTTCGGCCTTGCCTTCGTTGAGCTGCTTCACATACGGGACTGCCGCGCCGTTCACCTTGACCGAGCGTATCACTATGTTGTCCAGGGTGCCGAAGTCCTCCTTGCGGATGGAGCGGAAGCCCTCGCTGTATGCCTGTTCCAGCGTGAAGTTCATGCTTTCCTGCACTTCCAAATCGCCGTTGGGCAGGACCGTCGCGTGCGTGTAGTATGAATCTATGGAGAACGAGGACGCTGCGCCTGCGAGAAGAGCTAAAACGAAGAGCGCGAGCGCATGCTTCATGGATGGATGACTGCGCCACGATTTATAATATGAGTCCAGAACCTGCCGTTTCATTCCTTTTAAATTGCTTTCGCGACATCTTATCTCCATGGCAGGCCCGATGCAGAAAACAGGCGAGGAAAAGGAAGCGGCACAGGTAAGGCAGTTCGCAGGCCTGATGCTCGATTTCCACAAGGCGCAGTATGCATATGCCCAGGAACTCAACAAGCAGGGCGGCGCTGGCAAACCAGCCTCTGCGACAAAAAAAGCGTATGACGCGGAATGCCGCAAGGTTGAAGCCTTTGCGCTCGGCCACGTCCAGCTGCTGAGGCGCATGCTGGAGATTTCGCTTACCGGGGAGCACGTGGATCTCGACGGCAGGCATCTCGGGCTCTCGGAAGGGGACCGGAAGGCGCTGCAGGTGATTGACGGCATCAAAGGCGCCGAATACGCCGCCTCGGCCCGCATGACCCTCCATTCGGGCCTGTGGCCAGAGCCCACAAGGATAATGCTGTCCGCGAAGACCAAAACCGGAGTTGTCGACCTTTTCTCATTTTACTACGGCGGCAAGGAAGCGAGCGGGAAAACAGGCAACGTTGCCCTTTACCCCTCTGACTGGGTTTACGAACAAGTCGGCAGGAGCCAGCTAGGTTCGGTGCCGAAAAAGGTGCAATAATCCAGCCTAAAGCGCGCCTTCCTCGATTTCCAATTGCAGCAGGCGGTTGAACTCCACGGCGTATTCGAAGGGCAGTTCCTTCACGAACGGCTCGAAAAAGCCCGTGACAAGCAGCTCCTCGGCCTCCTTCCTTGACAGGCCCCTGCTCATGAGGTAGAATACCTTCCTCTCGCTCATCCTGCCCGCGCTCGCCTCGTGGGAGATGAACGAGTCGCCGTTTCCTACCAGGAACTTCGGGATTGAGTTGTTCTTCGAAGCGTCGTCCAGCATTATGCCCTGGCATTTCACGTAAGAGTCGGAGCGTTTCGCGCCCGGCGCGATTTTGATTTCTGCGCGGAAGGTTGAGGTGCCGCCTTTGGAGCTGATGCCCTTGGATATTATGGATGATGAAGTGCGAGGTGCCAGATGGATCATCTTTCCCCCGGAATCCTGGTGCTGCTTCCCGCTGGCTGCTGACACGGAAACGATGCGGCCTGTGGCGCCCTCGCCTGCAAGCACCACGCACGGATATTTCATCGTGCAGAGCGAGCCCATGTTGGCATCTATCCATTCTATCGTCGCGTTCTCCTTCGCTATCCCGCGTTGGGTGACCAGGTTGTAGACGTTGTGGGACCAGTTCTGCAAGGTGGTGTAGCGGACGCTGGCGCCCTTCTCTGCGAATATCTCCACGACGCCGGTGTGCAGGTTGCTCCTTGGATAGAGCGGGGCGGTGCAGCCCTCCACGTAATGGAGCGAGCTGCCCTCTTCGGCGATTATGACCGTGCGCTCGAACTGGCCCAGCGCCTCCTTTGAAATCATGAAATAGGCGTGCAGCGGCGCGTCCAGCTTCACGCCACGCGGCACGTAGACGAAGCTGCCGCCGCTCCAGACCGCGTCAGTGAGCGCTGCGAACTTGTTGTCCGAAGGAGCTATTGCCTTTCCCAGGTATTTGCGAAGCAGTTCCGGGTGCTGTGCCACGGCCTCGTCCATGTTGGTGAATATGACGCCTTTCTCGGTCCATTCCTTCTTCAGGCTGCCGTAGACGGACTCGGATTCCATCTGCGCTTCTAATCCGGCCAGGAACCTGCGCTCTGCCTGGGGCACGCCCAGCCTCTCGAACTTCTCCCTAATTGCAGGGTCCACGTCCTCCCAGGAGCGTTTCCTGCCGCCTCCCTGCTCGTACCAGGTGATATCCTGCCTTTCCAGCCCTGAGAGGTCAGGCCCGTAGCGCGGCATGGGCAGCCCTGCGAACTGCACGTAGGCGCCGAGCCTGCGCTTCCGCATCCACGCCGGCTCTTTTTTGGCGTCGGATATGCGTTGCACGTCATCGTCGCTGAGCTTCATATAGATAAAAGTTATAGGTTATATTTTTAAACCATATTGGTTAATTAAATAAACCATGGATTCATCCGACCTGAGCATAATCGGCATCCTTTTATTGGACTCGCGCACGCCGCTGTCAGCCATCGCCAAGGAGCTTGGCATAAGCCAGCCGGCGGTCCAGAAGCGGATACAGAAGCTCAAGGCAGCGGGGATAATACTCGGCAGCACGGTGCTGCTGAACACAGGCAAGCTCGGCTGGAAACGGGCCATCGTCGCACTCAGCATGAAAAAGGCAGCCTACGGCCCGATAGTCGCGTCTGCGGCCAAGCTGCCCTTCGTCAGCGGCGTATACACCGCAACCGGCCACTACGGGCTCGTGGTCGAGCTGCTCGGCCCATCGGCCGTCGTGAGCGGCGCGGTCGCGCACCTGGGCAAGATGGACGGGGTGCTGGACTGCTGCCAGCTGTCGATTGTGGAGCGGATTTCATGACATTCGAAGTGAAGGGGCTGCACGTCTATTCCACGGGCAAGGGGGCGCGGGAGATAGTGAAGGGCGTGTCGTTTTCCCTTAAACCCGGTTCAATCACGGCCATCATGGGCCCGAACGGCAGCGGCAAGAGCTCGCTGTGCAACGCGCTCATGGGCGACCCCGCTTTCCGGACAAAGGGCAGCATCAGGCTGGGCGGGGCGGAGCTCACGAAGCTCGGCCCTGACGCCAGGGCGAAGAAGGGCATTTTCCTCGCATTCCAGAACCCAGAGGAAGTCGAGGGCGTCAAGGTGAGCAACTTCGTCAGGAAGGCGGTCGCGGCCAAAGAGGGCGGGATGAACGACCTGGATGCGATGGTCAAGTCGCACGAACGGCTCCTCTCGACGCTGCAGGCGCTGGGCATGGACAAGGGCTTCGCCACCAGGGAGCTGAACACCGGCTTCTCGGGCGGCGAGAAGAAGCGCATGGAGATGCTCCAGATGCTCATGCTGAAGCCGAAGGTGATCCTGCTGGACGAGATCGACTCCGGACTGGACGTGGACGGCCTGAAGCTCGTCGCCAGGGCGATAAAATCGCTGAAGGCAGCGGACCGCAAAAGGGCGTTCCTGCTGGTGACGCACTACCCGCGCATCCTGAAATACCTGAAGCCGGACCGCGTCCACGTGCTCGCAGGCGGCAAAATCGTCAAGTCAGGGACGGCCAAGCTCGCCCATGAGATAGAGAAGAAGGGGTATGCGCAGTATGCAGGCAAACGGCCTGGAAAAAAGGAGTGATGCCGATGTTCGACGTTGAAAAAATCCGGAAAGACTTCCCGGTGCTGCGGGAAAAGGTTAACGGAAAGCCGCTGGCATACCTGGATTCCGCGGCAACGTCGCAACGGCCGAAGCAGGTCATAGAGGCGGTGGGCAGGTTCTACAGCACGTACAACGCCAACGTCCACCGCGGCCTCTACGGCATCGCAGAGGAGGCGACGTTGCGCTACGAGGAGGCGCGCGGCAAAGTGAAACTGTTCATCAACGCGCCCGACACCCGCGAGATAATCTTCACAAAGAACACTACAGAATGCTCAAACGTGATAATGCGCGGCTGGGGCGAGAAGTTCGTGAAGAAAGGCGACAAGGTCGTCACAACGATACTGGAGCACCACAGCAACTTCGTCCCCTGGCAGCAGCTGGCGAAACGGGTCGGTGCGAAGTTCGAAGTGGTCGGGATTGGTGCAGATGGAACGCTGGACGAAGCCGAGCTGGAACGCGCGCTGCGCGGCGCGAAGCTGTTCGCATTTTCCGCCGCGTCCAACGTCACAGGGACGCTCAACGACACGCGGAAGCTGTGCAGGCTGGCGCGGGAGAATGGCGTGGTTTCCGTAGTTGACGGCGCGCAATCGGTCCCGTCCATGCCAACGGACGTGAAGCGCATGGGATGCGACTTCCTCACCTTCTCAGGCCATAAGATGCTCGCGCCCTTCGGCGTCGGCGTGCTGTACGGGCGCGCTGAGCTGCTGGAGAGGATGGACCCGTTCATGTACGGCAGCGAGATGATACGCTCTGTGACAAGAACGAAGAGCGAGTGGAGCGAGCTCCCCTACAAGTTCGAGGCAGGGACGCCGGACGTCGCAGCGGTCATCGGCATCGGCGTAGCTATCGATTACCTGAAACGGCTGGGCATGGGCAACGTGCTGGCCCACGAGCGCTCGCTGGTATCCTACGTGCTGAAAGAGCTGGCCGCAGTGGGCGGCCTTGAAATAATAGGGCCTGCGGATGCGAAGAAGCGCGCCGCGCTGGTGGCATTCACGCTCAAGGGGGTCCATCCGCACGACGTGGCTGCCATGCTAGCGGAGGACGGCGTCTGCGTGAGGAGCGGGCACCACTGCGCCATGCCGCTGCACGAAAGGCTCGGCAGACCGGCGAGCACAAGGGCCAGCGTCTATCTTTATAACAAGAATGCGGAAATAGATATGCTTGTAGAATCGCTTCAAAGGGTGAAGCGGGCATTCGGGTGAAACGATGAGGCAGATTTTCATGCTTCTTGTTCTGATATCTTTGGCATTCGCAGACATCTCGCCTCCCCCCCACGGAATGGTTTACCTCGATACCGCACTACCCACATTCCTCGGCGTAGTGATGATGCTCTCGATGCTGGGTGCGGGCTTCTTCGCCGTTATCGCCGCCTTGGCCTACCTGCTCCAGAGAGGCATGGAGGCGAAGCGGCAGATCCTGCAGAAGGTCGCATTGATCGCTGCGGTCCTGGCCGGACTCCTGCTCGTCCTGGCCCTATTGAGTGCGGTTGCATATCCCTTCATCCCGACTATCCTGCAGGCACTTGAAGTGACCCCAGCGGTTTAGAACGAGCTTACGAGTTTCCCCTGGAAAAAGCTAGGAAGAAGTTCGGCTAGAGGCGCCTTGACCCCGACTGTTTTAAACATTCACTGAATAATACAGCCATGAAAGTCGAACCGCTGGATATCCTCATCGTGCTGGTGGTTGAGGTTCCTGCACCCACGAATTTATGACCCTGAAAGGGATAAGCGAGGCAGAATTCAGCGTAATTGTCAGAGACGAGCCCAAAGGCTGAATCAGGTTTCGAAGCCGTCCCTGATTGCTCTCAATATGGCGCTCCCGGTGGGGTTCTCGGTGCCGATGTTTATGCGCATCGTCCTGCCATTGCCAACAAGAAGCCCGGAATCGTACATGAAATTGAACACTGCCTCGGCCGTTTTTGCCGGATTGCGGACTTCGCCGTTGAGGTACTTCGCTAGGTATCCTTCCACCCCGTCCCTCTTGCGGGGGTTCGGCGACAACGGATAGTTGAACACCTTGCATACCGCGGTGCCGATGTGCACGGGCTCGAATTCCTTGGCCCTCATGGCGGCGGTTATTTCAGGCGGGTATGCTATGGCAGCTATCCTGTCCTCAAGCGTGCGGTGCACGGCAGTCCTGGTTTTAAGCGCTTTTTCATCGGCGTTCTTCCTCATTCCTGGCGCGTGCTGCTGGACCTGCTCGTATTTCGCGCGTATCTTCTCCGGGTTCCGCATGCCCATTCCGACCCATTTGGCTATGAATGCGGCCGGCACGCCGGGCAGTTCCCTTGAGATTGCGTCAAGCTGCTCCTTCTGGGACAGGCGCGGCACAGGCGCCTTGGGCGGTGGCGTGCGTTCTTTCACGGCAGCGGGCGAAGCGGCTGGAACCTCCTTCTTTTCCACCACCACGAATGCCTGCCTGGGAACCTTGAATTCGTCCCTGACCTCGTTCTCGGCATCCTGGCCGACCAACCGGAGTATCTTCCCGACTATCTTTTCGCGTTGCCCTCCGTCTACCTTTGTAATGGCCGTGGAGAAGTGCCTGTAGCTACCGACGTTCCCGGTTCCGAATTCCGCTATGGCGCGGAGGCCGGCCATCTCTGGTTCGGAAACGATTTTGGCGACGGAGTGCAGCATGTAGCCCATGGAGAATGCCCTGCATGCGACCCCCAGCCGTTCAAAGAGGTCTTTCTTGATGCGCCTCATGTTGTCCCTGAGCTCCTCCATAGTCAGCCCGGTTTCCTTGCAGAAAGCGTCCGCCCCTCTCGTGAGGAGATGCTTCAGGGCCACTGTCTCTTCAACGTTGGTGACGAGAGGGTAGGACGTGCATTCCAGGCAGGATTGCGGAAGTTCGACGAACTCTGTTTTCTGGAGGTATGCCCTCAGGCCCGCAAGCGTCCCCTTGCACCAGCTGGCCGCGTTTGCACCTGCCAGCTCCATCAGCCGCACCGAGCCGGCGTCATTCTGTACGAATAGCGTCCCCAGGGTCGTGTCCGTCTTTGCCGCGGCCCTGAGGTCCGTGAGCGCGACGCTTTCCGGCCCGATCACCACTATTTCCGTTTTTGCGGTGGTGGGCCACTGGCTTGTTATCGCCTTTATCGCTGTCGGCTCGGCCAGCTTCTGCATGCTCACAGGGATGATGACTCCGGGCCGGTCGGTGCGGGTCTCCGCAGGCCTCACATTGCCGCGCGTGGCGATTACAAGCGTCGCAGGCGATATGCCGGCGATGCCGATCCAGAGCGGCCCGGCCTTGACAATCAGCGGGCGCAGGGCCTCGACTATGGGCATGGCTTTGATGGCGTCCTTCCAGGGCGCCAGTTTGCCGGCCGCATGGCCTACGCCTGGCGGGAGGGCTGTTGCATGTGCTGTGCTCATGTTATCCACGTTTTATAATTAACTTAAACAACACAATTTAAAATGCTTTATAACTTGCACGGCAGCGCAGGATTATTAATCACAGGCGTGAAATCCCATTGATGGACGACAAGGACATCTACCAGGAGTTCATAATCGAGCTTTACAAGAAGCCGCTCAACCACGGCAGGATGGCCAAGGCGGACTACCGCGCGGAGCTTGACAACCCGACGTGCGGCGACCACATCGAGCTGTTCATCAAGGCGAAGAACGGCGTCGTGGCCGACGTGAAGTTCTCGGGCAGCGGGTGCGCCATAAGCCAGGCCAGCGCCTCGCTCTTCACCGGATACATCAAGGGGAAAAAGCTCGCCTCGCTCGGCAAAATCACCCCGGATGACGTCCTGAAGCTCATCAAAATCGACCTGAGCAGGAACCCTGGCAGGATGAGGTGCGCGCTCCTTCCCCTCGAGGCCATGAAGAAGGCCCTGGCAGGGAAATAGGCATGAAAATACACCATCTACCATAACGTTTATAAACTGTTTTTGCCACAATATATTACATGCAAATGCAAAAGGGCGACCGGAATTCTGGCAGGAACGAGCTGTTCCCGGGCTTCAGGACAAGGCTCCTGCAACGCTATCACGAGGCGCGCCTCAGGGATATCCCGGAGCCGACCTTCGGCATGATGAAGGAAACCCCGGCAGCGAAAGAATTCATCTCACACCTGAAATCCGCCCCCGTCCTCACCGAGGCGGTGCGGACCTACGGCGCCATCGCCCGCGAGAAACAGTTCATAAATGAAACGCTGGGCGACAGTGCCTGCGACTCCCTGCCGGAAGGCTTCGATAAGCTGGCCCAGCAGAAGACCATCCTCATCCTGGACGATTCCCACAGGGTCCTGGGCGCGATCCGCTGGATACGCGGCGAGGGCGAGCCGTTCTTCGTCAACAGCTTCGGCAGGGCAGAGGCCGTGGAAAGCATCCTGGCCCAGGTCCCGGTGCCGGCGGCGCCAGATGCACCGGCCACGGTGGCAGTGAAGCCGGCCAAGCCCGAATACGGGGTGCGCGTCTCTGAAACGTCCGGCGACGGCGAATTCAGGATACATGAGCGCCCCGGCATGCTCGCAAAGACCGCAAATGAACTGCACAAGGCCGCGCCCAGCCTCGATTACTGGGCCCTCAGATCGCGTTTCGACGCGCTGAAGTCGCTTTCCGAAGCCCGGGATTTCATCGCAAAGTTCAGGCAGACCACGCTTCGTTACGAGCTCGCCGGAACTGTGATGGACGGGAGGCTGGCAGAGGCGGCGGTGTTCATGTTTGCGGAGTCCGGCCAGCCCGTCGCTGCCATCAGGTACGTGAGGGGCGAGGGCAGGATGTTCTTCCAGAACCTGCTCGACGACAAATCGCAGTCCGTCGACGCGGTCCTCGCCTCGCTCAAGTGCGCGCAGCCTGCCCCCTCCACTGTGCGCCAGGACAGCTCAGGTCTGTTCTGGATGGGCCTGTAGCCGCACCGTCATCCTTTTATCCCTTTTCTGTTTCTCATTAGCATGGCAAGCGTCGAATGGTACAGCAAGTTCGTGGATTACGGGTACAGGCCCGCCAAGGACGACCTGGTCGTCCTGTTCTATTTCGAGCCCAATGAGGGCATAACCGTCAAGGAGGCCATCGGCCGCATCGCGTCCGAGAGCTCCACGGGCACCTGGACCACCCTGTTCAGGATGCCCCCGCGCATGCAGAAGCTCCAGGCGACCGCCTTCAGCGTGGATGGCAATTACGTGAAGGTCGCGTATCCGCTGGACCTCTGGGAGGAGGGCAACGCGCCCCAGCTCCTGAGCGGCATAGCGGGCAACATCTTCGGCATGAAGGCGCTGAAGAACCTGCGGCTCGTCGACGTCACGCTCCCTTCCGCGTATGTGAGGCATTTCAAGGGCCCCCACTTCGGCATGGAAGGCATAAGGAAGATGATGAAGGTCAAAAGGCGCCCGCTCACGGGCGCTGTGCCAAAGCCGAAAATCGGCTTCAGCGCGAAAGAGCACGCCGACATAGGCTTCGAGACGTGGATGGGCGGCTTCGACTTCGTCAAGGACGACGAGAACCTGACGTCGACGTCGTTCAACCGCTTCGACGAGCGCGTCAAGCTCATGACGAAGCTGCGCGACAAGGCCGAGAGGCTCACGGGCGACAGGAAGTCCGCGTTCCTCAACATCACCGCTGACGTGGATACGATGAAGAAGCGCGCCGACCTGCTCGCGGACAACGGATGGAACTACGCGATGATAGACGTGGTGGTCGCAGGCACGGCAAGCGTGATGACCATGCGCGATTACTGCTCGGACCTGGGGCTCGCCATACACGCGCACCGCGCGATGCACGCGATGTACGACCGCAACCCGAAGCACGGCATGACCATGCAGTTCCTTGCGAAACTGATGCGGCTCATCGGCGTTTCGAACCTGCATTCTGGCACCTCGGTCGGAAAGCTCGTCGGCAGCAGGCGCGAGGTCACGGCAGTCGCGGACATGCTCAGGGAGAGGAAGGTCAAGCCGCTCAAGGGCATGCTCATGGCACAGGACTGGGGCAGCATCAAGACGGCGTTCCCGGTCTGCTCCGGCGGCCTGCACCCCGGCCTGGTCCCGGACGTGATGGACATATACGGCGAGGAGATGGTCCTGCTGGTTAGCGGCGGCATACACGGCCACCCAAAGGGCACGCGCGCGGGCGCCAAGGCGTCCATGCAGGCCATAGACGCCTGGGAGGAGGGCACGCCGCTCGAGGAGAAGGCGAAACGCGCGCCTGAATTGCGCGAAGCGCTCGCCAAATGGGGCCGCATGAAGCCCGAGTGAAACCATGGTCGAGCAAGCCGAAATCCTGTGCTGCCCGTGCTGCAAGAAGCCTGTGGAGGCGAAGGACTACATGAACCCGGCCCTGCTCGGGATGTTCGAGTCGGTCATGCCGACCATAGACTGCACGTGCGGCTATCACGGCCTTCCGATAAAGCTCACCCTGGAAGATTACAGGAAATGGACCAAGGGCTGATTATTCCCTTAGGAATATTCCTTTCAATAAAGATTATAAATAAAGGAAAGCATGACAGGCTGGTGAATTCTATGAAGAACTACCTATTCTCATCCGAGTCGGTGACAGAGGGGCATCCTGACAAGATATGCGACCAGGTCTCGGACGCGATCCTCGACGAACTGTTCAGGCAGGACCCGCACTCGCGCGTTGCCGTGGAAACGGCGGTCACCACCGGCCTCGCCATCGTGATGGGCGAGATAACGACCAAGGGGTACTGCGAGTTCCAGAAGACCGTGCGCGAGGTCATACGCGACATCGGCTACACCAAGCCGGACTACCTTTTCGATTACCAGTCATGCGGCGTGCTCGCCTCCATACACGCGCAGTCCCCGGACATCGCCCAGGGCGTCGATACCGACGGCAGGAAGGAGCAGGGCGCAGGGGACCAGGGCATAATGTTCGGCTACGCGATAAACGAGACCCCGCAGCTCATGCCATTGCCGATAATGCTTGCGCACCAGCTCGCGAGACGCCTTGCCACGGTGAGGAAGGACGGGACGATACCCTACCTCCGGCCGGACGGCAAGACCCAGGTCACGATAGAATATGACGCGAAGCACAGGCCGCAGCGCGTCCACACGGTCGTGATAGCCGCGCAGCACGACGATGCGGCATCGCTCGACAGGGTGAAGAAGGACGTCCTCGAGCACGTCATAAGGCCGGTCTGCGGCGACCGTTTCGACAAGGACACCATCGTCCACGTGAACGGCACCGGCAAGTTCGTGCTCGGCGGCCCTGCAGCTGATACCGGGGTGACCGGAAGGAAGATAATCGTCGATACCTACGGCGGGCGCGGCCACCACGGAGGCGGGTGCTTCTCAGGAAAAGACCCGTCCAAGGTGGACAGGTCCGGCGCGTACATGGCGCGCTACGTGGCCAAGAACATAGTCGCCGCGGGCCTGGCAGACCAGTGCGAGGTCCAGATATCCTACGTCATCGGCGTGGCGAAGCCGCTCTCCATCTTCGTGGACACCCGCGGCACCGAGAAGGTGCCCGTAGCGAAGATAGAGGAGGTGATAGGCAGCAACTTCTCGTTCAAGCCGGCCGACATGATAAAAAAGCTCGACCTGCTGCGGCCGATATACCGCAAGTGCGCTGCCTACGGCCACTTCGGCAGGGACGAGCCCGAGTTCACCTGGGAAAAGACGGACATGGCCAAGAAGCTGCGGTCGGAAGCAGGGCTGTAATCAGAGCTCGTTGATTATCTCGCGGGTGCGCTTCTTCGGAATCTGGTTCTTCACTTTCTTCTGCTGCGCGTCATAATAGCCCAGGCCGACAGTGTATTCCTTGTACCTCATGATCAATTGCTTGCTCTTAGCGCCCAGGTTCATGGCCAGGTCCTTCCCTGCCGCGAACGCCCTGGCTTCTGATTCCTCTTTCAATTTCACGACGTTCCTCGTCGCAAGATGGCCGAAGTTCTGGATGAACGGGTTGGTGGGATTGAAGCCGAAGTCGCATGCGGCGTAGCCCAGCTCGCCGGTTATCTGGCTCCTGGTTATGTCCGTATTGCCCACGCGGACTCCTTTGGCGTAGAATATCTGCACGCCTTCGGGCAGCGTGATGCCGAAATGCCGCTCTATGAATTTTTTGAAGTTCTTCTCCTTGCCTGATATGTGTGCCATGGGATTATCCTCCCCCGCCCGCCTTCTCCGCGCTATCCGGCTCTTCCTTTCCGCCGGCTTTCTTCCGTATCTTCGCCATGAAGAAGCCCTCGCTCGCCAGGTGCTGCGGGTATATGCGGTAGCACTTCTCGCCGTATTCGCCCTGGCCCTTGTCGTGCGGCACGTCCAGCGTTATCTCGGCCTGCTCTGCCCTCGGCACGTTCCTCAGCAGGTCTGCCACGACGTCCTCGTTCTCCTCCTTCGCGTAGGTGCAGGTTGAATAGACAAGCTCGCCGCCCGGCTTCAGCGCGTCGAAGGCGCTGAAAATCAGGCGTTTCTGCGTGTAGGAAATCTTTTTCGAATGGTCCGGGTTCCACCTCAAATATGCCGCAGGCCCGCTGCCAAGCGCGGTGCAGGGCGCGTCCAGGAGTATCCTCGTGAAGCGCTCCTTCCAGCCGAGGCGGGCGGCATCCTTCATGGTCGTTATGCAGTTCAGCACGTTCAGCCTGTTTATGGTGGAGTATAACGCAGATATTTTTTCCTCCTTCAGGTCGTTGCCGACTAGGACGCCCCTGTTCTGCATCAGCATGGCCATGTGGGAGAATTTCGAGCCCGGCGCCGATGCGGCGTCCAGGACCACGTCGTGCGGGCCAGGGGCGAGCGCCAGGGAGACGAGTATCGACGGCAGGCTTTGCGGGTGTATGAGCCCCAGGAAATACTCCCAGGTCTTCCCTATCTGCAATTCTTCGTCCAGTTCGAATGCCGCGTCGTAATACGGCGTTTGTTTGCATTTCAGCTTCGTCGCCGCCTGGAACGCGGCCACGCTTGTTTTGAGCGTATTGACGCGGAAGAACTGCTTCTGGCTGCGGAACGCCTCCATGCATATGCCTGCGTCCGTATACTGCGACAGCCAATCCCCGAACCCCTTCTCGTCCATGGGAAAGGGTTGATGGCGGCACTTTATTAACCTAGAGGTTGATTTATCGAAAAACAGAGGTATTGTATGAAACTGTTCGAGAAGAATGTCGGAATGGTGGACCGGGTCATACGCATAGTGCTCGGATTCGGTATCATGGGCTATTCGGGCGCCTATATCGCCCCGCCGCTGAGCTACGTGCTCATCCTCATAGGCATCATCCTGGCCCTCACGGGCGCGGGAGGGACCTGTGCCATATATTCCCTGCTCGGCATCAGCACCGCCGGTGCCGCGCCGAAGCCAGCGAAGAAAAAGAAGGCCAGATAGTTTCCTTTACATTTATAATTACTTTTATACACATCTAGCCCATGCGCAAAATGATGCATGCCAGCCACCGCCCCACCTTGCTTGGTAGGAGCACGGCCGGGCCTGCAGCCGTATTGCAACGCTTCAAGGTTGATGCTCCGGAAACGCTCCAGGGCCTTAGCCCTGCCGCGGTCAAGGCGGTTAGTCGGCTCCTCAAGATAGAAACCCCGACATTCGCCGATTTGCAGGAAGGGCTCCGGAACCCGGCCATGGTCAGACGCCTAAGGACCCGCCACGCCGCCAAGGAGATAAAGCAGTTCGCCATCGAACATGGCATATACCAGGAGACCCTTTCTGACCTAGGAATGCGGCCCAGCGCCTTCAAGCGGGCTGCCCAGCTGACCGGAAAGCCCCTCCCGACGCTCTCTGACCTGTTGGACTGGTGTGGACGGCGCAATTCCCTGCGGCAGGAGTTTTCACCCCAGCCAGGCACCACGGATGCCGAAATCGAGGCATTTGCCATAAGCAAAGGCCATGACAACCCAGCGCTTGCTTATCTCAACCTCGGCGTGCGCGCCGTAACTGTCTTCAGGATACTCTACGAAAAAGAGGTGCCTGGCCTTCATGAACTGGAGCGCATGGTCCGTGGGCACCCTGGCAAGGAGGAGCGAGACGCCTGGCTGAATGCGGTCACCAACTGCGGCGATAAGACCGTCTTCGACATAGAGCTGGCCATCTCCAATGTGCCTGGCTTAAAAAGATTGCCCGGTTCGCCGCCAGGACCAGGCGACCCCTAACATTTATAATTACCTTTATACATCACTTCACACATGCAAAGGCAAAAGTCACTGCCTACTAAGGCAGGTCCTGGCGCAGCCACCTGCCAGATGCTGCTTTTCAGGCCGCCAGCCGAGCCAAAACTTGATTTCATAGACGCGGCGCTGGCGGCCGCGGAGGCCAACAGGAAAAAGGGTGCCATGCCCGGCAAGCGCATCACCTGGCACATGGGCCAGGTGCTGGAAAGCACCACCATCGTCGCTACGCGCGCGCACCTGCTCGCCGAGCGAATGAGGAACTGATGCGCATGAACCTTGCGGCACGCAACATGAAAATCGTCCTCCAGAGGGAAAGGGGCGTTCCATACGATAAGACCATAGCCCCGGACATAACCCATCAGCGCAAGCACCAGGTTTTCGCCAGGCACAGCCTGCTCACCGAGGATCTCCAGAAGGACGGGCTCAAGGGCCACGGCCTGGACACGAGGTCCGCACACGTGCTCTACAAAATCCTCAGCAGCCGCACGCTGGGATGCCTGAGGCAATGGGTGGCGGAAAACCCTGACTGGAAAAACCAGGTGCGCCTTACACCGGGAGGAAGCACGGCGATAGCAAACCGCATAGAGGCGTTCCTAAAGAAAAATAATCCGCCCGCCAGCATCGGGCGTCTTTATAAGGGCCTCGGCATCAGGGCGTCGAACTGCATGCGGGTGGTGTGCCCCGGCTTCGGACAGATGCCGGAAGAGAAGCTCGCGGCCTGGTTCGCGGAGAACCCGCTCTGGCTGCCCATCGCCAGGAAAACGGGCAACTTCGGCAAAAAAACAGAGACGGAAATCACGGTTTTCGTGATAAGGCACAACCTCGCCCGGCCATCCCTGGCGCCGCCAATGGACGTCTATGGCCTGCTCAAGGACCTGGTACTGAGCAACCCAAGCCATCCAAAGGACCTGAGCCGGACGAGCATGAGGCAATGGTTCGGGGGCAATCCAAACTGGCGCGAAACGCTGTATCTGGAATATTCCTACCGCGACCCCGGGCTGCTCAGGCGCGTGGAGAGGTACATATTCAGCGAGGGCCTGGCAACCATGCCGGCTCTGACGGAGGACGAGCGGGACGGCCGCATAACCGCCCTTCACCAAAAGGGCGTCAAGTACAGGGCCGTCGCGCGCATATACGGCATCACGCCGGCATACTGGCGAACGCTC
>JAQTME010000019.1 GCA_028714535.1 Candidatus Iainarchaeum sp. | reverse complement strand
CCAGCATGCCTTCGGCGCCGCTTATTACGCCCTCAAGGCCGTCGCGGCAGCCGATTCTGCCGATGCCGGGGTTAAAATCGCCAAAGAGCTCAATTGGCAATCACGGCATCTCCCAAAAAAACTGAGGAAAGCATGGCGGGCCTGGCAGTCCCAGCGCCTTCCTAAAAATCTCAAGTCATTATTTCCCAGCGCAGCAGCTAAGGACAGGATAAAAAACAGATAAAATAAGAAGAAAGAATCAGTGCGCGCTTCTTGCCATGCGCTCGGTTTCGTCGCGCTTCTTCATGGCGTAGCTCGTCTGCAGGTCGCCCTTGGCTGTCGAGAGTATCTCGTTGGCGAGCGCCTGCTCGAGCGATTTCGGCTTGTTGAACGAGCCCATGAGGGCCGCGAGCGTTATGTTCCTGAGGGCCATGTCCAGCCTTCTGGTGGCAGACACGTCCACGGACACCTGGTAGCTCACGCCTCCGTGCGAGACGCGCGTCACGTCCTCGCGGGGCGCAGCGTTCTCCAGTGCGCGTATGAGCACCTGGACCGGGTTCTCCTTGGCCTGCGCCTCGACTATGGCGAGGGCGCGGTCGACTATCCCGAGCGCGCGGAGCTTCTTGCCCTGCATGCCGCCCTTCGTGCGTATGACCTTGCCGGACGTCTTCGCGCCGGTGCCGCTCCGCATGAGCTTGTTCGCCATGCGTTCCACGACGTTCATGTGCATCTTGCCGAACGCCCTGCGGGTCTGCCTGCCGAACGTGTGCGGCACGAGCAGGGGCTGGAGCGATATGACCTGGGCCATGCTCTTGTCCCTTATCACGATGCCGTCAAGAGGATATTTACCGAAAAGTTTGTCCATATGATCATCTCTTGGCCTTCTCTTTCTTGCCCTTCCTGAGCATCTGCAGGTCGACGTTGTTCACAGAGACGACCTTGTAGCGCACGCCGGGCATGGAACCCATCTGGCCGCGCTGCGAGCCGCCCAGGCCGGCAATGACGACCTCGTCGTGCTCGTCTATGAACGTTATGGCCTTGTCGCGGACCGCGTGCGCGCTCACCACCTTGCCGTTCTTTATGAGCTGGCACTTCACGCACTTGATGAGCCCGGAGTGGGGCTGTTTCTGCTCCAGGACTATCTTCTCCAGCACTATCGCCCTCGCCTGTGGCGCGCCCTCCAGCGGGTCGTGCCTGGACTTGAGCTTCAGCGCCCTCCTCTTCCACCGTTTGGAGAGCCACCTGTGCTTCTTGCGCATGCGCCTCATGTTCCTTCCTGCGAATTCTCCATTGCCCATTAATCCACCTAAAGCAAGATATCAATAATCAATTGCGAGAATCGATTAAGTTGATAAGCTTTTAAGAAGTTGACGAGAAGGATTTATAAACGTTCAGGAGGGGCTGTGTCCCCCACGCGCAGGTCCCGGACCTGCAGATCCATGCCGTCCTTGAACGGCTCCACTTTTTCCGCAATCAGGCGGTTCGCCCTGGCTGCCGTGCACTTGAGCATGCCCTCTACGATGACGGTACCGGCATCGATGGTCTCGATTGACGCGCTTTCGGCCGCCAGCTCCTTTGCCGTGACGCTGGTTGCGCGGATGCTTTTTGTCAATACTGCCCCTGCCTTGACATTCATCGTGGTGATGGACTCCGCTTCGAGGACGCCCTCCACAGCCACGTCGCCGGCGTTCGCGAGTGCGCCGATGCTCGCGCTTTTTGCGGCGATGTCGCCGTCCGCCTCGATGATGGTCGCCCTTATGGCCCCCGTCACCTTGAGGGCGCCGGCCAGCTTCAGCACGCTGCATCTCAGGCTGCCGTCGATTTCGATGCCGTACGGGAACTTCTCCCACACGTCCGAGGTTATGACGACGTCCCCGTTCAGCCGCAGGTTCTTGCCGCCGGCCAGTTTCAATAATTCGTCACTGTCCTTGATTTCGAGCGGGCCCGTCCTTATGCCCTTGAAGGCGCTGAATTCCCTTGTGCGCGCTGCGGCTGTCTCGCTTCCTGAGTGTGCTCCATCCGGTTTCCGGGCTATCTTCTCGCTCATGGGACTGAATCAGGTGCGAAGCATTTTTAATCATGCCTTACAACTTAATACCCGGCGTTTTCGAGGCAGTTGCGCCGCTACGGCCTGGCTGTGGGGAGTTTGCCGTAGAAATTGATCGTGATGGTGAGCTTGACCGAGGCGACCGTAAACGCGTTGCCCGCTGTTTTTTCATCCTCAAAACGGATGGCGCCCCACACGCCGACATTGCGGTTCGGGCCTATCCACACATGGTTCAGGTCCAGATGCCGCGAGTACCTCGCAATGATGCCCTCGACGAACTCCCGGAGCTCCCCGTGCCTCTCAGCGTAAAAAACTGCCGGCCCGATCACACGCGCACGCAGGTTATCCGGCAGCATGCATGGCATGCCGAATCTGCCCTGATGGCTCCTGCCGATATCGGATATCGTTTCGTGCTTTGGCATGGCTGAACCGAAAGCTGCAGTTGCGTTCTGGGCTCCAAGGCCGGTGCTGGACATCATCGCAACCGCGGCAGCGCCAATCATGCATCTTTGCCTCAGCCCCATTGCAGCATCCCTGTTCTATGGCATATAATGGTTAAAGGTCTATTTAAATGATGGGCTTGAGGGAAAACCGCGCTGCATTTAAATGAATTATCCGACAGAGTAGCTCGATGGCGCTCCTCAAGGCATTATTCGCATTCAGCTTTTCCACCGCCGACCTCCTGCCCATGATGGACTTCGAGAACGTGGTGCGGAACGACAGCGTCTTGCGCTATTTCTCCCAGCAGGCCCTCCTCGACGAGCAGCTCATGAGGTGGCAGAGGAGCCAGGAGCAGGCCAGCATCCTTGCGCAGGCGGCAGGCGAATCAGCGTCCCGTACGCGCACCAGCGAGGAGCGGCATCTGGGCAGGGACGCCGAAGCCGAGACCACGAAGACCTACGTGATAACCTACTACAACCCCGAGACCCACAAGGCAGAGGTGCTCGAGACGAAAAGCCACATAAGCATACATGACGACGTGAAGCGCGTCATCGAGGAGTCCCTCGGCATGCAGTCGCTCTACCCGATCTACGCGTTCATAGGCGCCCCGATCATAAGGCAGGAGGTCCTCCCGTGGAAGCTGGAGCAGATACTGTCCCAGCGCGAATACGGGACCCCGCCGCCTTCGGCGGGAGGGGCCGGCCCCATCCCGGTGCGGGTGGTGGCCCAGACACAGGCCGAGATCGTGGCCGCGAAGAAGCAGGCAGATGCCGTCAGGGAGTCAGTCGCCCGGGCCGTGGAGATGAAGGCTGAGGCCGGGCGCGCGACGGACGAGGAGATAATCGTGCTGGACGAGGCCGTGGCCGCTATCCGCAGGGGCGAAGACGCTGAAAAATCGCTGGAACGGCTCCCGCCGCTCAGCCGGGCGCGCTACCTGGCCGCGCTGCGCAGGAGGCGCCTCGGCGTGCAGGTGATACTGCAGATGCTCATCAGGGACACGGAGTTCCTGAAGACCGTGAAGAAGAAGCTGCAGGCGCTCGGCTTCGAGGACCTGGTCAACCTGGTCAGGATGCTCCGCGAGCTGCGGAAGAAATAGCGCTCGCGCTGGGCGCGTGAAACGGCCGAAAAAGCCGCGGCTACTTCTTGGCCCTGATTTCCCTTCTCTTGGGCCTGAGGTATGGCGAGCCGCAGTTCCTGCACTTGTCGCTGTCCTTCTTGTTCCTGGTCTTGCACTTCCTGCATACGGTTATCTGCGCAAGCCTTAGGTCTGCTTCCGGAAATTTTCCCATGTTTGCACCTAATTAGCGTTATCGCTGTCCAATCCGATGACTAATATAGCCAGCACCGTTTTTAAATTTGCCCGTGCCTCGGTTGTGCATGCCAAGCGAAAAATCCTGCGGTGCCGTCGTGTTCCGCGGCGACGGCCCGGAGCGCCGCTACCTCCTCCTCCACTACGAGGAGGGCCATTGGGACTTCCCGAAGGGCCATGTGGAGAAGGGCGAGGCGGAAAAGGAGACCGCACGCAGGGAAACGCGCGAGGAAACCGGCCTGGACGACCTTGTTTTCGTGAGCGGGTTCCGCGAGCGCATAGAATACTTCTACAAGAGCGGGGGGAAGACGATGCACAAGGAGGTCTTCTTCTTCCTGGCGCGGACGCGGACGGAAAGCGTGAGGCTGTCCCGCGAGCATGTCGGCTCCGCGTGGCTCCCTTACGAAGGGGCGCTCGCACGGCTCACGTACGACAACGCGAAGGGCGTGCTCAGCAAGGCGCACGCCTTCCTTCAGGCCGCTGGTAAAAGTTAATAATTACAACCGCAAAGGCGATATCATGAAGACGGAATTCAGCGCTGAGAACCTTGGCGTGCGCGTGGACGCGGCCAGGTGGAGCCGCATGCCTGGCGAGGCAGAGCTGGCCGAGGCCGTGGACGCCATATCCAAGCGTGGCATACGTGTGATAGTTGCCAGTAGCGCTGGAGATGCGCTTGTGAAGCTGAAATCCCTCATCCCCGCCGGCGCAGAGGTCATGAACGGCTCATCGACGACCCTGGGGGAAATCGGCTACCTGGACTACCTCAAGGCAGGCAAGCACGGCTGGAAGAACATGCACCTGCAAATCCTCGCCGAGAAGGACCCGCAGAAGCAGGCCGACCTAAGGCGCAAAGCCGAAACTTCAGAATATTTCATCGCCAGCGTGAATGCGATAGCGAAGACGGGCGAACTGGCAGGATGCGACCAGAGCGGAAGCCGCGTGGGCGCGTTCCCGTTCGCAGCGAAGAACCTCATCCTGGTGAGCGGCGCCAACAAGATCGTGCCCGACCTGCCGGCCGCCCTGCAGAGGATACGCGAATACGTCTACCCCCTTGAGAACGCCCGCGCCAAGAAGGTATACGGCAGCGGCACCACGCTGGGCAAGTTCGTGATAATCTCCCACGAGATATTCCAGGGCAGGACCACGCTGATCCTCGTGAAGGAAATCCTGGGATACTGATGAAACTCGAGCGCGTGGACGCAGGTTCGGAACATTTCAGGGGCGTCTGGGAGCTCTACGAGTCCGCCTTCCCCCCTGACGAGCGCAGGGACCTGGGGCGGCAGAACGCGCTCTTCAAAAGGCCCGAATACCTGCTCTTCGCTGCCCTGGACGAAAAAAACACGGTTGCCGGCTTCCTCTCCCTGTGGGAGTTCGGCGGTTTCGTATTCATGGAGCACCTTGCTGTCCAGGGGCACATGCGCGGCAAGGGCTTCGGCACGGAAATCATCAAAGCGTATATGTCGGGCTGCAAGAAGAACGTCGTATTGGAGGTCGAGCGGCCGGGCACCGAAATCCAGAAGAGGCGCATCGCGTTCTACGAGCGGCTGGGCTTCAAGCTCAACCACCACGATTACATCCAGCCGCCCTACGGCCCTGGCAAGAACCCGGTGCCCATGCGCCTCATGAGCTATCCTGGGACGATAAGCGAAAAGGAATTCCCCCTGCTGCGGAAGGACATCCACCTGGTCGTATACGGGCTTAAGGAGCCGCTGGCCTAGCTACTTCCCCATCGCAGCGCGTATCTTCCCGGCGTTCTTCTCAAGCTCGCCCGGCTTCATCTCCTTCTCGTAATCAGACGGCATGTTCAGCCAGAACCCGTCCCCGCGGTACCTGGGTATCACGTGCAGGTGCGCGTGGAAGACCTCCTGGCCCGCCTCCGCCCCGTCCGCAAGGAGGTAGTTGATGCCCCTGCACCTAAGCTTGGACTTCTTCAGCGCGTTGCCCACCTTCTTCGCGGCGGAGAACACGGCCTTTATGGAGTCGTCGTCCATTTCCGTGAGCAGTTCCCTGTGGACTTTTGGAATGACGAGCATGTGGCCTGCCGTGATGGGCTTTATGTCCATTATGACAGCCACCTCATCGTCCTCGTATACCTTCGTTGCGGGCTTCTTCCCCCTGATTATGCTGCAAAAAATACATTCTGGCATGGATTGGAATATGTCCGGTTCAGTATTTAACCAGACCGGTGGGTTTTATACTTTGCCTGATTATGGGTTTCAGGTGAAAATTATGAAAGCGACATTATCCCATATAGGCGCGGTATCGCTCGGCAGGCTGCTGGCGATTTGGTCATTCGTGATCGGCGTAATCTCGCTGGTCGTCTACACGCTCATAATGGGCCTGCTCGCCCTCCTGGGCGTCGTTTCCGGCAGCACCGACCTGGTGCAGACCATCCTGGGGCTGGGAATAAGCCTGGTCATGGGCGTGATTGCGCTCGTGGTGGGCGCGATCGCCATGTTCATAGTTGGCTTCCTGAGCGCAGTGGTGTACAACATCATACTCGGCGTGGGCGGAGGCATAGACATAGACCTGAAGGAGCGGGCCTGATTTTCCCATTTTTATTCCTTTTCAGTCGGGCGCTGCAGCCACATGTAGAAGAACGGGGTGAAGAGGTAGAGCGTGGAGCTCCAGAGGCTGCCGGTTACCGCGAGCATCAGGGCCGCCACCGACGTCAGCGGCATCACCAGCAACCTCATTTTCTCGAGCTCCACCTCGGCAGGCGTCGTGCCAGCTTCCAGCAGGCGCTTCCCCCCTGCCGCGTAGAGCCACTGCGCATAGAATATCACACCGACGATGAAGATGTTGCCCTCGAAGAACATGGCCGCGAGCGGGTACTGGTCGAACGTCCCTGCCAGGTTTGTTGAGAACGGTATGAGCGCCACGAAAAGCAGGCCTATTATCGTCAGCCAGATGTAGGCCCTGTCGATGGCGCCCACGCGGCGGAAAAACTGGTGGTGCGTCACCCAGAAGCTGGCGAGTATGACGAACGCCAGCACGTAATGGAGGAAATCCGGCAGCAGGCCGCTGAGCAGGCCCTGGAGCGTCTCAGGCACGGGCGGCGACGGTGCCGTGGCCGGAATGTCCAGGGTCAGGACCAGAACCGTCAGCGCGAACGCGAATATGCCGTCGGTCAGCGCCTCCAGGCGGTTCTTGCTCACGCCGCTTTTCTGCACTTTGGGCATAAGCAGATAATTCCCTCCGGGTTTTTATATGATGCCATTCAAAGGCAATATGAAAAGGTGATGTAATGAAAGGAAAAGTAAAGATGTTTAACGCCGCGCGCAATTTCGGATTCATAACCGGCGACGACGGCAAGGACGTGTACGTGCACACCTCTGCGATAGAGGGCGGTGCCGCGCTCGCCGTGGGCGATGCAGTGGAGTACGAGGTCGAGCAAAGCGACCGCGGGCCCCGCGCGAAGAACGTAAAAAAGATCTGAACTCTTTTGCGGCCTGAGGCTGGCGTTTCCAACATCCCCAGCCTCGGGCAAAAAAAAGATGCAGGGAGCAGGATTTGAACCTGCGCAGGCACTAAGCCACAGCGTCCTAAGCGCTGCACATTTGACCGGGCTCTGTCATCCCTGCATGAGCGTAGCGAATGGATTTGATGATCGGAATGCCGATCAGCCACATCCCCGCGTATGAAACAATCTAGTCAGGCGCCGTTTTTCAACCTTTGCAGCGGCTCAGGTGAATACGAGCAGCTCGCCCAGGGCGTCCTTCAGGCCGCCCGTGCAGTTTTCCATCCCATCGACCAGCGAAGTGACAAGGCCAGGATTGAAACTGCCCTTCTGGTATGCGCAGGTCATGCTCTTGCCGGTGAGGAAGTCCTTCATCTCCAGGGTCTCGTTGGAGTCCACGCTTACCAGCGTCTTCGTGAATACGCAATTCTGCGACGAGGTGTAAGCGAACGTGGCTACATTACCACTGAGCGTGACGTTCATGTCCTCGCAGTTGTTCGCCGCGGCTATGAAGCAGGCCGCGTCGCTGCACGCTGCCGGAGCAGGATTGGGCGTGGGGATTATGTTGCAGCAGCCGGCGAGCACAAGGGCTGCCAGCATGCACGCCACCACCGTGCGTCCCATGTTATCCGTCATTGCCTCACCGCCCTCTCTGCCAGGCTGCCAGAAGTGAAGAAAAGGAAGAGGTTCAGGCCCTCGTTCTCCTTATTCTCCTTCTGTTTGGCGATGTCATACCCGTAAACCCTCTGGACCGCGTCGCCGTCTATGCCTGCCTGCCGCACAAAGGGGCTGGTCTCCGGCGTGGGCACGTCAGCCGTCTTCATCTGGCCCGCCACGTAGTGCCTCAGGTCGTTGCGCTTGGTTGCCGCCGTCTTCCCGTCGCTGAGCGCGTTGTTGACGTACCTCACGAAGTCCGGGATCTGCCCCTCTGACTTCTTGAACTGGGCCATATCCCAGTTCGCATTGAAGTTGTTCGGGTCCCTGACCAGGATGGCGGCGTATGCGGCCTCCACCTTCGGGTCGAGCGTCTTCAGTTCCTCCCTTGCGTTGGCTATCTGTATGTTGGCCCGCGCAACACTGGTGGCGTAGGCCGGATCGTTCATGTGCTGGAACACGAATGCCTGCTGCGTTTCCATCAGCTCCCTCAGCCCGAGCGCCCTGTCCAGGTCCACGCGCGCGCTGGAAATCATGCCATCCACGAGCTGGGTCGATGGCGGCGGTGGCGGGGGTATCAGCGGCTCCGGCGGCTTGGGGCATCCGGCACTGTTCACGCCGTTCAGCCTGGTAGAGCCGCTGCATTCCTGGTACGGGCCACTGTAATCCCAGGTGTACCTGGTCGCGAACGCGGTGCAGTCCGCGGTGAAGAAAACGTCGTAGGCCGACAGGTCCGAGGAGCCCGGCGGGTCCGCCACGGTCCTGGAGTCGATGTGGAGGATGTTAGGGGATACGAACGTGCCGCCCACGGACGCGTGGCCCGTGTCGCCCATCACCGCGCTGCCGCCCCTGAACTGTATTATGACGCCGGAGTAGTCGTATGTGTAAACCCCGCCCCCGCAGCCGCCCTCGTCCTCGATGGCGGTCACGTCCCACGTTGTCGTGCCGGTGTAATTGCTCCAGTTCCACGGCGCCGCATCCGCGAAGGCCGGCTGAACCATGAGAAGCGAGAAGAGCGCCAGTGCCGCAAGGCGGTATGTGCCGGCCATGGGTTTGACTGCCACGGCAAGATATAAATCGCTTTCCGTCAGATGGACGTCTTGCTGAAGAGGTACGAGGCTGCGAGTATCATGACCACGAGCCCTGCAAACGCGACTGCGAAGTCTGTCCCGAGGCCGAAGCTCCCAGCCCCTATCATCAGCGTGCGCAGGCCGTCCACCGAATAGCTGATCGGATTGACCCTGCTCACGTCCTGCAGCCACACCGGCATCTTGTCCATCGGGAACAGCGCGTTGGACAGGAATATCAGCGGCATGACGAGCAGGGTCTGGACGAGCTGGAACGTCTCCACCTCCTGCACCACGGACGCCAGCGCTATGCCGAACGCGACGAGCGACGATGACATGACTATCATGAGGAGGAGTATGCCAACCAGGTTCGCAAGCGGCGGCACCGGCGTCCCTGTGAACGCGAAGCCGAGCACTAGTATGATGAGCCCCTGTATTATAGCTGTGGTCGCGCCCCCCAGCGTACGCCCTATCACAATCGTCTGCCTGCTCGCAGGCGCGGCAAGCATCTCCTTGAGGAAGCCGAACTCCCGGTCCCAGATTATCGAGACGCCTGCAAAAACGGACGTGAACAGCACTGTCATGGCAAGGATGCCAGGCAGTATGAAGGCCTGGTAGTTGAAGCCAGGCACCAGCGCGGAGAACCCTCCGCCCAGCGCGACCAGGAACAGCAGTGGCATGCCCAGGCTGCTGACCATGCGCGACTTTGAATTCGTATACCGCTTGACTTCCCTGAGCCAGACGGCGTATATCTTCGACAGTTCAATATCCATGAGCTCTCCTTCCCATCATGATGCCGCTCGGCGCGGCCTTCTCCTCCCTGATGCTGGTCCCGGTGTAATGTATGAAAACGTCCTCGAGGCTCGGCATGTGGACCTCTATGCTCTCGATGTCTATCTTCGCCTTCAGCGCCGCCTCCATGACCTTCGGCACGAGCTTGGCCCCGTCCTTGGCCTCGAAGGAGACCGTCATCTCGCTGATGCGCGGCTTCCTGCAGCAGCCCATCCTGGTAACAACGTCCGCGAGCTTCTGCGGCTCGCGGGACTCTATGGAGATTATGTTCCCGCCTATGATTCCCTTCAGGTTCTTGGGGGTGTCCAGCACCTTTATCTCCCCGTGGTCGATTATCGCTATCCTGTCGCAGAGGTAGTCCGCCTCCTCCAGGTAATGGGTCGTGAGTATTATCGTTATGCCCTGCGATTTCAGTTTGCTTATGTAGCTCCAGATGTGCCTGCGCGTCTGCGGGTCAAGCCCCAGCGTCGGCTCGTCCAGGAACAGTATCTTCGGCGTGTGCATCAGGCCGCGCGCTATCTCCAGGCGCCTCCGCATGCCGCCCGAGAAGGTCTTCACCATCTTGTCCTTCCATTCGGTCAGCTCGACCAGCGCAAGGACCTCGTCTATGCGCTGCTTCCTGGTCTTCCCGTCCATGCCGTACAGCCTTCCGTGTATGTCAAGGTTGTCGTAGGCGCTGAGCCGCGTGTCCACGGTCGGGTCCTGGAACACTATGCCTATGGAGCCGCGGACCTGGTCCGGGTGCGCGCGTATGTCGAACCCATTCACGTTGGCTGTGCCGTCACTGGGCTCCAGAAGGGTGGCGAGCATGTAGATTGTCGTGCTTTTGCCCGCCCCGTTGGGGCCGAGAAGGCCGAACAGCTCGCCCTTCCCGACGCTGAAGCTGATGCCCTTCACCGCAGTGAAGCCGTTGAATCGCTTTGCCAGCCTGCTCACTTCCATCGCGTACATGGGATCTACAATTTCTCCTGCTTATCCTTTTTAATGTTCTCCAAATATGCCAGCGCCTCGTCAGGCCCTTCGACGAGCTTTTCAAACAATTCCGCCCCGTTGAACAGCGTTATCCTGCCCTCGATCTTCTTCGAGAGCTCCTTGAGCGCCAGGTCGCGCACGGACAGGTTCTCCTGCCTCAAATCCCGTATCTTCTCAAGCCTTGCGCCCAGGCTCTCTATGTTGAGCAGGTTCTCTATGTAGACGTTGTCGTGCCGCTCCAGCTTTATGTCAGACCCGTTCAGCCCTGGCTTCAGCGTGCCCTCCAGCTTGATGGATATTATGGCGTTGGGGTGCGCCTTGCGCAGCGCATCAAGCCTTGCCCTTATGCCCTCCCGGATTTCCGAGTCCCCCGCGTCCCTGAAGTGCAGCTCCTCGTAGAAGAACGCGCGCGATTCTATCTTCACGAACTCCGCTTTCCTCGTTTTCGTATCATACAGGAAATAGCCCTTGGGGTCGGTCTCGTCCTTCTTCAGCTGCGTTATCACCGTGCTGCCCGGTATCAGGAACCTGCCGCCCAGCTTCACTATGGTGTTGTGGATGTGGCCGTTCACTATCAGGTCGAAGGGCAGCGGCTCCAGGAATTTCAGCGAAAGCTCGTCCTTCCCGCCCGGGACGAGCTCCTTCACGGACTGGTGGAGCATGAGCGTCTTGAATGCGCCTTCTTCGGGCCTGAACTTCTCCAGCGCCGCCTTCAGCTCCTTCTCGGCATATTCCTCGGGCACGCTGCCCATGCCGAAGACCTGCACGCGCTCCCCGCCCTTCTCAAACGTCGCCCCGCTCCCGTCAAGCAGGGTGAGGTCCGCCGCAGTGGCGAGCAGCTCCACGGGATTTGTCATGTCCCTGCTGCGGCGCTCGTGGTTGCCGTAGATGAGGTAGACCGGCGCCTTCACGCTCCGGAATATCCCTATGGCCTGGCTGAGCGTCTCCAGTTTCGGAATCTTCGTGTCGAACACGTCGCCCGCGCAGAGGATGAGGTCCGCCTTGGCCGCCGCGTCAGCGAGCACGCGCCCTGCCTGCACGTAGGAATCCTCTTCGAACCGCGCGTAGCCGAGGTGCGTATCCGAGAAAATCGCTATCTTCATGAGCGCATATTGGCCGTCGCGGAATAAAAAGCCGCCGCCCGTTTGTGGCAATCGCTAAATTTATATAGTTCTCCGCCCAAATAAGTCCGGGTGGCGGAAGCATGCAGATGTTCAACGGATTACGCAGATACTTTGTCGAAATGCCGAAACGCGCCGAGGCGCGGGAAGAGGCGAGGTGGCTCAAGCGCAACACCTGGAACGGCCTTGTCCCAGGCGACACGGTGATGTACAAGCAAAGACGCCTGATGTACGTGAGCCTGAGCGACGATGAGGCCATTTCATGGCCCAGCCCAGGGCGTTCCATTGGCCGCGAACCTGTTTTTGCAGAGCCTGGAACGAACCCGCTGTGCATATACTACATAAGGACAGCAACGACAGCGAATGACCTTCCGCCTGTTTTCAGGGAGAGCGCCCCTCCGGTTCAGATCGAGGATACCGGCCTCGTCGTCAAATTCCTGAACCCGGAGGTCGAGCAGATTTCCAGGTTATTCCGTAAGACCGGCCATCTGGTCCCGGAGGAATGGCCGGAACTGCGGCCTTGCGAAGAGCCTATCCGGAAATAAGACGATGGGCCGGCCGGTCGCCCGCTGCTACATTTTTAAAAAGTGGTCGGTGGATGTATCTCCATAACCGGGCCCGTAGCTCAGCCTGAAACTTTTGGTGAGCCAGGAGTTTCCTGAACTGGTGGAGCGTTCGACTGATAGAAACTTTTTGGGAAAAACTTTCATCAAAAAACTTCCAAAAAGTGCTCTAGAAATCGAAAGGTCGTGAGTTCAAATCTCGCCGGGCCCAATTCGTCCTCATTATTGCCTGTCCCGCGTCCTTGAGTTTGCCTCACGACGAATTGGGAACAAGGTGGCCGCAGGCCACAACGGGCCCAATTCGTCCTTATTGTTTCCTGTTCCGCATCCTGAGGCCTGCCCCAGGACGGATTGGGAACGAAGTGACAGCGCGATTGTTTGCAGAACAATGCGCCCCATTGTACGGAGCGCCGGACAATGTGGCAGTCACAACGGGTCCATTCCTGCTTCTGCCATGATGATGCCGTATCGCATCCAGATAGTTCTAAAACCCTTGGGAAAGAAACCTGTGCATGCAAAAACTCACCGTGCTGCTCATGGCCCTGGGGCTGTTCCTTTATGGCTGCTGCGGCCCCATAACCCCTGAAACGCAGGACTGCTCGGACGGCACCCCCTCCGGTTCCTGCGCATCGTCACCACCGCTGTATTGCAGCGATGGCGAATTAATCCAGAAAGCATCGCTGTGCGGCTGCGGAGCCGGCTATGACGTGCTGGGGGATTCGTGCATGCCCCACGTCGACAAATGCGATGACGGGACCCTGTACAACCTGTGCGCCAAGACAAAGCCGAAATACTGCGATAACGGCGTCCTCATAGACAATGCGTCCATATGCGGCTGCCCGGCCGGCCAGGGCCCAAACGGTTCAATCTGCAGCATCATGCCTCCGATTAATTATTCCACAATCTATGAGAACACAGAGCCGTATTATGGTGAATATTGCGATAAAATCAACCCATATGACCTGAGCGTCCGCCAAGCCGCTGCGGATGCCATCAGGAACGATTCGGGGGCCTATAGCATCACCCAGCTTTTTGACATCTACGACTGGGTGAAAGCGAATATAATGTACCAGAATGTCCCGTTGGGCGGGATCCCTTATCCGGCCTCGGAAACTTTAGTGACAAAATCAGGAGATTGCAAGAACCAGGCAGTGCTGATGGTTTCCATGATCCGGGCGATAAGCGGAATTGCCAAGGTCGTTGCAGACCCTGACTGCAGGCATGCCTATACGATAGTGCGCATCGGCCCGCCTGGCATGGATATGAGCCCCTTTACGCAGGCGGTCGCCAGGCATTACAACCCCGACATCACCATAAACTACATTACCGCTG
Source organism: Candidatus Iainarchaeum sp. (assembly GCA_028714535.1). GTDB lineage: Archaea > Micrarchaeota > Micrarchaeia > Anstonellales > Bilamarchaeaceae > Bilamarchaeum. The sequence goes on along the minus strand of JAQTME010000019.1, from coordinate 5,864 downwards.
AGAACGGCACATGGGTGATCTTCGACCCTGCTGGCGGGCGTTACCCGGGCAACACATTGCCAGAATGTTCAGCGGGCAACCGGACCGTCTATTTCATGACGAGCTGTTTGGACTGCGCCAACCAATACCCAAATAAGCCATACACATTCGGCAATAGCTGCTATTCCAAGTGCCCGTCCGGGACAATCACGGCCAACCAGCATGCATGTACGTCCTGCCGGGAAGGGTATCACAGCTGCGACAATGAATGCGTGTCCTGCACACCCGGGCGTTATCTTGGTGTCGATTGCATGTGCTATGAGAGCTGCCCGTACGGGACGATAGCAGCCGATGATTACACCTGCAAGGCATGCCAGCCCGGTTATCAGAGCTGTGACAACCAGTGCCTGCGCTGCCCCCCGGGGGATTACCTTGGCGCCGACTGCATGTGCTATAGATATTAGTCAAAAGCAGGATAAAAATATCGCCCCGACCGCGATTTGAACACGGACCTCAACCTTACTGCTCCGCCTTCTTTAGGGCCGGGTGCAATGCACTTTTACAGTGAGTTTTGCCCCCGCTTTTCCTAAAAGCGGGAACCGCAGGGTTGTGTCTTATCCAGGTTAGACTATCGGGGCACTAACGGACAGATTTAAATATGTATTGGCTTTTAAATAAATCCTCTGCATTCTCAAAAAGACTGCAATCCTAAATCTACGATTTTCCAGTCGTTTAGGAATGTTCCAGGTGGTATGTTGAAACGCTGCATAAGCTGCGGAAGGAATACGAAAGACTTCGCGGAGTTCCCGTGCCCGGACTGTGCCGAGAAGGTCGTCCGGTGCCACTACTGCAGGGAGAACAGGAACAAATACTCCTGCGCCTGCGGATTCGCGGGGCCCTAGGTGCGACGATGACTGAATACAACGTGGCGGCACAGGTGAAGATTTACGTTGACGACCCAGCGGCAATGCCGGCGGTCAAATCAGGATTGGAGAAGATAGCGAAGGTAAACAAGCTGTGGGAGGAGGACGTCGGCTTCGGCATAAAGGTGCTGAAGGCGAACCTGCTCATGGACGACTCCAAGGGCGGCATGGACCAGCTCGAGGCGAAGATAAGGAAGCTCGGCAACGTGAGCGAGGTCGAGGTAGAGACAGTTACCAGGGTGTGATGATGGCTAAAGAGAAACACGATAACAAGGAAACGAAGCGCGAACGCGAGGCTAAGGACGAGCGCGAGGCGAAGCACGGTGAGCACGAAGCGAAAGCCGCGCCAGAGGCGAAGCACCACAAGGCCGCGGCGCCGCCCCAGGCAGGCCCGAAGAAGCCCGTCCGCGTGGAGAAGGAGAACTTCAGGGGCATAGTACGCATAGCAGGCAAGGACGTGAAGGGCGAAGTCCCGCTCAACCGCGCCCTCATCAGGGTGCGCGGCATCAGCCACACGCTGGCCGTCTCTGCAGGCGCGGTCCTGCACAACGAGCTGGCGATCGACCCCAAGACGCGCGTCGGCGAGCTCAGCGAGGACCAGATCGACAAGATCGACAAGATACTCCAGAATCTCCACGAGTACAAGATACCTGCGTACCTGTTCAACCGCCGCTCAGACTACCTGGCCGGCACCAACAGGCACGTCATCATGAACGACCTCATATTCGAGAACACCCAGGACCTGGAGCGCGAGAAGAAGCTCTACACCTGGAAGGGATACCGCCACTCGTACGGGCAGAAGGTGCGCGGCCAGAGGACAAGGAACACCGGAAGGACCGGAATGGCAGTCGGTGTGCTGAGGAAGGCGATAATCGCAGCCCAGCAGGCGGCCAAGCCGGGCGCGGCAGGCGCACCTGCGGCAGGAGCTGCCGCGGCCGCACCTGCGGCTGGCGCGGCGAAGCCCGCGGAGAAGAAGGCCGCACCGGCGGAGAAGAAGTAAAGGTGCTCACATGGGAGACCCGAGAAAACTCAGGAACAAATCCGAAAGGCCGAAGAAGCTGTGGGATGCGGACCGGCTAGCAAGGGAAAAGGGGCTGAAGCTCGAATACGGGCTGAAGAACATGCGCGAGCTGTGGATGGCCACGGCAGAGCTGAAGAAGTACAGGCGCGAGGCCAGGCGGCTCCTTTCAGTCACCGAGGACGCGCGGCGCGACGACGCAACCAAGATACTGGCGAAGCTCGCCAAGTTCGGGATGCTCCGCGAGGGCGCGACCATCGATGAGGTGCTTTCGCTCGAAGTCCGCATGGTGCTGGAGAGGCGCCTGCAGACCATCGTGCTGCGCAAGGGGCTCGCAAGGACGATGCCACAATCGCGCCAGCTGATCACGCACGGTTTCATAATGGTGAACGGCGGCACGGTCACCAGGCCCAACTACCTGGTGAAGCTGAGCGACGAGGTCGCACATTCCAAGCCGATAGACATCACAGTGAAGGCGCCGGAAGCGGAAAAGCCTGCCGAGGCTCCAAAGCCTGCCGAGGCTGAAAAGCCTGAAGAGAAGAAGGAGGCCGCGCCGGCGTAAAGGTGTGTTCATGACTGAAAAACCCGAAAAAACTGAAGAGAAGAAGGCTGAGCCGAAGGCTCCGGAAGAGCCCAAGGCCCCCGCACCTCCGGTTGAAGCGAAACCTGCAGCAGCACCGGCAGAGCGGGCACCGATGGCAGCGCCAAGGAAGCACAGGATGGCTGTTGTGCACGTATATTCATCCAAGAACGACACCATAATAACCGCCACTGACATGAGCGGCGCAGAGACGCTGGCATGGGCGAGCGGCGGCATGATGGTCAAGGCCCACAGGGAGGAGGGCAGGCCCTACGCGGCCATGCAGGCGGCCTCGAAGGTCGTCCACACCCTGAAGGAGAAGGGGATCACGTTGGTCCACGTCCGCATCCGCGCCCCTGGTGGCGTGGGCATAAAGACGCCGGGCGCAGGCGCGCAGGCAGTCGTCAGGACAATCGCCAGGACCGGCGTCCGCATAGGGCGCATAGAAGACGTTACTCCATTGCCGACCGACTCCATGAAAAGGAAGGGCGGCAGAAGGGGGCGCAGGGTATGAAGCTCGACAAGAAGCATGAGAACCGGATGGAGTTCATAGCCGACGTGTCAACCAGCTTCGCCAACATGGTGCGCAGGTATTCGATATCCCGCGTGCCCGTGCTGGCCATAGACCAGGTGACATTCTACGACAACTCAAGCCCGCTGTGGGACGAGTACATCGCGCACAGGCTGGGCCTCCTGCCCATAACCACGCCGGAGAAGACGCCTGAAAGCGCTGAAATCGTCTTCTCGCTGGATGCGGAGGGCCCGAAGACGGTCTACTCGTCCGAGATGAAAAGCTCTGACAAGGACATAAAGGTCGCCAAGAGCATACCGATAGCCACCCTGGGCCCGAACCAGCACCTGCGCTTCGAGAGCAAGGCGATCCTCGGGATCGGCAGGAAACATGCCAAGTTCCAGGCGGGCATAGTGAGCTACGGCAAGGAAGGCGACTCCCTCCGTTTCATGGTGGAGAGCTGCTGCCAGATGGAGCCGGCGGAAGTCATAGGGCGCGCGTGCGACGTCATAATAGATGACATCGAAGCCGTTGAAGAAGCGCTCGGCAAGAAGCCTGCCAAGAAGGCGAAGAAAGCGAAGAAGACCGAGGAAAAAGAGGAGAAGGAAGAGAAGAAGGCGAAGAAAAAGGAGAAAGAAGATTAATTTAACAGCCCGTTTTGATCAAACTTTTTACTAAAAGTTTGCAGGGGTGGCAGTATAGCCGAACGGCGTTCCGTTCGCCAAACTGCCACTGTCATGAGGGATTGCCTCATGTCGTCACGGTCATACGCAGGGGTGGCAGAGCGGTCAAATGCGCCAGCTTGAGGGGCTGGTGGGTTAGTCCCTTCGAGAGTTCAAATCTCTTCCCCTGCACTTTCTCTTTCTGCGGAAAGAGACCTGCGCTAAAAGAAATGCGCACTGCCCCTGCGGCCCATCCTGGAAAGCATGCGGACAGGTGCGCGGGCCAGGGCATCGTCGCATTCAACGACGTGTGAAGGCGATTCCTCTTTTTAATTCTTTCCTCTCAAATATCCTGTCATATGCTTCAAAACGCTATCCGCGTGCGCTGGCTCGGCATAGCCGCCTTGATGCTACTTTGCTCGCTCTCCTTCGCCTTCACGTGCACGGCCCCGTCCGGCACGTGCAGGTACGTGGCTACGACCGGAACCGACAGCGGCAACTGCAGCGACAACTCCACGCCGTGCCTCACGATAAACTACACACTCGGGCAGGCGAATGCGAATGATACTGTTTACGTGTTTGCAGGCGCCTACAGCGAAAATGTCACCATAGACAAGGCAGGCCTCCAGTTGCGCGGCGAGGGCGCAGCAAACACGACCATAAACGCATCCAGCGGGAATACGGTGAGAATAAGCGCATCCGATGTCACCCTCGCAGGCTTCAGGATAGCTGCAAACGCAACCTCCTATTCAATATACCAGAACGGCCAGGACCGTTCCATAATCCGGGATTGCATAATCACCAGGGGGATCATATGCATACGGTCCAACACTGGAACCAGCGCAACATTCATCAACAACACCTTTAGCGGCATATCTGGCACCGTGGTTTCAGGGAGCAATCTTGGCCATGCCAACACGCTGCTCTTCTACAACAACCTCTTCTACTCGAACGGGATTGGCATAGACAACACCGCCATCCCCGCCGCGACGGTGCTCGAGAACAACACATTCGCAAATATGTCTACCGTGCTGTCCGGTTCCAACGGCCAGATGAAGAACAACATCTTCTCTGGCATAACCTGCGTTTCGAACGGCGCCTCAAGGACAGTCCAAAGCACGTACGACCTGTTCTCCGGGGTGGTCGCGGAAAACTGCAGCGGCACCCTGCTGAACCGCACCGGTGACCTCAGCACAAGCCCGATGTTCGTTGACTACAACGGAAACAACTACAGCCTTGCCTGCGGCTCTCCGGCCATAAACAGCAGCCCCACGGGCACGTATAACCGCGGCTGGTACCAAGGGCCGTGCGCTGATGTCTACTCTGGCCCCATATGGTACGTCTCCATGGCGGGAAACGATTCCACCGGCGACGGAAGCCAGGCAAACCCCGTCAGGACAATCCAAAAGGGCGTGTACAAATCACCCCCCGGAGACACGGTGCTGGTGGGAGCGGGCGCCTACAGCGAAAATGTCATCATAGACAAGGTTCTCCTCCAGGTGCGCGGCGAGGGCGCAGCAAACACGACCATAAACGCATCCAGCGGGAATACGGTGAGAATAAGCGCATCCGATGTCACCCTCGCAGGCTTCAGGATAGCCGCAAACGCAACCTCCTATTCAATATACCAGAACGGCCAGGACCGTTCCATAATCCGGGATTGCATAATCACCAGGGGGGTTTACTGTGTACGGTCCAACACTGGAACCAGCGCAACATTCATCAACAACACCTTTACCGGCATATCCGGCACCGCGGTTTTAGGGAGCAATCTTGGCAATGCCAACACGCTGCTCTTCTACAACAACCTCTTCTACTCGAACGGGATTGGCATAGACAACACCGCCATCCCCGCCGCGACGGTGCTCGAGAACAACACATTCGCAAATATGTCTACCGTGCTGTCTGGTTCCAACGGCCAGATGAGGAACAACATCTTCTCTGGCATAACCTGCGTTTCGAACGGCGCCGGAAGGACAGTCCAAAGCACGTACAACCTGTTCTCCGGGGTGGTCGCGGAAAACTGCAGCGGCACCCTGCTGAACCGCACCGGTGACCTCAACGCAAGCCCGGTGTTCTTTGACTACAACGGCAACGACTACCGCCTTGCCTGCGGCTCTCCGGCATACATGACGGGCAGCAACAACGCGACGAGCATGGGCTGGTACCAGGGGCTCGAGGTCCCGGCCAA
>JAQTME010000018.1 GCA_028714535.1 Candidatus Iainarchaeum sp. | reverse complement strand
CCCGTGCTAAATGGGAGGAAGGAGTGGGCGACGGTAGGTCAGTATGGTCCGAAACACTTGGGCTACACGCGGCATACAGTGGATGGAACAATGGGCTGCGACTTCGAAAGGAGAAGCAAATCCTCTAAATCCATCCGTGGTTTGGATTGAGGGTTGCAACTCACCCTCATGAAAATGGAATGGCTAGTAATCGCGGGTCACTATCCCGCGGTGAATGTGTCCCCGCTCCTTGCACACACCGCCCGTCAAGTCACCCAAATGTTTTTTCGGTGAGACCTCGGTTAATTGCTGAGTTCGAACCGAAAGGGCGTGAGGGGGGCTAAGTCGTAACAAGGTATCCGTAGGGGAACCTGCGGATAGATCACCTCCAAAATTTCGATTCACACTCGGAATGATGGAATGGAGTTGTGCGCAAGAATACGAAAATTGCATTGGATTCTCTAGATGAAGCGTGAGTCTCTTATTTTTCCCCAGCGCGAGCGCTGGGAGATGAAAAGGGAAAAAAGGAAGGAAGGGCCGGCCGCCTTGCCTGCCCGACAGACGGCGCCCCGAGGCGCCCCATCCCTGATTTCAGATGAGTAGCTCTACCGCCGGGTCGCTGAGCATGCGGTACACGCTCATGTGGGACACCCCCATGACGTCCGCGACCTGCCTCATGGACATCTTCTCCAGGAAGTACAGCCTCATCACTTCGGTGAGGCGGTCCCTGTCGTAGGCCCTCTTGGGCCTGCCCCTTCTCGGAGGCAGGACCTCGTCCATGTCCTCTTCCTCTACCACTACCCTGTCTGGCCCTTCCGGCTCTTCCGGAACCGGGGCAACTGCTCCGTTCACTGCTATCACCGTACTGTATATGGGAAGGCGAATTCGCATTCCCGGAATCCCCGCGGCGGCGCTTACGCCGTAGCTTGGGATTGCAAGCAATCAAAATGCCGCAAAAAGGCGGCGGACGGACTGTCTCCGTTTTTTCCGCAGAAAAGTTTCCGGGAGTCACGGCCTTTTTCAGGCCCCCTTCCTCTTTTCAGTTTTTCAGGTCGTTCCACCTGATCGGCTTAAAGGTGCAACCCAACTTCGTATAACTAGATACATGCATCCTTACAGACATGTTCGCTTCCATATGTTGCACCTCCTTATGCTGTTGTGATATTTTTAGGCAAGGAAGAATTATATAAATGTTTGTATCAGAAGTTTTCCCCCTGTTTGACTTCTGATAAAACTTCACTACCCTAAACATGAAATGTTTGGGGTTTAGAGTCCGCAGACTCTAAAAACTTCATTAGGACGCCATTATCCTCGATATCGAAAAGGGAAAAACATATTAAGATGCGGGCATATGCTTGTTCCATGGCAGGAAAGGAAATTCCCAATGAGGCGCGGGCCGCGTGGCTGCGGGTGCGCGCAGCCTGGGGGAGGGGGAGCGACGTCTTCAGCAGCACGATGTCAATGCTCAGCCAGAAAGAAAACGAGCAGCTCTACGACATCGTCCGGCACGCGATCTACAAGGACAACTACGTGCAGGTTTTGCGCGAAAAGCCGGAACTGAAGGGATTCCTGAAGGGCGACGAGGACCGGCTGTGCATGATGGACATATACCAGGTCCTGTCGTACAGGCTGCGCCGAAGCGAGCCGCCCCCGAAGACCGAGAAGGCCGCCGCGGCCATGAATGCAGGCATAGGCAGGAACCCGGCCTTCGGCTACTAGTGATTTAAATCCCGCCCTACATTCTGATTTCATGAGCGGCCTGGATTCGATCATCCGCAAGCACGTCCTCAAGAACGCCTACGATTACGGCAAGGCAGACGCCGGCTCGGTCGTGGGCAAGGTCATCGGCGAATCGCCGGACTGCAAGAAGGACATGAAGGGCACGATGGCGAAGATAAGCGCCGAAATGGCCCGCGTCTCGAAGCTCAAGAAGGCTGAAATAGAGAAGGAAATGGCCTCCTTCGAATACGCGGTGAAGAAGGAGGAGAAGAAGGGCATCGAAATCCCTGGCGCAGAGATGGGGGCGGTGGTCGTCCGCTACCCCCCTGAGCCAAACGGCTGGCCGCACGTGGGCCACGCGAAGGCGTTCTGCCTCTCCTGGAGCATCGCCCAGAGGTACAAGGGGAAAACCATCCTTCGCTGGGACGATACCAACCCCGAAGCCGAGAAGTCCGAGTTCCTCGACTCCATACGCAGCGGCATAAGATGGCTCGGCCTGAACTGGGACGAGGAGAAATACTGCTCTGATTACCTCCCTGAGATGTATCAGCTCTGCCTCCGGCTGATCAAGCAGGGCGACGCCTACGCCTGCACCTGCAGCCAGGAGGAGATCTCCGAAGGGCGCGAGAATATGGCCCGCTGCGCCTGCGGCTCGCGCAGCCCCGGGGAAAGCAAGGAGATCTGGAAAGGCCTGCTTGACGGCACGATCCCGGAGGGCGGCGCAATAATACGCCTGAAGGGTGACATGGCCGCAGCCAACACGGTCATGCGCGACCCGACGCTCTTCAGGGTCATAACAGCACCGCACTACCGCCAGGGCACGAAATACCGTGTCTGGCCCACCTACGACTTCCAGGGCTCGGTAATGGACTCCATCCTGGGCATCACGGTCCCCATCCGCTCAAAGGAATACGAATTGCGCGACGAGCTCTACGTATACCTGCTGAAGAAACTCAACCTCAGGGTCCCGAAGATGGTCTCCATCTCGCGGCTCAGCATCAGGAACGCGCCTGTCTCCAAGCGCCTGCTCAGGCCGCTCGTCGAGAGCGGCAAGCTCTGGGGCTGGGACGACCCGAGGCTGCCGACGCTGGCCGGATTGGCCCGCAGGGGCATCCTGCCGGAGGCCATCCGCGAGTTCGTGCTCCAATTCGGCATATCGAAGGTCGAGAGCGAGCCGGACTGGGAGGCGCTCCTTGCCGAGAACCGCAAGCTGCTCGACCCGGTGTCGCCGCACCACTACTTCGTCGCCGACCCGGTCGAGCTGGAGGTCAAGGGGCTCGGCAGCAAGACAGTGGAGCTGAAGATGCACCCGAAAATGGGCATGGGCGTGCGCAAGCTCGCTGTCAGCGGCACAGTCTACATCTCCGGGGCAGACGCCAAGGCGCTGAAGGCCGGGGAAACGTTCCGCCTGAAGGACCTGTGCAACGTGAAGCTCGTGGACAAGGGCAAAAAACTCGCAGGCGAGCTCAGGCCTGATGGCATGGCGGAGAAGAAAATCCAGTGGGTGGGCGACGGAAGGCTGGAATGCGACGTGCTGATGCCAAAGGACCTGCTCCTGGACGGCGAATTCAACCCGAAGAGCCTGGAAAAGGCAAGCGGCTATTGCGAGCCGGCATGCGCAGCGCTGGCCGAAGGGACGGTCATACAGTTCGAGAGGTTCGGGTTCTGCAGGCTGGACAGGAAGGAAGACAAGCGCCTCACGTTCATCTTCTCCTGCTGAGCGCCTAGCGTCCTTTATAAATTTTACATTCCAAGTCCAAGCAGGTGACCTCTGATGGATATCAAGAACATGCTGCGCGCTTCATTGCCGCTAATAGGCATAGGCTCGGCCCTGGTCGTAATATCAGTCATACTCCAGGTGATTTCGCTCATCTTCACCGGGCCGAAAGACATCATGGTCACCCTGCCGGTGCTTGGCATCTCGTCAGTCCCTGACATGGCGAGCACGGCCTTCACATACCTCATGTACCCGGCGTTTTTCGCGATGTACCTCTGGGGGGGCTTTCGCGGGATAAAGCGGTACAGGCTCGACACGGTCGGCTCTGCCACGTCCACGGCGTTCGCATACGTCGTGGCCGGCGGCCTGCACCTTGCGCTTGGCGTCCTGCTCAACCTGCTCGTAATCAACGGCATAATCGACACCGTCCGCTACGGCTCGGTTGAAGCGGCCCTTGCGACGGCGCTTTTCGGCGAGACCGGTGGCGCCATGGGCGTGCTGTTCGCAGGCCTGTGCGGCATAGGCGCGCTCCTGGTGGGCGCGCTGATGAACTTCGTGGTCGGCGGCGTGGCCGCCATACTCGCTCAGAGGTAGCCGGCCTTTCCCGCGAGGTCAGTCCTGAAGCGCCGGCTCGCACTGTCGCTGAAGCGCGGCTCCTCCTTCATCTCAAAAAGCTTTTCTGCAATCCTTTCCACGATGCGCCTGGCGGCAGTCAGCTGGCCGCTGGGGACGTTGTATGCCCCTACCGCATAGACCGAATGGGCCCTGTTCTGGTGGAATGAGACCCGGACTGTGATGCCGGAATTGGCGGTCGAGAGCTCGCCTGCCCGGCTGAGCTTCATCTCCAGCTGCCCTGCGATCCCCCTGAGGGCATCCCAGTCCAGCTCCGTGTCCTTCGCCCTGATGTAGAGTATCGCGAGGCCATGCGTCTGATAAGACATGCAGCCGCCGCGCAGGAACGTTCCCTGGAAGATCTTGTGGGGGTGGAACGGGCTGGCTTCGGGTTCCATGGCCTGCGTGGCAATGCGCCTGGGGAATTGGCGCGCAGCGCCCTCCGGCCTAAATAATGCCAGATGCCCTGGCTTCATGCGTTGTTCGGTCAAGAGTATCACCTTCGGTTGACATTGTTATTATGCACGGACGGCTTTTTAAACAGGACAATAAAACGTTAAATACCACATTCTCTGCCACTGCCACGCGGGCCTCCGGCCGGATTTTTGCAGGCGCATTTTTCATTTCGCATTTTCCGCGGAAGTTCCACCGTATTGCAATTTCATTGCAATGCAGGCAGATTTTTGCAAATTTGCCACGCCGTTGCGGAAAAAAATGAAATCACCTTTATATTCCTTATGCATGAAATCCTGTTGCTCTAGCAAAGAAGGGTTGAGAGGCCTCTCTTGGCTGGTAATATCTTAGGTGGGTCCATGCCGATAAACAAGATACGGAAAAGAGACGGAGCCGTCGCCGATTTTGACAAGCAGAAGATAGTCAACGCGATCTTCAAGGCAGCACAGTCCGTCGGCGGCAGCGACCGCGCGGAATCGGAGCGCGTCGCGGACAAGGTCGTCCAGTTCCTCAACGAGAAGTACAAGGAAGACTACACGCCCACGGTGGAAGAGGTCCAGGACCTTGCGGAAAAAGCGCTCATAGAGACGGGCCATGCGACAACGGCCAAATCATATATACTATACAGGCACAGGAAGAACATCGAGCGCGAGATGAAGCGGATGCTCGGCGTCGAGGACGACCTGAAGCTGTCGCTCAACTCGGTGCAGGTGCTGGAGCGCCGCTACCTGCTCAAGGACGACACGGGCAAGGTGATGGAGAGCCCGAGCGGCCTTTTCAGGCGCGTGGCGAAATACCTCGCGTCCAACGAGCGCAACTACGGCGCGGACGAGGAGACCGTGAGCCACTACGAGGAGGCGTTCTTCCAGATAATGACCAACTTCGAGTTCCTGCCGAACTCGCCCACGCTCATGAACGCCGGCACTGAGCTCGGCCAGCTGGCCGCGTGCTTCGTGCTCCCTGTGAAGGACGACATAGCGCAGATATTCGAATCCGTGAAGAACCAGGCGATAATACACAAGACGGGCGGAGGCACAGGCTTCTGCTTCTCCTACCTCCGGCCAAAGGGCGACTACGTGAAGAGCACCGCCGGGATCGCGTCCGGCCCCATATCGTTCATGAGCGCCTTCGACAACGCCACCAACGTCATAAAGCAGGGCGGCAAGCGCCGCGGCGCGAACATGGCCACCATGCACGTGTGGCACCCGGACGTGGAGGAGTTCATCACCATGAAGCAGACGCCGGGCATGATGGAGAACTTCAACGTCAGCGTCATGGCGGACGACAAGTTCATGCACGCCGTCGAGGCGAACGGCGAATACGACCTGCTCAACCCGCGCAACATGCAGCCCGTGCGCAGGGTCAACGCGCGCAGCATCTTCAAGCTCATAGCATACAGCGCCTGGAAGTCGGCCGAGCCAGGCCTGCTCTTCATAGACGAGATAAACCGGAGGAACCCGACGCCGGACCAGCCGATACACGCGACCAACCCGTGCGGCGAGGTGCCCATGCCGGACTACGAGTCGTGCAACCTGGGCAGCATAAACCTGGCGAAGTTCGTGGAGCTGGACTGGAGCAGGACGCCGTGGAAGACCAAGGTGAACTGGAACCGGCTGCGCTACGTGACGCGCCTGGGCATGCAGTTCCTCGACAACGTCATAGACCTGAACAAGTACCCCATACCCGAGATACGCGACCAGACCATGAAGAACAGGCGCATAGGCCTTGGCGTCATGGGGTTCTCAAGGATGCTGTTCAGCATGGGCATACCATACGACTCGGAGGAGGGATACCGCGTCGGCGAGGAGGTCATGCGCTTCATAGAGGACGAGGCCAGGAAGATGAGCCACGAGCTCGGCCGCGCAAGGGGCTCGTTCCCATCGTTCAAGGAAAGCCCGCTATCGAAGAAATACGACGCCATGCGCAACGCCACGTGCACGTCCATCGCGCCGACCGGCACCATATCCATGATAGCGGACACGAGCAGCGGCATAGAGCCGGTGTTCGCGCTCTCGTTCCTGAAGACCGTGCGCGCAGGCCATTACTACTACCTCGACCCCGTCTTCGAGAAGGTCCTGAAGGTGCGCGGGCTCTACAGCCAGGAGCTCATGCAGAAGATAATGGAGGAGGGCACCATCCAGAAGATGGAGGAGCTGCCCAAGGACGTCAGGGCCGTGTTCCGCGTTGCCTACGACCTTCCGGCCGAGGCGCACGTGCTCATGCAGGCGGCTTTCCAGAAGGACGTGGACCTCGCGGTGAGCAAGACCATAAACATGTCCGCGGACGCGACCGTGGAGGACATCGAGCGCGTCTACATGCTCGCATGGAAGAGCGGCTGCAAGGGGATAACCATCTACCGCGACACGTCGAGGCAGGAGCAGGTGCTGCACGTGGGCAAGGCGGTCAAGACCAAGGGCGTGGAGGAGGACAAGTTCCAGATGCTCCAGGCCCAGGTCGCTGTCGCGAAATGATTTTTGAAAGCTTTTTTAAACCCGTCCCACCATGGATTATAACATGGCATCATCTTCATTCGACAGGCAAAAGGCCAACGAGATGGCTGAAAGGCAGAAAGCGCTGGGCTATGTCCCGGTCAAGGTCACCAGGACGTTCCGCCTGGAATCTCCAGTAACCGAGGGCATACGCCTCATCGCCTCGTATGGCGGCTGGAATTTCCCCGGCGACTCCATGGTACATACCCTTCCCAACCGGATTCTCCCGCCATGCAAAAGGAACCCGGTCTGCGTTCTAGTCGGGCGGAGCCTGGAAATGGGCGAGGGCCCATCCATGCTTGCCAGCCAGGGCGCGATTAGAGAAGCGGTCCGCTTCGCGCTGGCCCGCTATCGTGAGGATGACGGGCATAAACCGCCTTCCGATAAAAGGCTGCCGACCATCCTCAAAAGGCTGGACGATGCCCTGGGAAAGCTCGGCCTGCCGCCGATAACCGGCGAGATGCCCGCAATCAACCGCATGGTGCTTTTCCCCAGCACGGTGATATCGCGGCTTGCCGGCCTGCTCGCCTTCGAGAAGGACGAGCGCGGCGTATGCTGCACGGTCACCAACGTGAGCCTGAACGGGGTGCACATAGCGACAAACCCGCCAGCGCCGTCCATCGACTTCCCGTTCGTCGATTTCTCATACACGGGCTTCATCACCGTCGGCAAGTGGTGAGCCAAAGCCCGGCCGGTGCACCGAATCCCGGCAAGCGCGCCAGCGCGGAATTCTTTTCCTCATTTCAGCAATCTTTTTATTCCGTGGCATGGAAGCAATACCAGAGAGGTGTTAGAAGTGAAAACGACTCTTAGTGTAATCAAGGCAGACATAGGCGGCTACCCGGGCCACGAGACGGTCCACCCGGACCTCATGAAGCTCGCGAACGAGATGCTCGCCAAGGCGAAGAAGGAAGGGAAGATAACCGATTTCTACGTCGGCAAGTGCGGCGACGACCTCAATCTCATACTTACCCATACCAAGGGCGTGGACAACAAGGACGTGCACGCGCTGGCCTGGGACGTCTTCAAGGCAGGGACCGAAGTCGCGAAGAAGCTCAAGCTCTACGGCGCAGGCCAGGACCTGCTCAAGGACGCGTTCTCAGGCAACGTGCGCGGCATGGGGCCTGGCGTGGCAGAGCTGGAGTTCGAGGAACGCAAGAGCGAGCCGGTCGTAGTATTCATGATGGACAAGACAGACCCTGGCGCGTTCAACCTGCCGATATACCGCATGTTCGCAGACCCGTTCTGCACCCCCGGTCTGGTTATCGACCCGGCGATGCAGGGCGGCTTCACCTTCGAGGTCTATGACACCGTCGAAGGCAGGAAGATAAGGTTCAAGACCCCTGAGGAGATGTACGCCATGTTGGCGTTCGTCGGCTCGCGCTCGCGCTATGTCATAAAGCGCGTCTACCCCGGCCCCGGGAACAAGGTCCCTGAGGACGAGGCGGTCTGCTGCATCTCCACTGAAAAACTGTCCCAGGTCGCAGGCCAGTACGTCGGCAAGGACGACCCGGTCGGCATAGTGCGCGGCCAGGGCGGCCTGCCTGCCATAGGCGAGATAGTGGAGCCGTTCGCCTTCCCGCACCTAGTCGCCGGCTGGATGCGCGGCTCTCACCAGGGCCCGCTCATGCCTGTGGCCCAGGAGAACGCCATCCCGACGCGCCTCGACGGCCCGCCGCGCGTGGTCGCACTGGGCTTCCAGCTCGCCAACGGCACGCTCGTCGGCCCGGTCGACATCTTCAAGGACATCGCCTACGACCATGCGAGGAAGAAGGCGAACAAGATAGCCGAATACATGCGCAGGCACGGCCCGTTCGAGCCGCACAGGCTCCCGGAAGAGGACCTGGAATACACGAACCTGCCGAAGCTGCAGCAGAAGTTCAAGGACAGGTTCTCCAAGATATGAGAAGCGAAGACGTGGCCGCCCTGCTGGTAATCGGCATCGTGGCGGCCATCCTGATTTTTTATTTCCTGAGCGCCAGGGGCCCGTCCAGGCAGGTTACGATAGCCAATCCGGACGGCTCCAAGGCGTCGGTTTCAGCCGAGGTGGCAGACAACCCATTCACACGGGCGAAGGGCCTCATGGGCCGCGCCTCCCTCGGCGAGGACGAGGGCATGCTCTTCGTCTTCGGCAGCCCTGGCAACCACTCGTTCTGGATGTTTAACACCACCATCCCGCTGGACGGCATATTCATAGCCGAGAACGGCACCATAGTCGACGTCGTCCCCATGCAGCCCTGCGGCCTGAACGTTACTAACTGCCCCAGCTACGTTGCGAAGGCGCCTGCGAAATACGTCCTGGAGGCCAACCAGGGTTTCGCGAAGCGGCACGGCATCGTCATCGGCAAAAGCAGGATGAGCCTGCCGTAAGAAAATAAGACGCATAGGGGCAGGGGGATGGTTAAGTCGATTGGCCCCTAATGCGTACCCTCTCGTGAGAAAGGATTGTGATATCACTCAAGCTAAGGGAAATTTTCAGCCCTAGACCTGAGTGTGTGCTAAAATACACTATAACGGGGCTTATTTTTAAACGTTGCGCCCTCCATCCTATCCATGGCGCTCATTCTCATAGGCACAGGCGTGTCGTTCGACCTGACGCTCGCCGGCCTGGAAGCCCTGAAGTCCTGCGACGAGGCGTACATAGAGACGTACACCAATCCTGTCGACGAGGCGAAAATCAGGGCCCTGGAGCGCGCGTGCGGCAAGAAGATCACGCTTCTTCCCAGGGAGCGCCTGGAGAGCCCCTTCCTTGCCGACAGGGCGCGAACGGCTAACGTGTGCATACTGGCATCAGGCGACCCGCTGACCGCCACAACCCACGTTACGCTCGTTATGGAGGCACGCCAGAAGGGCGTTGCCGTCGACGTGATACACAACTCGTCCATCTATTCCGCGGCGCCTGCCCGCGCAGGCCTGCAGATATACCGTTTCGGCAGGACCGCCAGCCTGGTTAACCCGAGGCCGAACTACAAGCCCTCGTCGTCGCTCGATGTAATCAGGGAAAATCTCGCCCGCAACGCGCATTCGCTCGTCCTCCTGGACACCGAGCCCAGGCCCATGGAGGCGAAGGCGGCGCTGGAGATGCTGGCCGAATTCGACAACGCCGTGGTCCTGTCGCGCGTGGGCCTGCCCGACGAGAAGATAACTTATGGTAAGATAAGCGACCTGGCGAAACAGGCCGGAAAACTAGGAACACCGCCGTTCACGGTCATAGTGCCTGCGAAGCTCCATCCAGTCGAAGAAGAATTCCTGGAAATGTTAAAATGAATCGAAAGGACTTGTTTGATTGGGATACCCCATCAAAATCCCGATCCTTTCCCTTACCGTTCCCTTACATACGTCCGGGTCAGAGGAAAACGGCTTTTCAATGAGGACTTTTTTGGCGAACACATCGAGGGCGCTTATGGGCGTGTTAAGGAATACCTTGAAGGGTATCTCCTTGCTCTTATTTTTACCCGCCTTTATGGTTGCGAATCCGGTCAGCATTGGTTTCATATCAAAATCCCTCTGATGAAATATTTAAAATTAAAATGAAAAAAGCAGGCGAATTCAGTTGCACCTGCATTTCCTGCTGCAGCGCTTGGATTTGGCAGACTTGCCGACCCTGGCCTTCGGCCTCTTTACGCCGAAAATCGGCTCCCTTACGGTCGCAACGACTTTGCCAACAAAGCTGGTTATTGATGCTATCATTTTATCCCTCCTTTGCCTGACACTGGTGTGTTAGGTGTTATTATTTATGGTTGAAAAAGTATTTAAACCTATGTTTTGCCACCTTTTGCCACGGCTTTGGCGTTGTTTTTAAGAGAACTACCCCCTGAAATCGTATTGACTTCTATGGAACCCAGGATCCCAGAGCGCTTCAGGGAGCGATACCTCCCTGTCGTGGACGACCCGGACGCGTTTCTCGCCTGCCTCGGCGAGCTCACGCCGAAGTCGTTCAGGGTGAATACGCTCAAATCGTCCGTCGCCGAGGTGCAGGCGCGTTTCGCCGGCTACGGGATAGGCATCAGGCAGACGGGCTGGTGCCCGGAAGCGTTCGTATCCGACGTGCCTGAGCTGGGCGGCACGCTGGAGCATTTCCTCGGCAGCATCTACCTGCAGGAGCTCGCTTCCATGCTGCCGCCCGTACTCGTGCGGAAAGAACTGGAAACCGCCCGCCTCGTCCTTGACGCCTGCGCCGCCCCTGGCTCCAAGACCACCCAGATGGCCGCAATCATGCGGAACAAGGGCATGATAGTCGCCAACGACATAGATTACAGCCGCATACGCGCCCTGAAGTTCAACATGGAGAAGACCGGCACCATCAACACGATAATCACCAACCAGAACCTGCTCCATTTCCCCGCGCAACTGCAGTTCGACGCCGTCCTGCTGGACGCGCCCTGCTCAGGCGAAGGCACCATAAGGAAGACCGACAGCGTCCTCCAGGAATGGTCCGAGCGCGTGATAGAGGGCCATTCGCATCGGCAAAAACAGCTCATCGTCAAGGCCTTCGACCTGCTCGCCCCTGGCGGCGTGATGGTATATTCGACGTGCACCCTGGCGCCCGAGGAGAACGAAGGGGTCGTCGATACGCTGCTCAGGGAACGGAAGGACGCGAGGCTGGAAAATGTTTCGGTGCCGGGCTTCAGGCTGTCCCCTGCGATCATGGAATGGGACGGAGCGCAGTTCAGCGAGGAAGTGAGCAAGGTGGCGCGCGTCTGGCCGCACCACAACAACACCGACGGCTTCTTCCTTGCGATGGTGAGAAAATGAGGCGCCGCATAACCGATTCACAGTATAAGGCAGGCAAGGAGGCGCCTGCGCCGAGCGCAGCCGATGTCCTCCTTTATCTCGAAGAGCGCTTCGGGCTGGAGCGCGCTTTATTCAGCGATTACGGGCTGTACGCCACGTCGAAGGGAAGGATATACATCGGGCCGAAAAGGCTGGTCAACCACCCAAGGATAGCCACCGTGGGCCTGCTCATCGCACGGTCGCAGGGCGCGATCAAGCCGTCCACGAACCTGCTCCAGCTCTTCGGCAGGCAGGTGAAGAAGAATTATGTCGTCCTGGGCAGGGAGAACGCGGCCACGTTCATAGGCGGAACCGACGTGAAGGTCACGTCAGGCGAGAAGGGGGATGCGAGCGATGGCTACGTCCTTGTCCGCTACCTTGATTTTTCCCTTGGCTGCGGCATGCTCCACGGCAGCGACGTCAGGAACATGCTGCCCAAGGCGAAACGGCTCAAGATAGCGTATATCTGACAGTCAGAACAGCGTCGTTTGGCCGCCAAGGTCCAGGAAATTGCCGAATTTTATGCCGATGCGCCGGACGTCGAGCCTGTTCCCTTTCAAAAAGTCGTCCACGAGCTCCTTCTTCTCCTTGGTGATGTCCTCGTTCCACGTCCTGGGATTGTGGAACGACATGGACTTGCTGTGCGCCCTCATGTCCTCGGTTATGAACGTGACGCTCAGCGTCTTGTAGGATTTTTTCATCTCAGCGAGCCATTCCTTCGCGTCCGCTTCCAGCTCGTCCAGCTTCGCAAGGAGCATGTACGGGTCGCGTGTTTTTTCCTTCAGCGTGCCTATCCTGCTCACTTCCTCCTGCTCCTTCTCCTCGCCAAGCCCTTCTGCGTAGACGCCCTGGCCGAGCGCATGCAGCCAGGCGCCCGCCTTCCTCCCGAATATCTCCACCAGCGCTATCGGCTCGAGCTTCGCCAGGTCCCTCACCTTCCCCACGCCGGCCTCATTGAGCGCCATGGCGGTCTTCGGCCCTATCCCGGGCACCTTCTCGACGTCGGAATCCATGACGAACTTCCTTTCGGCATCCCTGTCCAGCGCGAGCAGCCCGTCAGGCTTCGCCTTGGCCGCGGCCATCTTGGCGCCAAGCAGGGACGGCGCGACGCCGATGGTGCAGGCGAGCCCGCTCCCTGTTTTCACGTCTTCCTTGAGCTTCTTCCCCTGCGCTTCCGACACGCCAACGTCGTCCGTCTCCAGCTCCACATTCCACTCGTCTATGCTGGCCTGGACGACGCGAGAATGCGCCCTGCGTATTATCGAGTCGATTTGTGCCGAAACCCTGGCATAGTAGTCATGGTCCACGGGAAGGAAGAGCGAGTCCGCGGGCGGCGCGCGCTTCTTCGCCATGAATATGGGCATGCCCGAGTGTATCCCGACCGCCCTGCCGGCGTAATTGACAGTGCTGACGACACCGGAATCCGCGGTCCTGCCGCTGTACACGCAGACGACTATTATCTTGCCCTGCATCATGGGCCTGCGCTTCTCCTCCGCCTGTGCGAAGAAGTAATCCATGTCGAGATGAAGGAACACGGATATACGTCGTGGGGAAGGATTATTTATCTTGCGCCCGGTATCCTTCCATGGACGTGCTCTCGAAGCTGGCCGGCGCGCTTGGCCTTGGCAAAAAGGCCTTTTCCCTGGCCCGCTTCCAGGACCCGCTCGGCAATTTCACCATCTCATGCCCTTCTGACTGGCACGTCGACAGCGATGTCGCAGTGGTCGATGGCGCGTACACTATCTCCTTCGCGTCGCCGGACGGCAGGGGCGCCTTCAACATCCACGTGGATGCAGGGCTGAAGAAGGGATTTGATTTCAGCGCCTATGCCAAAAGCGAGCTGGAAAGCCCGTCTTCCGGCGTATATACTGCAGTGAAAAAAGGGAAGTTCAGGGATATGCCAGCGTACAACCGGGAATACTGCTACCGGTCGTCCGGCCAGGATTATTTCGCCGGAGGGACCATGTTCTTCACCGGCCGCGCGGTCTTCTCGATATCCTGGAACGCGCCGGAAAGCGAGCGCAAGACGATGGAACCTGCGTTCAGCCGCATGCTGGAGAGCCTGATCCTGCTGCCAGGGGTGACATTCAGGAGCGGTAAATTTTAATATGGCGGCAGACATCAATCCTCAAGGTGAAAAGCTGAAAAAGACGGTAGACGTGTGCGCCAACTGCGGCAAAGTGTCCCACGATGACAAGGAGGACTTCGTGTGCAGCGCGTGCGGCTCTAACGTCTGCGTCGTCCTTCCGATAGCGATGTTCAGGCAGATGGTGAAGTCCGGCCTGGCAAAGGAGTGAGGCGAGCGCCGCCTCCGGCCTATTCAAGAAGCGCCTTTTCCAGCAGTTTCTCAGCCGCCTTCCTGTTTATCCTGAAAAGGTCGTCGAGGCATTCCACGGCCTCCTTCTCCCTGCCCATGACCATGGCGAATATGAACTTCAGCTTCTCCAGGTCCTCGTCGCCCTTGGTCTTGATGCTTGACAGCAGCTCATACCCTTCCGGATACCTTCCCAGCGAGTAGTATGCTGACGCTGTGATGACCGCGCAGGCATTGATGTCAGGGCCGCTGGCCAGGTTGAACGCCTTGCGCCCCTCCGCCAGTGCTTCCTCGTATTTGCCTGTCCAGAAAGCCGCCTTGGCGAGGAGATAGTGGGAAACCATATCGGCAGGGAATTTCGCGGCGAATTCGCGCCCCAGGCCGTAAGCGTCCTCGTACTGCCTGTTGCCGAGGAAAATGGCCATCTGCTTGATGAACGCGTCCTTCTTCTCTATCGCCATAGGTGGGATATTGTAGGCATGTTTAAAAATAAATGCTACGTAATAATATCCATGAACTACAACGGAAGGCGACTAAATCTCGCCATGGTCGGCCTTCTCGTGGCGAGCGTCGGCTGCGCAGCATGGGGGCCATGCCACAAAAACGGCGGGCATAACCGGCACACCCTCTATAGCGACGGAGTAATAGAGGACGTCCGCATGGACACTGCGAGCATGGAACTCGTGAGGGCGGTCAATGCCTGCAGCACCATGGCAGACCTGAAGGGCGCAATCCCGGCCATCGCCAGGCATCTCCAGAAGATGGCAAGGTCCAATGATGTCGACGGGCTCATGCAGGCCCATGGGGCCATCGGCGACCGCTTCCACTCAATCGCCGCCGCTACGACCACCGGCAAATACACCTTCTGGCGCGAGGACCTCGCGATCCTGCGCGATGAGCTTGATTCCGCATCTTCAAAAAACGAGCGGCTCGCCTGGCTCTTCCTTTCCCTTCCAAACCTTTTCTGGCGCGCCCCGTCGGCCGGCATGGACGCCGTTCTTGACGACGGCATGCGTGGCCTGTCCGGGAGCCGGAGAAACGCCGAGAAGGAGTTCATGGCTTCGCTTGGCACGTGCATGCCACAGATGGCCAAGGAAGTGGGAACATACTGGTACAAGGGAGACGGCAGCATCCCCACGGAAGCGGACATGCGCGCTTTCTTCGCCTATTTCTGCGCGGTCTTCTGAGTGATGCCCTTTTCCTTGTTGAGCATGCCGGCGGCATACATCTGGTTGGTTATCATGCCCGGCAGCATCACCACAGAGAGCTTCGCCTTGTCGGAAAATATCCTGTAGAGCGCATTGCCAAGTATGGCGTTGTCGCCTTGTACAGTTGATGCCTGGTATCTCAGCTGTTCAAGGGAAAACCGGTTGACGATGACGATATCGCCATTTTCCTGCCTTTCCTTGGTGATCATCTTGCCGCACTGGTTGAGGAATGCGTTTTCAAACTGCCGCATGGATGCCGGGCTTGACATGTATGTCATTACGCTTTCTGAAGTCACGCCGTAAGCGACTGTTTTAGGCGCCACTGCCCTGAACTCCAGGAGGAGCTGCGCCCTGTTGATGCCGATGCCTGCATAGAGCCGGTCAAGCGCATTGTCAGATTCCGTGGTGGCCCCCACCAGGGCATTCACCTTCATTATCGCTGAGCTGCATATGAAGAGGCCCCAGGGGTTGAGCTTGCCTTCGGTGGCTATGGTTTTGGGATTGCGCAGGTAAAACCCGGCCAGGAAATCCCTCGCCTCCCTCGCCGTGCCCTTTTCCATGCTTTCAGGAGTTGCGACATTTATGACGTATGGCAGGTACACCCAGGCCCTCGAGGAAGCCACCATCAGCCTGCCCTCGTCGGTCTGGCTCATCAGCGAAATGAGGTTCATGGTTTTTTTGAGGTAGCTGCCCATGGGCATCCGCACGAGTTCAGCACGTGGGCCTGTCACCGCCTCCTTCATTGCCGAAAGCGCGATTTTCCCGAATTCGGTGGCGGCGACCAGGTCGGTGTCGCTCAAAGCCGTGGCCGCGAGCACCGCGACCTGGTATCTCTGGGCCGGGTGCTCTATCGCACCGACCCTTTCCACCCCGTAATTCGCGAAGAACGCCTTCTGCTGCTTCCTGTCGAGGTTGTTAGCATAATACCCTATGAACACCGGCGGCAGCCTGGCTATGGCATTGGCGGTCTCCTGGCCTATGCTCTCCATGGAGAAAAGCCTTTCCTGCAGCTGCGCCTTGGCTACGAGTTCAGGGGTCAATGCCATGGCGTCGCTGAGCCGGTAGGACATGCCGCTCGCCCGCGTGCCCAGCAGCGGGTCTTTGGGCCTCTCGAGCGTGTTCTCGTCCTTGTTATGCACCAGCTCCTTCTCGTGCCTCGCCACTACCATGTTCATCGGGTCGAAGAAAACCTCCGCGTTGCCCCTGGCCGTGGTCACGTCCAGCCGCAGCAACGCGTGGCCCATGTCGTCCCATACCTCGCCGCTCTTGCTCCAGGACGCCACCAGCTGCAGCTTGGCCTTGACGTCGTCCTGCAGCCCCAGCCTGCCTGCGGCGTAGGAAATCATCTGCCCCAGCGCTATGGAGCTCGAGAAGCAGTTGAACGTTTTCTCCCTGATGATGTCTGCCGGGTCGGTCGACATGAGGTCATACTTGATGCCGAAGCTGTTCTTGAAGTCCTGCCCCACCCGGTATTTTTCGGCAAGTTCGCAGGCGATGCCGAGGAACATGCCCATCCTCTTGTTTGTGTCAGCCTCTGCCGCACAGGCGTCGAGGGCGGCGCCGACTGTCGTCTTTTTGCCCAGCAGGGTGATTCCGGCGTTGTCCACCCCGAGGTTCTCCCAGTATTTCCTGCCCTCCATCTGGTTTGAGAGCGTGTAGGCCCTCGCCGGGTCCATGCTCTTAATGTAGCTCATCAGCGCCTTCTCGAGGCGCTCCTGGACGTCCGGCGGCGTTTTTTTGAGGTTGCCCGCGGCTTTTTCTATGATCTGGGCAGTTTCAGCCCTCCCAAGGTCGAGGCCGTATCTCTGGCTCAGGCTCGCCAGCTCGCTCTGGAACGCTGGCCTCAAACCGGCCGCTTCCTCCTTCGGTTTCTCCAATTGGGCACCCACTACCATGAAAGTATTACTCATCCAGGGTTTAAAAACGTGAAACCCGCCAGAAAACCTTTTATACTATGCTGTAAATAGCAGGGGGTATGGAGGACACTATCGAGGTCTGCTCCGGCTGCGGGAAAATGCCCAGGCCAATCGACAAGGTCGTGGGGTCTTTCGTCTGTTCGCGCTGCGGCAACCGGACGACCATACAGGTGACCGCCGATAACTACGAGAAGGTCGTGTCCGACCTGGACCAGCAGTTCCACGCGCGCATTTTGAAGGAAAAGGCCGCCGCGGTCTCCAAGGAGCCCATAGCAGTCGTTAAGCCAAGGAAAGCGGCCGCCAAGAAGAAGGCGCCTGCGAAAAAGGCTGCCAAGAAGAAAAAATAGCGGCTAGAACCTGAAGAAGCCCAGGAACTCTTTCGGCGTGCTGTAATTGAAGTAGTTGGTGAACTCGCTGTTTCTTATCATGCCGCTGATCTCCTCCACTGGGTTTGCCATGCTGGCGATGCAGGACATCTGCAGCGGGAATGCGATGCCAGCCCTGCCATACATCCCGAGGGTATGTGCATCCCCGCTTGCCACGAGGGGAATACCGAGCTTTTTTGCCATGATTTCTGCCAGTACCGGGCTGTATATCTGGGGCGGTATCTCGGCGGCGTTTTTCTCCAGCGCCAGCAGCCCGTTTTTGTTGCTGGCGATGCGCACGGCGGTGTCTATGCTGTCGTTTCCGTTCCATCCGACCCCATTCCAGAAATAGGGGTGGTTGAGAACGACGAAAGCGCCGTTGTCGAATGCGAACTTGAGCGTGTCCTCGTAATCAAAGCTCCTCGGCGGCTTTCCTGAAAACCCATGGAGGCCCAGGTGGCCCTTGTTGGTCCGTGCTTCCATGGACCTGAGGATAATCATGTTGCTATCGCCGTCCGAGATGCGCAATGAGCGCCGGTCAGCCTGAACTTCCACGCCATACTTCCTGGCCAGGTCCAGCTTGCCGCTAGCAAGGCACTTGAAAAGCGCGGTGGTGTTATAATCTGTCGGCGACCAGATGTGGATACTTTCCATGAGCAGGGGGATGATATCCTCGGCGTTAGCGCAACCAAGCCCTGAGAAGTGCGTGTGGCTGTGGATCTCCATCCGTTTTGCTATGGCAGGGATGTCGTCCGGGCCTAGAAGCCATTGCCGGAAGCATCTACTGTGCTCCCTGCCCATGCGAATGGGATGCCAGAGGGCTGTTTTCACGTACCGGTACATGACGCTTTTCAGGTAAGGATTCCTTGCTATGCCGTTAACCGTTCCCATCCGCTCACAACCGTACTATTATTACAATATTATTTAAAGCGGCTACGCCTGGCATGCCCATTATGTTGTTAAAAATAGAATAAAACGGAGCATTTATATACCTGGAACGCGTAATAATATGTGCGTCCTGGCTACAGATTTTGCAAAAAATCTGTACGCATTGGAACGAGAACACCGTTCGAAGTTCCAATAAAAACAAACCACTGGGCCAGCCCACCTCAAAAGGGTGGGCTGCCTATGTTTGTGAGATGAATCCCCTATGAAATCCATACTCGCTGTCGGCTCCGGAATAAACCTGAAGACCGGGAAGATAATCCGCCCCTTCGTCGTAACCGAGGCCACTTCAAGGAAAGGACTGGAGGGGCTGGCGGAAAACATTCTCATCAGGAACATCGTGGTCATACCGCACACGTCCCACGAGAAGATAACCGAACTGATTAATCTGAAACAGGCAAGCGAGAGGACCGACCTGGGAATCAAAAGGAGTTTTGCATATCCTGGTTCGCATCCGCGAAACCAGATCGTCCTCATCGCCCGCGCCCTGGCGGAAGCCTGCAGGGTAGACGGAACGCAGATGCGTGCCGACTGGATTGGGGAAATTCGGGTACAGAATATACTCGACGTACTGGAGACTGCAGGGTTCAGGATCCAGAGCCTGCACAGATGAAACCAGCAGGGAGTCGTATACAAAGGAAATAGTCGTTAAAGAAGTAACCTTTTAGAATTTCCAACATTCTTTTTCTACAAAGCGATTATAAATTGTAATCTGCTTACTTGTGTGTATGAAACTCGCACACCACTTCACAAGGGAGAGGCAGGGATACGAGACGCCAGCGGCACGGCGCATCAAGTTTTTCGCAAGGAACTGGTATTACAAAAAGATGGGCGAAGACCCGGCAATCGGGCATGGTGTCGCAGAGCTCCTGAAACGGGCGGACCGCGAAGCCAGGAATGCCGAACGGGCCTGTCCTGCGGGCAACGGAAACTTCAGGCATTTCCTTCTTGCCTTTGACGGCCAGGCTCAGCTGGAGCAACGGCTCAGGCTCATGAACGAGATCCTGTTCCAAATCCAGAAGGCAGCCCGCGATTCCGTATCCTTCAGGATAGTGGCGTCGTGGCTGGTGCCGTTCTCTGTCGATGTCGCCAGGGTAGCGCCTGAAGAACTTCACTTGCGGCATGCGGTCGTCAGATTCGACACCCACACCGAAAAACAGTGGGCAGTGCCGCCTTGCCCCGGGTTCCCGTTGGATTCTGAGCTGATGCCCAACTATCCTCTGGTGCCAAGTGAGCGGGAAATAAAGGTGTGCACCAATATTTCAATCTCGCTCAGCCGGCCAGACAACGCCCGGGCGTAAGCGCTTAATTAGGCCACTTCTGGCAGATAATTAGAATTTCTAATATTATCCTTCTTTTCTATTCTTTCAGCCTGTTTTAGATGGAGAGGCCGCCCCGCGCGGGCAAATTTTTTTCTGGAAAAAATAAAAATCGAGCGATGAGAAAAGTTTGCGAGCGAGCGCAC
>JAQTME010000017.1 GCA_028714535.1 Candidatus Iainarchaeum sp. | reverse complement strand
CGAACAAATAGAGTTCAATCGCCTTCTTCTTCACGAACGCGAACGTATCCGCGCCGACAATGCGCTTTGCAGCCTCTTCGTCCACGTTCTCATCGTGCCCCACGTCCGCCTTTGTGGACGGGGTGAAGATGGGTTCAGGCAGCTCACTGCCGTTCTTCAGGACTGCAGGCAGCTTTATTCCGCACACGCTTCCGCGCTGCTGGTATTCCTTCCATGCGCTGCCTGTGATGTAGCCGCGGACGACGCATTCGAGCTTCAGCGGCTCTGCCCTGCACACCTGCATGCTGCGGCCCTTCAGCCAGCCAGGCTGCCCTGCAGGGACCGCGTCGCTGATGTAGTGGTTCTCTATTATCTTCTTTGTCTTGCCGAACCAGAACTTCGACAATTGGCAGAGGACCTCGCCCTTCCTCGGTATGCCCTCGTTGAAGACGACGTCGAATGCGCTCAGCCTGTCGCTGGCTATCATGAGCAGCCTGTCGTCAAGGACGTAGGTGTCGCGCACCTTGCCCTTCCGCAGCAACGGCAGGCTAAGATTAGTGGTGGTGATTATTTCCATAAGTCCAATACGCCGATGCTGTTTAAAAAATTAGCCCTTGTTCGCGTCCATTATGGCGAAAAGCTCCTTCAGCATCGTCACGGTGAGGAGCGGCCTGCCCCACTCCTCGCTGTCGTCGGCCATCCGCGGGCATGCGGTCGTCACGTAGGCGTCGAAAACCATGAAATTGTTCACTGAAAGCGGCTCAAGCTCGTTGGCTGCCAATATGGCGGCTTCCAGGCCCCGCTTTCTCAGCTCCTTCTTGGCCCATTCTGCCTGCGCCAGGTTGAACTGGCCCGGCTTGGTACTCACCAGTATGCCGAACCGCCTGCAGGTCAGCGCCTTGGCTATGGCGCCCTTCCTGCGCTTCCTGAGCCTTTCCGCCTCTGCGCTGACGTCCTGCACTTTCTTCGCCGAAGTGTCATAGAAGAAGACCGGCTTGCCCACCTCTATGGCAAGCGGGTGGAACAGCCCGTTGCCCACGAAAACGACCGCGTCCACGTCCTTCGCGACTTTCGTCACTGCGCCAGCATCGCAGCCGAGCACCTGGCCTTCCTTATCGGCGCGCTCTCCTTTCGCTGTGAAGACCTTCTTGCCGTTCTTCTCGAAGAATGCGCGCATCTCGCCCAGCTGGTGGATGTGCTGCACGGTCGTTGCAAGCGCGATGCTCCTGTACTGCTTTATGTGCGGCAGGACGGCTGCGAGTTCGTTCACGTCGATGTCGATGCCGTATTCAACGTATTCCACAGGCACGCCCAAATCAGTCTTCACGAAACGGTTGTGCCCGAAATGGATTATCTTATCGGCTTTCAGCCAGCGGGCCTCGTCGATGGCTATGTCGCATGCTCCGTAGCATGCGGAAGCCGAGAGGAACACCTCATGGCCCTCTGATTCGTATTTCCTGGAGAGCTCAAGCGCCTTCTGCTTGAGGCCTTCGGGAAACTGAAGAAGTATCCTCATCTTTTTCATCTGCTCTTCGCGAGCTTGCGTTCGGCCTGGGGCGCGAAATACCCTATGGACAGCACAGAGCCGCCACCCAGTATGGACAGCAGCATGGTTTCCAGCTCCTGTTTCTCGTGCTCCCTGCCAAGTTCCCTGCAGAGGTTGCGGAGGTTCCTCTGCTGCAGCTTCAATATCCTCTCGCTGTTGCCGATGTCCGCGTCAGGAGGGACCTCGTCGCCGTCAAGGGCGCGGTTGACCAGCGCGAGTTCCAGCTGGTTTATGTCCATGTTGACCCTGGCCGGCGCCCTTTTCTGCGTTTTGGAGGCTTTTGCGGCTGCCTTCATACAGTAAACATTGGACGCTATTCTATATAAAAGGCGACGTTAGGGCTTCCGCTGGGTGTTATGGAACGCAGGCGGCGCACGGCTAGGGTATTTAGTTGAACTTTGCTTGCCCTGAACAAAACCAATCGTCATCACGATAGAACGACATGAAAAATGAGAGCGGATCCTGGGCCGTTATCTGCTGGAAGACCTCGCAGTAGTAATAATCCTGGCCATCTTCATTCTTTAAGAAAAAACAGAGATAGTTCTGGTCTGTTATTTTTAGATAGTTGTCGTAGTCAGAAGGCGTTAAATTTGCATTTTCTCTGGTTTTTACCAAGATGTAGCTGGAGTTATCTGAGTTGGATGTGCCAAAGCTGATTTCTTCAAGTGATACCGTTTCGTTTCCTTGAGAATCTTCGGGTACATTGACCTGATCAGATTCAGACCCATTTTCAGAGGCAAATGCGATGTTCTCCTGGATGATGGTAGGGCTGCATCGAAGGTATATGGACTGGTTTTGTTTTGAAGACCAGACAATTTCGTCTACGATTAAATATTCGGGACCGACTTCTTCCAAATTTGTTACGGCGATTATCGGGGAAGAAATAAGGGTGTTTCCAGGAACCAGATTCGCCTGGGCGAGCATATCAAACCATGCAGATTCATATTGTGTATATCCGCTTACCGTTCCCTGGAGCCTATAAGTTCCATCTTCTGTGAGATTTGAGCATATGCTGGGATCTTTAAGCGTATAAGCAGCGATGGAAAAACCAGAAAAACCAAAAATGCACTGGTCTTTCGACACGAGTTCAAGGGTGATGTTAACCTTGTTTCCGATTGGAAGGTTATCTGGGGTGATGCCTGCTACTTCGGACTGAACGCAACCAAAGATGGCAAGAAACGCTAGCAGCAGCCAAACTCTCATTAAGGAATATTGGTTAAAAAAGAATAAATACTGGAGCTATGGAGGCGCGTGGGCGCTGGCTACCAACAGCTTGTGAGCGTCAGTCTTCCAGGCCCAGCGTCTCGTTCTCGTCGTCGTCCTTGCCTGCCTGCTGGAGGTTGCGCAGCCTGTGCAGGATTATCTTCTGCTCGGCGCTCGCGACTATCTTCCTCGTCCGCTCGACCGCGTCCGGATTGACCGACATGCTCGTTATCCCGAACTCGACCAATTTCTCGGCGAACTCAGGATAGACCGATGGCGCCTGCCCGCAGAGCGAGCTGGTCACCCCGAACTTGTTGCACGTGGTTATGACGCGTTTCAATGAGCGGAGCACGGCCTCGTTGCGCTCGTCGAACCCTTTCGCGAGCGTGGCGTTGTCCCTGTCTATGCCCAGGGTGAGCTGCGTCAGGTCGTTCGTGCCTATGGAGATGCCGTCGATGCCCTCCTTGCAGAACTGGTCTATGAGGATGACCGTGCTGGGCACCTCGACCATTATCCAGAGCTTGAAATCCCGCGTGCGGTACATCTCGACGTCTTCCATTATGTCCTTTATGGCGCGCAGCTCGCCGATCCGCCGTACGAAGGGAATCATGAGCCACAGGTTCTGGAGGTGGAACTCCTCGCGGACCTTCTTTATGGCCTCGAGCTCCATCTTGAACAGCTCCGGCTCCTTGATGTACCTGGCCGCTCCGCGGTAGCCCATCATCGGGTTCTCCTCGTGCGGCTCGTACTTCTCGCCGCCCTCGAGGTTCTTGTACTCGTTGGTCTTGAAGTCGGTCGCACGATAGACCACCGGCCTGGGATAGAACGCTGCCGCGAACTTCCTCATGTCGTCGGCCAGCTTGTCCACGTATTCCTGCCTTCTCCCTTCCTCCAGCATCTTCCTCGGGTGCTGGCCTATCGCGGCTATCATGAACTCCGCGCGTAGCAGGCCAACGCCGTCCGCGGGCAGCTTGGAGACCTTTTCGGCCTGGTCCACGTCGGCCAGGTTGACGTATATCTTCGTGCCGGTTATGGTCGTCGCAGCGCTTATGACCGCCTGCGCCGCCTCAGCACCGCCGGTCTTGGCCGCTGCCTCCGGCGCGGATACCAATCCTTCGTAGATGATGCCGTGGCTTCCGTCCACGCTCACGTCCATGCCGTCCTTCAGTATCGCCGTTGCGTTCCCGGTGCCTACCACGCAGGGCACGCCCAGTTCGCGGCTGACTATGGCCGCGTGGCTCGTCATGCCTCCCGTGTCTGTGATTATGGCCGCGGCCTTCTTCATGCCGGGCACGAAATCAGGAGTGGTCATCTCGGTGACGAGTATGTCCCCGCGTTCCATGTTCTTGATCTCCTTGGATGTCTTGACTAGCTTGACCTTGCCCATGCCGATGCCCGGCGAGGCGCCCAGGCCGCGAAGTATCGCCTTGGCCTGCCCTACCCCCTGCCCCTGTGCTTTCGGCTGTGCTGTAGCCTGCCTGTTTTCCATGGGTTTCACCAATTCTCCGCCTGTCCCTTTCTCCAGTCCCGCCTTGTTAGTGAGCGTGGTTATGGGCCTCGACTGCACTATGTAGAGGTTGTCCTTCTCGAACGCGTATTCTATGTCCTGCGGGTAGCCGTAGTGCTCCTCTATCTTCCTGCAGATTTTCGCCAGGTCCTTGATTTCCAAATCAGAGAGTTTCTGCCTGCCCTGGGCATCGTCCTTTATCTCCACCCTCTTGTTCTTGCCCTCGACCTTTATGAGCATCCATGGCTGCTTCACGACGCTCTTGTCGACTATCTGCAGCTTGTCCTTGTCCACGCGGTACGTGTCCGGGGTCACCTGCCCGCTGACGACGACCTCGCCGAGCCCGAATGCCGTCTCTATGGAGAGGAGGTTCGGGTCCTGGTAGAGCGGGTCGACGGTGAACACCACGCCGGCCTTCTCGCTCTGCACCATCATCTGCACGACCGCTGCCAGCCCGACCTTCATATGCTCGAATTTGTTCTCGACGCGGTAGAATATGGCCCTCGACTCGAAAAGCGACGCCCAGCACTCCTTGACCGCCTGCACGACGTCTTCCGCACCGAACACGTTGAGGTAGGTGGACTGCTGGCCTGCGAAGCTCGCGGTCGGCAGGTCCTCTGCAGTCGCGCTGCTCCTCACGGCCACGTATACCTGCCTGCCCACCATCTCGTTGAGCTTCTTGTACGAATTGATTATGTCGTTCTGCGTGTCCTGAGGCATCCTGGCGTCGGTGATGAGCTTCTTTATCTCCTCGGACGCGGCCATGAGCTTTTCCTGGTCGTTGACGTCCAGCTTCCCGAGGATGTCTGTTATCACCTGCACGAGGTTGTTGGCCTCCAGGTGCCTGTAATACGCGCCGCTGGTGATGACGAAACCGTTGGGTATGGGGAAGCCGTTCTGGTACATCTCGCCCAGGTTCGCGCCCTTCCCGCCCGCTTCCGCCAGATTCTTCTTGCTGAGTTCGCTGAACCACATGACGTTTTTCATGTCCATTACCCCGCCAAATAGAATTTGAGATTGCATCGCAGGTATCGTTTATAAAACTTCGGGCGGTTTTTCGGGCGAAGAGTTATGCTCAGTGCAATTCAGGCCCGTCTCTCTGGGTTGTGATGAGCTGGCGGGTGATGATGAACGCCACTGCCCCGTCCGTGGTCTTCACCGGCGTGAAACTGCAGACGAATCCCACCGGCGCCGGCTCTGGGTTCATGAGCTTCAGGGCGGCTTCCCGGTATGCCCGGAACTTCTCCCTGCTCTCGCTGTCCTCGGGTGCGAGCTCGAAGTACTTCGCCAGGAGCGCTATCGCATCCACATGCCTGCCCGCCTGGGCCTTGCACACGCCCATCCAGAGGTATGCGGGCGCGTAGTCCTGGTCCAGCTCGATTGCCCTGGCGGCATCCTCCCTGGCGTCGTCCAGGGCGTTTCTGTCTATGTACGCCTTGCACCGCTCCACATGCGCCTGGGGGCTGTTGCCGTCGAGCGCTATGGCGCGCGTCAGCATGCGTATGGCGTCGTCCGGGGCGCCGAAGTCCCGCTGCATCATGCCCACGTACATGTATGCGACTGCGTTTTTGCCGTTCTCCAGGAGCGCGTTGCCGAAGAACTTGATGGCCTCCTCGAAACGCCCCGCCTCGTAGGCCAGTATGCCGGTGGTCACGTGGATGTCGTCCACCGTCCTGCCGGCTATGGTTTCCGGAAGGCAGTTCCTCGGGTATCCCACCTTTCTTGCCGTTGCCGGGTTGCGCCTCCCGTACTGGGCGATTTCGTGGGTTTTCTGCACGTACGCCATGGGTTATATTGTGTCGTAAAGGGTTTTTATATGTATGTAAAGCAGCGCTCACGCTGCTCCTTTGAATAACCAAAAAAAGATGCAATGAGAAGTAACGACAAGATTCGTTTCGCCAGTTTCCCTGAGGGAAAATCGCAAAACACCGGAGATAATCCGGGTCATGAGCTGTTCGCCTAATCGTCCGGCGCGTGCCGGGTTTTCAGCGAACAAAAAACCATATGTGTCAGGCCTTTAGTAACCACTGGCTGAAACGCTCGGTTTCCCTAGCGTATTACACCATGGTCCTATCAAACGGATCTGCTATCCGCGGCATTCAGCCTCCTCGTTTTAAGAGATACTTCGACCTTAGATGCTTTCAGGTCTTATCATCGTGGCGCGTGGCTGCTCGGCAGTGCAAATTTTACAACCGATAGACTAGAGGCGCCGAATCCCCGTTCCTCTCGTACTCAGGGATCCTTTCTCTCAAGAGGCAACACATCCAGGAGATACTACCGTACTGTCTCGCGACGTACTGAACCCAGCTCATGTGGGACTTTAATGGATGAACAACCCAACCCTTGGCCGCTCCTACACGGCCAGGATGTCCCAAGCCGACAGCGATGTACCAAACCGCGGGGTCGATATGTACGCGAGTAGTCCAATTTCTATCTAAAGAAACGTCAGGACTACATCGCAGTGTACTCTCGCCCGCGACGAGCCTGTTACCTCCAGGGTAGCTTGTCTGACAGCTTGAATCCTCATCAAAGGGATATCAAGGTTCGTTATACCCGACTTTCGTCTCTGCATTCTACGCTTTTAAGAATACAGTCAGCCCTGCATTTGTTATTAACCCTCTACTCCCGATTTCTGACCGGGATGAGCAGAGCATTGGGCGCCCTTGTTTCCTTATCGAGGGCGTACCGCCCCAGCCAAACTATCCACCAATTGCTGTTCCCTTGCGGGTAAGCAATACAAAATCTGCTAAGTGGTGTAACACTTTTGCCTATCTGCATCCCGGAAGATGCAGCATGACGGCTCCCACTTACGCTTGGTAGCAAAATTCGTACTACAACAACAGGCTATAGTAAAGCTCCATGGAGTCTTCGTTTCCCTCTGGAAGTCCCCGGCGTCTTCACCGGGAGGTGATTTCACTAGGTCCTAAGTAGGGACAGTGGGAGTGTCGTTACGTCATTCATGCAAGCCGCCAATTAAGCGGCGAGGTATTACGCTACCTTAAGAGGGTCAGAGTTACCCCCGCTCTTTACCAGCCCTTCGTCCGGTTGAACCCGATGTTCAGGTACTGGCAGTGAGCAGACGTCAGCCACCATACTCAGCCTTTCGGCTCTGCGGTGACCTGTGTTTTTGGTAAACAGTCGCACTCCCCTTGTTACTGAGACCTCCGCATTGCTCA
Organism: Candidatus Iainarchaeum sp.; assembly: GCA_028714535.1. Lineage (GTDB taxonomy): Archaea > Micrarchaeota > Micrarchaeia > Anstonellales > Bilamarchaeaceae > Bilamarchaeum. The sequence goes on along the minus strand of JAQTME010000017.1, from coordinate 13,778 downwards.
TGCGAAGGCACCCCTTATCCCTAAGTTACAGGGCTAACTTGCCGAGTTCCCTTACCTAGGTTGTCCTACCACCCCTTAGCCTTTTCAGCTAGAGCACCTGTATCAGTTCTCGGTACGATTATGATGGGTCGTTCCACTCTCCTTTTCATGGGTCCCAGGACTTGATGGGATTGCCCCTACGGGCTTCACCTGCTTCTCCTCACAACGAGACTCCGCAGATTTACTCCCTTCAGACGGCCGCAGCCGCCCCACCTATCCAAAGACGTCGGAGAAATGGCATGCCTTTCGGCTCCTACCACCATAGGACCGGAATATTAACCGGTTTCCCTAATTTCGGCCATTCGGATTTGCCTCAGGCCTTAGGATCGCCTAACCCTCAGCTGACAAACGTGGCTGAGGAATCCTTGCTCTATTCGGGGTCAGGAATTCTCATGCTGATATTGCTGCTACTTACACCATGATATTCGTAACAGGCCGCTCCACACGACGTTACCGCCGTGCTTCTAGGCAACCCGTTCGCCCCCTTACTCGTGCGCTTTTGGCGCCGGTGAGGTATCGGAAGCTGGTTTAGCCCCGTGAATTTTCAGAATCTGCACTCTCGATCGGTCCGCTATTACGCGTTGTTTAAAGGATGGCTGCTTCTAAGCCTACCTCCCGATTGTTTTAGAATGGAGACGCCTTTCAGATTAACACTTAACCAGCATTTAGGGCCCTTAGCCTCACGTAAGGTCGTTCCCTTAAGGGACCACAGACTTACTCCGTAATCCCGACTGCCCCCTTCTACGTAGATATAGCATTCGGAGTTTGAGAAGATGGCGACCCCTTTCGGGGCCAATCCGCCTAATCGGTGCTCTACCACTATATCTTACTCCAGGGACGCTGTCCTGAGAGACATTTCAGAGGGAACCCGCTATCGCCGTGTTCGACAGGACTATCACCCCTACACCCAAGTCACCTAAGGGGAATATACCACCATTAGTTGCGGGCTTCCACCAACCGTCAGGTTGGCTTCACCCTGCCCAGGCGTAGTTCACTACGGCTTCGGGTCTACCCAATGTGACTGCTCGCGCATTACCACGACGCCCCTCGCCCTTGCGGGTTGCGGGCCCTCGCTTTCGCTTCGGCTTTCGCCTCGCCACATCAGATAACTCCATGGCTCTTGCTTCGAGAAGAAAGATGGAACACTGCTTAATCCCTGTCGCTCCTCCCCTTGCGAGAAGTCGCTTCCAGGGACCTGCGCTTTCATGCCCCATCATCTTGTAACCACCTAATTTCAGGTTCTTTTCACATCCGTTCCCGGATGCTTTTCAGCATTCGCTCGCGCTACTGTTTCGCTATCGGTCTTGTGCCTCATATTTAGATTTGGAGGTTGATACCCCCGTATTCACGCCCCTTATCCAAAGGACGCTACTCTTCTTGGATCGCTCCCTCCGACTTCGCCTAAGAGACTGTCACTCGCTATGGTGCCGCTTTCCAGCGGACTTCGGCTCGAAGAAAGGATGCTCCCCGCCACATCTCCCGCCAGGTTGCCCTGATGGAATTCAGCGTGATCTGACCGGCGTTCACTCGCTGTTACTAACCGGATCTCGATTGATTTCTTTTCCACCCCCTACTAAGATGCTTCATTTCGGGGGGTTGGTGCACATCACTGTGCTCAGCCAGACCTCCGGATCAAAGACTGCGTGCGTCTACCCGGAGCGTTTCGCCGCTTGCCGCGTGGCCGTGTGGGCACAAGCCCAGCCATCCACTAAGTGGTTTGTAGCAACATATGGTTCTGTTTTGCTTCCCTTTCGGGAAATTGACAAAACCACCTACATTTCCAGAATTATCTCCTTTCGTTCCGCGATTTCCACACTCGTGAAAATCGACAAAACAAATCTTGTCGTCACTTCACACGCATGAACGCGCTCCTGCCGTTTCCGGAAGGAACACGCGACGGTGCACCCCAAGAGTTTGCGGGGCAAAGCCGTTCATTTCCCCCAAAGTAGGGGAGACGTAGAACGCTCTAAGTGTCGTATTAGCGCCCGCAAGGAGCGACCTGACAAACTAGAACTTCTATATTGGAGTGACTAAGTATTTATAAAGCTATCGGCGATGTTTGGTGTCATGGCAGCGAATCCGGTGCCCGTCGTGGCGGCTATTATCCGCAGAGGGGATGAGATACTAATCGCCCGGAGATACGAGGGCGACGGGCCGGAAGGGGGCAAGTGGGAGTTCCCGGGCGGGAAAATCGAGCAGGGCGAGCGGCCGGCGGACGCGCTCGTGCGCGAGATAAAGGAGGAGCTGGGCGTGCGCATCCGGGTGAACGCGCTCTACACCCTGGTCCACTACGATAATATACTGCTGCTGGTTTTCCTCGCGGACTACGTTTCAGGAAAAGTGAAGAACATCGGATGCCAGGATTCGAGATGGGTGCGGGCGGACGCACTGAAGGGGTTTGATTTCGCCAATGCGGACCTGCCGGTCGTGAAGAAACTGGCATCTGATTTTTAAACACTACTGCCCACATATAACGACCTCATGAAATCCATATCCCACGGCACGGCCGCAACGAAGCGTGCCTACCACCACGCATCGCCCCGCATGCTGGAGCCGGACCGGCTTCCTGCAAAGGATACGATGGAACACTTCTGGATCCAGCACGGCTGGGGTATCCGCTCGAGGCACGGCATCCGCCTGAGGAATCCTCAGTGGAAGGGCGCGGAGAACACGCGCCGCGACGCGGTTCGCTTCCTCGTCGATAAGGTCGTGAAGAAAGAGCCGCGGGACATGGTGCAGAATGATTTCAAGCGCAACCGGCTGCGCGGATTGTTGGAGAACTACTACCGCGGGAGCCCTTACGACGCGCTGAAGGACGCCGGCTACGAGCTGCATCCTTGGGAACTGCCTAAATCGCCCAACTCGCTATTCAAGTCGAAGGGAATGCGCGTGGCGGCGGTGGACTGGCTCGTTGAAAAGCTCAACAAGGACGTGCGCAGGATAAGCGCGATTGATTTCTACTCCAACCGGCTCGGCGGGCTGCTCGGCAACTACTACCATCTCAGCCCCTACGAGGCGCTGCACGAGGCCGGCTATAAGCTCAGGCCATGGGAGATGGAATGGTCGCCGCGCGGCATTTTCATGGAGAAAAAGGACCGCGTCAAGGCGACGCGCTGGGCAGTGCGCAAGTTCGGAGGCGACGTCCGGGACATCGTCGCGCAGGATTTCTTCGACCTCGGCCTCGACGGACTGCTCGCCCACCACGGCAACAGCCCGCTGCGCGCTCTCACGGAAGCCGGATACAGGATACTGCCCTGGGAGATGCGGAAATCGCCCAGCGGCTACTTCAAGAAGAAGGCGAACCGCGTGCTCGCGGTGAACTGGCTGGTGGACGAAACCGGAAAGGCGCCCACAGACCTCACAAAGGACGACTTCAAGGACAATTCGTTAGGCGGGCTGCTCGCGACGCACTACCGCAACAGCCCGTACCTGGCGGTTCTCGAGGCCAAGCTCGTGACCCGGGATGACAAGGCGTACATGTGCCACGGCGGGCCGAGGCTTCGGCAGGCAGCCTAGCCCTTGGGTCACGCTCCGCCTGGCGCGAAAGCCCAGACTCGCATGCTAAAAAGCGGTTGCACCTGATTTCCCAGCGTGATGATATCCATGGACCTGGACGCACGCCTGCTGAGTGCGAGAGCGCAGAAGGGGGCAGAGGTGCGCAGGCTGCTCGCAGGGTTCAGGCGGAACCGCTCCCTCCCAATCCGCAAAAAGTTCATCGAGCTGTGCTTCTGCATACTTGTGGCGAACTCCAACCTGGAGCAGACGAAGAAGGCATGGGAGCGCATCGGCGGGGGCTTCCTGAGCCTTGATGAGGCCGCGCTGCAGGCAGCGCTCAGGAAAAACGGGGTGCGGTTCCACAACCGCGCTGCGTATATAATAGAAGCAAGGGGGAAGATGGCAGGGCTGGAGCATGCGCTGCGGCTGCGCTCTCCCGTGCGTATCCGCGAATGGCTGCACGACAACATCAAGGGCCTGGGATGGAAGGAGTCGTCGCACTTCCTGCGGAACCTGGGCTTCACTGACTTCGCCATATTGGACACCCACGTGGCGAAGGTGATGCATGGCTACGGGCTGATACGGAAAACGCCGAAATCGCTCTCGTCCGAAAAAACCTACCTCGCGCTGGAGCGGATACTCGAAAAGAAAGCGAAGCAACTCGGCATGAGCATGGCGGGAACGGCGGACCGTTCCCGACGGCCCATGCTGCCGCGCAGCATGAGCATGGCCGAGCTGGACTGCTACCTGTTCTATATCGACAGCGGGAAGCTCCCGCAGAAATAGCTGACGGCCAGCTTAATCCTCAGGAATCCGTTTGACCAGGTGGTAAAGCCCGACAGCGCTCGCGACGCCCACTGCCACCCCTACAAGCGTCTTCAACAGTCGCGCCTTCTCGTGCCGCTCTTCCTTCGTTTCCTGCGCTTTGGCCTGGATGCTGACCGCAGTCACGTCTTTCGGCGGCACGTACGTCTGCGCCGAAGGAAGCGACACGGTCACTATGGTGGCTGCTGCGAGCGTGCCGAGAAGCGGCGCCACGCACCTCCAGGGTTTTATCCCGCCCCGCTCAGTGTGGGCGGGCTGTTTCATCAAACGCATAAATACACTTATGGACATCAATCCTTTTAAATCAGCCGCCGGTCCCTATGCGCCAAATGCGCCTGGGAAGCCGCGCCTCTCGGGGCGCGCGGGCGTATGGCGCATCAACCTGGTCTGCAATGCGAGCATCACGATGGCGAAGCCGGCACCGAATACGATGTCGCCGACGATGTCCACGGCGAACTCCTTCCTCCTCTGGCTGGAATCGGCAGCCACGACTGCCGCCTTGTCTGGCTGCTTCGCCGCTGTTTCGGCGATGGCCGGAAGCGGTGCGAGCAGCGAGGCCGCGGCCAGCGGCGCTAGAAGCGGCCGCATGCACTTCCATGCGTTTGGCCTCTCCTGCCCCTGCGCATTATCAATCCTTGTGAGCCGCATAATTGCATTTATTGGCATAAATGTTTTTAATTGACGCCGCCCGGCCCCAATCCTGGCAAGGCACTGCGGAAATGAGCCGCCCGCAACTTTATTTATCTTCATGCTCCATATGCGCTTGATGCTTTCTGCGATATTATTCGACCTGGACAACACGCTCATAAACTTCCTGAACTTCAAGGTGGAGACCGCGAAGGCTGCCGCGAAGGCCATGGTGCGGCACGGCCTGCCATTGACCGAACTGGAGGCTTACGGGAAGATATTCTCCGTGTATGACGAGAAGGGCATCGAGTACCAGAAGACGTTCCACGACGTCGTGGAGCCGTTCGGACTGGACGTGAACCTGGCGGAAAGGATACAGCAGGCCGGGATACTCGCATACCTGCAGAAGAAAAGCGAGGTGCTGCGGCCTTACCCGCTCGTGCGGCCGACGCTGGCGCAGTTCAAGAAGTACAAGCTCGGCGTGGTCACCGACGCGCCGAGGAACAAGGCATGGCAGAGGCTGGTGCTCACCGGGCTGGAGGGCGAGTTCGACGTCGTGGTGACGAAGGACGACGCGCTGGCCGAGAAGCCGCACCCGTCGCCCTTCAACCTCGCGCTCCAGAAACTGAACGTCGCGCCGTCCGCCTGCCTTTTCGTGGGCGACAACCCGGACCGGGACATAAAGGGCGCCAGGGATGTGGGCATGAAGACGTGCCTGGCCAAATACGGGCTGTGGAACCGGAAGGGCGAGACGAAGGCGGACTTCGAGATAGAAAAGTTCGAGGACCTGGTGAAGGTCGTGAAGATGCTGGATGGTTGACATGGTTACTGTAACTGCGTATGGCGGCGCCAATGAGATAGGGGGCAACAAGATACTGCTGGAGGACGGGGATGCGCGCATCTTCCTGGACTTCGGCGAGAGCTTCTCCTTCGGCGAGGACTTCTTCTACGACTTCCTGAAGCCCAGGAAGGCCAACGGGCTCGAGGTCTATTTCGAGTTCGGCCTGGTCCCGAAGCTGCCCGGCATCTACAGCAAAAGGATGCTTGAGCTCACGGACGTGAAATACCAGAAGCCGGCCGTGGACGCGATAGTCGTGAGCCACGGCCACTCGGACCACATCGGCCATCTCGGCCTGCTGGACGAGACGATTCCCATCTATATCGGCCACGGCACAAGGCGCATACTGGCGCTATACCACGAACTCTATTACTGGCTGTGGGACACAGGCGAGCACGCGGACATCCGCGAATTCACGTCAGGGCAGAGGTTCAGGATAAGGCACCTGGAGATAGAGCCGGTGCACGTGGACCATTCCATACCCGGCGCATACGGGTTCATCATCCACACGTCGAAGGGGCCGATTGTCTATACTGGCGACTTCCGTCTGCACGGCCCGCGGAGCGACATGAGCATGGAGTTCATGAGGAAGGCCGCTGCGGTTAAGCCGTACGCGCTCATATGCGAGGGCACTCGCATGGGCGTGGAAACGGAAAAGGACCACAGCGAGGAGGAGGTCGAGAAGAAGGCGGGGGAGATAATCCGTTCGGCCAAGGGGCTGGTGCTCGCGTCGTTCTCCATGTCCAACGTGGACCGGTTCATGGGATTCTACCGTGCCGCCAAAAGCAATGGCAGGATACTCGCCATAGACACCAGGCACGCGCACATCCTGCACCACCTCAGGGAGAAGATCCCTGCATTGCCGGACGTGCTCACGGACGAATGGATACGCGTCTATTACCGCATGGAGGAGTCCCGCACGTTCTGCCCTGGCGATTACGACTTCAGGGAGCAGAAGTTCATGAAGCGCATGGTCACCTACCGCGACATATCTGCAAACCAGCAGAAATACGTCATGCACCTGGGCTTCAACCGGCTGATGGAGCTCGTCTACCTCCAGCCGAAGGACGCCGAGTTCATCTATTCCATGTCCGAGCACTTCTACGAGGGGGAGGACAACGAGGACGAGAAGCGCATCTGGGAGAACTGGATGAGGCATTTCAATATCAGGTTCCACAAGCTGCACTCGTCAGGGCACATAACCCGGAAGGACCTGGAGACGTTCATAAAGACGGTCGCACCGAAGATACTGGTTCCTGTGCACACGAACGCTGCTGCGGAATTCAAGGCGCTGCATCCGGACGTGCGGATGCCTGAGAAGGGCAAGCCGATTGAACTCTAGCCGTATTTCAGCTTGAGCACGATTATGCCCGCCGCGACGAGCATCGTGACTACGTTCGCAGCGATGAGCGGCATGCTGCCTGTCAGGATGCCGTAGGCCAGCCAGAGTATCGTGCCCAGGCAGAAGATGGCGAAAGTCGGCAGCGACAGGTCCTTGGTTGACTTAGTCTTCCATGCGCTGATGAGCTGGGGCAAAAACGCGATTGTGATGCACGCGCCCGCTGCGAAGCCGATCAGCTCGACATAGTCCATGGAGCGATTGCGCCGCGTGCGGTTAAATGCCTATCCCTGCTGGCCTTCCAGCGCGGCATACGCTTTCTCTATCTTCAGCTTCTCTTCATGCACTTTCTTCGCCCAGCAGCTGTCCACTGCTACCTTTACCTTCAGCCGCGGCCTATCCAGCGATACGAGCGCCTTCCACTCCTTCGGCGTGAATGGCTGCAGCGGTTCGGCTTCGCTGAGCGTGATGCCTGCCCTGCCGCATCTGCCCACCAGCCTGCCGACGATGCCGTGCGCCTCACGGAATGGCACGCCCTTCCGCGCGAGCGCGTCCGCGATTTCCGTCGCTTGGGCGAAGCCCTGCTCCAGCTCGGTGCGTATGGCCTTGTCGTCGAAGCCGATGCCTTTCACTACCGTTGCGAGCATTACGACGCACTCTTTCGTGGTCTCTATCCCCTGCATAACTGCGTATTTCGTTTCCTGCATGTCAGAATGGTAGCCGGACATCAGCCCTTTCTTCACGCTGAGCACGTGCATGAGGCCGCCGTACACCCTGCCGCTGCGGCCGCGGATTAGTTCCAGCACATCCGGGTTCTTCTTGTTCGGCATGATGCTGCTTCCGGTGCAGAATTCGTCCGGTATCGTGACGAGCCGCTTCTGCGACAGCCATACGAGCTCCTCTGCGATTCCAGAGAGTTTCGTCATCAGGATGGACAGCGCCGAGAGCAGCTCGGCCTCGCCTTCGCCGCGCGACCCAACCGCGTCGAGCGCGTTCTTCTGCACGCTGCCGAATGCAAGGGCTTTGGCCGTGTATGCCCTGTTCACCTTCCATGACGTGCCTGCCAGTGCACAGGCGCCCAGCGGGCTCATGTTCAGGCGCCCGTAGCATCCCATGATGCGCTCGATGTCTCTGCCGAAGCCCTGCACGAATGAGTCGCACCAGAAACTGATGGTGAGCGGCTGCGCTATGCGCGTGTGGGTGTATCCTGCCATAACGCCATCGTTCTTGGAGAGCATGGCGAAGCTTTTCTGGAGCGTGATTACCGCCTCTGCTATGGCCAGCGCCTCGTCCCTCATGTACATGCGCATGTCAAGCAGCGACTGGTCGTTGCGCGAGCGTGCGGTGTGTATTTTTGCGCCTGCAGGGGTGATCCTGGTCACATGTGCCTCAACGTTGGTGTGGATGTCCTCCAGCGCAGGGTCAAGCGTGAATCTGCCGCTGCGCTCCGACTTCAGGAGCCGGCGCAGCGCTGATGTTATCGCGCCCGCCTCCGTCCTGCTGATGATACCCTGCCGCCCGAGCATGCCTGCGTGGGCGATGCTGCCGAGCATGTCGTATTTCGCCAGCCGGCCGTCCAGCAGGACGTTCTCCGCCGAATTGAACCGTGTGACATCGCCATGGGCTCCGCTGAACGCGCCCTCCCATAGCCTTCCGCGTGCTTTTACCGCCATGCCCTGCGCTTCGCCGGATTCCTTATTTTAATGTTGCGCGACAAGTGTTACATTTAAGTAGCCTACTGTTCCAAATGTAACTTATGGCTGAAAAGACATCCGAGCTGGTCTGGCTCCACGTGAAGCGCAGGCCGTTCCTGAAGGAGATGCTGCGCGGCAGGCTCGCCAACTACTCGGCGCTGGCAAGGAAGATATCCGTGGAGGCGTTCGGCACGAAAAAGCGCCAGAACGCCGTGAAGATGGCGCTCGTGCGGCTCGCCGGGAAGATACGCCAGAGGGAGGAGGACCTTGAGGGCAGGATACTCTCGGTCATAGGGAAAAGCTCGTTATCCGTGAGGAACAAGGTGGCCGTGGTCATCGCCACGCGGGAACTGCCCGGCCTGAAGTACCTGTCCTACGTGGAGAGCAGGGGCGTGATAACCTACATAGTTGCTGAGAAGGACCTGGATGCAGTGGGCAGGCCTGGCGGCGCCATACGCATAGAGCGGAACCTCAACCTGATATCCATCCACAGCCCGCCTTCGGTGGAGCAGACGCCGGGAGTCATGGCATACCTGCTGGATGCACTCTCGGGCGAGGGCATAAACATAGAGGAATTCGTGTCCTGCTACACGGACACGCTGTTCGTCGTGCGCCAGGCCGACACGGCGAGGGCCTACGAGATACTGAGCGGCATGATGGGCTAAGGAAAGTAGTATAAATATAGCGCGCCATGCTCAATAAGGGAAGGGCGAGTGTCATGAAGCGAATAAAGGAATTCTTTCTCCTAAAGGACGATAAGTTCTTCGACCTGCTCCTGAAGCTCGCGGACTGCAGCTACGTCTCGTCCCGCGAGTTCTCCGCGTTCCTGAACGACTTCGACAAGCTCGACGACCAGGGGCGGGCGGACAGGGTGAAGGCGCTCGGCCGGCTCGAGAAGGAGGGCGACGCGCTCGTGGCGACCATCGCCGAGGAACTATACCGCAACTTCATCACGCCCATAGACCGGGAGGACATCCACGAGCTCGGCTCGGACCTGGACACCTGCATAGACATGCTCGAGGAGGCGGCCAAGAAGATAAGCTACTACCGCTTCGAGAAGATAACCCCGGTCCTGAAATCCCAGGCCGGCATCGTAGAGGAGCAGATGAAGGGCATACGCAACGCAATAGCGCACCTGCGCAACCCGGTCAGCATCAAGCCGGAGTGCCGCAAGGTGCTGGAGCTGGAGGACAAGGCCGACGACATATACGAGGCGGCCATGGCCCACCTGTTCGACCCTGACGACGTGCTCCTCGTTAACAACGCGCTCCTCGTCATAAAGCTCAAGGACCTCTACGACGAACTGGAGGACATCTGCGACCTCAACCAGAAGCTCGCGCTCGTGATAGAGGGCGTGGCCATAAAGCACGTGTAACGGTGGGATGGATGCTCGATACTACCCTCCTGGTGGCAATCGGCATCGGGCTGGCGCTGGCATTCGACTTCGGCAACGGGAAGAACGACGCCGCGAACGCCGTCTCCACCGTGGTCGCGACGCGCGTGCTGTCCCTGGAAGCGGCCGTGGTCCTGTCGGCCTTCTTCAACTTCGTCGCCGCGTTCGTGTTCTCCACCGCCGTGGCCGCAACCGTCGGCAAGGGCATCGTGGACCCGTCCGTGATCAACGTCTACGTGGTCATCTCCGCCCTCCTGTCCGCCATCTTCTGGATCTACGGCATAGGCTGGCTTGGCATACCCATATCGTCCAGCCACTCGCTCATCGGCGGGCTGGTCGGAGCGACCATCGCAGCGGCCGGCCTGGGCGCAGTGAACATCGGGGGCGTGGCCACGATAGTCGGCTTCATATTCATCGCGCCGCTGCTTGGCATGGTGTTTTCCTATGCCTTCTCGCTGCTCGTCTTCTTCATCGTGAAAAGGACGCCGCCCAGCCTCATCCAGGGCTGGTTCCGCAAGCTCCAGCTCATCTCCGTATCCGTGTACAGCATGGGCCACGGCAGCAACGACGCGCAGAAGACCGCGGGTATCATTGCGCTCCTGCTCTTCCTGGGCGGCTTCTCGGGCGCAGGCTTCAACATCCCCTGGTGGGTCATCATGATGTCCTACCTCACCATAGCCCTGGGGACCCTGGTGGGCGGCCGGAAGATAGTCAAGACCATGGCCACCAAGATAACGAAGCTAAGGCCGATAGACGGCTTCTGCGCGGAGACCGCCGGCGCAGCTACCATACTCGGCTGCAGCCATTTCGGCATACCCGTGAGCACCACGCACGTCATCGCCGGCTCCATAAGCGGCGTCGGCGTGCTCAAGCGCTCGAGCGCGGTGAGCTGGAACGTGGCGAGAAGGATAGTCTATGCCTGGTTCCTGACGATTCCGCTCACTGCGGTTGCCGCCGCGCTGATATACTACGTCGTGGCGTTCATCGCCGGCTTGTTCTAACGCACGATCTGGAGCGGCTTGTCCGGAATGCTGATCAGTATCTTTGTGAGTGCGCCCACATAAACGTCCTTCGGCAGGTGGTCGTATATCGTCGCGTATATGGAGCGCACCAGCGTTGCGACCTCGTACGGCCGCATCTGCGTCTGGTTCTGGAGCGGAAGCACCGCGATGGACAATGGCAGGAGGCTCCCATCCTCCTCGGGCTGATGATACTCGAACGAAGTTCCCCTGCCGAGCACGCCCGCGCCCAGCGACCGGAAGAGCTTCAGCCTCGCCCTTGACTCGTCCGTGTTCATGGTGTCCGGCCTTTCGACTTCGCCGCAGATGGATTGGAGCGTCTTGCCTGTCGCCTGCGCGGAGGCCTGGCCGAATTCCAGCATCTTGGCGCCGAGAATCCTCATGCCCATGCCGCCCAGACCTGCTGTCGCCCTGACGAAACCTATGAGCACGGCGGCGGCTTCGTCCATGTAGATGACCGAGCTTGCGCCCACTATGTCATCGCCTTTCCGCGCGATGGTGAAGCAGTACCTGTTGTTCGGGTTGCCGCCTAAAGTCCGTGCGGCATCCTCCCTGGCGCCTTCCATGAACAGACGCATGGGGACCCTCTCTGCGGGCGGAAACGGCTCAATGAGGAACTCCGCACCCCGGAGGAACAGCTCTCTTTCCGGAGGGCTTCCTGCAGCCACTTTCGCGAGGTTTATGCTTTCCACCAGCAGCTGCTTTTCGGTCGGCCTGGGGCCGGTCTGCTGGAGCTGTGGCGCCCCTGCACGTTTCTGGTTGAGCGTCATTGCGAGCCATCCCCGGCCGTGCCGAACCTTCTCTCCAGGTAAGCGGTGTATCTCTGCTTGAGCTTTCCGAGGACGTCACCGGCTCCCTTGCTGGCCAGCGCAAGGAAAATCGTTTCAGCGGCGGCGAAGTTCAGCACTTCTGAAATCAGCGGCATGATGTGCACCTTTTCCGCGATATGCGGATAGATGTAATTTGCCAGGGCGATGAGGCCGCTGGAAAGCGCCGAGCCCACGGCGTAGGCCGCCATGGCAGGCAGGAATGCGATGGCGTTGAACCGCAGGTTGTCCCTGAGGACCTCGCCAACCTTCCCGATGAACGTTTTAGCTGAATTGGAGTAGTACCCTATGTTGAGCGCCAGCCACGCAGGCCCGAATGCGAGCGTCGAGAGGACGTAATCCCCGATGGCACTGCCTGCCACGCCCCAGTAGGCGTTTTTAGTGTGCTCCTGGAGCCATATGCCCACCGTCCAGGCGCCAAGATACGTGCCGACGAACTCGCAGATGCCGACCGCAGCCAGCAGCTTCGCGGTCAGTTTGGCAGATATGATGTCCGGTTTGCCTACGATGTCCGAATCCTTCACGGATTTCGCTTCCCTGAAGGCGCGTATGTTCGCCTTGGCCTTGTTGAATATGGATATCGGGTTGAAGAGCGTCAGCGCGTCCAATCCCACCTGCCTCGCCCAGCCGGCAATCGGGCCGATGGGGCCGTTTTCCAGGACGTCTGCTATCTTTTTGGCATGCCTGTCAAGGCGGCCGTATTCGCGTTTTGCCTGGGCCGCGAGCAGAGGGTCCTTTTCCGCCAGCTCGACGATGTTCGGCAGCCTGTCCGGCGGAACCAGCAGCACCCGCTTCGCCATGCTAAACCGTTCGTCTATGATGCGCAGGGCGGCCGTGGGATCGTAGCCTTCGCAACGGAAGTTCCCCGCCAGCGACGTGAGCAGGCTCTTCGCGAGCGACGGGTCAAGCGCTGATATCTCGTCCCTGCTGAATCCCTCGAAGCTTGAAGGGCGATAAAGGATGTGCTGGAAATACGGCTGTTTCCCGTCGCCGAGGGCCGGCTGCAGCCAGGGGTTCATGAGCGTGCCGTCGCCCATCTCAAGCATCACAGGAAGCACCCAGTTCCTCTTGTGGATCTGCAGCCTGATGCGGCTGAACCACATGTCGAACCTCTTCCGGCCCTGGCCTATCATCTCGCTTTCCATTATCGTGCCGACGACCCGTCCGGACGTGTCCTGGGCGGCGATTCCGTATGTCATGGGATAGAAAGCGACGTCCAGCTGCTGCCTCCTGAAATCGTCGTCCCGGCCGTAAGCGCGTTTCATGTAGTTGGAGCTTGCGACGCAGCCATACTGGCCGTACACTGCCACGTCTGAAGCGACCGGGATGGTCGTGAACTGCCCATAGCCGACTACGTCCTGGCCGCTCAGCGCCAGTATCGCATGAAAGCGGCTCTTTCCGAACCTTTCCTGCAGGGACGCGTCGTCCGGCAGCCTCGCCATCATCGCGACCCTCTCCTCGATGGCCTCCCATTCGTCCCTTTCCAGGCGGTTCGGGAACATCGCGTAGTAAAGGTTTTTCGCCTCCTTCTTCAGATGCTTGGGCGTGTCCGGAAGCATCTCCACGAAAACCACGCCCGTCTTCTCTATGACCCTCTGTAAGCGCTCGCGCTCCTTCGGGCTGCCGCAGAATTTTACGAATGCGTTGGCATCCAGAATCCGGCCTTTCTGGATAGCTCTGGG
>JAQTME010000016.1 GCA_028714535.1 Candidatus Iainarchaeum sp. | reverse complement strand
TGGTCTACGGCGAGGAGAACGTCTACGGAAGCGTCTCCCGCATCAAGAACATGCGCGCCGGGATCAACGAATACATAGGCGGCTACCTAAAGGAGGAGAACGTCCGCTTCAGGCCGTACGAGATATCGTTCAGCAGGCACAGCGAGGAGGCGTTGAGGTCCCCGGCGCTGTTGAAATACGGCGCGATGGCCAAGAAGTTCCCTGAGTTCGCGTTCCACAGCGACGCTGGGGAGATAAAGAAGGGCGAGATACTCGGCCTGGTCGGCAAGAACGCCCTGGGCAAATCATTGTTCGTGAAGATGCTCGCGGGCGTGGAGAAGGCGGACGAGGGGGAGCAGATACAGCGCAAGGTCTCCTACAAGCCCCAGTACATCAGCGCGGAGGACGTGATGGTCGCGGACCTGTTCGCGTCGCGCCCGCTCAACGGCGCCATATTCGAGGAGTGCAAGCGCAGGCTTGGCATACGCTTCATGGACAAGAAGCTCACCGAGCTCTCAGGAGGCGAATTGCAGCGCGTCGCGCTCACGCTCGCATTGTCCACGGAGGCGGACATCTACCTTTTCGACGAGCCGACCGCGTTCCTGGACATCGAGCAGAGGTTCGAGTTCGCTGCGCTGCTGCGCAAGGTCATAAGCGAGAGCGAGAAGAGCGCGTTCGTGGTGGACCACGACATAGTGTTCATCGACGCGATAGCGAACAGGCTCGTGGTGTTCGACGGGAAGAGCTCGGTCACAGGCCATGCGTCCGCCCCGCTCAGGAAGAAGGACGGCATGAACGGCTTCCTGAAGGTGGCCGGTGTCACCATGCGCAGGGACAAGGAGACGTACAGGCCCAGGATAAACAAGCCCGGGAGCGCGCTGGACTCTGAGCAGCGCGCATCCGGAGACTACTTCTATTACGAAAGATAAAAAGGGATTATCAGCGCCGGCGCAGGAATACCGCGGCGCCAAGGAGCCCGAGTATCGCGCCGCTGCCGCAGCAGCTGGACGATGACGGGGTCGGGGGTATCGTAGGCGGAAGGGGCGCATCCTGGTATGTGGAGATGCAGGTTATCATCTGCTGTGCGCAGCTGCCGCACGGCCCGTTGAGCATGTCGTCGAGCGTCTCGGTCCCGGAATCTGGGTAGATGCAATCCTGCTCCGATTCGCTCCACGTGCCGCCGATGTTCGGGCAGCATTGCTTCACGCACGGCGTGGCCTGCGCCGTGCAGTATTCCTCGGCGCTCACAGCAAACGAGATGCTGCAGAGCGCCAATACCGCGAATAGATACGCTAGTTTCATCATATCACCTACTGGAGACCAAGCGCAGCCTTGAGCTTCGCCGGGTTGAATCCAATGACTATCATGCCTTCGACGTCCGTGACCGGCATGGCCACGCCGCCGCTTTTCTGCTGGACCTCGAGCGCGTATTCGACGTTCTCCTTGGCGTTGCGCTCCTCGAAAGGCACGCGGTTCTGCTTCAGGAAGTCCTTGACTTTCACGCACCATGGGCAGTTGGTTGTTGAGTAAACTATCACTTTCTTCATGCCCAGCATACTCAACAAAAGTTAAAAAACCGCAAGGGCGTAGCTCCATCATGAAAGAGCTGCGCAAGATATGGATGAACGGCAGGTATGTGGACTGGAAGGACGCGAAAATCCACGTCCTCACCCATGCGTTGCACTACGGGACCGCGATATTCGAGGGCATGAGGTGCTACGACACCGCGCGCGGCCCGGCGGTCTTCAGGATGAAGGACCACTACCAGCGGCTGCTGAACGGGGCCAAGGCATACCAGTTCGAGATAAGGTACGGCATCGACCAGCTTAGGAACGCCACCAAGGAGCTCATCAGGAGGAACCGGGTGAAAAGCTGCTACATCAGGCCCATATGCTACGTGGGCTACGGGGCCATAGGCATAAACATAATAGGGATGCCCTTCGACCTAGCCATAATACCGGTTGACATGGGCAAGTACTTCGGCCCCAAGGCGGAGCACGGCATCTCCTGCGAGGTGTCGAGCTGGGAGAGGATAAGCGTGGCTACGCTGTCGCCGCACGTCAAGGCCAGCGCGAACTACCTGAACTCCGTCCTGGCCAAGCGCGAGGCGATAAACGCCGGCTATGACGAGGCCATAATGCTTTCCGAGGAAGGCCATGTGTCGGAGGGCACCGGCGAGAACCTGTTCATCGTGGACGAAGGCGAGCTCATCACGCCGCCGCTGCACGACGGCATACTCGCGGGCGTCACGAGGCAGAGCATAATGGAACTGGCGAAGGAGCTGGACGTGCCGGTCGTGGAGCGCTCAATACTCCGCGACGAGCTCTACACTGCCGACGAGGTCTTCCTGTGCGGCACGGCCGCGGAGATAACCCCGGTGATCGGCATAGATAAGAGGAAGATAAGCAACGGGCCCGGGCCACTAACGAAGCAGCTCCGCGAGACATTCTTCAACGTCGTCTCGGGCAGGGACGAGCGCTTCATAAAATGGCTCGATTTCGTGGGCGGGAAAGACTAATAAATCATGCGCCTGATAGGCTACCAGGGATATTATGGAATTTCACAGGATATTGGAAGCCTCAAAAGAGGTAATGACCATAGGCATAGCGCTTGTGGCGCTGGATTTCGTCCTCAGGGCGGCGAACTTTTTGCTGCCGAGCATGGCGGGCATCCTCGGATGGATAATGAACGCATACGCGCTCATACTGCTCGTCGCCTTCTTCTGCCTTTACGCATGGGCGGGCATGAGGGCCGTGAGGCTCTATAAGATGGACCTCGTGGGCGCGGGCCTGGTGGCCGCGACCGCGTATCTCGTGACGTCCATAGTCAATTACATCCTCGGGATGCTGGGCCTGCTCCTCCTCTGGGGCAGGGTCGGGCTGACATCGGCCGACCCGCTCAGCGGCGCCGCATTCGGCGGGCTGATGCTCGGGGTGACCGGCATCCTGGACACCGGGATCACCGTGTTCGTCATCCTGATAGGGCTTGTGATGAACTTCGTGGTCGGCGCGGGCGGCGGGGCGATAGCCAACGTCCTTGGCAAGCCCAAGAAGAAGTAAAATCTTTTTTCCTTTTTTCATGCCGCACGCACGTGCGGTATAAAAACCCTATCCCCTAACCTCTTCCATATTCAATCGGGGTCATGGGCTTGAACTGCTGTTCAAGAGAGACCCCATTCACTTGCGTTCATGGGGTCATGGGCTAACTTGTTTTTTAACTACCTACCACTCGCATTCTTGACGTGAATTTCAAAATTAGACCAGTAGGTGTATTGGAGGGCAGATTATAAAAATACTTGGCTTTTTCGCTGCTGTCGCTTTTGTCGGAAAGCGTCTTCTTGTCAATGGTTCGCTTTCTGACATGGGATAGAATTATGTCCACATTACCAAACTCACTTCGGGCTTCCGATGTTTAGTAATCTCTTGAGATAGTTCAGTATCCGGTCAAACACAGATGGTTGGTATGGCTGATGCCGTCTTATCTCCATTTTGCTGTAGTTCCGCAATTGTTTTCGTATATCCTGCCGGTTATTGTGACCCCGAAGCCCCTTTCCCTTGTGAACTCGGTGTGATAGATGGATTATGCTCCGATTCAACTTATGATTGAAGTATTTTTTATCGGGATTGCTCTGGTTGTATTTGATGAACTTCTTGAGCCACAACCTTGCGTATACTTTTTTCATTTAATCGCATCGGTATGCTGTTAGAGTGGCATACAAAAATACGACCTGCATTGAATCCGTGTTCGGCAGATATACGTATGTGTCATTTATTACCTCATTACCGGCTTGATGCATTACAGTAATAGTGTTGTTGCCAGTGTCAACCCATTTACCCTTAAACCACACTACATCTTCCCCAGTATAGGGATTGTGCATGTATACCCCAACGGTATTATCCGGATTTATTTCAAATTTTCCTCCGCCCGTCGTCCAGCATCCAACTGCACCGGGTTGAGTGGGGATTGTGGGGGATATGCCGTGTGTATTAGTTCCAGTTTGAACCAGCCCCACCCTCTCTGCTGCTGTGCATCCAAGAGTGAATAACGCAGCGGCAAGCAGCAGAACAAGCAGCCCTTTCATGAGTGTGTTTCTCCTGTAAGTCTTTAATGATTTGGGGCTTCAACAAAAGTCTTCCGTCACGTAAACCGTTCCATCGCGGGTCGCATATGCGCCTATTCCTTCCGCATCATACGTTTCTGTAAGAATGTTCTGCCTGTGACCGGGACTATCCATCCATCCAATCACAATCTGCTCCGTCAACTGGTCTGGAGTGAGATAATCACGGCTTGTTTCTACGCCATTGGTATACCAAGTAGTGCCGTATGTGTAGGTCTTGAATATGTTCTCCGCTATCCCGTATGTGGTGGTTTTCGAACAGATATAACCGACCGCCTCACCTCGCCCGGTCGGGTCTACTCCCTCTGGAGTCACATGGTCGAAATAGCCTTTCTTTGCCATGTCTTCGCTATGGCTTCTCGCTATGTTGGATAACCGAGCGTCTAATGCCAATGCTGGCAAACCGTTCTCTTCCCGCTGCTGGTTAATCATATCATGAATGCTTTGTTCGAAACTGGGAATATCCGGTTGGTTCAGGTCTATGCACCGGTCTCCCTGCTGCCTGATTGACGAACCGTAGGGGCAGCCACAACCTGATACGTTATTGATTAGACTGCCATTGGCACAAAAGAACGGTTTATTGCTAGAACAAGAGCCATAGACTGTTCCGTCTGTGCAATATTGTATCTTCTGGCATGCCCCTCCTTCTGCCATGTATCCGGTCGGGCATCCACAAGCCGATGCATTCAGGATTAAACTGCCGTTGGTGCAGAAAGTATTATTGGCAGAACAACTACCGTAGATTGTGCCGTCTGCGCGGTACTGTATCTTCTGGCAAACTCCTGCTTCTACCATGTATCCTTCAGGGCAGCCGCAGCGTTCCGGCGAGTAAACCAACTGCCCAGCCGCACAGAAATATGGTTTGTTGACCGAGCAGGTCTGCCCGGTCGTGTTATCCATGCACGGCTTGTATTGCTGGGCGAGACTGGGCATTACGTAAATGAAGAATGCGCCGCATAAGGCAAAAAAGAGGAGGAGAAGGAACCACCCTTCCATACCCTCTCGTTCTTCCTTTTCCTTCTTCCATTTCGCCCAGAGGTCTGCATTTTCCCTGCGCTCCCTTTTTGCCGCTTCCACGAAAGGAGGGCAGTCGTGGTTTCTCTGACCGACGTGGTATAAACAGAATAGATGCCCGCAATGGTGACATTCAGTAAGAGAAACACCAGCCGTTTTGCAATAGTAGCAAGACCCTGAATTTTCGTAGTAGTCCTGCATCCTCGCCGCTCTTTCGTCATCGTATCGCTTCTTCTCTTGCGTCATCCGTTGTATCAACTCCCGATAACTCTAAAACCCTTGGGAACTGGCGCAGTGCATGAAAAGGCTCGTGACATTGCTTTCCTTTTTCAATTTATCCTTAGATATGGTTGAACGTGAAGATTAGGGACATAATGAACAACAACCCAGTTACAATCTCACCTAGCACTACCATTGAAGAAGTCCGGTCTATCTTTAACAGAACTAATTATTGGTCGATTTATGTTGTTGCCGCCAGTAAACCAGTTGGAGTGATTACAAGAAATGACCTAAAAAATAGATTGAGAAGTGTATCCTTATCAGACCAAGCAGAAAAAATCATGTCATCATCGGTTTATGCGATTAATTATAATGCAAAAGTTGAAGATGCAGTTTCATTACTAGAACAACATAGAATAACCTCCTTAGCTATTACTAATCGAGGTAGGTTATGCGGCGTTGTAACATCCGGAGATATTAGGCGACGGTACCATCCGGTCCCTAGTGCCACTCTGAAAAACGGGGTTATAACATACACCTTAAACGTGGAGACCGCCCAATCCGAATCGTCTGTGACAGAAGAACCCGATTTCTCTTCAACAGAAGAACCTGACGTTTCAGAAATAGAAGAACCAGAGTCACCTCCAGCAGAAGAGGAACATGAGGGCGGGGGCGGCGATTTACTTGCATTTTTGTTCGCATTAGTAGTGCCATTACTTATTCTATCATTTCTATCAAATATTGTTTCGCCTTACCTTTTGTCTCAGCACTCGTACATGATGTTTGTTTTTGGAAATCCAAAACCAGTATATTTTTACGATATCGATTCGAGTTGTAATGACTATGATAGTAACATTGTATCAGCATTGACAGATTTATCAGGTGAAACGGGAGTTAAATTTATTAGATTACCATCTCCTCTTGCTCTCATAATAGGCGGAACTGGTTATGGCTGTGGAGAAATAGCTGGTTCTCCTAGTTATGCTGGTGAAGCCGAGTCTGGACGTATTACTGGTGTAGCTGGTCCATGCATCCTTGTTCTTGCTTGGAATAAAGTAAGATTAGTAGATACTAATGAAGAAACGATTTTACATGAAACACTTCATACTATGGGTTTTGACCACCGTCCAGACCCAGGCAGTATCATGTACCCCTCTCAGAGGGGTCATCCACAAGTAGATGCTGATATAATTGATTTTATAAAAACAAATTATGTCAGTAACCTCTTCGCATATTTGAACGTACTTCCTCTGAATCTTATTTACATACTAGGGGTCACCATTCTTCTTATGTGGTACATGTAGTTTTTATGTTCCTGATTCTTCGTCGAGCTAGTTTCCCTTCGTATGCGCCGGGTCACGCATCGCCTCCCGATAAGCCTAAAATCTTTGGGAAAGAAGCAGGATACATGAAGAAGAGAAAATCAAAGAAGAAGTGGAAACCGACTAACAGCAACATATGCAACACTGGCGAGTATTTCATCGCATCACTCCTCTCGTCAAATGATTATATAACGACAATCACTCTTGGCCGTGCTGAAGCTTATGACATAATAGCGGTAAGGCCAGATGGCAAGACGGCAAAGATACAGGTCAAGACCGCTTGGTACGACAATAAAGTGTTCAGGTGCTCTCCAAAGGACACAAAGAAGAGGAATCTGGACTATTTCTATGCATTTGTGACCTTGAAGGAAAATAAGGAGCCGTTTGACTATTTTATCGTGCCAGCAAAGATAGTTTCCAAGAGCATTAGGCAATCCCATAATACTTGGCTGAAGCGTGGTCATAAGGACAACAGCGTTAGAACATTCAGGTCCAAACCCAGTAAAACGTGCCCGAAGTGGTATACACAGGAGCTAATAGACTCTTTCAAGAACAACATCAGAGCCCTTCGGAAGTATTAAAGCGGACATTATCGCATATGAGACCCGTAGCCCCAACCGCTCGGCCATCACCTCCAGATAAGTCTAAAATCCTTGGGAACGAAGTAGAACCATTGAGAATGCTTCAGTTGATTATGTTCCTGGTTCCATGGGCAGAAAATCTTAATTACAATGACTCGATACAAGTACTGTGGATTAATATTGGAAGAGGATAGGATGATAAATACGACAATAAATGCAACCGTTTCTAATATCGTGTCTTTAGGTCAGTTGACCAGTTCACAAACAATCTGGGTAGCATTAGGTTCGCTTGCTACAACTGCAACAGTTATAGTGGCACTTTTCAGAGACGAGATAAGAGCTTTGTACTCGAAACCAAAATTGGAATTTGTGAAAAATATAATCGATCCGCAGGAAGTTACTGCGGGTCAATATTGGGATGCCGGAGATTTGTGTTACATATATCAAAAATGGTGGCAGGTAGTAATAGTTAATAAGGGCAGAAGTGCAGCTAAGAACGTCAGACTTTATTTTACTGGTGTTGATTCGGATAATATAAAGGACTTCAATAGATTCATTTCAATTCCTATGAACACAAGTTGGGCGCATGCCCGAGCAATAGCCGACCTCCCCCCGCAGCTTAACCGCTCATTTGATTTGGGGTATATTAGCAGCACTGATTCTGTTTGGAATTTTGCACTTAACGGCGGTAAAACACCAAAGAGTCTAATGGGCATCTCAGGGAGTGCAACGAAGCTACCTCTCAAGTTCAAGGTTAGACTAGTTATCTGTGCGGACAATGCCAGTACAACACAACAAGACCTTGAGTTGGAAGTGGACCCAAATGACTACGCTACTGGAGTAAATATTAAATTCGTAAATTGAGGCGGGCCACCGAGATAAGATAAAGCGTTTTCTCAATTCGGGCATCTCTTTCTTGAAAGGTGGATTGGTGGGATACGGCAGGCCATCGCCTCCCGATAAGTCTAAAAACTAACATAAAGAGTTCAATTTATGCTGCAGTGGCTACATGACCTGATTTTCGGGAAACCAACTAAAAAGCAGGTTACGGTGCCTGAACCCACCAAGCAGGGTACGGGGTCTGAACCAGCCAAGAAGATTCTTGTAACTAATTGTCAGACGTGTAAAAAGAGGTTTAAACTTTGGTATGCTGTCTTTACTTGTAATTACTGTGGTAAGGTAAACTGCTTTAAACATCGTCTCCCAGAAAAACACGACTGCACGGGGAACCCCAAGAGCCCATCAGGGGCTTTAAGAGAGGTTCACCATGCCGATGGAACGATTACTGTTAGCTGGGGTCCATCTCGATAACTCTAAAATCCTTGGGAAACAAGACGAATAGCTAAGGGGAAAATTTCCGTGAAGAATAACGTTTTGACGTTTGCGGGTAAAGCCAAAAGAGGTTGAGAAAATGAGTGGTATACCGGTAGATATATCGAAGAATTTATCTTTGGATGAATGGTACAAATTTTTCATCTGGCTAGGTGTAATTGGAATTTTAGGCGCATTCTTTATCCCGATAAAAATAACGCTCATTTCAGGTGATAGTTTGGCTATCTCTTCGTTCGGATTAATCCTGATAGGTAGCGGGGAATGGATGAAATGGAAACATTCAACTTCCGAAAATGGTCCTCTAAACGCATATGTTTTACATACGAAGGATAGAACGTCCTACATGTCTAAAAGACCAAACGGAACAGAAGATTTAATTCAATTTATTGGACTTATTCTACTGGTGGCGCCGTTTATCTTACCCCTGCTGCCGAGACTATCCGCCATATTTTCTCAATAAACTATTGTATTGGTTGGTTCTCATCCGCAAAGCAAGGCACTAACGATTAAAAACCCACGCCCTAACCTAATAACTTAGCGAAGGGGTCATGGGCTAATCTGGTAGACTGGAGCCTTCGGGAGGCTTTGATCTGAGTTCAAATCTCAGTGACCCCATTTTTCCTTATACGGGAAGGAATTGGTCGAGTAAGACCGCATGAAAACGGGGGGAGAAGCGGCTGAAAGCCGCAACAACCCCATTTTTCTTCTCATGGTGAACCGCTTGGAACGGCCTGATATCGGAAAGCCGGCCTTTGAGCCGGGAACGCGGATGCGGCTAGTCGCAACGGTGCAGAGCATAGAGGAGGCCGAGCGCCTCGCCGAACAGTACGAGATGCAGGGATTCGAAACGAGGATAATCAAGAAGAAGCAGGGCAATCTCTCGGTCTACGAGGTCTGGATAGGAAAAAACGAGGGCCTCGGCACCAGGTAATCAGCGGATATACCGCAGGGCCTGCTGTGGCGGCTGTTGCTGCTGCGCTGGCCGGGTGCGCCTCCGGTCATACTCGTCCTGGAACTCGGCCCAGATCTTGCTGCCGGCCTCGACAGGCAATATCTTTATCAGCGAAAGCTTGCGGTTCGCCGACACGTCTGACAGCGGCGTGTAATCGGCGATGACGTAGTCGCCCTTTTTCACGATTTTAGCTATCTTCTTGTCCACACCGAGTATCAGGAGGTTCTCGTCCCACATCTTCACGACGGCCTGTACGCTGGCGTCAGAGCTCATGATGCCCCTGCCGGGAGAAATGACGTGCTGGACCATTCCGATGTGATACAATTTTCCACCTCTCATATCTTAACGCCAGATACCCCTTTTAAGTTTATCTGAGAACCCACACCATGAAAGAGGCGTCAGTGCTGCTGCTATGCGCGATAGTGCTCTGCGGATGCACGGAAAACCTGAACCAGGACGCGTTCGCCAAATGCCTGGGCCAGAAGGGCGTGAAGATGTACGGGGCGGAGTGGTGCGGCCACTGCGAGAGCCAGAAGGACGCCTTCGGCGCCTCGTGGCAGTATGTGAACTACGTGGAATGCGCAGACCCGACCGGCACCCAGGCGCCCGCATGCCGGGATGCGGGGATAACAGGATACCCGACGTGGGAGTTCGCCAACGGCAGCAGGAGCGAGGGCCAACTTTCCCTGGACGAGCTGGGCGCGATAACAGGATGCGAGATGAACCATTCGTGAAGCCAAGGATACGCTTTGTCGAGAACGAGCTTACGGAACGCGTAGGCGGCTGCGGCCTGAAGTCGGTGTGCCAAAGCGCGCACTGCCCGAACCGCAGCGAGTGCTGGTCGCATGGCACGGCCACGTTTATGATACTGGGCGACCTGTGCACGCGCAGCTGCAGGTTCTGCGCCGTGAAGGCAGGGAGGCCTGCGCAGCCTGACGCGGAAGAGCCGGCCAAGCTGGCCCAGGCAATCAAAACGCTCGGGCTGAAATACGCTGTGATAACGTCGGTGACGCGCGACGACCTGCCTGATTACGGCGCTGGGCAGTTCGCCGCGTGCGTGCATGCGCTCAGGGCCGCGGTGCCTGGCCTCACGATCGAAACGCTCGTCCCTGATTTCAACTGCGACAAAAACTCGTTCGCGAAGCTCGCTAGAGCGAAACCGGACGTCGTCTCCCATAACCTTGAGACCGTGGAACGCCTGACGCCCGAGGTGCGGGACAGGCGCGCGGCATACAGGAAATCCCTGGAGGTGTTGCGGGCGGTCCGCAGCATATCCGACAAGATCATCACGAAAAGCGGCATCATGGTCGGCCTGGGCGAAACGGACGACGAGGTCGTACGCACCATGGCCGATGCCAGGGACGCGGGCGTGGAGCTGTTCACCATAGGGCAGTACCTCAGCCCGGGGAAGGGATACCTGCCTGTGAAGGAATATGTATCAGCAGAAAAGTTCGCGGAATACGGGCGCGCGGGATACGAACTCGGCTTCCGCCACGTTGCCAGCGGGCCGCTGGTCAGGAGCTCATACAGGGCCGCCGAAGCGCTCCGCTAATTATATAAGCGTTGCCGGGCTATCCGTTTCATGGCGGTGAGCAGGATTTATGAGGGCCACATAGACTACATGCAGGTCCTTGACAAGGACGGCGGCGTGGACGCGGCGCTCGAGCCGGCCATCCCGCGCGAAACCCTGGAAAAGATATACTACTCGCTCGTCCTGGCGCGCGCCTGGGACAGGAAATGCCTCGCCCTCCAGAGGACCGGCAGGATGTACACCTATGCGCCGCTGGAAGGCCAGGAGGCGGTCTCGGTCGGCGTCTGCTTCGCCCTGCGCCCGGAGGACTGGCTTTTCCCGACCTACCGGGAGAGCTTCGCCTATCACCTGCGCGGCTTCCCGCTGGACACTGTGAATCTCGGCTGGATGGGCATGGAGGAGGGGCTGAAGCTCGACAGGAAGATGCGCTGCTTCCCCTACGCGGTGCCAATAGGGAGCCAGCTGCCCCATGCGGTCGGAGGCGCCTACGCCGCGAAGATGAGGGGCGAGAAATGCGCGGTGGTCGTGTGCTGCGGGGATGGCGGGACCAGCGAGGGGGACTTCCACGACGCGCTCAATTTCGCCGGCGTGCTCAACACGCCCAACGTGTTCGTCATATCCAACAACCAGTATGCGATCTCAACGCCCAGGAAATGGCAGACGAAATCCGAAACCATAGCCCAGAAGGCGCTCGCCTACGGGCTGAAGGGGCTGCAGGTCGACGGCAACGACGTGCTCGCGGTCTACAAAGCCGTGAAGGAGGCCGCGGACGGCGTGAGGGAAGGGAAGCCCGCGGTCCTGCTTGAGATGATAACGTACAGGATGGGGCCGCACACCACGTCCGACGACCCGAAGAAATACAGGGACACGCAGGAGGAGGCCTATTGGCGCGACCGGGACCCGATAAGGCGGTTCCAGGCATACCTGAAGGGCAAGGGCATCTGGAGCGACGACTTCGAGAAAAAAGTCCAGGAAAGCGCGGCCAAGGCAGTTGAGGACGCGGTCGCGAAGGCAGAGGCGTTCAGGCCTGACCCGAAGGACATGTTCAGGTTCGTATTCGCGCACATGACGAAAAACGTGGAAGACCAGATGAAGGAATGCTTCGGTGAACGGCAATGAAGATGACCATGGTCGAGGCGTTGAACAGCTGCCTGAAGCAGGAGATGGGGCGCGACGGCAGCATGGTCGTCCTTGGCGAGGACGTGGGCAGGGACGGCGGGGTCTTCAGGGTGACCGAAGGGCTTTACGAAAAATTCGGCAGGGAGCGCGTGATTGACACGCCATTGTCAGAGTCGGGCATAATGGGCGTGGCTGTCGGCATGGCTGCGCTCGGCGCACGGCCGGTCGCGGAGATACAGTTCCAGGGATTCGAATACAACGGATACCACCATCTCGTCCAGCACGCCGCGAGGCTGCGCAACAGGACAAGGGGCGAGTTCACGGTGCCCATGGTCCTGCGCCTCCCGTACAGCGGCGGGATACGCGCCCTTGAGCACCACAGCGAGAGCCTGGAGAGCGCATACTTGCACATACCCGGGCTGAAGCTGGCCTGCCCGTCATCCCCATATGACGCAAAGGGGCTGCTGGCAGCCGCGGCCGTGGACGGGGACACAGTCCTGTTTTTCGAGCCGAAGCGGCTTTACCGCGCGTTCAGGGAGGAAGTCCCCGAGGAAAGGTACGAGCTCGAGCTGGGCAAGGCGAACATCCTGAAGGAGGGCAGGGACGTCACCCTGGTCTCCTGGGGCGCGATGACGCACGTGAGCAAGGACGCGGTCGCCGACGCGGAGGCGCAGAACGTATCCGTGGAGCACATCGACCTGAGGACGCTCGCGCCGTGCGACTGGGAAACGATAGTCACGTCGGTGAAGAAGACCGGCCGCTGCGTCGTGGTGCACGAGGCCGTGAAGACGCTGGGCTTCGGCGCCGAGATCGCGGCGCGGATAATGGAGAGGGCGTTCCTGAGCCTTGAGGCGCCGGTGAGGCGCGTGACCGGCTGGGACATAACCATACCATACCCGAAGAACGAGGATTACTTCTTCCCTGACAAGGCGAGGATATTGAAGGGCATAATGGAGACGGCTAGGTTCTGAGGTGTTGATTTTGAAGGAATTCAGGTTTCCGGACGTGGGCGAGGGCATCCACGAGGGCACCATAGTCAAATGGCACGTGAAGGAAGGCGACGTGGTCAAGGCAGACCAGAAGATAGT
Source organism: Candidatus Iainarchaeum sp. (assembly GCA_028714535.1). GTDB lineage: Archaea > Micrarchaeota > Micrarchaeia > Anstonellales > Bilamarchaeaceae > Bilamarchaeum. The sequence goes on along the minus strand of JAQTME010000016.1, from coordinate 9,889 downwards.
GGATGTGGAGACCGACAAGGCGGTAGTCGAGCTCCCGTCGCCGGCCAACGGAACCATACTGAAGATAAACTTCCACGAGGGCACCCAGGTGAAGGTCGGCGAAACGCTCGTGGTCATAGGCGAGCCGGGCGAGAAGGCGGCTCCGCAGGCCGCGCAGCCAAAACCAGCGGCTGCACCTGCAGCTCCGCAGGCAAAACCAGAACCGGCGAAGCCGGCAGCCGCACCCACTGAAGCGCTCGCGGCGCCATCCACGCGCAAGCTCGCGCGCGAACTGAGCGTTGACATCTCCAAAGTGAAGGGGACCGGCCCGGCCGGAAGGATAACAGACGAAGACGTGAAGGCGGCGGCAGGCACCGCGCAGCCGCAGGTCAGGCCGGAGATAACGAAAACGGCCGAAGGCGACATACGCATACCGCTCAGCGGCATACGGAAGGTCATAGCCGAGAGGATGCTGTATTCCAAGACGCACATACCGCAGGCCTGCGGCATGGACATAGCCGACGTGACGCGGCTGGCGACGATAAGGGAGAAGGAGAAGCGCGTTTTCGAGGGCTCGGTGCACCTGACGTACCTGCCGTTCGTGGTCAAGGCGTGCACCGTAGCGCTGAAGAAGTACCCGAGCCTGAACGCGCACTTCGACAATGACGCCAACGAGCTCATAGCGAAGAAGGACATCAACGTCGGCATCGCAGTGGCGACGCCGGACGGCCTCATAGTCCCGGTGATAAAGAACGCCGACCGCAAATCCATAATCGAGCTGGCGGCCGAGATAGAGCGGCTGGCCGCGCTCGCCCGTGAGAAGAAGCTGAAGCTCGACGATGTCAGGGGCGGCACGTTCACCATAACCAACGTGGGGAGCGTGGGCGGCCTGTTCTCCACGCCCATAATAGACCCGCCCCAGGTGGCAATACTCGGCGTCCACAGGATAAAGGACATGGCGCTGGTGGTTGAGAACAGGATAGAGGCGCGCAAGGGCATGGGGATCTCCATGTGCTTCGACCACCGCGTCGCTGACGGGGCAGTGGCTACCGAGTTCATGAACGTGGTGAAGCAGCACCTGGAGGACCCGGACCTGCTGCTGGTCGACATCTCATGAAGTTTGATGGATGACCTCACGAAGTTTGATGAAAATTTATCATGGGAAAGGATGGAGGAAATTTTCATGGTGATGGGGCAACTGACAACCAAGGCCGATGTGGCGGTCATAGGCGCGGGGCCGGGCGGGTACACCGCGGCCATACGCGCGGCGCAGCTCGGCCTCGAGACCGTGCTGATAGAGAAGGGCCTGCTCGGCGGCTGCTGCACCAACGTCGGCTGCATACCGTCCAAGGCGCTCATACATGCGGCCGACGCCAAGCACTGCGCAGAATCCCAGGCAGCGAAGAACATGGGCATTGACGCGACCGTGTCGCTGGATTTCGCGAAAATGCAGGCATGGAAGGAGGGCGTGGTCAAGGACCTGCGCGACGGGATCGCGGGCCTCTGCAAACGGAACGGGGTGGAGGTCGTACACGGCAGGGCGTTCTTCACCTCGTCGAACACGCTGTCTGTCGAGACAGAAGAGGGGCTCAGGACCATAGAGTTCAGGAACGCGATAATCGCGACAGGCACCATGCCGAAGAAGCTGCCGGACGTCCCGTTCGACCACAAGAGGGTGATAAGCTCGGACGATGTGTTCTCGTTCACCGAACTGCCCAAAAAGCTGATGATAATAGGCGCGGGCTACATAGCGGTCGAGATGGCCGGCCTTTTCGCAAAGCTCGGCTCCAAGGTGACCATAGTCCACCGCGGCGACGTGCTGCTGAAAAGGATGGAGCCCGAGGCCACCGAGCTCCTGCTGAAGAAGATGAAGGAACTGGGCATAGAGCTGCTTTTCAAAAGCGAAGTGATAGGCGTGGAGGGCAACGAGGCAGCGGTCAAGGCCCCGGACGGGGAAAAACGGCTGCTTTTCGACAAGCTCCTGGTGGCCACAGGGCGCGTCCTCTGCCTCGACGACATCGGCCTGGAAAAGACCAAGGTGCGGCTCAATGAGGACGGGCTGATAAGCGTCGACAGCGCCATGAGGACGACCGACAGGAACATATTCGCAGTGGGCGACATAGTGCCCGGGCCTCAGCTCGCCCACAAGGCGTTCAGGGAGGGCAAGGTGGCCGCAGAGGTCATCGCGGGCAGGAAAAGCGCGTTCGACAACAGGGCCATCCCGATGGTCGTGTTCTCAGACCCTGAGATAGCCAGCGTGGGGCTCACGGAGGAAGAGGCGGCCGCGCGCGGCATGAACCCGGTCACAGGCAGGATGCCTTATTCGGCTTCCGGCAGGGCCAAGACCATGGGCGCGACCGACGGATTCGTAAAAATAGTCGCAGGCGCGAACGGCATCGTGCTGGGGGCGCACGTCGCTGGCGACGGCGCAAGCAGCGTCATAGCAGAAGCCGCGCTAGCCATAGAGATGGCCGCGACGCTGGAGGACCTCGCAGTCACGATACACGCGCATCCGACGCTTCCCGAGGCATTGGGAGAGGCTGCCGAGGACGCGCTGGGCAGGGCCATACACTTGTATCATAGCAAAAAGTGAGGTTGGAACCATGAAAAAAATCATCGCCATGTTGGTTTTGGGGATATTATTGTTCGGGTGCGCTTCGTACAATGCGCCCCCTGCTCCGGCGCAAAATGAGACTCCTGCAGCTGCGAATCAGAACGCAAGCGCCCTGCCGTCAGGCGCAAGCGAAGGGCAGGTGCACATAAAGGATTTCGCATTCAATCCGGCTGACGTGACGATAATGGCTGGCGGCATGGTGACGTGGGTGAACGACGACAGCGTGCCGCACATCGTCAGATTCCCTGATTTCGAGTCTGGCACGCTCGCGAACGGCGAGTCGTTCAGGCACGTGTTCCCCGCTCCAGGGGAATATGCGTATACCTGCGGGATACACCCGTCCATGCATGGCAAGGTGATTGTGAAGTGACGCTCAGGGATTTCGCCTACAGCCTGGTGTTTGGCAAGCCGCTGGTGCTGTGGCTGGGGATACTCACGATTACGCTGCTGATTTCGACAGCATCAATCATGGTATTGAACACCCACACGCGCATCCGGATTCCGGTGGCATGGCACCACAGGTTCGCCTTTGCCACGATATGCTCCGCGGTTGTCCACGCCACCTTGGCGCTGTCCCTTTATTTCTGAGGGAAGGCACATGCCAGCAAAAGATGAAGAACTGGAAGGAAAATGCATCTGCGCCAGGTGCCCGACCTATGCCGAGTGCGTGCGCAGGGACAAGAAACTCCTGTTCTGTTTCAAGGGCAAGGCCGGATGCCAGCTCGAGAGGTACGGCTGCTTATGCGGCTCCTGCCCGGTCCAGAAGCTCAGGGGGTTCAACGGGGTTTATTTCTGTATAGAAGGGAAGGTGCTGATAAAATGAAGAAAACATGGGTTTGCAGGGTCTGCGGGTACCGGCACGTGGGCGGGAAGCCGCCCGGGGAATGCCCACAATGCTCCAGCCCGGCCGGCGAGTTCATCCTGGAAAGCGGCCGGAAGCAGTTCTCCTACGACGGCAGGGAGCTGGACGTCCTCCTTGTGAACGGCTCAACGCACGCATCCCACAACGTGAACACGCTCGTCCAATGGGCCGAGGCGGCATTCAGGAAGGAGCGCATCAGGTACCGCAGGGTGGACCTCAATTCCGTGAAGGTCGACCATTGCTGGTGCTGCTATTCCAATTACGACGAAGCCTGCACGCTCCCCTGCCGCAACCAGGGGGACGAGATGCACCTGCTCCACGAGATGCTGCTGAACAGCAAGGCGGTCCTTGTCGCTTCGCCCATAAACTGGAACGGGATGAGCGCAAGGCTGAAGGACTTCCTGGACAGGACGACCTGCATACAGAACCAGCAGCTGACCAGGGGCCGCGCGCCCTGCGCCGGGAAGCCGGTGGCCATACTCGTGGCAGGCCACGAGGACGGCGCATTCAAGACCGCATATGACATATTCCATTATTTCCAGGAGATGGGCTATGTGCTCGCGCCGTTCGGGATCACATACGTGACCCACGGCGGGCAGTACAACACGGTCACTGATTCCGGCTTCATAAAAAACAGCCGGAAGACCGAGCAGTTCACCAAGGCCACGGCGATGAATCTCGTGAGGGCCATGCGCCTGAACCTGCCGAAAAGGTTCGGGAAGATAGAGATATCATCCGAATAGGCTCCCCCACGTGGCGCGGTCAGTTGAACGCGCCGCGCCTCATGAATCCCTGGAACAGCGCCAGTGACACGGTCAGGAGGAGAATCGCCGGCATGACAGGGCACGATGCGTTCGCGCTGAAGCCCGGGATCTGCTTCTTCTGGTATTTCAGCGACGGGTCGGCCGGGCCCTTTATCTGCACGGTCTTGCCGGCGGACGCAGAGCCTGCGCCGCCGTCAGCCTCGTAGCGCGCCCCTGAAGCGTCGAACTTCACCAGCGTCGTGTCGAAGGTCTGCGGCGCCGCGTACGGGGCGAGCTGCGGGTTGGCGCTGAGGAACTGCTGCGTGCGGTACGTCGATATCTCGTAGCGCACATCGGTGCCCTCGGGGACGAAAATCCATTCCGGCGCGCCGACGAGGTCGCCGGAGGCTATGGCGCCGGGGATCTGGTTCTCATACTCTTCGGTCTGGTAGTTCATGCCGACGTGCCTCCCCTGGCCGTCGTAGGCGTGGAGATCCTCGTCCGGCATCGTGCCGGGCATCGCGTTCTCGGTGCTGGTCGCATTGCCCCCGCCGTTGACCCCGCCTCCTGTGGGCGCCGCGACGGCGCCGGCCAGGTTGGCTGGCTTGAACTCCTCTATGGTTATCTTAGGCGATGCGCCGGCCTCAAGCATGCGTATGCGGAACTCGCCGGGCACGTTGGTGTACATGGACGCGTTGCCGGAAACGGAATACAGGGTCGGCTTGATATACTTCTGCCCCCAGGACGCGGTCCCGAGGTTGGGGGCTGCCTGCGCGCGGAGCGCGTTGACGACGTGGTGGCCCTGGTCGAACCAGACGCGCGATATCACCACGCCAGATTCAGGAGCCCCGAAATACCCCCCGCTGTCCCTCGCCTCTATGACATAGTAGTATTCGGCATCCGGGAACTCCGGGTCGTCGAGCCTGAGCACCGTGCTGCCCTTCTGCATGAGCTCCACGGGCGTGAGCACGTAGGACGTGTTGACCGCCGCGTTCGCATATTCCAGCCAGGTCGCGGTGACCTTGGTGAATGCCGACATCTGCGGCGGTATGTCGCCGTCCTTCGGGCCCCAGTGGCTTCCGGAGCCCATCAGGTCCCAGTGGTGCATCTCGCCGTACTGCCGGTCGGCCGCCGTGTTGGCGTCGTAATTATACCTGTCCGAGATGCGGTTCCAGCCGCCCGGAAGGGCCACGCGCGAGTACATGGAATGGCCGAACTCGTGCACCCAGCCGCCGAGCTCGCGGTTCTCGCTGAGAAGGATGATGTTCTTCACGTATACCTTGCGCTTGCCCTGCGAGGCGTCCACTTCTATGTAGGAATTGTCGTTGAACCACGAGCAGGCGTTGGAGAATTTCGCGGTGTTGTCCTTCTGGTGGCCGTCGCCGGCGAACACGACGACGATGCGCTCGAGGTAGAGGTCTTCGGGCATGTCCGCGCCCGCGAACGCCTTCTTCACCGCGTCCACGCCGAACGGCACGTTGCCGTTCGGGTAATTGTAGCTGGCGAGCGTGTTGTCCACGCGGTACCAGTCAGCATTGCCCCTGGAGCCGTCGGCGTCCTTGAACGAGAACTTGAAAGGCGGGTATGCGCCGTAGGAATTGATGCCGTAATATTCGTTGATGCGCTGGGCCATGCGGGTGACCTGGCCGAGCCCGGTGGCGCCCGTGCGGTCGCTGGTGTCCGCCATGATGACGAGCGTGTCTCCGTAATCGCAGAGCCCCTCCTCCTGCGCTGCGGTGTAGAACGCGCTTGCGATGTCGTATTCGGCGCCTGTGCTCTCGTCGTCAGGGGTGTCTATGGCGACCACCATGTACTTGCCGCACGAGAACGCCACGACGCCGGCCTCGTTAACGCAGTATTTGTCAGGGTCGTCCGACTCTCCGAATATGCTCTCGAAGAAGCCGACCGCCCACTGGTTGAGTATCTTCACGAGCCCCCGTGGGTTGCAGTTCTTGCCGCCGGTGACTATGGATGCGCTCCGCCCCTGGTAACTGCTGTCCTGGCCGTCCAGCCATTCGGTTATGAATTTCAGGTGGTATGCGGACTCCAGGTCGTTGCTGAGCACTGTGACGTAGCCGTATTGGTCGGAATCTTCGGCCTGACCGTCAGCGGAAACCAGGAAATACGAGCCCGGGATGCCGGAATCCTCCACCGACGAGTAGGTCGTGGTCGGCCAGCCGAGGCGCTCTGCCGCCTTCTGGGCGACCTTCTGCGCACTTTCGGTGTCCGACGCCGCAAAGCATAACGAGCACAATAAAACCGCTGCCAGGACGAAAACGACTGTGCCTCTCATGGCATGTATGGGATTGCACGGATTATAAGATTATCTCATGCAGTTCCATCCATCAGTCAGGTACCTTTCTGCAGCAAGCTGCCCGGCGCGTGCGAGCTCGGCAGGCGTCAGCTGGCCGGTTTCGAACTGCTTGCCTTTGGTGAAGCCCTGCACGAGCGCATGAAGCGCCAGCGCGCGGGAAACATCCGGCTTCTGCTGCGTGATTGACGTGACCCGTTCCTTCACGTTGGCTATCATCTTGTCCTTTATCTTCTCGTCCGACACCCGCAGGACCGAGAACATCCTGTCCACGTCCACGGAATGGAGCACGGTTCCGTGCTGCAGCAGGACGCCGCCGCGCCGCGTCTGAGCGTTGCCTGATATCTTCTTTCCGGCCACGGCTATATCGTTTATGGGCTTGAACTCGGCGTCCATGCCAAGTGATGCGAGCGAATCGCATATCCAGCCGCAGATGAGCCGGTAGGACGCGAGTATGTCCGACGGGAACATCTCCTGCTTCCCCATCACGCTGTAGGTTATCTCACCCACGTTATCGTGATAGACCGCGCCGCCGCCCGTGCGCCTCCGGACGAAATCAACGCCAAGCTCGCTGCAGCGCTTCAGGTCGACCTCCTGCTCTAAGCTCTGGAAATAGCCGATGGACACGGCGCTCGGCTTCCACCCATAGAAGCGGATGGTGGGCTGGGCGCCGGCAGCGACGGATTCGCCCACGGCCTCGTCGATGGCCATGTTGAGGAACGCATCGTTTTCCGAATATGGTATGATGCGCCAGTTCATGCGACCGCCCTCATGAAAAGCCTGGCGAAATCCCCTGCGGTCGCGCCGATCAGCTGCGCACCGTCCAGGGCTGCGCGCAGCCTGGCAGCCACCTCGCCTTCTTCGGCAGGGAGCGGCAGGCCGGCGAGCGACGCCTCTGCGCGCGTTATAGCCTCTTCTGGATGGAGGAAGAAGTCCCCGGTTATTTTCGCCCGCGCGACAACGTTGCCGCTGGCCCAGACCTCAACCGCAATCAGCTTCCCGCCGGGTATTTTTTCCTCGCATCTCATGCAGGGATAGGGATGGCAAAAAATATATCCTTTGCCGCTGAAAGGGTTTTGTGGAAAGCGTGGCAATAGGGGGCAGGACGTTCGCGATAATGCGCATCGCCAGCAGCAACAGGAACGCCACTGCCCGGCTGAAGGGGGAAACCATAGTCATAAGCCTGCCGTCGCGATGGCAGGCATCCGAACGCGAACGCGTCGGCGCCAGCCTCATGAAAAGGGCCGTGCGCGCCATAGAGAAGGGCAGGTGGAAGCCCGGCCGGGCCGGCAGGGCCAGGTTCTTCCACGGGCAGAGGCTCAGGGCGCTGGGCAGGGAATTCGAGATAATAATGGCGAGGGGAAAAAGGTTCGGGGCGAAGGCGAAGGGCCAAAGGATAGAGGTGAGGGCGGCCGAGCACCCCGACGCGGACACGCGGATATCCGGGCTGGTGCGCAGGGAAATCACCAGGGAGCTCATGCCGCAGCTGCTGGGCAGGGTGAATGCCATCAACGAAACGCATTTCCAGGCCAGCATCCCGAAAGTCACGGTCCGCGACAATCTCACCAGATGGGGCAGCTGCGCGCCGGACGGGGCCATAAGCCTCAATTTCAGGCTGCTCTTCATGCCGGAGCGCGTCCTTGATTACGTCATCGTCCATGAGCTGGCGCACACCAGGTACCGCAGCCACGGCCCGCGGTTCTGGGCGCTGGTCGAGAAGGCGCTCCCGGGCCACAGGGAACAGAGGAAATGGCTGAGGGAGAACGGCCATTCGGTTTTGGCCGACGGTGCCCCGCAGGCAGAGGGCTGGGCCGAGGAGCCGTATTGAGGTCATCGCATGGATTATCCTGAGGAGACCCTGGCGACTGGGGCGAGGGGGAAGAGGGAGGCGCGGGTCCTCAAGAGCAGGGGCCAGGACTTCGTTGTCTATGGCTATGTGGACGTGGAAACCGGGAAAACGCTTGGGAAATACTCGATACTCCTGAAGGGCGCGGACGGCAAAACCGAGCATCTGTTCATAGTGCCGGCAGGCGGCAAGGAGCTGGTGGTCAAGCATGAGACCGAGGAGAGGCCGGTGGAGCGGGCCATTTACGACCCCGGGGCAAAGAAAGCCTTCCGCTTCTAGTGCTCAGTCCATTCTCGGTGCATGAGCTGAAGCTGCCCGCAAAACAGCGGTTCAGGACAAGGGTGGCTGCGAACTGGACGGATTTTGACCCGGTCAGCATTAGCAGATTAATAACATAGGATTAGTGCGCACCCTTCAAGGTCCGGAAACGGCCCGGTTTGCCTCCAGTATGCAGAGGCTGTCCAAGCCATCTTGACGCAGCCTTATGGCCAGCGTCCGAACCACCCAGGATGCAGGCGCCTTTCAGGCCCGGGCGAGGCGTGACAAATTGCCTTTCACGGCAATCAGCCAATGCCCGACGGCGCACACCAAACGCCGCTATCCAAGCCAGCACCGGACGGGGCGAGCCCATAGACGGGAATATGCCCTCAGTCAGGGATGTTATAGCCTGTCACAGCCATTTGGTTGCTGCCGCACCCGGAAAACCCAGGCGCCGATATAGTATAGGGATTTCCGCGTATATAAACATGCCTGCCAAAAGTTTGACATCTGTCAAACTTTGACGATTGTCTAACCAAATGCTTTTTTTACCTTGCCCCATAAGTATCTGCCAATGATTCTAGAGATCGTACTAACACTCATCGGGCTCTACCTGATATTGAAGGGCTCGGAGTGGGTCACTGATGCCGCGGTCCCGCTTGCGGCATTCCTCAATACGACCTACGTGGCGATAGGCCTGGTGCTCGTATCCCTGCTTCTCAGCCTCCCGGAGCTCATGGTGGCCATGTCAGCCATGGCAAAGGGCCATGCAGACCTTGGCATAGGAACCGTCATAGGCTCCATAATAGTCAATCTGGGCCTGATCATCGGCATCTCCGCCATGATGAGGCCGCTGAAGATACCGCGCCACCTGATAACGCGCGATGCCGTCTTCATGCTCGTCATCACCATCGTCGTCTCGCTGCTGGTGCTCGAGGACAGGGCCGCCACAAGGCGCGACGGCATAGTGCTCCTGCTCCTCCTCATCCCCTACGTGGTGAACATATACGAGCAGGAGAAGAGCCTGGCCATGAAGGAAAGGCACAAGGAATCGGAGATGATAAGCAAGACGCTGCAGTTCACGGGGAAAATAAACGGCGTAGACCTGGTCATCCACGACAGCAGGCTCATATTCCTCGGAGGGATGGTGATGCTGCTCGTGGGCAGCGAACTGTTCACAAGCTCGCTGATAACAATCGCGGCGCTCGCTGGGCTATCGGAACTCCTCATAGGCCTCACCATCGGCGCGCTCGGTCCCAGCATATCCAACCTGGCG
>JAQTME010000015.1 GCA_028714535.1 Candidatus Iainarchaeum sp. | reverse complement strand
AATTTCCGCAAAATTTTTCAGTATTGGACGCCCAATAAGATGACAAATCTATATATACTTTTTCCACTTATAGGCTGCAGGGTGAGGCTTTGACCAGGTATGTATTCAGCGATTTCTCAATAGCGTAGCTCAAGGAGAACCGGTTCAGCGACGAGGAGGTGAAGGAGCTCGAGATGCTGCTCAACTCGCTCGAGGCGCACCGGAAGAAGGACGGGGCGTTCAAGCTTCCTGCCATGGCAAGCGAAAGGGTATCGACCCTGTTCACGCTTCTTGACTCCATCACCGATGCCGAAGGCAGGCCGATTTGCTTCGAGGACAACGGGATGATAGACATCCCGGACGAGGCAAGGCAGCATTTCGACGAGGACATGGAGCTGGAGGAGCTTGAGCATGCGGCGGCAGGCCTGAGGAAAACCAAGTTCGCCAGGCGATATTCCTACCCGCGCAGGCGCGGCGAGAACAAGCAGGGGCGGGCGCCGCCGGAACTCTAGTAGCGCACTACGAAATCCGCGAATTCGCCGGCTGCGTCGACCCATCTGTGCTCGACTTTCGATACAGACGCGCCGGCAGGCCCGTGCGCGCACCATTCCAGCAGGCGCCCCAGGGCTGTCTTGTCCCCTTCTGCAACCATCTCTACAGAGCCGTCGGGATTGTTCCGCACCCAGCCCTTCAGGCCGAGTTTTTTCGCCTCGCTCACCGTCCCCGCGCGGAAGAAGACGCCCTGCACGTCGCCGTAGACTATGATGTGGATGCGTGCCTGTGGCTGCATGGAAGGATAAGGGAAGAAAAAGGATAAGAAAAGAGAGGATTTTCAGTCCATGTCCATGCCAGGGCCGCCCATGCCGCCCGGGCCTCCGGGTGGCATCCCGCCCTTCCCGCCCCTGGAGCTGATTATGTCGTCGATCCTCAGGATGAGCCTCGCCGTCTCGGTGGCGCTGGCCATGGCCTGCTTCTTGACCTTCGCAGGCTCATAGATGCCCGAGGACCTCAGGTCAGCGACCTTGCCGGCCATGACGTCGACGCCGACGCTCACGCCGTCCTTCTGCTTGTGCTTGTTCCTGAGCGACACGATGGTGTCGATGACGTCCATGCCTGCGTTCTCTGCGAGCGCGCGCGGGATGGATTCCAGCGATTCCGCGAACGCCTGGATGGCCAGCTGCTCGCGGCCGCCTATCTGGACCGCGTACTCGTGGAGCTCCTTGCTGATTTCCATCTCCACGCTTCCGCCGCCTATGACGTACTTGCCGTCCTGGAGCGCGCTTGAGACCGCGCCGCGGGCGTCTACGACCGCGCGCTCGACCTCACTCACCACGTGGTCTGTGCCCCCGCGGACGAACAGCGTCACGGATTTCGGGTCCTTGCACTTCTGCACGAAGACCATGGCCTCGCCGCCCACCTTCTTCTCCTCCACGATGCCGGCGAACCCGAGGTCTGTCTCCTTCAGCCCTTCAAGGCTGGACGCCACTATGGCGCCGGTGGCCCTGGCGAGCTTCTCCATATCGCTCTTCTTGACACGGCGCGCGGCCATTATGCCCTTCTTGGCGAGGTAGTGCTGGACGAGGTCGTCTATGCCCTTCTGGCAGAACACCACGTTCGCCTTGGTGGCCGCTATCTTCTCGACCATGTCCTTCATCATCTTCTCCTCCTGCTGGAGGAACGACTGCATCTGGTCAGGGGACGTTATCTCTATCTTCGCGTCCACCTCTGTCTTCTCAATCTCCAATGCCGCGTCGAGCAGCAGGATTTTCGCTTCCTTCACGCTCTTTGGCATGCCCGAGTGGACGACCTCCTTGTCCACGAGGACGCCGCGGATGAGCTCGGTGTCAAGCACCTCGCCGCCCGCCTTCTTCTCGATCTTTATCAGGTCGAGGTCCACCACGTGCTTGCCGCCCTTGGTCTCTGCCACCTGCATTACCGCGTCGGATATGAGCGTGGCTATCTTGCCCTTCTCGCTGTCGCTCCCTATGCCCTTGGAGCCCATGGCGACCAGCGCTATCTTCGTGAGTATGTCCTTGTCCGTCGGCTTCACCGGCTGCGCGATGGCTTCAAGGGCCGCCTCTGCCTTCTTGACAGCAAGCTCGTAGCCCTTTATGACCACCGTGGGATGGATGTTCTGGTCGAGCAGCTCGCCCGCCTTCCTGAGCAGGTTGCCTGCAATCACGACGCTGGTTGTGGTCCCGTCGCCGACCTCCTTGTCCTGCGTCTTGGCTATCTCCACCATCAGCTTCGCGGCCGGGTGGTCCACGTTCATCTCCTCGAGTATGGTGGCGCCGTCGTTGGTTATCACGATGTCGCCCAAATCCGATACGAGCATCTTGTCCATGCCTTTCGGGCCGAGCGTCGTCTTGACTATGTTGGCAACTGCGTAGCCGATGGCTATGTTGACGCGCATTGCGTCCCTTCCTATGACCCTGTTCGCCCCCTCGGGCAGAACGTATACCTGGTCTCCTGAAACCTGTTTCGTCATATTTCCACCTCTAAATCCGTTTAACAGTATCCCAAATGAGGGTTGAGCGTTCCTGCTGCTCAAATAGACTGGATGGATATTGATGTAAAACCTTTAAAAAAGTAGCGCGGGCGGGCTATTGCATGAATACGAAAATCCGGCCGGCATCAATAGCCGTTTCCGTGCTGCTCGCCGCTCTCGTGTTCCTCATCCCCCTCGGCCTGGCTCCGCAGCCCCATGCGGTCCTCGCGATAACAATCCTCATGGGCATGCTTTGGCTGAGCGAAGCCCTGCCCCTGCACGTGACCGCGCTGCTCGGCACAGTCCTCTTCATCTTCGCGGGCATTGACCCGGCGGCAGCGTTCACGCCGTATTTCAATCCCACCATAGCGCTGTTTTTCGGCGGGTTCGTGCTCGCCCGCGCCATGCAGAAGCACGGTCTTGACAGGCGCCTCGTGTCCACGCTGCTGTCGTGGTTCGGTCCTGCGCCGCCGATGTTCCTTCTCGGCCTGATGCTCGCCACCGGGTTCCTCTCGCTCTGGATAAGCAACACTGCCACCGCGGCCATAATGATGCCGCTCGCCGTCGTGACCTTCCGCGGCATAAGGCCCGGTCGGTCTTCCTATGCCAAGGCAGCGGTGCTTGGCGTGGCTTTCGCCGCCACCATCGGGGGCATCGGCAGCCTGGTCGGCACCCCGCCGAACGCGATAACGGTAGCCGACCTGGCAGAGCACGGAATCCAGGTCACCTTCTTCGACTGGGCCGCGCACGCGCTCCCATTCGTCATAATCTTCCTGCCGGTTTCCTGGCTCGTGATTCTGCTCCTCTATCCGCCTGACCTCGGGCAGGTTGTGCTGCCCCTGAAAAAGGCAATGGTCTGGACGCCTGGCCAGAAATCCGTGCTGGCCATAGGCCTGTTCGCGGTGGCGCTCTGGATGACCTCCTCGTACCACCACGTCCCTGATTCGGCAATAGCCATCATCATGGTAATCTTCCTCTACCTCGCCGGTGCCGTGGAGACCATGGACATGCGCCTGATAGACTGGCCGGTCCTCCTGCTCCTGGGCGGAAGCATGAGCATGGGGGCCGCAGTGCTGTCATCGGGGCTGGCATCGCAGATTGGCAGCCTGCTCGCCGTGCTCCTCTCGGGCCAGGCGCAGTTCCAGCTGTTCGCCACGATTTCGTTGTTCGGCGTCCTTGTCACCTCGCTCATGAGCAACACATCGACCGCGGCACTGCTCGTCCCGATAATCTCATCCCTGCCCGCGATGGCAGGTGCAGGGGTGAAGCAGCTTGCCATGATGGCAGGCATGTCCGCGTCGTTCAATTTCATCACCCCTGCAGGCACGCCCCCTAACGCCATGGCGTACTCCTCGGGGCAGATAAGCGTCTGGGACATGGCCAAGGCCGGGGTGCCGCTCACCATCCTGGCGATGCTGCTGCTGTCGCTGCTGGCGTGGCTTTTCTGGTGACGGCACGCTATAAAACCTTTTGAGGCACTAATACTATCGAATTCTTATGGATCTAGGCAAGAAGCTGCGCGAAGCGCTATCCAAGCTCACCGGCAAGCCGTACGTGGACGCCAATGACGTGAAGGCCCTGACCAAGGACCTACAGCGCGTGCTGATATCCTCGGACGTCAACGTCAAGCTGGTCCTTGCGCTCTCCAGGAGGATAGAGGAACGTGCGCTGAAGTCGGACAAGATGCAGGCGCTCTCGCTCAAGGAGCACGTTACGAAAATCGTGTACGAGGAGCTGGTCTCGCTCATGGGCACGAGCTACACGCCACGCCTCGACAGGCACAGGATACTGGTGTGCGGCCTCTACGGGAGCGGAAAGACCACGACGTGCGCGAAAATAGCCCATTTCTACAAGACCCGCGGGCTGAGCGCAGCGCTCGTCGCTGCTGACACAGACCGGCCGGCCGCGCAGGAGCAGCTCGAGCAGCTTTCGAAAAGCGTAGGGGCTGCATTCTATACTATAAAGGGGGAGAAGGACGCTGCCAGGATTGTCGGCGACGCCCTGAAGAAGGCGAAGGAGGACGTGATAATCGTCGACTCTGCAGGGCGCAACGCATTCGACGGCCATCTCGTCGAGGAATTGCGCAGCATAGCCGAGAAACTGAAGCCGGACGAGAACTACCTGGTGATAAGCGCTGACCTGGGCCAGATAGCAGGGAAGCAGGCCACTGAATTCAACAGCGCCGTCCCGTTGTCCGGCGTCATAGTCACCAAGATGGACGGCTCAGGGAAGGGCGGCGGGGCGCTAAGCGCCGTGGCCGCTTCGAATACAAAGGTCGCGTTCATAGGCGTCGGCGAGAAAACCAGCGACTTCGAGACGTACAACGCCGAGAAGCTGGTGGGGCGGCTGCTGGGCGTGCCTGACATAGGCGCGCTCATGGAGAAGATAAAGCAGATATCGACGGAGACGGACATCCAGAAGCTGGAGGGCGAGAAGCTCACCATAGACTCCTTCTACGAGCAGCTCAAGGCAGCGAAGAAGCTCGGCCCGCTCGGCAGCGTGTTCTCCATGCTGGGCGCCAACGACGTGCCCAAGGAGCTCGTGCAGCAGAGCGAGGAGAAGCTGAAGAAGTTCGAGCACATGATAAACTCCATGACCAAGGAGGAGAAGGCAGAAGCCGCGCTCATAAAGAACAGCCAGGCCCGCGTCCAGCGCATAGCCAAGGGGAGCGGCTGCTCGGAGAAGGACGTGCGCGAATTCCTGTCCCAGTTCGAGAAGATGGACAAGATGATGAACATGTTCAAGAGGAACCGGGGCTTCAGGAAGAAGATGGAGAAGATGATGGCCGGGGCGCCCCCTGACCTGAAGGCAGCCTGATTTTAATACATATCCATACACTATATACTATTACAGTGAGGGGCAGGCAGCCAACGGTCCGCAAGGACTGAGGAAGTTCTGCCCTCCGTGAGGATATCGGGCTTTAAGGGCCCGGGGAGCGGTACAGAAACGATACCCTACGGGGATGAAACGCAGCGTTCCCTTATCCGATGACGGAGCAAGGCCTTTGGGCCGCGTAGTCCAATGCTGCCACTAAAACAGAAGGCAGACTATGCCCCTCACTCCTGTTCACCCACCCGGCGTGGACACGGCGGCGCCCCCGTCGGGAAGCCGGTCTGAACCCACTTTTTTGCACTAAAGCAAACCTTTAAATATATATACCACCAGAATATACTATAAAACACTATAATCATTGTTGAGGTGAGGCGGTTGAATACCAAAAAGAAAAACCCAGGCAAAGACGGCGCTAACACGGCAGCTATCACGCCAGTTCAGATTTCCTCTGTGAAGGACTTGGCCCAAGTTATACTCAAACTTCACGGTGAATCGGGCCAGCCGATAGTGGAAGCCCTGCTCAAAATAGAGCAGAATGCCGGCGCCGCCATAACGAATGCCACTGGCGAATATGTAAAAACCGTAAATTCATTGGGTCTCGAGGTCTTTGCTGCAAAGAAAGCTGCAACGGACGCTTCAGATGCTGCAGAACGGGCCCAGCACAGCGTAGATCAGGCAAAAGCTGCAGTGGCAGACGCCAATAAAATTGTCGATAAGATTCCACATGCCATCAATGAAGCTTTGAGAGAACAGCTTACGGTGACAGTGCCTGTAGCAAGCGCCGGTGGCGTAGCACAGGAGCAGCTGATGGGAGGCAAACTTATCGCCTACCTTGTCGAGAAGCTGCAGCTGCTGGAGGCCGCATATACCGCAGTTAAGACCCAACTCTCTAACATCACTGCTGCGCCGTCGCTTAATGCCATAATGGCCGTTGTCGACAGCCAGCTGATTGCCCCACTCTTTAAACCAGAGGGGGCAATCACCGTTGCTTCCACGGAGGCTCAAGCCTCTGCCATGGAGGCCAAAACTGCCTTGGCGCAAATCAGGAATGAACTTAAAACGCGTGACGAGTCAACCGCTGCCCTTATCGTCGCATGCAAGACCGTCATGGGCGAAGACTTTGGTGGCTCAAACCTGCTCGCAGAGGTGGTGGTGAATGCAGCAACGCCGATAGTTATCGGCGCCATCAAAACCGAAACTTACTTGCAGTCAGTCCCGGACCTCGCAGATGTGATAGGCAAGGGCATACTGGTCAAAGTCCTGGAAGGCTTTAAGGACTCCTCCATTGCAATTGATGCGCTTTGCCGTGCAGACGGGATTACTGCTGCAGACCTTGCCACGCAGGATACCCTGCGCGGGTCTATCGAAAGAAATGCCAAAACGCTGGAAATAAGGGCAGGCCAATGCCTAGATATACTTGCCAGGACGCAGGAGGCTGTCTGATATGACCGTCCAGAAAAAGGATCAGTTTGCACTGAGAAAAATGATGCTGCAGGTCAGTTCGGCAGGCACAGCCCCGAAGCCGCCGCCTCAGTCGCCTCTTGCAGAACCCCTCAAGGTATCTACCTTGCCTGTTGATGCGGGCAGGCCTCAAGTGCAGCAGCCGCCCCGCAAGGAGCCTGTAGTGGCAGCTCCTCCAAAGACCGAAAGAATCGTAAAAGGGGCGCCGGACGAGACAGACCGCAACCTTCCTTCTCCAGGTGCGCATGCAGTGACTGCTCCCAATGGTGACGATGTTGTCGAGGCGCTCGACAGGATATTCCCTCCTACTTCCAGCTCTAAAACATCGCCTTATTCGGCACCGCCGCCAGCCGCAGCAG
The DNA here is from genome assembly GCA_028714535.1 of Candidatus Iainarchaeum sp. Taxonomy (GTDB): domain Archaea; phylum Micrarchaeota; class Micrarchaeia; order Anstonellales; family Bilamarchaeaceae; genus Bilamarchaeum. Next base: position 19,162 of record JAQTME010000015.1, on the reverse strand, counting down.
ACGAAACCATTTCAACTGGCGCAGAGACTCCTCAGGAGGTCTCTGTTCCAGACGGGCCTATCCTTTCAACTCTCTTGGAAAACGATGACCAGGCGGAGCCACTGTCCGGAGCGTTGGGACCGGCAGAAGCTGAACCTGACTCTCATACTCAGTTGAAACAGCGTGCGGCCGCACTCTTTACCGAGCAGCCCCAGGAAAAGCACGAAGAGCCAGCGCTCCAGCCACCTCCGCAGCAGGCACCTCCGCCGACAGCCAAAGTTGAGCGGGACGAGGTCAAATCTCCGCAGGAGATTCCACCCCCGGTTTCAGCACCGCCTGTGGAAATGCCAGACGAGGGTCCAAAGAAAAAGAAAACCCAGACCCTCACACTTGACACATGCGAGGACTACTCCACGCCGCTGCCCTGGGATGGCTATACCCTCCAATACACGGGCAGAGGCAAAAAGGGCAGGTTCAACTTCGAAATCATTGCGCCGCATTCGGAGAAAGAAAAAATAACCTATCCGATTTCCGCCGCCCCTGGCAAGCCCGGGAAAAAGTCTTACAAGTGGATGCCGTTCAGCATCGAGATCGCGACCACCACTGACCAGACAACTGTGAAGGTCACGGTCACCGAGCGCGAGGGACGGCTGGAGAAGTACTCGCCGCCCGGAAATCTGCGCAAGGCGTTTGTGCACCACCTGCCTTCGCTTACGCTGGCCACGTTCACCGGAGGCCTCTATATGGTGACCAACGTCCTGGTGCCAGAGGTCAAGGAGACCGTGGACGCGAGCGGGCTGCCGCAGTTCCTGAAATCTTATCTTTACCAGGCTATCGTCCCGATCACGCTGATCGCGATTAGCATCTGGGTTTTTGTTGACGAGATAGCGAGAAAAAAGGAGGTAAAAAGGTGAAAAATATGCAAACACAAAAACTTGCTCATGGAAAGGAAAGGCACTTCCCGGTGAAGAGGTATGTGGCCTGGTCGGCCACTGCGGCAGCGGCCATAGCATTGCCGTTCCTGCTAAGGACATGCGGCCCCAAGGTGGAGCCCATGCAGGAGCCGATCCTGCTGATTGCGCCACACGGCTGCGGCAAATGCGCGCCTGACACTACCAGGTTCAAGGGCCAGAACGGCGCGCCTGACACGATTATAATTGACGCCAGCTCCCAGAAGGAGCAGGGCTGCGACAGCACCAAGGACAACTTCAACAGCGACTGCGGCTGCAAGAAGGCCGTGAAGAAAGCAAAGAAAGTGGCCGTTCCCGAAGCTGCCCCGGTTATGCAGGGCTGCGCGCAGTGCAATGACGTCCTCATGAAGCCGGATTCCCGCGGGGGCCGCATAATGAGCGCGTTCGAGGGGCGCATAGCCAACAAGGGTGGTGGGCTTACGAATACTTATGGAAACGGCAACCGTGTGGACGTGACCGTCAACCTTGACATAACCCGGGAAGGCCTCATAACCGCCCAGTACTTCACTCTCACAGGCGCTGGCTTCTCCAAGGAGGTGGACCTCGGCCCCATCCTTGGCATGAATGTCGTGGGCAGGCAGGTGGATGCGCCGATGAACGGGTGCTGCACCCTGAGAAAAACCTATCCGGCGCCCTGAGCGCTTTTTATTCTTTCTTTTCCTTATTCATTTTAATGAAATACATCTTTTTCGACATAGACGACACCCTTTTCCCTTCGACCGAATTCTCAGCGCTTGCGCGCAAAAACGCCATAAACGCCATGATAGGCATGGGCCTCAAGGCCGGCTACGACGATGCCAGCTCGCGCCTGAACGCGATAATAGAGAAGAAGGGCTCCAACTACGAGCACCATTTCGACGACCTGTGCAGGGAGCTCAAGGCAGGGCACCCTGCGCGCTACGTGGCCGCGGCAGTGGCCGCCTACCACGACACGAAGACGGCCATACTGCCCTTCCCGACCGTCCCGCTCACCCTCCTTAAGCTCAGGCAGAAGGGCTACAGGCTCTACGTGGCCACCAACGGCAATGCCGTGAAGCAGTGGGACAAGCTCATCAGGCTGCGCATCGCCCTCTATTTCGACGACGTTTTCGTGTCCGAGGAGCTGGGCATGGAGAAGGGCAGGGAGTTCTACCAGAAGGTGCTGAAGCAATTGGGGGCAAAGCCGCAGGAATGCGCCATGGTCGGCGACCGGGAAGACGCCGACATACGGCCTGCCCGGTCGATTGGCATCGCGACAGTCCGCTTCCTGGGAGGCAGGCGGGCCTCTGTCCCGTCTGACGCCCAGTTCGTCATAAAGGACATGGCCGAGCTGGTCCCCATAGCTGAATCCTTATAAAACCATCCCGTGCAATAGTTTCCCATGAGACTCCTCGCGTTGTGCTTATTGGTATTGGCTGTCCTCGCCGTCGGATGCACCGGCAGGGGAGCGACTGCATGCACCGAAAACGGCAACTGCAAGTCGTGGGAATTCTGCAACCTGTCAGCCAAGACATGCGCCCTGCTGCCGGGCTACTGCTCCGGCGAGTCGGACTGCACTACCAGGGACGAGCTCATGACCTGCGACCTCGCCAGCACGCACCTTTGCGTGTTCAAGGAGGGCAGGTGCAGGACCAACGCGAACTGCGACAGATGGCAAACGTGCTCCAGCAACCAGACGTGCAGGGCCGCTCCGGGCTACTGTGACTCAGACGACCAGTGCGACCCCGCATTCGAGTTCTGCAACCCTGCACAGCACAAGTGCGGCCCTGCGCCGGGCTACTGCGTCAGGGACCTGGACTGCGCCGCCTGGGAGAAATGCGACGTCGTCAGCAAGAAATGCTACCTGCTCGAGGGCAGGTGCAACATTGAAGGCGACTGCGAGAACTGGCAGACATGCAGCCTGAAGGAGGCGGCCACCGCCCACAACTGCGTGCCCAAGAAGGGCTTCTGCATGACGCAGAACGACTGCGACCTCTCCTGGTCCATATGCGACGATTCCACCCACACGTGCATCGCCAGGCAGGGGTTCTGCGGCGCCGACAACGGGTGCAACCCCTGGGAATACTGCGGGCTGGAGAAGCACACCTGTGCGCCGAACCCCGACCGCTGCAACATCGAGGCAGACTGCGGCAACTGGCAGCTCTGCGACAGCGGCCACTACTGCAAGGCCAAGCTTGGCTTCTGCAACACCAGGGCCGACTGCATATCAGGCGAGATATGCAACCAGGCCACCCACCGGTGCGAGTGAGTATTTTATCCTTTTACTTCCTACTCCCCTCATGGCAGTGCGATTCGGGCCGGCAGGCATCCCCATACAGTGCGGCAGCAAGAGCACCATTGACGGCGTGAAATGCTGCGCCGAGCTTGGCCTCGGCGCCATGGAGATGGAGTTCGTCCAGGGCGTGCGCATGGGCGACGGCATGGCAAAAGACGTCGCTGCCGCTGCCAACGAGCTCGGCGTTTCGCTCTCCTCGCATGCGCCTTATTTCGTCAACCTCTGCTCCAGCGAGCCGGAAAAGATAGCGAACACGAAAAGGCACATCCTGGCTGCAGCCCGCGTGACCGCCCTCGCAGGCGGGAATATAACCGTCTTCCACCCCGGGTTCTACCAGAAGCTCGCGCCCCAGGAGGCCTTCGACGTGGCCAAGAACGCATTGAAGGGCATAGAGGCCGAGCTGAAGGCAGGGGGCATAAAGATACGGCTGGGCGCAGAGACAGTGGGCAAGAAATCCGCCTTCGGCGGGCTGGATGAGAACATACGGCTGGCCCAGCAGCTGGACATGGTCGAGCCGGTCATCGACTTCGCGCACCTGCACGCGCGCGGCGACGCACGCATAAAAAGCGAAGCCGACTACAAGGCCATTTTCGACAGGCTGGAGAATGGGCTGGGCAGCTACGTGAAGAGGTTCCACTGCCATTTCTCAGAGATAAACTACTCGGACAAGGGCGAACTGAACCACTACCCGCTGGGGACGAACAACGAGCCGCCCTTCAGGCCGCTCATGAAGCTGCTGGCCGAGAACGGCTATGCAGGCACTGTCATCTGCGAGACGCCAAGGCTGGACCTGGACGCGATGCTCATGCAGAAGGAATACCTCCGGCTGAAGGCGAAATGATGGCGCTTCTGATAGACTACCTGGAGAAGGCCGCCGCCTGGCTCAGGGCCAGGAAGGAGCGGCTGCGCAGGCTGGACGCGCAGTACCACCTGGCATATGACCGGGACCTGAAGCGTGAGATGGCTGCCGTCAAGCAGGACATACGGAAGAAGTCCGCCGAGATAAGCGACGAGCTCATATGCAGCATGGACGAGCTCCGCCAGCTGAGGAAATATTTCCCCGAGCTGCTCGCGGCGTTCATGGAGGATGATGAGGTAGGCCCGCTCCTCAAGAAGAAGGAATGGCTGCTCGACCTGAGGCCGGTGCCGCCGCAGGAGGCGGCCCTGCGGCTGGAGCAGCTCAGGCGCTGGAGGGCCCAGCTCAGGGCGGCGAAAAAGTCCCTGGGGGGCTGGGTGGGCGGCGTGAACGCGGATTCCTTTACGGCGACGTATCCGCTGCTGAAGGGCCAGCTCCGCGGGCGGATGGACAAGGTGGACGTGCTGGCCGCCATAGCGAAGGCAGACCAGTTCCTGCTGCGCGAGGGGTGGCTCCTCCTGCTCACCGACAGCCTCATAGAGATTCCCCTGGGCAAGTTCGTGATCAAGGTGAACAAGCTGCGCTACGACGAGACGACGGCGAAGAACGAAGCGAAGAACATGCGCGGCAAGGGGACCGTCGCAGAGGCCAACGCCCTGAAAAAGCTCAGGAAGCTCACCCGCGAGAGGGAGCATTACGAGCGGATGATACGCCAGCTGCTGCTGGCCAACCCGGATTACCTGCGCTCGCTCAGGAAAAAAGACTGGCTGTCGCGCGGCAAGCAGACCTCACTGCAGCGCATCGCCGAGACCGTGACCCCGCACACCGTGAAGGAACGGGCATGGCTGAACGAAATGAGGAAGCGCATAGAAGGCTAGGCCTTCAGCGATCTTATCCTCTGCGCCAACGCCTTTTTCCGTCCTTCGCCTATGCGCGGGTCCTTTTCGATGAAGAACGAGTAGAAATTGGACAGGAGCTGGCTTGTGCGCCTGGGGTTGAGCTCCTGCGCCTTCGCAAGGTGCCGGGCAGAACGGGGGTCGTCCATCATCATGTAGCATATGGCCGCGAAGAACTCGGATTCCACGTCTTTCGGGTCTATCGCCAGGGCGCTGAGGAACGCCTCCACTGCCTCGTCCAACTCGAATATCTCGAAGTGCGCCATGCCCTTGGTCCTGAAGTAGCCTGCCTTCCTGCTTATGGAAAGCGCCCTCTCGAAATACTCCTGGGCCGAGTCGTAGCTCTTGAGCTTGAGCGAGACGATGCCGCGCAGGTACCACAGCTCGTCGCTGTCCCTGTTCTGCGCCAGCATGGCGTCAAGCGCCATGCCCGCGTCCCTGTAGCGCTGCTGCGCAAGGAGTGTCCGCACCGCTTCTTCCATGAGGTAGATGTGCGGAGTAGTTAATTAAAAACCACCCGCCATCGCCGGATGCACGCCAACGCCGGTGCAGGGTGCTTTTTTAAACGCTTCCATATAAACTATTATTGGAAATAACGTTAAAACGTGGAAATATGGGGCAAACGTTCGCGGAGAAGGAAGTGGAAGGCAAAAAGGCGCTGCCGAAGATAGCGCGCAGCCAGGCCGAGCTCCACGGCCCACTCGAGGCGCTCAGCAGGGGCGCTTCCCACATTTACATCCGGCCCGACGGCACGTACAAGAGCGTGCAGGAGGCCGGGAAGGCCACGCGCATACTCTCAAACATCCAGGCGCTCCTGCCTGAAGGCTCCGCGCCCCTCATAACGAGGTTCGCACGGATGCTAGACACCCTCTAGGGGCTTTTCCATGCGGTTCGACCGGAGTCTTGCAAACGAAAAGGTCCAGTTGCTGTTCTACCTCATCATGGAGAAAGACGGGAAGCGGATGCTCAAGCCGCTGAAGTTCGAGCACGACATACAGATATCCCTCAAGCTCGTGCGCGCCATAGCAGACGACACGGTCATACCCACGTTCTACGAGACTCTCCAGAGGAACCTGCTTGAGCGCGGCGTGAAGCCGGGCTCGAAAGTCCAGATGAGGGCCAAGTTCAATGAAAAGCACGCCATGCTCGACCCGGTCTTCACAGGCACGCGAATCCTGTGCGAAGTTACGGTCTGATTATTCCATCTCAATCGTGCCGGGCGGCTTGTTCGTGATGTCGTAGGCCACGCGCCCGACCGAGCGTATCTCGTTCGTAATGCGCGTCGAGATCTTCTCGAGCACGTCCGAAGGGATGTGCGAAAAGTTCGCCGTCATCCCGTCGAGGCTGCGCACCGCGCGCACTATTACAGTGTACTGGTAGGCGCGCTCGTCGCCGCGCACGCCGACGGTCTTGGAAGGCAGCAATGCGGCGAAATACTGCCACGGCCTCTCCATCTTCCCTGCCTTCACGGCCGCGTCAATCTCATTTTCTACGACGAAGCATGCATCCTGCACTATCTTCGCCTTCTCCTCCGTGACCTCGCCCACTATGCGCACGGCGAGGCCAGGGCCGGGGAACGGCTGCCTCTGGTGGATGCTCTCCGGCAGGCCGAGCTCCTTGCCGACCATGCGCACCTCGTGCTTGTACAATTCACGTAACGGCTCGCATAGCCTCAGGTCCATCTTCTCAGGCAGGCCGCCGACGTTGTGGTGGCTCTTTATCGTGTCGCGGCCAAGCCCGCCGCTCTCGATCCAGTCAGGCGCGATGGTCCCCTGGATGAGGAACGCGGCCCTGCTTTTCTTCGCCTCCTCCTCGAAAATGCGTATGAACAGTTCGCCTATTATCTTCCGTTTCCCCTCTGGGTCGCCCGCGCCTTTCAGCCCGTCGAAAAAACGTTTTCGCGCATCGATGACCTTGAGCTCCACGCCCAGCGCCTTGGCGGTCTTCCTGACCTCGTCCGTCTCGTTCTTGCGCATGAGCCCGGTGTCCACGTAGATCACGTGGAGCTGCCCTGGCACCGCGCGTGCGGCCAGCGTCGCCGCGACGAACGAGTCCACGCCGCCCGACACCGCGGTAATCGCCTGCTCCTTGCCTATGGCCTTGCGTATCTGCTCGACGGACTGCGTTATGAATTTTTTAGGGTCAAATGGCATTCAAACACCGCTCATATTGTAATATGCAGCCTGCGGCAGGTGCAGCGCGCCGGCCGCCGCGCCGTTCGCGGCAAGCAGGAGCGCCACTGTCGGTATGCAGGACAGGAACACGATGACGAAGACGTGCAGGCCGGACAGGCCATGGACCATCGCGTAAGCCCTGCAGCGCACCCAGAACATGAGATACAGCGTCATCGCCACGTAGGCGAAGAACGCAAGCGCTCCTGCGCACGGCACCACCCCGAATATCATTATGGCCGAGGATATGGCCATTGAGAGCGCCACCAGCGAGGACAGGTAATACTGCCGGGTGAACGTCCCCTTCCCGCCAGTGAGCCGCAGCGCATAATACGCGATGCCGTCCTGGAAGAGGCATGCCAGGAAAACGATGGCCGACGAGAGCGCAAGGAAGAGCGCGAACTGGCCGAGCGTGCTGAAATCCGGCTGCGGCTCCACAGTGGAGCCTGCGAGTTCAGCGAGCGTCTTGTAGCTGAACGCGGCGAAATACAGGGATTCGATGTAGATTATCAGCGATAGCACGGCGCCGAGGAGCATGGCCGCGACGAATATCACGACGGCCGAGCGCAGGTCCGCGCCAGGCAGCCTCTGTTTTAGCGTCTCATCCACTTTCCTGTAGTCGAAAAGGGACTTGGCCGCGCCCCATGCGGCATTGAGCAGACCCGCATATGCTGCCGCACCCTCAGCCTTCTTCATGACAGCCTATCGCAGCACCTCTTTAAATAAATTCACCCCGTTTCCTTGTCATGCGGATTATCGCGGACCTCCACGTGCACAGCAAATACGCGCGCGCCACCAGCGGCCAGTGCGACATAAAAGGGCTTTCAGAGGGCGCGAAGATAAAGGGTATAACTCTCATGGCGAGCGGAGATTTCACGCACCCGGCCTATTTCAACGAGATAAGGGCGGACCTGCAGGGAAGCGACGGCGGCACAGGCATCTACGGGCACAACGGCGTCAGGTTCATCCTGTCCACTGAGGTGGCGGTCACGTTCGAGCTGAACGGCAGGAACAAGAGGATGCACCACATCCTGCTCTCCCCCTCGCTCGAAGTGACAGCGCAGATAAACGACCGGCTGGCGAAATACGGCGATCTGAAGGCCGACGGCAGGCCGACGCTCATGATATCCAGCGCAGCGCTCGTGGAAGAGCTCCACGCGGTATCGTCTGACATCGCATTAATCCCGGCCCATGCCTGGACGCCGTGGTTCTCGGTGTTCGGCTCCAAGGCAGGCGTGGACTCCATGGAGGAGGCGTTCGGGGACCAGGCGCACAGGATATTCGCCATCGAGACCGGATTGTCCAGCGACCCTGCCATGAACTGGATGCTCAGCGCGCTGGACAAGTATTCGCTCCTGTCGAACAGCGACGCGCACAGCCTGGGCAAGCTCGGCAGGGAGGCGAACGTGTTCGAGCTGGACGAGCTCACCTATGCGTCGCTCATGAACGCCATAAAGACGCGCAAGGGCTTCGTCAAGACCTATGAGTTCTATCCCGAGGAGGGGAAATACCACTACGACGGCCACCGCGACTGCAAGGTGCTGCTAACGCCCTGGGAAGCCAAGGAGAAGAACAACATCTGCCCGGTCTGCAGGAAGAAGCTGACAATCGGCGTGATGCACCGCGTGGCGGACCTTGCCGACAGGAAGTTCGGCTTCAGGCCGGAGAAGGCGGTCCCGTTCCAGCACATAGTCCCGCTCACCACCGTGATATCCAAGGCGCTGAGGAAGACCGAGCTCTCGCCAGCGGTCGCAGAGGAGTATTCCAAGCTCATCCGCTATTTCGGCAACGAATTCGCCGTATTCGAAGCGCCGTCCGAACAGGTCCGGCTCGCTACGTCCCAGCAGATAGCAGACGCGATTGTCCGCGTGAAGGAGGGCAGGATACGCTGGGTCCCGGGCTATGACGGGGTGTTCGGCGAGCTGATACTGGACGACACCACGCCGGCAAAGGGCACGGTTGACAAGAAACAGAAAAGCCTCGGCGACTTCTAGGATTTTTTGCCCGCATCGAACATGCTCATCAGGAGCGGTATCGCATAGAACGAAGCCACGGCCCCTGCCAGCGCGCCGGTGAACAGCCGCATCGCGTTGCTGCTCTCATAGACGAACGGCAGGGCTCCTGTCTCGGACAGCAGCTGTATCCCGCCGTCCAGGCCGATGGGCACCAGCGCGGCTATGAGCCAGATGGCAGGCCATACCCGCGTGTCCTTGATATTGCGCACCAGCGGATAGACAAGTGCGCCGAAAAGCATGGCGCCGTATATGCCGAAATCGCGCGAGCAGGCGGGCATCTTGTAGCCCGTGATGCCATCCATGACTACCTTTATGCCTGTCCTGTCCGCCACCGTATTCACCAGCGTCCCGTTCTGCGCGGTGCAGTCGCCCAGCCAGTACGACATCCCGTCGCCGAAGACGCACAGCGAGCGCGAGAGCTTCTGGTGGCACGTATATGCGAACGCATTGTAGAGCGCGGTCTGGTCGCCCCCGAACGAAAGCAGCGGCACCCCTATGAGCAGGCCTGTCAGCACAGCGAAAAAGAGCACGTAAGCCCCATAGATCATGTATGCGCGTTCCATGCTATCGTCGTGTTAAGTCAGGGAAAGGTTTTTTAATGCGTTTCACGATATGCTCTCAAGGTGATTTACGTGACGACCAAGCTATCAAGGCTGTATGGAATGGACATCTTTACCGACGCAGGTAAGTTCATCGGCAACGCCCAGGATTTCATCGTTGATTTCGAAGGCGGAGAAGTGTCGAGGATATTGCTCGAGCAGCTCCCGGTGGGCAAGGACGACGCGAAGAAGGCGCTCCGCGAGAGAAGCATCCTCTACAAGAACGTGAAGTCGGTAGAGGACGTAATCGTCATAACAAAGGGCCCCACGCCTGGCGCCCAGTGAATCAAGATGGTAAAACTGTTGGCGGTAGCGTCAATCATAGGCGGCTTGATAATCGGCATCGGCGTAGCCATGCTTGGCACTTCCCTCATCCCCGGCATCGACCAGCAGATGCAGATCCTTATCGCGATCGTGCTAAGCGTCTTTGCGGCGATGGCGCTCTACTTTATGACCAAGGGCGCCAGCAGCAGCTAGCCATTTTCCTATCTTTTTCTTCAGCTTCGCATCAGGCCTGGTGATGACCAGGCCCCTGTGCGGCTGGCCGTAGATTATGACGTCCTTCTTCCCGCCTGCCATTATGAATGCGAGGGCGGTCAGGTCCTCCTCGCCGTCTATCAGCACCGCGCCGCCTTCCTTCATCAGGCGCCCGGCGTCCTTTATTATCGCTTCCGACAGCGTTCCGGCAGGGTTGCGGTAATGCCTCGCTTTGCTGAAATGGGCCTCCAGTATGCTGACCATGCCCGAATCAAGCTTCTGCCTCATGAACTGGTAATCGAACACCGCCAGGTGGGGCCTTATGCCCAGCGCCAGCAGGCTGAGCGTGCATATGTCGCCCACCGCGGTTATGCGGTGCCCGCGGCTGAGCTGTTTTATCCTGCGGAAGTCCACCTCGAGGCTGCCAAGCGGCCTTTTCAGCTGTTCCTTCACGGCCTCGGGTATTTTCATAGGATTCGGTGCCCTTTCTCGTTGCCGACTATTATGAGGTCGAACTTCGTGAATATGCCGTTCTCTATTATGCCCGGCATGCTCTTGAGCCTCTGCTCGGTGTCCTTTGGGTTGTCCAGCTTCATGTGGCAGTCGATTATGAAGCTGCCGTTGTCGCTTATCACAGGGCCCAGCTTCGCCTTGGCCATCCTTATGCGCGGCTTGTACGCCTTCAGGTGCTTCATGACCAGCGGCGCTGCGAACGGGAGGACCTCCAGGTTGACCTCGCCCTCGAGCACGCCGTCCATCACCTTGCTCTCGTCGACGATGATTATGAACTTCTTCGCGTTGTACCCTATTATCTTCTCCCGGGTGAGCGCGCCGCCCCCGCCCTTGAGCAGCGCGGTCTTGGTCACCTTGTCCGCGCCGTCGACGGCAAGGTCTATCTCGTCTATGGCGTCCGTTTCAGTCACGAACAGGCCGCTCTCTATGGCGAGCATGCGCGAGTCGAAGGAAGTCGTCACGCATGTGATCTTCATGCCGGTTTTCGCCTTCTCGCCGAGCAGCCTTATGAACTCCTTCGTCGTGCTGCCGCTCCCGAGCCCTATGCACATGCCGTCTTTGACGTAAGCTAGCGCTGCCTTGGCAGCGTTTATCTTTGCCTCGCTCATGTCATCCCAACTTGGTGAAATTGATGCCCTTGCCGTTCTCCTGCCTGACGACCTCGAGGAGGTTGCCCTCCTGGTCCGCAAGCGACAATTCGGTGAACACGTCGCCCACCCTCACGGTTATTATCCTCGGGCGGTTGTCCAGCATCACCTTGACGCTGTAAATCTTCTGTTTCTGGTCGTAGGCGTATTGCACCTTACAGTTCTTGAAAAGGTCAGGTTTCATATGCATCAACCCAGCAGCGTCCTCAGGGACGAACCCGGCGGTATGCCCCGCTCCAGCGCCTTGTAGGTGTCAAGCACTATCGTCTGGGCTATCACCCGCGCCTGCTCTGACTTGTCCCTCACTACCGGCCGCAGCTGGGAGAGCCTCTGCTGGGCTTCCCTCTGGGCTGCCGCGGCTGCCTGTGTCTGGGCGTTGGTTTCCAAGACCTCCTCGGCCTTCCTGTATGTCTGTCCTGCCATAAGCATCTACCCCCTCGATACTATAGTAATTCCCTCCCCCATTTTATAAAGATTATGAAAAGGGAGGGAAAACAGTAGTATTTATTTTACCCTAACATCATAGGTATGTCAAGGGGTGTGTTTGCATGAGCAAGTACAAAGTAGTGAGCTATCTGTTCGTCCTGCTGGGCGTCATCGTCATCGTCGGCACGGCGTACCTTATAATCTCATATTCGAGCGATATCCTGGGCTCCATCGTGAACTTCGTCACGACGAACGACTTCACGAAGCTGCAGCAGTGCGGCGTCAACCCGCCGCCGCAGTTCAGCAAGATAAAGACGGACCTGACCACTGTCATACTTCCGTTCATGTACGTCGGCATCCCGCTGCTTCTGATAGCGGTATCGGCGCTCATGTTCATGGGTGGCGTGTACTACCACAAGGGCAAGTTCGAGGACGAGACCAAGAAGCACGAGGAGCTGGAAAGGCAGATGGTCCACAAGATAGTGCGGAAGATGGGCATGAAGTCGCCTCCGTCTGAGGAGACGGAAGAGATTGAAGCCCCGGCCGAGGAAGAGGCCCCCGCCGAAGAGGAGCCGCCAGCCGAGGAGGAGCCGGAAGAGGTCCCGCCGCCCCCTGTGAAATCCGCCAAGAAGCGCAGGTAATCCTTTTTTCTTTCATTTCTCATTTTCCGCGGAAATGAACCGCCCGAGAGATATTAAATGCCTCTGAAGCAGCCTAATCCATGGACGAAGAAATCGCCGAATTCATAGGAATTTTCATCGGAGACGGCTCTCTTAATATCAGAGAGCACAAGCATTCATACGAGTTCAAATTTACCGGTAATCCACGTGATGAGGTGCCATATTTCGATTGCCACGTTTCCAAGCTGGCGAGCGGCATCCTAAGCCGGTCCATCAAGACAAAAATTCTTGACTGTGGAAGAAGCGTCGGATTATATTTTTGCTCTAAAGAATTTGCCGGCTATCTTGCAACTTTAGGCATAAAAAGCGGGCCAAAAGCAGAACGGATAACGATACCTCCACTCATACTCAAGAACAGGCGTTGGGCAATTGCCTGCCTAAGAGGAGTATTCGATACTGATGGCTGTTTTACCCTGAAGAAGAACGGCAAGTATCCTGTCATAACCTTTGGCATGAAAAACAAAAATCTGTTGATACAAATGGGCGGAGTGCTAAAACAAATCAGCATCAGATACTGCCTGTGTTTTGATGTGCCCTATTTCGACCCACGCTTGGGCAAAACATACACAAAGCACTACCTATCAATCAATGGAGCGGAGAACGTTGCTAAATGGTTCGATTTGGTTGGCTCAAATAACCCAAAAATCCTCAAAAAATACCAAGGGTATAAAAGTCTATTGTAGCATCATTTCTCTGGAAATAGCGGGGTATAGCGGGGTAACAAATTCTTTCAACCAGAATTTGCCCTAAGGGAAGCTTGGAGTTCCCGCTGGGCTCATAACCCAGAGATGCATGCCTCGAAAGAGTCGTGCCTCGGGTAAAGACCGGTGGTTCAAATCCACTCCCCGCTATTTCTTTTTTCTGCTTCTACAGAAGTTCGAGGGTGAATTTTCCGAGGAAGGCCAGGAGCACGTATCTGAGCACCCTGCCGGCCATGCAGGCGAGCAGGAAGCGCCACCAGGCGATTTTGAGGCCTCCCGCCGCGATTCCTGCGACGTCGAAGGCCGGATTCGGTATGAACGCGAGCACGAAAACCGCCAGCAGGTCGTATTTCTTCACGAATTCGCTGATTTGCCTGCTCTCCTTGATGCGGCTGTTGATGATGTCGCGCGTGCCTCCACCCACGAGGTATCCTGTCAACTCGCCGACCGAGCTGCCGATGCCGGCGACAATGCCGAGCAGCACCGGATTGAGGGCCGAAGCCAGCGCTATGACGACGGCCCAGCCAGGCGCAGGGAACAGTATCGTCGCGGAGCTGAACATCGTTATGACGAAGGCGCCAAGATAGCCGTATTGGGCCAGCCCGGCGATTTCGTTTGAGAAATAGAGCGTCACAGCCACTATCGCAACGGCAAAAAGTATCTGCAGGATGCCCACGATTCTCTTATCCATAAAATCAATGCGGTTCAGGCGTAACGATGCAATCATCGGTCAGTAATACCTCTTTTCATCATAACCGCAAGAAGTAGATTGTAGCTAATGTTAATAAAAACAAAAGGATGGACTTGGGGGGACTCGCACCCCCGGCCCCTCGCGTGCAAGGCGAGTGCTCTGCTGCTGAGCTACAAGCCCGAACTTTCCAAACATCTGGCTTCGGTTAAAGTTCGATCAAACTTCATGAGGCTGGCACAAAACCCAATACCCCGTGAACAATCGATATTTAGGATAAGAAGAATTTTATAAGGCCTCGTCAGACCGAACAGCCGCCCCAGCCGCAGCAGAAACAGGTTTTGCATCCCTTCTGGAATGCAAGCGTCGCATCGCAAGACGGACAAATTCCCTTCTTTATCTTTTCTTCTTCGGACATGGGACTCACTTGCATATCTGTGCACAAACTGATTATAAAGAGTTCTTTTCTTCCCGAAAAATCAGGAACATAAAAATTATTTTCTGCAACTAAAAAAATAAAAAAATTCATTGCCACGCCGGCATCCCGGCCATGAGCTCGTCCACGAACTTCTCCGCAGAAGCCCGGTCCGTGCGCTTCATCTTCATGAAATACGCAATCATGTTCTCCCTTATCTCGTGCCTGGGCTTGAGGTTCCCGTCAGGGTAGCTGCAGTGGGCGCAGTACCTGTTCTTATCGTTCCTTCCGCCGAAATCCGACGGCTTCAGCATGGGCATTCCGCAACTTTCGCACTTTTGCATTTATGTCATCTCCGGGATGCATGCGCACCCCGCGTTACTATTATGAATAAAATGCCGAGGGGGGAATTTTCGAGGCTTTTTGGCGAGCCCGTTTTTGGGCGCTTTTTGCCAAAAAGTGCATTCGAATCCCCGACCTCTCGATTTCTCAGAGCGTGAATATCATCGGTTTTGCAACCTCATCACTCATCGGGTTTCACCTATGAGTCGAGCACTCTGAACCAACTGAGCTACCTCGGCGTGAAAACATCCGTCTCACAGTAGCCGTGGTGCGATGGGCTGGCCAGCTGCACCTCGGCTTAAACCAAGATAAAGGCGGGATGTATTTTAATTTGATTGCATTTAAGTGGATTAGGAATCGAATTCTCGGCGGGAATATGGAATACTTAGACATCCTTCGCGACGGGCTGCAAAAGGCCTATGCGGCGGCCAGCGAGGCCCGCGCCAAGGGCTTTGACCCGGCGGATGACGTGGAGGTCAAGATAGCCAAGGACATCGCCGCAAGGGTCGAAGGCATAGTCGGCCCGCCGGGCATAGCAGACCTCATCCGCTCGCTGGAAAAGGCAGGCATGGCCAGGGAGGACATCGCATTCGAGGTCTGCAAGAAAATCGCCTCGGGCGAGATCATCAAGGGGGAAAAGGAGCGCCTCATCGAGCAGTCGGTGCGCACCGGGCTGGGAATACTCACTGAAGGCGTGCTGGTCGCGCCTACGGAAGGCATCGCGAAGGTCCACATAAAACAGAACCCTGACGGAAGCGACTACGTTGCCGTATACTATTCGGGCCCGATACGGAGCGCCGGGGGCACCGCAGTGGCCCTGAGCCTGGTGCTTGCCGACATCGCAAGGCGCATATGCGGCGTGGGCGACTACCGCCCCACGGATTCGCAGGTGATGCGCTACGTGGAGGAGGTCACGGTCTACGAGACGCGCTGTGTCCATCTCCAGTACCTCCCGCCAGAGGAGGACATAAGGGTCATAGTCGGCCACTGCCCGATATGCATAGACGGCGAGCCGACCGAGGAGGTGGAGGTCTCTGCATACCGGGACGTGCCGGGCGTGGAGACCAACCGCGTGCGCGGGGGCGTGCCGCTGGTCATATGCGACGGCGTAGCGCTCAAGGCGTCCAAGCTGTTCAAATACACCAAGAGGCTGAAGCTGGGCTGGGACTGGCTGGAGAAGATAATCAAGATAAAGAAGAAGGAGGACAAGATCGAGATAAAGCCGGACAGCACATACCTGGAAGGCCTCGTGGCGGGCAGGCCCGTCTTCAGCCACGCTTCGGCTAAAGGCGGGTTCCGGCTGAGGTACGGCAGGAGCAAGACCACCTGCCTGATGGCCAAGGACATCCACCCGGCCATCATGGTCCTGCTCGACGATTTCCTCGCCTATGGCACCCACATGAAGATCGAGCGGCCCGGCAAGGGCTGCGTCGTTTCCGCCCACGAGGGCCTTGAGCCGCCGGTGGTCAGGCTGAACAGCGGCCGCGTCATGAAGGTTAGGACGCTCGAGGAGGCCTATGCGGTGAAGGCAGACGTCGCGGAAGTGCTCTTCCTCGGGGACCTGCTGTGCACATACGGCGATTTCCTGAAATCCAACCACCCCCTCATGCCGAGCGGGTGGTGCGAGGAATGGTGGCAGAGGGAACTGGAGGCCAAGGGCCTTGAAATCCCGCAGGCCGCAGATGCGCAGTCGCTGTTCACGTTTTCCGCCACGCACGGCGTGCCGCTCCATCCCTCATATACGTACCACTGGCACGACCTGTCAGCGCAGCAGATGCACGACCTGGCGCAATGGCTTGCCCAGGGGAAGCTGGACATGGACGGCGACACGATACGCTCGATGATATTGCCGCCGTCAGAGGCAAAGCGGGCGCTCGAGGAGCTCCTCGTGGAGCACCGCGTCCATGACGGCTCGGTCATACTCGAAGGCGGCGACGCCTACATCCTGCTGCGCTCGCTTGGCTCGCCTGCAGGAAAAATAGACCTTTCAGCCTTCAACAGCGCATGGAGCGAGGCGAAAGGCGGCCTCCAGCTGGTGAACGAGCTTTCAGGCGTGAAAATCAAAGCCAAGGCGCCGACCTACATAGGCGCGAGGATGGGCAGGCCCGAGAAGGCCAAGGAAAGGAAGATGGACGGCTCGCCCCACGTGCTTTTCCCGACCGGCTCGTTCAAGAACCGGAGCATCACCAAGCAGTACCGCATGCTCAAGGGCAGGGAAGGCGAGAAAACGGTCAACTTGGAGCTGGCCCGCATGCGCTGCACCAAATGCAACCGCCTGGGCTTCTACAGGCGCTGCGACGTTTGCGGTTCCAGGGCGATGGCAGACCGCGTCTGCCAGAAGTGCGGAAGGCCGACCGAGTCCGAAATCCACTGCGACGTGAAGACGCTCCAGTACGACCGCAGGCCTGTGGACGTCGTGGAGCTGTTCGAAGGCGTTAAATCCCGCCTGGAGGCTTCGCCCGAGGAGGTCAAGGGCGTCAAGGGACTGTCAAACGCCATTCGAATGCCGGAACGCCTCGAGAAGGGGTTCCTGCGTGCCAAGCACGACACATACGTCTTCCGCGACGGAACGTCGCGCTTCGACGCCACTGACGTCCCGCTCACCCACTTCACGCCCGCCGAGATAGGCGTCACGGTAGAGCAGCTCCGCGAGCTGGGCTACGCACAGGACTACCTCGGCAATCCGCTCACCAGCCCGGCCCAGGTGCTGGCCATCCGCCACCAGGACATCATACTCTCAGAGTACGGCGGCGACTATTTCGTGCGCGTCGCGAATTTCATGGACGACCTGCTCGTCAGCCTCTATGGCATGAAGGCGTTCTACAACGTGAAGAAGAGGGCAGACCTCCTGGGCCACCTGTTCGTGGGCCTGTCGCCGCACACCAGCGCAGGCGTGCTCTGCCGCGTGATAGGCTTCACGAAGGCGAACGTGGGCTACGCACACCCCTATTTCCATACGGCGAAGAGGCGCAACTGCTTCCACGGCGATGAAAAGTTGCTGGTGCATGACGGCACCCTCCGCCTTCTCACGCTGCGCGAGCTGGCCGAAACGTACCTGCAGGGCAAATGTGAGCGGGACGATTTCGGCACCCGCTACAAGCGCGTTGCAGGACTGAAAACATTCGCCTTCAACAAGAAGACGAAAAAATTCGAACTCGCAGATATAACCCATATTTCCCGCCATCCTGCGCCTGCCTCCCTCGTGGAGTTGAGGACCAAGACTGGAAGGCGCATAATGGTCACCCCCGACCACCCATTCCCCGATCGCCATGGCAATAAAATCCCCGCGAAAGACGCCGAAGAACTGCTCATCCCCTGGAACGTTGCGGCTCCCGCCCCCGCGGCTCCGTCCGCCCTGGACATGCTTTCAGTCGCCGACGAAGACGCCATGATAAGAACCGAAGAACCGATCTTCGATGAGGGTGCCGTGCTTTCCGAAATAAGCAGGGACCTCGGTCTCAGTTACAAAACATTCACTAATTATGTCTACCGTAAATCATACCCTCTCCAGATGGTTCGGCGGTTCCGGCCCGGGATACTCCGCAGCAGGAACTTTGCGCTTGGAAGCAAAAGGGACCATATCTCGGTGAAACCGGACGTCCCGCTCAATGACGACTTCCTTTCCCTTCTGGGATTCTATCTTGCCGAAGGCTACATCAAGAATAAACAAAAGAACAGCCAGCAGGTTTCCATAGCCGCATCAAAGCCCTGGGCTAAAAGATACCTGTCGCAGACGATTTCCAGGGTTTTCGGCCTTGATGCAAGCGTTTCCGGCAACGCAGTGACCATATGCTCCGGCTTTGTGCTGGAGCTCTTCAGGAAGCTCCGCATAGGTAACGGTGCACGAAGCAAACGCATCCCGGATTTCATCTATGCCCTGCCGGAAGATAAAATCGCTGCATTCCTGAGAGGCTACTTTTCCGGTGATGGCTCATGCTCGCTTGGAAGCACGCTTGAGGTGAACGTTACTTCCGTAAATAAATGGCTCATAGACGGGGCATCGGTACTTCTCAATCTGCTTGGCATCCGGCATTCCATCGTGGAAGAGAAACGCGCGATAAATAGCGACATTATCCTTCGCTTCTACGGCAGGCCAAAGAATGTCATTGAGTTCAAGGTGCGCATTTATGGAGATGCGGCAAGGAAATTCATAGAAAAAGTCGGCTTCATCGACCAGAAGCAGGAGAACGCCAAATCATTGCTTGGAAGATGGGTGTTGAAGCAAAGGAAGTCGCGGGCGGTCCTGGAAGGCGACGCGTTCGTCGACCGTGTTGTATCAAGGAAATCCGTTCCCTGCACTGAAAAATATGTCTATAACCTGACTGTTTCACCTCACCACAGCCTCATCTGCTCAGGCATCGCCTCATTCCAGTGTGACGGAGATGAAGATTGTGTCATGCTGCTCATGGACGCCCTGCTGAACTTCTCGCGGAAATACCTGGACGAGAAGCGCGGCGGCACCATGGACGCGCCGCTTGTCCTTTCCATGGACATCAACCCCAAGGAAGTCGACGACGAGGCCCACAACATAG
>JAQTME010000014.1 GCA_028714535.1 Candidatus Iainarchaeum sp. | reverse complement strand
ACCCTGCAAGCACCTGGTTCTTCAACGGGACCGCGAATGAAACCTACACCTCATCCGTGCTCAGGACCTTCACGGAAGGCAACCACAACCTGACCGCCTGGGCAAACGACACAGCCGGCCATCTCTCCAGCAGCTCAGTCAACTTCACGGTCGACACCGTGCCGCCGGTTGTCACGCTCAACGCGCCGGCCAACGGGACGATGCTCAATGTCTCATCCACCATCTTCAACTTCACCGCGGTGGACAACCAGTCGGCGACGATGAGCTGCTCGCTCTACCTTGACGGCACGCTCAACCAGACCAACGCGACCACGGCCAACGACACGCTGACCGCCTTCACTGTCGCTGCAATGCCTGACCGCACCCACTCCTGGTATGTGCGGTGCGTGGACAATGCCAACGGCACCGGCACAAGCGAAACAAGAACGCTCATCACAGACACCACTGCGCCGGTCGTCACGCCTGGTGCGCCTGCCAACCTCTCGTTCTTCAACGTGACCTCTGCCATCCTGAACTTCACCCCGTCCGACAACCTCTTCACGACGATGAACTGCTCGCTATACATAGACGGCACGCTCAACGCCAGCAACGCATCGTCCAGGAACGGCACGCTCACTGCGTTCCAGGTGAGCTTCGCAGAAGGCAACCACTCCTGGTACGCCCAGTGCATGGACGGCGCCAACAACACAGGAACGGGCGAAACGCGGAACCTCACCACAGACCTCACCCCGCCGTCCCTGGAGTTCATCGACTACACTGACGTTTCCGGCATCGTAGTCTCAAGGAACTGGTTCGCCTTCCACATAAACGCCACCGACCTGAACATGGACAACGCGACCTGGTACCTGTACAATTCAAGCGGCCTCGTGCTGAACGTCACCGCGTCTGCGACCTATCTTGTAGACTCATCTCTCAACTACACCTCGGCTTCTGACGGCATATATTACTTCAACGCCACCGCCTACGACAAGGCGCGCAACATCAACAGGACCGAGACTAGGAACGTCACGCTGCACACGGTTCCGCCGGCCATAACCCTGAACTCGCCGGCCAACGACTCCGCGTCCAACTCCTCCACCCTGGCCTTCAGCTTCACGGCCACGGACCGCGTATCCGCGGTCCTGAACTGCTCGCTCTACCTGGACGGCGTGTCCAACGCCACCAACGCCTCCACGTCCAACGGCACCGCCACCGTCTTCACAGTCGTCGGCATAGCCAGCGGCAACCACAACTGGAGCGTGCAGTGCACCGACGGGGCGAACAACACCAACACCAGTGCAACCAGGCTATTCAGGACCGACGCGACTGCTCCGAACGTCACGCTCAACTCTCCGGCCAACACGTCAATATTCAACGTTTCCACGGTCGCGTTCAACTTCACCGCCCTGGACGACCTTGACGCCCCGCTCACCTGCTCGCTCATGATGGACGGCTCGGTGGCGCAGACCAACTCATCGGTCCAGAACGGCACAGCCACGATACTCACGGCCACAGGCCTGGGCAACACCAACCACACCTGGTACGTCAGGTGCAGGGACAGCGCCAACAACACCAACGTGAGCGAGGCGCGCACGTTCTTCGTGGACACGGTGGTGCCGGCAGTCACCCTGAGCTCGCCCGCAAACAATTCGGCCGTCAACCTCACCGCGGTTTCGTTCATATTCACGGCCGCTGACAGCGCGGTCACCACCCTGAACTGCTCGCTCTATGTGGACGGCGCGCCCAACGCGACTAACGCCTCGACGCGCACAAGCACCGCCACCACGTTCAGCGTCAGCGGGCTGGCGGACGGCAGCCACCTGTGGAACGTCCAGTGCATCGACGTCGCCAACAACACCGGCACCAGCCAGACCCGGACGCTGCTGGTGGACACCGTGGCACCGAACGTCACATTGAATTCGCCGGCCGAAAACGCCTCATTCAACACGTCCGCAGTCACGTTCAACTTCACCGCCACTGACACGCTTGCCGCGTCCATGTCCTGCACGGTGTTCGTCGACAACGCCAGCCGCAGGACCGTCACGGCCCAGAACGCCACGCCCGCCACCGCGCTCCTGGGGATATCCAACGGCAACCACACCTGGAGGGTGGAATGCAGGGACACGCCGGGCAACAACGGCGTGAGCGAAACCAGGAACTTCACGATGAACGCCACCGCGGCGCCCCCCTCGGCCGGCGGAGGCGGCGCGGCCCTGCCTCAGCTTTCTGTGCTGGTGGACGCATCATGTAGCGGCAACATCATCACTGTCATGGGTGCCGGCGAGCCGGTAAGCGGCGCCCGCGTCGTCATAGGCGGCCTCACGGTATACTACACGGATGCCAGCGGCCAGGTGAACTTCACAGGCTGCGGCAGCAGACCGTCCATCTATGCTTCAGCCGAGGGCTACATGCCCGTGGACACGAACGTGGACCTCGCGGACTGCGCCCAGTGCGCGGCAGTGATACCGCCCGTTCAGAACCAGACCATCCCGTCCAACCAGACGCAGCCGCCTGCCGGCGGCCCGTCAATGAACCAGACGAACCAGACCGCCCCGTCCAACCAGACGCAGAATGCGACACCGCCCGGCCCGACCATGCAGGACGCTGCCGCTGCCATCGCGTCTGCGGATGCCGCCATAGGCGATGCCGGCCGTGCAGGCAAGGACACCACTGATGCGAAAAACCTGCTGGCCCAGGCGAATGCCGCCTTCGCGGCTGGCAATTACGCCGATGCCATCGCGTTCGCCAACCGGGCACGGCAATCCGCCATCAATGCGGCTGCGCCCCCCGCGCCTGCCAACCAGACCGGCGCTGCGGCCACGCAACCGCCCGGCCAACAGCCCGTCTGGCTCCTGCTGCTGGGCGGCCTCGTTGTAGTGGCGCTAATCGGCGGGGCAGCCTACTACCTGCTGGCAAAAGGCGCCCCACCGAAAGGGCTGCCGAAGTAGCATTTACCTTGATGCATAGTTGCACTGGTATGAGATGGTCAGCCAGCCGCCGAGGCAGCTGTCCTGCACCGATGCGTCTGCGCATTTCGAGCCCTGTATGCACCACTTGCACGCGGTGCCGCTGAGGCACGAGGCGCAATTGGTCTGTTTGGAGCATGTGGAGCCGCCCGCGGGCGCAACGCAGCCGCTTTCCACGGTCGTCCAGTCCGCGCTGGTGCACGAGCTCACCGCAGGCCCGCTGCTGTTCCCCGAGAAGCACGAGTTGCTGGTCTTGCACCAGCCGCATCCCGGCTTTGCTATGCACGCGCCGCACGTCGCGGTCATGGTCGCGCAGTCCACCTGCGGGCCAGGGGGTTCATTTGGCTCCGGAGTGACGTTCTGGGAAGGCGCCTGAGGCTGCGTATCGTTCTGCGCAGGCGGCTGGGCCGGCTGCGACTGGTTCGGCTGTGTTCCCCCTGCCGGGGTGTAGCCGCCCTGCGAAGGCTGCGGCGCCAACGGATTCCCCATGCCGCAGCACCCCGTGAGCAGGGCCGCGGCCAATACGAGCGCTATGAGCATTTTCATGTTACCACCTACAGGCTTATGTCAATCTCCTTCTTCCCGTCGCTGAGCCACACGCCCTTCTTGTCGGTTATGCTGCCGATTATCGCGGCCTCGACGCCGTGCTTCTTCGCGATGTTTATCACGGTGTAGGCGCGGTCCTCGGGAAGGATGAGC
Source organism: Candidatus Iainarchaeum sp. (assembly GCA_028714535.1). GTDB lineage: Archaea > Micrarchaeota > Micrarchaeia > Anstonellales > Bilamarchaeaceae > Bilamarchaeum. The sequence goes on along the minus strand of JAQTME010000014.1, from coordinate 24,058 downwards.
GCCATCCCCACGCCCATGTTGAAGGTCTGGTGCATCGCTGCCGTGTCGCCGACCTGCTCGGCGAGCGCGTCGAATATCGGCTTCGGCTTGGGCAGCTTGTCCAGCCTGTAGCCGACCTCCTTGTTGAGCCGCGTGAGCTTCGAGAAGCCGCCGCCGGTTATGTGCGCGATGCCGTGCACGTCGCAGGCGTCTATGGCCTCCAGGACCGTGCTGGCGTATATGCGCGTCGGCAGGAGCATCTCGGCGCCCCACTTCTTCACGTCAAGAGCCTTCCGCGCGAGCGTGTAGCCGTTCGAATGCAGGCCAGAGCTTTCCAGGCCCACGATGACGTCGCCCTTCACAATCTCGCTGCCGAGTATGAGCTTGCGGACCTTGCCGACCACGGTGAACGCCAGGTCGAACGGCTTCCTGCCGCCCTTTATCATGTCAGGCACGACCGCGGTCTCGCCGCCGACTATGGCGCAGCCGCTCTCCTCCGCGCCCTTCACAAGGCCCTTCATTATCTGCGACACCAGCTCGTCGTCCTCGTCCGCTAGCGCGATGTAGTCCACTCCGACGAGGGGCTCGGCGCCAACGCAGAGTATGTCGTTCACGGACATGGCGACCGCGTCTATGCCGACCGTGTCGTACTTCTCGAGCTCCTGGGCCACGAGCAGCTTGGTCCCCACGCCGTCGGTGTGTATCACCAGCCTGTCGTTGCCGCACGTGAATATGCCGCCGTAGTGGCCGAAGACCGGCATGGGCTCGCCATAGCCCTTCCTGAAGGGGAATGTGGATTTTATGCTCTCCCAGATGCTGCTCTGGATCTTCTTAACATGACCCACATTGACAGGATACTTCATGACCTCTCTTTGCAACCAGAGGTTTAAATTGGTTGTTTTTGCCCCGCCGGCTACAATCGATTTATTAACCTTTTCCGCACTTAACCCATCTGATAGCCTATGAGGTTCGTGGGGTCGTTTTTCGAATTTTCAAAGAGGGTGCTTGACGCCGCAAAGAAGGGCGGGCTGGCACCCCGGGAGCTGAAAAAGCTCGACAACCTCCTCACCCGCACTGGCAAGCGCAACACCGTGCTCGCCAAGGGCATCCTCACCGCATTGAGCGCCGGGGGCGCAGGCGACAGGGACGTCGCCAGGTTCAGCGGCCTGATTATCAGGGCCGAGGAGCGCGTCATGGCCGACAAGAAGCCGTTCACGGACGCGGAACGGCGCGAGCTGTCCGAGATATTCAAGCGCGCCTACGTCTCCACCCGGACTGCGCAGTGGTTCTCGGCCCAGGTGGACGAGCTGCTGGCCGAGGAGATAAACGAGTTCATATCCGGCTCACGGCGCATCGATATCGGCGTGCCAGCCAAGAAATCAGTGAGGTTCGAGAAGGAGGCGCCAGAGGAGAGGAAGAGAGCGAAAATCTGAGCAGCACGGACCATGCGAAGGTGTTCCAGCATGAAGATAAAACTCACCCCAGAACTCTCCTACATCATCGGCCTCTGGCGGAAGGCCAAATGCTTCGACGGCCTCGGGGTGAGGGGCGGCAAGGAGCTGCTCGAGGAGTTCAGCAAGGAGGTCCTCGACAAGCAGCTCACGACCTCGGACAAGCTGCTCACGGGCGAGGACAAGGTCTATTTCTACCATACCGCCTACCGCAAGTTCTTCCAGGAGATAGAGAAGGAGCAGCTGGAGCGCTTCAAGTACCTCAACGAGTACGCGGCCAACTACCTCGCGGGCATGTTCGACGCCGCGGGCGGCGTGGACCAGCGCGGCGTTGTCTCGCTCTCCCGCACCACCTCCCAGGACGAGATGATGATGCTGCGGCTCGGCTTCCAGACGCGGCGCAGCGGCGACCGCCTCATAATAGAGCGGCCGCTGGTGTTCCTGGCGTTCATAAAGAACTACGTCAAGGTGCAGAAGGGCCACAAGGCGTTCGAATACGCCAAGGGCGCGAAATAGCGCGCAGAAACATAACTTTATAACTTATTTTCACGACTTCTCCCCAGAGGCCTTATCATGAGAATCCTTACAGTGCATGCAGACTATATAGAAGTAGAGCCGCTGAAGCAGGCCATCAAGGACGCGGAAGCGCTCAAGGCGAAGGGGAAGGAGCGCTACGAAGAGGTGCTGGTCGTATTCACCGCCGTGGAGAAGGGCGATGACGAGTCGGCCGGCGAGCAGCTCGCCAAGGAAGCTGCGTCGGTCGCCGAACAGGTCAAGACCAAGAAGATACTGCTATACCCGCTCGTCCATCTGACCTCCAGCCCGTCGCCGCCGGCAGTCGCAAGGGCCGTCATAGCGAAAGGAGAGGCGGCGCTCAGGGCGAAGGGCTACGACGCGCACCACTCGCCGTTCGGCTGGTACAAGGGATACACGCTCAAGTGCAAGGGCCACCCGCTCTCGGAGCTGTCGCGGGAGATCCGCTGGCCGGCCGCCACCGCAGCACCGCCAGGGGCAGGCAAGCCCGGCAGCGCATCGCCCAAGCCCGTGGAGGTCGAGGCGGTATCGGCCAGCCTCCGCCAGGAGAACGAGCTGAAGTCCCGCTTCTACATCATGGACCTGGACGGCAACCTGCACGACGTGGACAAGTTCGACTACAAGGGCCACGAGAACCTGAAAAAGCTCGCCACGTACGAGACGAAGAAGGTCCGCGTCTACGAGAAGGAGCCGCCGCACATAAAGATAATGAAGGAACATTCGTTAATCGACTACGAGCCCGGCTCGGATTCGGGCAACTTCCGCCTGCTGCCGAAGGGGCGCCTGATGAAGAAGCTGCTCGAGCGCATGATAAGCGACTGGTGCATAGGCGCGGGCGGGTTCGAGGTCGAGACGCCCATAATGTACGACTACGAGCACCCGTCGCTCAAGAAATACCTCAACAGGTTCCCCGCGCGCCAATACGTGGTCATCAGCGACGAGAAGAAGCTGTTCCTGAGGTTCGCCGCGTGCTTCGGCCAGTTCCTCATCGCCCATGACATGGTCTTCTCATACAGGCACCTGCCGCTCAAGATGTTCGAGCTCACGCGCTACAGCTTCAGGCGCGAGCAGAGCGGCGAGCTCGCAGGGCTCAAGCGGCTCCGCGCGTTCACCATGCCCGATATGCACACGTTCGCCTCGGACGTGAAGATGGCCAAGGAGGAGTTCGGCAAGCAGTACGACCTCGGGCTTGAATGGAACAGGGCGCTCGGCATAGAGACCGACGTCGCGTTCCGCATCCAGGACGACTTCTACAAGGAGAACAAGGACTGGTACGTGAGCATGGCCCGCAGGGGCGGCAAGCCCATGCTCGTGGAGCTGTTCAAGGAGCGCTACGCTTATTTCATCACCAAGTTCGAATTCAACTTCGTGGACAGCATGGACAAGGCCAGCGCGCTCACCACCGTGCAGATAGACGTGGAGAACGCGGACACCTACGACATCAGCTACACCGACGCGGACGGCAGCAGGAAGCGGCCGCTCATACTGCACGCGTCCATAAGCGGCAGCCTGGAGCGCGTGATATACGCGCTGCTGGAAGCCGAGGCGATGAAGATGGCGCAGGGCAAGAAGGCCATGTTCCCGGTATTCCTCTCGCCGACGCAGATACGCATAATCCCCGTGGGCGACAAGCACAAGGCAAGGGCCATGGAGGCCATGCGCGCGCTCGATGCGCGCCAGGTCCGCGTGGACATAGACGACCGTGACGAGCCGCTGGGCAAGAAGATACGTGACGCGCAGAAGGAATGGATACCGTTCATAGCCGTGATAGGGGACAAAGAGGTCGAGTCAGGCCTGCTTGCCGTGAACGTGCGCCAGCCGGAATCCAAGAAGGACATGGCCGTGGGCGACCTGGCGGCGCTGGTCGAGGCGCAGGCCCAGGGGAAGCCGTTCGAGAAGCTCTCACTCCCCAGGGAACTGTCCAGGCGGCCTGTAATCTGACGGCGACACACCGCATCCTTTTATAAAACTGGGCGCAGTTATCTGCCCCTATGGCGGGCCCAGGGCTACTTAACACACCCATTGTCATCCAACAGCGCCAGCCGGCCCGCGCACCGCCCCGCATGCAGCACCTCATCGAGGCGAAGGTCAGCGTCGCAGGGCGCACGTTCTGCACGCTCATACGCGAGGGTGCCAGCGTGAACGAGCTCATAGAGAAGGTCGCAAGGGAGAACGGCGGCTGCGTGGAGAAGAAATACTACCCGGAGTTCAAGACCTGGGAGATAACCCGCGTCCAGATGGGCGACGTCCTGCTGATGAAGGGAAAGGAGGGGATACATTTCGGCCTGGGCACGTCCGGCATCCCCATGGCCAGCGCGGGCGAGCAGATAGTGTTTCCGAACGCGGAGGAATTGCGCGTGGGCAGGGAGACGAGCACCATCGGCCTGTGGATGACATCCGCCAATTTCGACCCGGGCAGGGTCGCAGACCTGAACCACGTGTATTCATCAACCGGCGGCGTACGCCTCAGCGACGACGCGAGGAAAAAGCTGGAGGAATCCCACGGGGGAGCCCGCAGCGAGAAGCTCCTGCTCCACGACAACATCCTCGTCCTGGACAAGGAGACCGGCGAGATACGCACCGCGTCAGAGCACGCGGCGAAGATAGCGGTCGAAGGATTCGCAGCGCCGCAGTTCCAGACGCCGACATACACCACGGTCGGGCTCACCATGGCCTCGGACCGCGGCGTGCTGGCGGTGCCCATGGACGGCTCGGCCGTGCGCGTCCCGTACCTTTTCGTTAAATCGTTCGACGGCAGGATAACCGACCACCTCTCGATACAGTTCAACCCGCTCAGGGCCGAAGCGCCCGCAAGGCCGAAGGAGAGGGAGCAGCCGCGCCCGGATGCGCAGCCGATGTGCTTCTCAGCCGCCTGCGGGCAGGTGAACGATGGCACCGCAGCCGGTGCCCCCACTGCGGCAGCCCCGCATGAGATACCTCCTGCGATAAAACAGACGGTGAAATCCAGCGGGCAGCCCATCCACGCGCCGCTCACGCCCGAGACGATAACCTATTTCTGGCACAACCCCAGGCCGGCCCCGCAGGAACTCCCCTGCACGCTGAAGCCGGCGCCTGCCATCAGGCGCAGGTTCCCCGGCGCGATGCCACTGATGCGCCGAATCCTGGAAAAGGCGGATGAGGCAAGGAAGGAAGCAGTGAAAAACCAGGCGCGTCCTGAAGCCGTGGCGAGGCCAGGGAGAAGGAAGCGCAGGCGCAGCCTCGCAGTGCCGCCGCTGCGCGAGCCCAGCAAGAAGGAAGCAATCCGGAAGAAGGAAAAAAAGCCAAGGGAAGCGGAAACCACCCCGTCTGCAGCGCGCAGGAGAAAGAAGCGCAAAGAGCCCCAATCACACTTCGAATCAGTGCGGCTGAAAAAACAGGCGCGCATGCGCCCCGGCGCCCTCATCCTGCCGAAAGCGCAGAAGCCGCCCACTGCACCAAAAGCGCGCATCGCAGCGCCCAAGCCCGAGCTCCTGAAGGCCAAGCCCCGCGCCAGGGCGAAATCCAGCGCCGCGGCGCGCGAATCCATGAAGGCAAAACCGCGCGATGCGAAAAAGAAGCTGCCTGCCTATTTCATGATGGGACTATTGGGCCTGCTCGCTAAACGGAAGCGCCGCTTCAGGCGTGGAAGAGCAGCGGCAGGAAATTGAGGATGAAGAAGGCGATGGACACGTACATCACCGCCTTCACGACCATCTTGTTCTTCACGTTGATGTCCAGTATGCGGTAGCCGTCGAAGAGCGGTATGGGCAGCAGGTTCACCGTGCCGACCACGAAGTTGAGCGCGAACGTGAGCCCGAGCGTCGTATATATGAACATGACCGCGCCGGCCAGGCCGGTCTCCATGAGCCCGAACGTCCTGGCGAGCAGGACAACAACCGCGAACAGGACGAACGCCACGCAGCTCGTCAGGAAATTCGCTGTCGCCCCGGCCACCAGCACCCGCGTCTGCCTTGGCGTGTCCAGCTTCACGAGCTTCTTCTCGTCCGGCTCAACGAACGCCCCTATGGGTATTATGCCGAAGAACGCTATGCCCGAAGAGAGCAGCGGGACCCTGGCTATCCTGGTGAGCACGGCGTGCGCGCCCTCGTGCACCACGAGCACGACCGCCAGCGCGATTATGCCCTCGAAAAACGGCAGGTTGATGCCTGGCAGCAGGAACGTGCCCCCTGCCGCAGTAGTTGCCATGGCATTGGTGCCGAGAATCAGCGTCTTCACCAGCGCAGCGAACACTATGGCGCCGTATAGCACTATGCCGGCCAGCATGAAAAGGAAAAGCCCGCCCAGGAGCAGTATGCCGCACACCGCTATGAGGCCGATATTGCCGCCGCCAGCCATGGAGCTGACGGACTTGTCGATGCCGCCCAGGTTCAGGACCTGGAAAAGGAATATGAAGGCGGAAGGCGCGACCAGGAACGTCAGGAACGCCAGGATTGCGAGCCCGGCCGCGACGCTGGCCACGGAGCTGCCCTTCCTCATGAGCACGACGCTCAGGAGCCCGTAGCACATCGCGTTGCCGGTGTCGGCCATGAAGTTGAACAACGACGTCCGTTTCGCCATGGCCTCTATGGCCTCTATGCCCTTCTTGCTCTTGACAAGCAGCATGCCGAGCTCGCTGGGCACCTTGTACAGCCTTATGAGGACCTGGCTCACCAGCACCATCTCGAGCACGACCAGGCCGAATTTCCACGACCCCGGTATGCTGAACTGCAATGTGGCGTAAAAGAGCCCTAACGCTATGGCTACTATTAGCAGCAAAATCATCATGGTTACGACTTGTAAACGAGGTATTTTTATAGCTATTGCGGCGATAATCCCCCATGGCAGAGCTTTTTTGCGACATATGCGGCAGAGGCCCGGTCAGGGCCCAGATACTGGTCGAAGGCGCCAAGCTCCTTGCCTGCGGCTCATGCATGCGGACCGGCAAGGTGATCCAGCGGTTCCATGAGGACGAAGGGGGCGCAGCAGTCATGGACGCCCCGAGGCCGGCGCCCGAGCTGGGCGGCGGCGAGGACATAGTCGAGGACTGGGGCCCCCTGATAAAGCACGCCAGGGACAAGGCGAAGCTGCCGCTTGCAGTGGTCGCCGAGCGCATCAGCGAGATGGAGAGCTACCTGGACGCCATAGAGAACGGCAGGCTGATGCCGTCCATCCCGGTCGCGCACAAGCTGGAGAAGGAGCTGGGCATCAAGCTCATAGAGAAGTCGTCGCCATCGGTCGCCCCGTCCCCCGCGGCGCAGTCCCGCAGCTTCTCCGCGCCGACGCTCGCCGACATGTTATCCCCGGAAAAGAAGAAAAAAGGGAAGTGAGATGGGCGTAGACCTGGGGGACCTGGCTGTCAAGCATACGATATCGCTCGACTCCCTGTCAGGCAAGGTCGTCGCCATAGACGCGTTCAACATCCTCTACCAGTTCCTCGCGTCCATACGCCAGGAGGACGGCACGCCCCTGATGGACTACAAGGGCAACGTCACCGCCCATTTATCCGGCCTTTTCTACCGGACCTCGAAACTGCTGGAGAGCGGCATCAGGCCCGTGTACGTGTTCGACGGCAAGGCCAGCCCGCTCAAGGGAAGGGTGCAGGCCGAGCGTTCCGAAGCCAAGCTGGCAGCCAAGAAGAAATGGGAGGCCGCGCTTGAGCAGGAGAAGTACGGGGAGGCGAGAAAATACGCCCAGGCGACGTCGCGGCTCACGCCCGACATGGTAGCAGAGGCGAAAAGGCTGCTGGCGGCCATGGGCGTCCCGAGCGTGCAGGCGCCCTCGGACGGCGAGGCGGAGGCGGCCGTCATGGTCCAGAACGGCCTCGCATACGCGACCGCATCGCAGGATTACGACGCGCTCATGTTCGGCTCTCCGGTGCTCGTCCGCAACCTCTCCATAACCGGCAGGCGGAAGGTCCCGCGCCAGGACAGGTACATAATGGTGGAGCCCGAGGAGATAAACCTCAAGGAGACCCTCGGCTCGCTGGGCATAACGCGCGACAGGCTGATATTCATGGGCATGCTGCTGGGCACTGACTTCAACGAGGGCGTGAAGGGCGTGGGGCCGAAGACCGCGCTGAAGATAGTGAAGGAGACGAAGACGCTCGACGACGTCATCGCCTACGTGAAGCAGAAATACGATTACGAATTCGAAGTGGACGCCGAGGAGGTGCTCCACCTGTTCCTCAGCCCGCCATACGCGGAGCCGGGGAAGCTGGCGTGGAACGACCCTGACGCGGACGCGGTCAGGCGCATCCTGGTGCAGGAGCACGACTTCTCCGAGGACCGCGTGGGCAACGTGCTGGCGCAGGTGCAGAAGGCGCTCAAGGAGAAGGGCTCGCAGAGCAAGCTCGGCCAGTGGTTCTAGCGCTCGGGTATCTCTATCCCCTTCGCGCCTTCCCTGAGGGTTTCCACGTCGACAAGGTCAAGCACCAGCGATGCCTTGCCGTATTTCGTCGGCCCGCCGTCCACCGCGACCTGCACCGAATCGAGTATCTTCCTGTCTATGTCCTCGAACCGCACCGGCGCAGGCCGGCCTGAGAGATTGGCGCTGGTTGAAACCACCGGCTCGCCTATGCGCTCGCACAGCGCCCTGCAGAACGCGGAGTCAGGCATCCTCACGCCGAGCCTGTCGGTTCCTGACGCGGCGATCGGCCTCCTCAGTTTCAGTATGAACGTGTAGGGCCCGGGCAGGTACCTCTTGAGTATCATGTCCTCCCAGATGCCCGTGTCGCAGTACTCGTCTATCATGCCGAAATCGGAGACCATGACAGACAGGGGCTTGGACTGCGCGCTCCCCTTGATGGCGTTTATCCTGCGGACCACGTCCGCGGAATCCGCCTTCCCGCCGATGCCGTAGACCGTGTCGGTCGGGTATACGAAAAGCCCGCCGCTGTGGACGAGCGGGTCCAGCACGTCCATCGCGCCTTCGAAATCGTCCCCGCTTACCTTCAGGACGGTGGCCATCAAATCCCCAGGTCCTTCCTCAGCCGCGCCAGCCCTATGGCGCTTATCAGCTTGCCCGCCCTGGGGCCGCGGTCCTTGCCTATGAGCGAGCGGTAGATCTCGACGAACATCTGCCTGCCCTCCATGCCGTTCGCCTTCGCGAAATCATACACCGCGTTGTGTATCGCCAATGCATCCATGGCCGGGGTGAGCGATGCGATGAACCTCTTCACCATTTCGGACGGCACGGGATTGTACTTGAACCTGTAGTCGTCAGGTATGAAGTCCCTGGCTATCCACTCGGAGATGTACGGCTTCATGTACGAAACGCCGTCCGCGTCGCCCGTGAGCTTCGCTGCCTCGGCCCAGTCCTGGTATATCTGGTAATAGAGGAGCATGTCGAGGAACGGCGCGCTCCAGTGCATGCCCGCCTTCCCGGCAGCGAGCGAGAATGCGATAGCCTTCTTCCTGTCAGACCTGCTTATGTCCGGCGTGTTCACGTCCAGCTTCGCAGCACCTTCGAACTCCTCCACGGTGCGCAGCATCTTCTCGCTGGTCGGGTCTATGTCGACGTTCTCCTCGAGGTCAGGCCTGAGCAGCATGTACTTCACGACTTCTGGCGGCAGCAGCTTCACTATCTCGCTTATGCCCATGCCCGTCCCCTTCGATTTGGAGTATTTCCTTCCCTGGAACAGTATGAACCCGTACCTGTACGGTATGTGGTATTCCTTCTTCATGAGGTTGAGCGTTATCGCCCTGCAGGTGTCCTCGCTCCCGCCCTTGGTGTGGTGGTCTATTCCCGCGCCTTCTATGCTGGTGTGGAAAATCTGCTTCCATGCGGGCCAGTGCAGCCGCCAGACTATCTTGTACTTATGGTCGCTTATCCTGTTCTTCCCGATGTGGCCGCATCCCGTGGTGTATTTCACGTCCTTGTCGCACGCATACCCGTACGATTCGCCATCCTGCCCTGTGACGCGCGTCGTGGCTATCCTGCCGCAGTTCCCGCAGACAGGCATTATGGGCGACCAGTCCTTCTTCTCCGCCTGGCCGCTCGTCTCCTCGACTATTTTCCTGGCCTCCGCCTCGTGCTTGAGGTAGAACCTCGCCCACTCGTCGAACTTCCCGTGCTCGTAGTATTCGTTGATGCGCACTATCTCCGCATCTATGCCGAACAGCCTCATGAGGCCCTTCGCCTCGTCCAGGAAGTGGTCGCCGAAGCTTTTGCTCTTCCCGGTCGGGTCAGGCACGTAGCACAGCGGCTTGCCCAGGTGCGGCTCGAGCTGCGCCCTGTACTGCTCCATGGCCACCGGAACGGAGTCGAACGCGTCCATGATGTCGGCGATGAAATAGTATTTCGCCTTCCTGCCTCTGGCCTCCAGCGCCTCCTTTATGGCCATTGGGAAGAGCAGCTCGCACAGGGTGCCGAAGTGCACGGGCCCGGACGTGGTCATGCCCCCGGTTATCACGTATGGCTCCTTCTTCTCGGCTATGACCTTCTCAGCCAGCCATTCCGACCAGTGCATGTGCTTGGTGTCTGACATAAGAATTACCGCTTATGCTTCATTTCAGGAAGATTTTTTATTCGCTGCCCGCTTCGGCGCGGGTTTTTTGGTCTGCGCCTTCTTCGCCTCGGGCACCATTGCCATCGCGCCCGCAGCCGGGGCCACCATCACCGGGCTCTCAGGCGTTGCCATTATCGCCCTGGCCTCGGAAGGCGCAGCGGCCGGCTTCGCAGCCTTTTTCTCAAGCTTGATGTCGCCGCGTATCGTCTTCCAGTACCTGTAGCTCATGGAAAGCAGCACCGCCTCGTCAGTTGAATTGCACACGAGCGAGAAAGGTATGAGGAACAGCACCATCAGTGCTATGCCCCCGGTGCCCAGCAAGGGCCATGCCCCGCCTGCCATCGCCCCGGCTATGCCCCCTGCGACGCCGATGATGACGGCCCCGAATATGGCAACCACCAGCACAAACACGAACGGCACTGAGACGACCCATCCGGTTGCCGCCCTGACTATGGAGAACACTACCGTCTCCCAAAAGTTCCTTTTCACCAGCCCAAACGAGCCCCTGATGGATTCCACCGCGCCCTTGTCAGCGAGCACCAGCTCGAACAGGGTGAACTGCAGGAAGAAGCCCAGGGGGATGGAAACAAGCCATGCGCCGAGCTGCAGGAACGGCGAGAGGACGTTCACTGCCGTCACGGCTGTGAGGCCGAGCCCGACAAGCCCGAACGGTATGAGCACTATGGCGTAGATGACGAGCATGATGATGCCGTAGATGATGGCAGGGACCGCCTTCTGCTTCGCAACCCCTATTATGTCCACCTTCTGCTTCGCGCCGTGCTCCTCGTCAACCACCTTATACAAGGCCAGCCCGAACAGGCGGGAGACGACCACCAGGATTATGGCGGCAAGGATGCTGATTGCAAGCAAAGCCCAGCCAGGCATGCCGCCAACGAAATACACCGCAGCCGCGCCTGCCAGGATGGCAAGCACTGCGAGCACCATCGCTGCCATGGCATACAGGTTCACCCTGAACAGCTTCTTGAACAGAGCGACGAAGCCCGCCCTTATGAATCCGAACCAGCCCTCAAGGGGCTGCGAAACGCGTTCCATGTCCATGTTCTCAACCCTTCTTCCCCTTCCAGAAATTGTAGGTCATCGGGAGCGTTATGGTCTGTATGGCCGCGCCTATCGCCACGGACACCAACGCCATGCCAATCAGGTATATGGCGAATCCAACTGCCGTGCCTGCTGTGCCCCCTGCCGAAAATACCTGCAGCACGAGCCTCAGTACGGCCTGGGCTGCGCTTGTGACCACTGATACCGCCATGGCCGCGGCCACAATCAGCACGTCGATGAGCAGCACGCCGAGCAGGCTGCCCCTGACGAGCGCAGCCGACGCCTTCAGGGCATCCACCGTCCTTCTGCCGCTGAGGACGACCTCCAGCGTGCTGAACTGCACGAAGAACCCGAACAGCACGCAGGCGATGACTGACAGCAGCATGAATATGCAGACCGCCAGCCCGCCTACCAGCGCTGAAAGCAGCACGGGCGCGGCCAGCAGCAGCATTATGCCCCACATGGTCACCTCAAGCTTCACTATCGGCCAGAAGTTCTTTCTGGCCTGCCCGAGCAGGTCCGTGGATTTTCCACGGGCGATGTTTTCTATGATGTTGAAGCCAACTGACTTTATGGCGCTGGTTAGCAGGATTGAAATGACGAAGACAGGGACGATTATGAAAATGGCCACGGCCAGGTTGGACATGAATGCCTGGGGCATGGCCCCGGTGCTGACGATATCGGCCAGCGAGGCGCCTACCAGGGCGATTGCGGCCGCAGCGATCACTATGAGCATCACTGCCGCTACAAGGACCTGCATGGCATTGAGCTTGAGCAGGGCGATGAACATCTCCTGCGCATTGGCCTTTATCAGCGCATATGAACTTTCAAGTGTTTTCCTGACGTAGTCTACGGTTCCCGCCATGGGTAGAACTGCCTCCCGAATGTTTATAAAGAGTTGTCATCAGAGTAATCCTGTCAGCGGCCATAGGAAGGAGGAAACACCTGATCCCATTCCGAACTCAGAAGTTAAGCTCCTTCACGGCGACACTTGTACTGCCCTTCGGGCGGGAAGGTGCGCTGCTGCTGACACCTACTCACCCTATCCAAGTATAGACTGTAATTCTTCTGCTTCTCAAGGCCCTTCTCACTATAAACTCAGTGTCGGTGGATTCATGTCCCCCTGATGCCACCGAAGCCCGGAAGGCTTGACTTCTGCAAGGCCACCGAAGCCTGCGAGGTTTGGCTCCTGCACCTGCCGCATCATTTTAATCCTTCCCCGCTAATCCTAACCATGGACTTCTACGACGTCATCGACAAACGGCGCTCGGTCCGGGCGTTCCAGGACAAGCCGGTTGACGCCAAGGTGCTGAGGAAGATACTCGACACGGTATCGCTAGCGCCGTCAGCAGGCAACCTCCAGGCATATAAGATAACCATCGTCCGGAAGCAGGAGCTCAAGGAGGGGCTGATGTCCGCAGCATTCGACCAGGAATCGATAATCAACGCGCCGGTGGTGCTCGTATTCTCAGCGGACGAGAAGCGGTCAGAGACGAAATACGGCGACCGCGGCCTGGAGTTCTATTCGCTGCAGGACGCGACCATCGCGGCCGCATACTGCCAGCTCGTCGCAGCCGCAGAAGGGCTTGGCTCTGTCTGGGTGGGCGGCTTCGACGCCCTTGAGGTATCGCGGCTTATCAACGCCGAGTCGTACGAGGTGCCGGTCGCCATAATCCCGCTGGGCTATCCTGCAGAGAACCCGGGCAGGAGGGAAAGACGCCACCTGAAGGAGCTCGTCAGGGAGATGTGAGCGCATGGAAGCCAAGGAACGCGCGAAGAAGGACATAGAGAAGCTCGACAGGATGCTCATCGTGTTCAAGGAGATGGACCTGGGGCGGAAATACCCGCAGGTGCTGGAATACGCGGAGAACTACGCCAACGACGCGAGGCATTTCTTCCAGAAGGGCGACTTTTTCACGGCGTTCGGCGCAGCCAACTACGCGTACGGGTTCCTGGACGCCGTGCTCGTCATCGAGGGAAAGAAGGATGAGAGCACCACGTTCTGAGGCGCTGGCCTATATCCGGTGCGAAATCCCCCAGATGAGATTGAAATACTGCAGGTAGCTCTCAGCGACCTCCTTGTTCTTAATCAGAATCGCGGTTTTCTGTTTTTCAGTCACGACCATGATTGCTGTATAATCCTTCGCGATGCTGATAAAACCCGGGGTGTGGATTCCTTCCGGCAGATATCTCTGCTCCGCGTGGGGCCTTTCCAGCCGTTCTTTAGCGAACCAGGTATCGTAGTCGTATATCGTCTTCGCCTTGATGCCCGCCCTAGCGAGCTTTTTATGATATTCAAGGAAATATGCGTTGAGGAGCTGGCTTGCCAGCTTTGGATAGCCGAGCGTATAGACGCATCCTCCCCGCCTTAGGACCTCCAACGTGAGGTCATAGACTGATTTGATGCCGCGGAGGCCTTCAAAGATTTCTACCCCGTACTCCTGCTTTTCAGTTTCGAATTCCGCCTTCAGGCCCGGCAGCAGAGATTTGAATTCCGTTTTTGTCTCTTCCAGTTCCCGCTCTTTCAGCTCTATTAGATGGCCTATTACTTCTGGCCTGTTGGCGCTGAACACCTTGACTTTCCCTTCGACCACATAGCCGACCACGCCCTTGGCTACCAGCGAATCAAGGGTGGAATATATCCTTGAGGAGGGTATCCCCGTTTTCTTCACCAGGGGGCCGGTGGTCGTCTTGCCTATCGAGAGGAGAGCGAGGTAGGCTGCTATCTCATTCTTTGAAAGCCCCAGCCTCTGTAAAATCCCCAAATTCATACTACTACCTTTAAGTAGTAGTAAATTAATATATTGCCTTTTCGGCCTAACTCTATCCAGGTGTGGAGGTCTTCAATATGACGTCAAAAAGTCCATCCGGTTTCCATTATTTCGTTCACGATGGCATGCATAGGGATGAGAAGCTACAGGCCGGGGTGATCCATGAGTTGCTTAACTCCGACCTGGTCCAGGAAGAGCGGGAGAGCTCGGTCCAATGGGAGCTGAAGCATTCCTCAGGAGTAATACAGCTCGCAAGGCTTCTCGCACAGAAAAGAGGCGTAGACGAGGAACTGGCGGTGGTTGCGGCCGCGCTGCATGACATCCATGTGATCGTCCACGGCACCTACAAAGACCATGCCGTTCTCGGCGGCAGGATTGCACGGAAAATCCTTGAAAACAGCGGCGATTTTTCATCCGCCGAGATAAACCGGATAGTGCGGGCGGTTGAGAATCACAGCGATAAGCACGTTTATTCAGAAGATAAACTGTCAGAACTTATCAAAGATGCTGACGTGCTTGACGTCTGCCTCTATGGCGACAGGTTGTATGACTATAAATCTGAACGTCTTCGTGTTCATTATATGCGGCGCATAGGCGCGGTAAGGGCCGAACTCGGGCTACCCGGAAAGGAGAAACTATCATGACTGAGCAAAAATGGTTCGAATGGGAAAGGGAAGCCACAGTTCATCCCATACTTCTCTGCATGGAAGCCTGGATGCAGCCGGCAAAGGCGTACTGTGGAAGATCCTGGCCAACCACCTATCTCCATTACAAAGGAGACCTGGTCCACTGGATAAATCATCTCGATGCACTGGAGGACTACGGAGCATACCTGATTGGCGCATACCTGAAGCCTGAAAAGAGGAAGCAGCTGGAACAAGAGATAGAAAAGCTAGCACGCAAGCTGGACCACGTCATTGAAGTGTCAGAACGGCTCAATCCGGCCCAGCTGACCGAACGTGAGCTGCTTGGCCATTATCTTCTCGTCAAAAATGCTTTCGTCGAATGGTTCGTTCCCGGTGCGTTCGTGGAGCCGGTGGGCCTGGACGGGGAGCGGCGGATTCGCGAGCTCCTCACTGGGCATGGGGTGGCAGCCAAGGAAATAGACGCTCAGTTGTCCCTCCTGACGACCTCCCCCAGGAAATCATCGTCCAAAAGAGAACTGGAGGATCTTCTTGCCATAGGTATCAGCGCCCAATCAGGCGTAGATGTGGACGGCGCGTTGCGCGTGCATGCGCAGAAGTATTACTGGCTGCACAACAATTATTTCTCCACCGAGGTTCTTGGTCCGGATTTTTTCAGGTCCCAACTCACCTTGCTTTCGAAAAACGGCGACCCTGCCGCCTACCTGGAAAAACTCAGGAACGAGTTCGGGGCCGTGCTGCAGAAAAAGCGACAGCTCGTAGGGTCCATGCGGCTCACGCCTGAGAAGCGCTGGCTCATCGAACTGCTGGAACTGTTCGCATGGTACCAGGATTACCGCAAGGAATATGCCATGAAACTGCTCCATTGCCTGGATGCGACCCTGGCTGAAATCGGCCGGAGGAAGGGGCTTTCCCTGAAGCACATGAAATACAGCATGGCTCTGGAAGTGCCAGGAATCCTGGACGGCACTTTCGACGCCGCATTGCTTGAAAAGCGGATGCACAGCTTTCTAGCCGTCTGGCGTTCGGATGACGATACATTCGAATGTTTTACCGGAGATGCGGCTGAGGCCTGGAAGCGCATTGACCCGCACATCAGGCACAATCAGGAGGAGCTGGAGCTGAACGGCTCGCCTGCAAGCGGCGGCATCGCCAGAGGACGGGCGAAGGTCACCATGTCTGCGTCCGAAGCCTCCAAAATCGGTCAGGGCGAGATCCTCGTCACTTCCATGACGACCCCCGACTTCGTCACCGCCATGAAAAAGGCGGCAGCCATAGTCACCAATGAGGGCGGCATCCTCTGCCATGCTGCCGTGCTATCCCGCGAATTCGGCATCCCCTGCGTTGTCGGCACAAAAATCGCGACAAAAACCATCAAAACCGGCGACCTGGTAGAAGTGGATGGCGACAAGGGAATAGTTAAGAAACTCTAGCCGTCTAACCAACTCATGGAACGGAAGAAATCGCTTGGCCAGTGCTTCCTGGAGGACCGGAACATCCTCCGGCTCGAAGCGCAGCTGGCGAAGCCCGAAGGGAAGACGGTCCTGGAAATCGGCGCAGGCGACGGCCGCCTCACCGAGGCGCTGCTCCAGCTGAAGCCGAAGAAGATAATCGCCGTGGAGCTCGACCCGAAGTTCGCATCGCTGCTGCGCGAGAAGTTCGCAGGGCAGCCGGTCGAGGTCCTGGAAGCCGATGTCCTGAAGGCCGAACTCCCGCCCGCCGATGTCATCGTGGGCAACATCCCCTACTATATCTCGTCGGACATCGTCTTCCGGCTGAAGGACATGCGCTTCGAGCATGCGGTCCTCATGGTGCAGAAGGAGTTCGCGGAGAAGATGGCGGCGAAGCCAGGGGACGGCAACTACGGAAGGCTCAGCGTCACCGCACAGCTGAACTACGGCGTCAGGCTGGAGCGGAAGGTGCTGCGCCACCTGTTCCGCCCCGTGCCCAAGGTCGATTCGGCTATAATAATATTGAAGCCGAGCGGCATCACGCTCACCGCGTTCCAGGAGAACGTCATCCGCTCGCTCTTCCAGCACAAGAATCGGACCGTGCGCAACGCGCTCATCTCGTCCAAGCTGTTCGGCGAAAAGGAGATTGCCGGGCTCGGCCCCTTCCTCGTGCGCAGGCCCAGGACGCTGACGAAAGAGGAATGCCTTGAAATAGCAAGGCTTCTCGGCTGAGCGGCACGCGCCCCCCGGCATTCAAAACTCTTATAAAATTAGCCGGATATTCCCTGCCGGTGATGGTATGGCTGAAACGGTGAAGGAATTCAGGGATGAGCTCCGCCAGCTGCGGGAGGAGATGTTCGTGAACGCTGATGCCGCCGACATAAAGCTGGTGGCGAGCTACATCGACAGGCTCGTCCTGTCGCTCGACCGGCTCTCCGAATCGCTGGAGATGATGGAAACGGAACTCGAAACGCTCTCAGAATCCGAGGCGCCGAAGGCAGAGGAATGCGCCTGCCCGTGCTGTTGCGGGCCGGAGCCCAGGAAGGCGAAGAAGCCGAAAAAGCAGGCAAAGAAGGCCAAGGCGAAGAAGAAGAGGCGCTGAGCATGCGCTTCCTGGCGATTTTTGCCATCCTCTCAGTGCTGCTGCTCGCAGGATGCGCCATGCCCGGGGCAGGCGCTTCCCAGCAGGGAACGCCCCAGCAGGGCGCAGGCGGGACGCCACCGGAGCCTGCCGCATCACAGAACCAGAGCGGCCAGCCGGCGACCCCGGCACAGCCGGCCGGGATCCCATCGGAGCACGTGACGTTCAGCTCGTTCAGCTGGGTCATCCACGGCACGTACTATGACAGCACCGCCGCGGAGCCGACAAGGGGCATAATCCTGCTCCCCATGCTCGACACGGGCAGGGACTCGTATCCGCCGTCCCTGATAACCCGGATGCACGACGAGATAAGCAACGCGCCTGTGCTTGCCATGGACCTGCGCGGCAACGGCAACACCACCAACTTCGGCACGTGGCAGGGCTTCCAGCTGGAAGACTACAAGGCCATGTCGAGCGACGTGGTGAGCGCCATGACGTACATGAAGCTGAGGCACCCGACCATAAAGGAGTTCTACCTGGTCGGCGCCAGCATGGGCTCGACAGCCGCCATAACCGCGGCGGCCAGGAGCCCGAGCGTCATAAAGGTGGCGATGCTCTCGCCAGGCATGAGCTACCATGGCGTTGACATAGGCAGCGCCACGGAAACGTACCTCCACCCCCTGTTCATAGCAGCGTCAAGGGAGGACCGCGAGTCAGCCGATGCCGCGAGCCAGGTGTTCGCCCTCTCGCCGACGAGCGACAAGACGCTGAAGATATACGAGGGCATAGCGCACGGCACGGACATGTTCGAAGCGACCAAGTACGACGACGAGTCGCTGGAAGGCCTGCTCATGGCATTCCTGAAGAAGTAGGTCAGAAGCCGAACATCCCGTCCTTCTTTTTCCCTTCTTCCTCGAACTGCCTCAGCAGCTCCTTCTGCTTCCCGCCCAGCCTTTTCGGGACGTCGATGAGCACGCGCACCATCTCGTCGCCCTTCCCGCCCCTGCCGAGCCTGGGCATGCCCTCGCCCTTGAGCCGGAACACGGTGTGCGATGCCGTCCCGGCAGGCACGTGCAGCTTCGCCTTGCCGGTGAGCGTCGGCACCTCTATCTCGCCGCCCATCGCGGCCCTTGCGAAGCTTATGGGCGCGTCCATCCACAGGTCGTCGTCCCTGCGCTCGAACATCCCGTGCTGCTTCACGTACACGCGCACGAAAAGGTCGCCTGGCCCGTCGCGGCCGTATTCGCCCAGCCCCTCGAGGTGCAGCCTCATGCCGCTGTGCACGCCGGGCGGCACGTTCACCTTTATGTGCTCGTTGGAGCTCGCCTTGCCTGCGCCGCCGCAGCTTTTGCATGGCTTCTCCACCACGCTCCCCTCGCCCCTGCACCTGCCGCACGTGGTCACGGTATAGAACGCCATCGGGCCTGCCCTCCTCGCCTGCTGGACCTGCCCCCTGCCGTTGCACGCAGGGCACGTGCTCCTGGAGCTTCCGGGCTCGCTGCCGCTCCCGCCGCACCTCGAGCATGCCTTGCTGCGGTGGTAGCTGATATCCTTCTTCAGCCCCTCCGCGGCCTCCTCGAGCGTTATCTCCACCGCGGTCTCCAGGTCAGCCCCGTATTCGCGCATCCGGCCGCCCCTGCGGCCACCCATGCCGAACATGTCCCGGAACATGCTCCCCCCGAAGCCGCCGAACGGGTCGATGCCGAAGCTGCGGAACACGTCCTCGAAGCCGCTGAAGTCCGCGCTGCGGAATATGTCCTCCTGGCTGTACATCTGGTCGAAGCCCGCATGGCCGTACTGGTCGTACTGCGCCCTTTTCTTCTCGTCGCTCAGGACGGCGTACGCCTCGGAAATCTCCTTGAACTTCTCGGTGGACCCCGGCGCGCTGTTGCGGTCCGGGTGGTGCTGGAGCGCGAGCTTGCGGTAGGCCTGCTTTATCTCGGCTGCGCTGGCGCCCTTCGGAACGCCCAGAACCTCGTAATAATCCCGTTTGGTCGCCATGCCGAGCCCCTTCAGCGGTACATGTTATCGCATTCCCGCTCCATTATGCCCTGCCATATATTAATCACGCGATATTCCCATGAGGCGTCCATATCGTTTCCCGCCTCCTGCTGCCTGCCCCGCATCTCCGGCATCCGGGCCGGCGCCCTCTCCTTTCCGGACAGCACGGCGTACGCTTCGGATATCTCCTTGAACCTTTCCGCAGCGCCCGGCTCCGGGTTCCTGTCCGGGTGGTACTGCATGGCGAGCTTCCTGTAGGCCTTCCGTATCTCTGCGGGGGTGGCGTTCCTGCGGACGCGCAGTATGCCGTGGTAGTCCTTCATTTGTCGACCTTCTCGTACTCGCCCTCTACGACGTCGTCGCCCGAGCCGCCCTTCTTCTTTTTCTTCATGCGCTCGTAGCCCTTGCCGGGTTGTTCCCCTCCGGGGCCGCCGGGCGGCACTTCGCCGCCCTGCTGCTGGTACATCGAGCCGCCGACCTCCTCGAGCGCCTTCTTGAGCGCGTCCGTTTCGGCGCGTATCCTGGCCGGGTCCTCGCCGGTCATCGCGTCCTCCACCTTCTTGCGCGCGGCGTCTATCCTGTCGAACTGCTCCTTGGACATCTTCTCCTTGAGCTCCTCGACCGTCTTCTTGGCCAGATACGCCATGGACTCGGCCTCGTTCTTCGCTGTGGCGAGCTCGAACACCTTGCGGTCCTGCTCTGCGAACCTGTCCGCGTCGGCCATCTTCTGCTTTATCTCCTCGTCGCGCATCTTCAGCGGCGCGGTGACGCGCATGCTCTGCTCCTTGCCGGTCGCGCGGTCCTTCGCGCCCACGTGCAGTATGCCGTTGGCGTCGATGTCGAACGTGACCTCGACCTGCGGCACGCCGCGCGGCGCCGGCGGTATGCCCACGAGCGTGAACTTGCCCAGCTCCACGTTGTCCCTGGCCATGGGCCTCTCGCCCTGCAGTATGTGGATGTCGACCGCGGTCTGCATGTCCGCGGCGGTAGAGAACACCTGGCTCTTCTTGGTCGGTATGGTCGTGTTCCTGTCTATCAGCTTGGTGAACACGCCCCCGAGCGTCTCGAGGCCGAGCGACAGCGGGGTCACGTCCAGGAGCAGTATGTCCTTGACCTCCCCTGAGAGCACGCCTGCCTGCACAGCCGCGCCCATGGCCACGCATTCCATGGGGTCCACGCCGCGCTCCACCTTCTTGCCGAGCATGTCCTCCACGAATTTCTGCACGATGGGCATCCTTGTCGGCCCGCCCACCATTATTATCTTGTCCACCTGCGACGGAGAGAGTTTCGCGTCGCGCAGCGCCTGCTCCACGGGCACCCTGCACTTCTCTATCACGGGCCTCACGAGGTCCTCGAGCTTGGCCCTCGTGAGCTTGTGCACGAAGTGCTTGGGCTGGTTGCCGACCGATGCGAGGAACGGCAGGTTGACCTCGGAGTCCAGCGCGGTCGAAAGCTCTATCTTCGCCTTCTCGGCGGCCTCCAGCATCCTCTGCTGGGCCTGCCTGTCCTTTGAGATGTCCACCCCGCTCTCCTTGCGGAACTGGTCCGTGAGGTATTCGGCTATTATCCTGTCCATGTCTGTGCCGCCGAGCTGCGTGTCGCCGCTCGTGGACTTGACCTCGAAGACGCCGCCGCCGAAGTCCATGACCGTCACGTCCAGCGTCCCTCCGCCGAAATCGTAGACGAGTATCTTCATCTCCTTGCCTGCCTTGTCAAGGCCGTATGCGAGGCACGCGGCCGTGGGTTCGTTGACCAGGCGCACGACCTCGAGGCCTGCTATCTCGCCCGCGTCCTTGGTCGCCTGCCTCTGGTTGTCGTTGAAGTACGCCGGCACGGTGATGACCGCCTTGTCCACCTTCTCGCCCAGGAACTCCTCCGCGTCCTTCTTTATCTTCTGGAGCAGGAACGCGGACAGCTCCTGCGGTCTGTACTTCTTGCCGTGTATCTCGTACTTGTAGTCGGTGCCCATCTTCCTCTTGAACGCCGTGACCGTGCCCTCGGGATTGGTGACCGCCTGCCTCCTGGCAGGCTCGCCTATTATCCTCTGCCCGTCGCGGGTGAGCGCGACATAGCTCGGGAACGCCTTGCCGTATTGCGTTATGCCCTCTGCGCTCGGGATTATCTTAGGCCTGCCGCCTTCGAGAAACGCTGCCGCTGAATTGCTTGTTCCCAAATCCACTCCTATTATCTTAGCCATATTTCCACCTCGTCAATCTTTCTTCCCCTTTCCCACTACCACCTTTGCGTGGCGCAGGACCCTCCCTTTGAGCGTGTATCCCTTCTGGATTACCTCAACCACTTTCCCGTCGTCGCCTTCGCCCTGCCTCAGGGCGTCATGCTTATACGGGTCGAACGTCTCGCCGAGCGATTTCAATTCCTCCAGCCCCTCCTTCTTCATGATGTCCTTGAGCTTCACGTAGATGAGCTCCATGCCTTGCCTGAATTCCCTGTGCGGCGCCTTGTCCATGTGCGCCACGGCGATGTCGAAATCATCCACGACCGGCAGCAGCTTCAGCAGGACGTCGGCCGATGCGTTCTCGCGCACCAGGGCATTCTCCTTCGCCGCCCTTTTCTTGTAGTTTTCGAACTCGGCCTGGAGCCGCATGAGGCGCTCCTCGAGCTCCTTCCTGCCCGCATCCGGCTGGGCAGGCGCCTGGGGATGGGCCGCTTGCACTGCTGTTCCTGCGTGCTCCGGTTTTTTCTCAGCTTCCTTGGCCTTGTGCCCGTCCGTGTCATCACCTATTTCCTGTTTTCTTTAACAGATTGTTTAATATTACGAAAGATTTTTAAATTTTAATGCGGAATCATAAACATGCAGCCACGGCGTTACTACCGTCAGATCGTCATCAGGTACATCACGCTACCTGCCAACGAGGAAGATACTGACAGCGAGATAGATTATATATACCAGTGCCTCGGCCTGGGCGACGAGCGCGACGACGTCGGGCGCTCGGTGTTCCGCGCGCTCGTCAAGGCGAGCATGCACGACACCGGGATATCGTCAAGGGACATAATGGCCCTGGGCGAGGTCAGCCAGGCCGCGGTGATATACCACCTGAACCTGTTCCAGCGCTCGGGCCTCGTCGTGAAGGACGGCAGGATGTATTACCTGCGCGGGCATTCCCTGGAGCAGACGCTCGAGGAGATGGAGAACGACATGCACCGCAGGTTCGACTACCTGCGGGGCATAGCGAGAAAAATAGAAGAAAAAAAAGGGTTCTGATTCAGCCCGCGCCATGGACCGTTACGGCGTACACCCGGTCGTAGGAGAGCGGCGTCCAGCTCGTCTCGCTGGCCATTCCGGTCCTGTCGTCAACGCTCAGCAGCATCTGCCGCGTGTAGTCGTTGCCCGGCGACTGCCTGTCCACTGTCACGTAATGCAGGTTGACCGAGTCGCTGACCAGGCTGACCTCCTCGCTCTGCTCCACCTTCAGCACCACCCAGTACCTCCCGGGCGTGAGCTGCGGCATCTGGTCGAAAGCGAAGGTCACACAGTTGTCGCTCAGCGTCGTCACGGTTATCGGGCTCCTCACCGATGCGATCGCCTGGCCCGGCTTGCCGCCGCTGTCGCCGTATATTTCCACCAGCAGGTTCGTGCCAGGCTGCGTCTGCGACGCTATCCTCTTCACGAACATCCTCACCTTGGCGACGGTTATGGGGCTGCCGACGGTGAAGCCGATGGCGCGCCATTCCTTGAACGACACTGAGTCGTATTCCAGGCCCTTGGTGTCCGAGCTGCCCAGCGGCGCAACCGTCCAGTCCTTTGAGAGCACGGTCGTGCCGTCGCTCTCCACTGTCAGCTTCAGCTTGCCGTCCTTCTTCGGCGCTATGGACATCTGCAGCGGCGACGTGGCGTTGGTCTGCGCAGAGGCCCTTGCGGCCTCGACGCCGTCCAGCTTCACCACTATGCTCCTGCCGGCTGCGCATGTGACCGTGGCCACGAAGTCGCTTTCGTCGGAAAGCACGCCGTCAGCCAGTTCCGAGAACGAATACGCCGGCGTGCACGCCTCGCCCCCTCCGCTTGGCGGCTGTGGCGCGTGGGTGGCCGGCGTTCCGCTTCCTCCCACGGGCGTCAGCGTCTGCGTCGTTCCTCCCAGGCCCAGGCATCCGAATACGATGAGGGATGCCAATATCAGTACTAATGCAGTTTTCATGCCTCTCAACCCCCTTTTTGATTCAGGTGTGACGCATGGAAAATTTAAAAAACAGCCAGATAGCTGCGGCGTATCTTTTTAATCCTGAATGGAAACTGGCATTGGTCAAGGAGTGAATTCGGGAAGATTTGAATCCCGCATTCGAGAGGGTGGGAAGATAGTGTTAAAAAGAGAGTTGTAGTGTATTACTTACTAAAATATGCGGTGAAAACCACGTCCTGGGTGATGAGTTGTCAACACAAAATAAACGCATAAGATATGATCACCTGCTAAGACAGCAGGCCGTGATGTTCGTAGCTAAGAATTTGCCATTTAGTAAGAGGGAACCGCTTAGGGAAAAGTTAATCGCCGCGCTGGTGGCTGAAACGCCGGGCCGTGAGCGGGACGAGCTTGAGATGATGTCCAGATCCTTTGAAAGAGTGGCGCGGGATAAAAAAAATAACTGGTA
>JAQTME010000013.1 GCA_028714535.1 Candidatus Iainarchaeum sp. | reverse complement strand
ATACCAGCAGCGCGGAAGCGTGTGCGGAATAAAGCTGCCTGCAGGCCTGAAGAACGGCAGCGAGCTGCCTGAACCCATCTTCACCCCGTCCACAAAGGCGGACGTGGGGCACGATGAGAACGTGGACGAAGAGGCGGCAAAGCGCATTGTCGGCGCGGATACGTTCGCGTTCGTGAAGAAGAAGGCGATTGAACTCTATTTGTTCGCGAAGAAGCACGCCCTGAAGAGCGGGCTTGTCCTTGCAGACACCAAGTTCGAGTTCGGCTACCGCACGGACGCCAGCGGGAAGAAGGAGATAATCCTCATCGACGAGGCGCTCACGCCTGACTCCTCCAGATACTGGCTCAAAGACAAATACGACCAGGGGAGTCTGGAGAGCCTGGACAAGCAGTTCGTGCGCGACTACCTTGAGAAAACCGGCTGGAACAAGTCTCCTCCTCCGCCGCCCCTGCCCAAGGACGTCATAGAGAAGACGACGGAAAGATACCTGCAGGCATATAGGATGCTGACCGGCAAGCCGCTCTGATCAGACATAGTGCGGCAGCATCTTCAATGCGAACTTCGCCTGCCCCCTGTTGAGGCCGAGCAGCCCTGCGATTGCAACCAGTTCGTCCGCAGTCCGTATCTGGTTCTCATTCTCCGCGAACGTTGCGAACGTGTAGAAAGCGTTGAAGCGCACGCACAGGCCGAGGAAGTTCCTCAGTTTAGACATTGCAATGGCCCTTGAAACGCCCTGAGCCCGTATGAACCTGCCCAAATCAATCAGGAAACATAGCTGCTTCTTCTCAGCGATTATCTTCACTGCGCCCTCGTCGTAGGCGTAGTCGTGCAGCAGGATTAGCGATTTCCTGTTCTTGTGCTGCGCGGCTGCTTCCAGGTTCTCGGCTTCGATGGCCTTGCCCTTGAGCTGTTCTGGGGAATAAAAAGCAGTGAAGCCGTATTTGGGGGCGTCAGCCTTGCACTTCACGATGTCGAACATGAAGATTACGCTTTCTTGTGCTCGCGCGGTGCGGCGCCATGCGGGTGCGAGTGGGCCTCTTCGCCGTGCTTGTGCGCTTCCGGAGCGGCGTGCGCGTGCTCAGCCTGTGCGTGCCCTGCAGGAGCCGCATGTGCAGCCGGCTTCGCCCTCTTCGCCTTCGGAGCAGCCTTGAGCGGCTCTTTCCTTGCCGGCGCTGCCACCTTCTCGCTCTTCACGTAAGGAACGTAGTGGAACGCCTTCCGCGCGAGCTTGCGCCTCAGCTTCTTGTTCCAGCCCTTCTGCTTGTTCGGCGTGCCCGAGTTGCCGGCGGAGGTCAGTCCCCTGAAGGCCTTGCCCTGGCGCATCACCGAGCTTATGTTGACCGTGGCCTTTGTCGGGTCAGCGAGAATCACTTCGAAGAACTTGTAGTTGCCGTCCTCGCCAACCCAGTAGGAATTCAATACTTCCATGTTGCGGTAGACGCGGTTGACGCGCTGCTCTGCCATGGCCTGGTGGGACATGCCCGGCTGGACGAACCTGTAGAAGTTCTTGTGCTTCCTGCCGCCCATGGGCTTTATCCTTTTGCGCCTTCCCTTGTCCACGCGCGTGCGCACGATTATGTAGCCCTGCTTGGCCTTGTAGCCGAGCGTCCTGGCGCGGAGCAGGTTGGACGGGTATTCGACCGGTGTTATCGGCGCCTCGCTCCTCCAGGCCATTATCTTGGCCCTGTAGGTGGAGTCCCTCTCCTTGTACTGCTTCTGCAACGTCTGCTTTATGTACTTGTAAGCACCCATTCACATCACATCTTCTGGCAATTTTCTCTTCAGAAAAAGCCTGTTGCACTGAAAAGGGGCGATTATCTTTTTAAAGACTTCCTTTTAACATTAGGTCAGCTCATCCTGGTGTAAATATGCATCAAACTTCAGAACAGCCAGAGTTTGTAAAGACAGTGAAGGAGATCAAGAACGCAGAGGAGGAGTACGACCGTCTCATTAACTCCGCCAAGGAAATGGCGGAAAAAACCGTGCGCGAAGCCAGGGAGAAGGCGCTGGGCGAGCGCACAAAGGCAGAAGAGGAAATCGTAGGGCTCAAGAACGAGCGGCTGCGCAGTGGAAGCGAGGCCATAGAGGCCGAGGTCCAGAAACTTGTCAAGAAGGCGCGCGATGACGCGTCGTCCACAAGCAAGAAGTCCATGAATGCGCAGGCGGTTTCAAAGCTCGTCAACGATTTTCTGGGCAGCCTCTGAGGAAATCCGATGTTTCGCGCGAAGGAGATGAAAAGGGTCAGGATAATCGTACTCAAGTCCAAAGTGGATGCCGTCATAATGGACCTGCACGAGGCAGGAGTCGTCGACATAAGGAAATCAAGCTACGAGGGGCTCGAAGACGGGCGCCCGCTCGCTTCTTTCGAGGAACTCTCAACCGAACTGATGAAGCTCCGCTCCGCCCTCGGCCTGATGGAGGCCACCGCAGGGAAGAAACCCGAGAAGGAGCCCGAACTGATTCCTGGCGCGAGGGCACTCAGCGAGTCCAGGGGGCTGGCAGCCGAGGTGAAGCTCAAGGAGCTCAACCGCGAATGCAACGCGCTCGCCGAACGCCTCAAGACCCTGGAGAACGACGGCGCGACCGCCACGAAGCTGTCAGCATTCAAGAACGTGGATTTCAGCAGGCTTTCGACGCGCACGCTTGCGTTCAAGGCCGGCGAGCTGCCTCCGGCCAAGGCCGCGGCGCTCTCCGAGAAGCTGGAGAAGCTAGGCGGGCAGCTGGTCCAGGAGGCCGAGGCCCAGGTGGCGCTCATATTATATGAGAACAATAAGGCAGAGAAGGTTGAAACGGCGCTTTCCGACGCTGGTTTCACCGAGCTGCCGCTTCCATATGGCATGACGACGCCGTCAGAGACCCTGAAGAGGATATCGGCAGAGGCCGGGATCGCTAAAGGGCAGCTGGAGGCGTCAAGGTCGAAGATGGCAGAGCTGTCCAGGGCGAACATCGCCAAGGTCAGGAGCCTCATACGCTCGCTCGAGGCAGAGGCAGAGAGGGCGGAGATAGCCGCCAGGTTCGCATCATCGCGCTCCATATACGTCATAGAGGGCTGGTCCAAGGCAGATGACGGCCCGAAGCTGGGCGCCATCGTCCAGAAGCATGGCGACGCTGCCATGATGGAGGACGTGAAATACGGCCACAAGGAGATGCCGCCCACTGTCCTTGACAACCCGAAGATAGTCGAGCCGCTGGAATTCATAACCAAGAGCTATTCCATGCCCAATTACTACGAATTCGACCCCACGATAGCATATTTCATCGTCCTCCCCATAGTCTACGGCATGATGGTGGGCGACGTGTTCTACGGCCTGTTCTCCATCCTGTTCTCGCTCTGGCTCCTGGGCAAGTTCAAGAAGGGCGACCTGCTCCACAGCGTGGCCAGGATATGGCTCTACTGCGGCATACCTTCGGTATTGTTCGGGTTCGTATTCGACGAATACGGCGGCATGTCACACTTCCACCTCATGGAGTATATCAAGGACTGGACAGGCATCGCGCTGCTCAACGCCCCGCTCTATACAGGATTCCACAGGATGGAGGACGCGCTCACGCTCATAGGGATAACGACGATAATCGGCTCCATCCACCTGGCCGCGGGGTTCATAATCGGCGCATACAACGAATGGGGCCATGAGAGGAAGCACGCATATGCGAAGCTCTCCTGGCTGGGTGCGGAGATAGGCCTCATAGTGACGCTCCTGCCCTACCTTAACGTCGTGTTCCCGCAGCTGGCAGGCATACCGGCCGTGCTCGCCATACCAGGAGGCATCATATTCCTTGTTTCGGCCGCAGGGCTGGCCGTCTTCGAGGGCATAGTCGGCATAGCCGAGCTGCCCAGCCTGCTGAGCAACATCCTGTCCTATGCCCGTATCGCGGCTTTGGGAATCGTCGGCGTCGCGATAGCGGAGATAGTCAACGACTACGTCATGCCGCTGCCAGAGGCGGGCATCCTGGCGATCGTGCTGGTGCCCATATTCCTGGGGCTGCACGCGGCCAACTGCCTGCTGGCCATGTTCGAGGCGCTCATACAAGGCGGCAGGCTCAACCTGGTGGAGTTCAAGTCGAAATTCTTGCACGGAGGGGGCGACATGTTCGTTCCCTTCGCATTGCATTCAAACAAAGATTGAGGTGAAATGAAAATGGCAGACGCAACAGCTTTATTGGCTTCCGGAGCCGGCCTCGCCATGGGCGCGGGACTGGCTATCGGAATGGGCGCGATCGGTTCAGGCCTTTCGCAGGGCGCGATAGGCTCGGCGGTCATAGGCGCCGCGGTGGAGAAGCCCGAATGGGAGAAGAACGTGCTGTTCTACATGGTGATTCCGGAAAGTCTCATCATCTTCGCATTCGTCATAGCGATCCTGCTGGTAACGAAGATCTGAGGTGCTCGGAATGGGAATAGAGAAGCTGAAAGGCTCTCTGCTCGCCGAGGCCCAGGAGGACGCGGACAAGATAGCCGCGTCAGCCCAGGGCCAGGCCAGGTCCATAACGGATGAGGAGCGCGCGAAGTGCTCAGCCATCCGCAAGGAGGCCGAGGCGGAAGTGGAGAGGCTGGTCGTCGAGCAGCGCAACGAGAGGCTGGCATGGGCCAGGCTCGAGTCCAGGCGCATAATGGCCGAGTCCAGGGAGGACGCCATAAAAGGCGTGCTGGACGACTTCTTCGGCGAACTGAAAGGGGCGCGCAAGACCCAGCAGTACAAGAAGTTCATGGGCAGCGCGGTCGCCAAGGCAGCCGCGGAGCTGGGTGATGACGTCACCATCCACGTCGTGAAGGGCGACAAGTCGCTGTTGCCCGCGTCGCTGAAGGACGCGACCGTGGTGGACGACCTGAAAGGGCTCGGAGGCGCGCTCATAGAGAGCGCTGACGGCAAGTTCAGGATGGACCTCACGCTGGAATCGCTGTTCGAGAGCAGCAGGGACGAGATAAGGAAGCAGGTTTACGAGAAGCTGTTCGGGAGCTGATGAGTTGACAAGCCCGTTGTTCGCATTTGACGCGCCGAGGATATATGGCTATTCAACCGGAAGGGTGAAGGCCATGAAAAGCCTCCTCCTCAGGCCGGCCCATCTCGACGAGATGATAAAGGTGCGCAACGTGGAGGCCATGGTCGAGCTGCTCCAGAAGACGGACTACAAGCCGGATTTGGCCGCTGCGGCGCTGGGCCAGCAGGGCTCCCGCATCATAGAGATGGGCGTGTCCAGGAACTTCTCCAAGGTGGTCAAGAAGCTTGTCGGCGCGGCGCCTAAGACGGACAAGAAGGCGCTACGCGCATTGCTCATACGCTGGGAGCTGAACAACATCAAGATACTTCTCAACGCCCGCAGGCTCGGCAAGAACTACGAGGAGGTCCGCCCGTACCTTTTCGAGGTCGGCGGCATGGACGAGGAGGACTTCGCCCGCATAATGAAGGCGGACGAGGCAGGCCTGGCACGTGAGCTGAGGAAGACAGAGCTCGGCGCGAAGATGCTCAACCTGGTGCCCGGCGGCGGCCACAAGCAGGACGCCATCGCCAAGCTTGAAGTCGCAGCAGACAGCGAGATATACACAATCATGGACAGGGCCCTCGCAGGGACGTATAACCAGGACGTGGCGCCGATACGGCGGCTGCTGAAGAAGGAGGCGGACGCCCGCAACATCATGATAATCGAACGGTTGAAGCTGCACGGGACGCCGCGCGACAGGATAGAGGCCAGCCTCCTGCACGGCGGCACGCTGGACAGGCAGGTCATCGGCAGGCTGCTGGAGGCCAAGGAGCTCTCCGCATTGCCGACCCTGCTGAAACAGAGGTTCCCGAACCTGGAAGTGAAAGGCGAAGGCCGTAAGGCGCTGGCAGAGCTCGAGATATCGCTTGAGAAGTCGCTGGCCGCCCAGAAGCTGATGGCGTTCCACGCGAGCGTGCTCTCTGTTGGAGTAATCATGGGATTCCTGCTGCTGAAGGAAGAGGAGATAAACAACCTGAGGAAGGTCGCCAAGGGCAAGGAGTTCAACATGCCCGAGAGCGAAGTGCGCGACATGCTGGTGATTATCTGAAGGCGAAGATACTGGTGTTGGGAGACAAGCCCCTTGTGATGGGCTACCGCCTTGCCGGCATAGAGAAGAGCGTGTCAGCCACGGAGGAGACCTACCAGGCCGAGCTTGAGAAGGCACTGGCGAACCAGGAATACGGCATCATAATCACCAACGAATACCTGTTGAACAAAATCGATTGGAAGCTCAAGAAGAAGCTGGATAGCATCGCCTACCCGGTCATAGTGCCAGTGCCCGATTACTCGGGGAAGAGCACAGAGGGGGACGAGATACGCGGCCTGATAAAGCGGGCGCTGGGCTTCGACTTGGGAGCGAAGAAATAATCATATGGAGATGAATCACATGGCAAAGGAACAAGGTCGCATTGAAAGGATAAGCGGTCCGGTCGTGGAAGCATTCCTGCCGGACGCAAGGCTTTACGACGTCGTCAGGGTGGGCGATGCAGGCCTGCTCGGGGAAATCATCAAGATCGTCGGCACCACGTCGGTCGTCCAGGTCTACGAGGACACATCAGGCCTGAAGCCCGGGGAAAAGGTCGTGTCCACCGGCCAGCCGCTATCGGTCGAACTGGGCCCGGGCATACTCACCGGCATCTACGACGGCATCCAAAGGCCGCTCAAGGTCATAGAGGAGAAGTCCAAGGGAGTGTTCATCGCACGCGGCATTGAAGCCCCTGCACTGGACAGGAAGAAGAAATGGGCCTTCAAGGCGACAGTGAAGAAGGGCGACAAGGTCAAGGCCGGCGACATAGTCGGCACTGTCAAGGAGACCGAGCTCATCGAGCACCGCATAATGTCCCCGTACGACGGCAAGGTCGATGCGATAAAGTCCGGCGACTTCACGGTCGAGGACGAGGTCGGCAGCGTTTCCCACGAAGGGAAGAAATACCCGCTCATGCTCATGCAGAGGTGGAACGTCAGGAAGTCAAGGCCGGTCATAGAGAAGTTCCCTCCGACAGTGCCGCTGGTCACAGGCCAGCGCATCATAGACACCTTCTTCCCGATTGCCAAGGGAGGTACGGCGTGCATCCCAGGGCCTTTCGGTTCTGGTAAAACCGTCACGCAGCAGTCGCTTGCCAAATACTCTGATACGCAGATAGTCGTCTACATCGGCTGCGGCGAACGCGGCAACGAGATGACAGACGTGCTCAAGGAGTTCCCGCACCTCATCGACCCGAAGTCAGGAAGGCCGCTGATGGAAAGGACCGTGCTCATCGCCAACACGTCCAACATGCCGGTAGCTGCGCGTGAAGCCAGCGTCTACACAGGCGTTACGATAGCAGAATATTTCCGCGACATGGGCTACGACGTCGCGCTCATGGCCGACTCCACGTCAAGGTGGGCAGAGGCCATGCGTGAAATCGGTGGCCGTCTCGAAGAGATGCCAGGCGAAGAGGGCTACCCTGCTTACCTGGCACGACGCTTGGCAGAATTCTACGAGCGGGCTGGCCGTGTGCGCTGCCTTGCGACGGACGAGAGATACGGCTCGGTAACCATTATCGGTGCAGTTTCCCCTCCAGGAGGAGACATATCCGAACCTGTGTCGCAGAACACGCTCCGTGTCACCAAGGTTTTCCTTGCACTGGACGCTTCGCTGGCATACAGGAGGCACTTCCCTGCAATCAACTGGCTGAAGAGCTACACGCTCTACACCGATTCACTTGAAGAGTGGTTCGGCGAGAACGTCTCAACGGACTTCGGCAAGCTCACGAAGGCAGCCATGTCCATGCTTCAGAAGGAGGCCGAGCTGCAGGAAGTCGTGCAACTCGTCGGACCTGATGCTCTCCCTGAGAAGGAGCAGGCAGTGCTCATGGTCACAAGGATGCTGCGCGAGGACTACCTGCAGCAGAACGCCTACAGCGACGTGGATGCGCGCTGCGAGGTCAAGAAGCAGTATCTCATGCTCAGGGCCATCATGAAGTTCTGGGAGCACGTGAGCAACGCGCTCGACACAGGCGTGCAGCTGAAGAAGATATCTGAGCTGCCGGTGAGGACGAAGATAGGCCGCATGAAGGAGATCAAGGACCTCAAGGAGTTCGACGCCATCAACAAGGAGATGGACATGGGCTTCGAGGCGGTCAGGAAATAGGTGTTTGACATGAAGGAATACAAGACAATCACTGAAATCGCGGGCCCGCTGGTCACCGTCTCTGACGTAAGCGGCGTTGGATACAACGAGATAGTCGAGATCATGCTCCCCAGCGGCGAAAGGCGCAAAGGCCAGGTGCTGGACGTCGGCCGTGGCATTGCCGTCGTGCAGGTGTTCGGCCCTACTTCAGGCATCAGCACCTCCCAGACTACGGTCAAGTTCCTTGGAGAGACCATGAGGCTAGGCCTGAGCACGGAGATGCTCGGAAGGGCCTTCACAGGCCTTGGAGAGCCCAGGGACAAGGGACCAAGGGTTATCCCCAAGGAGAAGGTGGACATCAACGGATTGCCGATTAACCCGTATTCGCGCGAAATGCCCAACGAGTTCATCCAGACTGGAATTTCCAACATAGACGGCATGAACACGCTGGTGCGCGGGCAAAAGCTGCCCATATTCTCCGGTGCAGGCCTTCCGCACAACCAGCTGAGCGTGCAGATAGCGCGCCAGGCGAAGGTGCGCGGCAAGGAGGAGAAGTTCGCAGTCGTATTCGCTGCCATCGGCATTACGCACGAAGAGTCTTCGTTCTT
Source organism: Candidatus Iainarchaeum sp. (assembly GCA_028714535.1). GTDB lineage: Archaea > Micrarchaeota > Micrarchaeia > Anstonellales > Bilamarchaeaceae > Bilamarchaeum. The sequence continues at coordinate 21,952 of JAQTME010000013.1, read as the reverse complement.
CATGAGGGACTTCGAGAAGACAGGCGCTCTGGAGAACGCGGTGCTGTTCCTCAACCTGGCAGACGACCCGTCAGTCGAGCGCATCATCACGCCGAGATTGGCGCTGACCACGGCTGAATACCTTGCATACGAGCAGGGCATGCACGTGCTGGTGCTCATCACTGACATGACCAACTACTGCGAGGCGCTGCGTGAGATTTCATCCGCACGCCAGGAAGTGCCTGGCAGGCGTGGCTATCCAGGCTACATGTACACTGACCTCTCCACGATATACGAGCGTGCAGGCCGTGTGAAGGGAAGCCAGGGCTCGGTGACGCAGATTCCGGTGCTCACGATGCCCGGAGACGACAAGACCCATCCCATTGCAGACCTGACAGGATACATCACCGAAGGGCAGATACTGCTCAGCAGGGACCTCCACAGGAAGAACATCTACCCGCCAATAGACCCGCTGCCTTCGCTGTCCAGGCTGATGAACTCTGGTATCGGGCCTGGCAAGACGCGCGAGGACCACAAGGGAGTGTCAGACCAGCTTTACGCCGCGTATGCCAACGGGCGCGACCTGCGCTCACTGAGCGCCGTCGTCGGAGAGGAGGCGCTCACGCCGTCGGACAGGAAGTTCCTGAGGTTCGCTGACGATTTCGAGAAGAAGTTCACCCAGCAGGGCTACTACGAGAACAGGGACATCGAGACGACGCTGTCAATCGGATGGGACCTCATGTCCATACTGCCTGAAGACGAGCTCAAGAGGGTGAAGAGGGAATACATAGCCAAATACCTCAAAAAGCCAGGCAAAGAGGGCGAGAAGCCGGCAGAGGCGAAGAAGTAAGGGGAATACCGATATGGCAATGACACAGGACGTCAATCCGACGCGCATGGAGCTCATAAAGACCAAGGAGCGCATCACGCTCGCGGTCAAGGGCCACAAGCTCCTTAAGCAGAAGCGGGACGCGCTCATCCTGGAGTTCTTCAAGATACTGAAGAAGGCCCAGGACCTGCGCGGGCAGCTGGCGGTCAAGGTGGCGCAGGGATACCACTCCCTGGCGCTTGCAGAGACGTACCACAACATCCAGGAGCTGTCCAAGGTGTCGCTGGACCTGCACAAGGACATAGACGCCGACATCGAGGTGCGCAACGTCATGGGCGTGAAGATACCCAGCATCACCGCAGAGGTGGAGAGCAGGCACTTCCTGAGCTTACCTTCGTATTCGGTTGCAGCGACGAGCGCGAAGATAGACGCTGCCGTGGAGGATTTCAACGAGATACTGCAGATGACCATGAAGCTGGCCGAAACCGAGACGGCCATGAAACGGCTCATCCTTGAGATAGAGAAGACGAAGAGGCGCGTGAACGCGCTGGAGTTCGTGCTCCTGCCGAGGCTGGAGGACCAGAAGAAGCTGATATCCTTCAGGCTGGAGGAGATGGAACGGGACAGCTTCGTCAGCCTGAAGACGATAAAGCGCAAGCTCGAGAAGCAGAAAAAGGAAGCGAACGCGAAGAAGGGCTAGACTAATTACGAGACGAACGGGATTATTTGTTTATTTTCGAGCGCAGCAAGAGGACGAGCTACATGTGTACAATCTTGCTAAATTCAGAACAATATTCGGGCGGGTAGCGCGCATCCACGGACATTTCCAGTATTATCAACAGATTACTTGGTTCATTAACGTCGTGAGGTAAAGCGAGATTAGATACCTATTTAAAGGTTTTGAAATAAATACTATATTTAGAGTAAATAAAAAAATACGTGATTATATGAAAATAAATGCGATGAAGCTGCTGCAGAATGGGAAAGAATACTACCTGACACTACTACGCGTAGGCGATCTGCTGGAACTGGACTTGCGCCAGGATATCTGGCGACCTAATAATCCTTCGGGCTATCAGAGACTACCGAGCCCACCTAGAATAAAGGATTTTGCAAACTTTATCCAACGCGGCAATGGCACTAGCCCGATCTCTGTGTTGGTAAGTGTACGGAACCCGGTACACATCTCAACCAAGGCGGATAATCTTGCGGAGATCACATTGAACAAGGAGTCAACCCTTTGGATAATCGATGGGCAGCATAGACTGGAGGGTTTCAAGCGTTTGTCTGAAGAAGGGCAATGCCTTGATTTTACCATTCCAGTGATACTTTACCCGGCATGGAAATATCAGGATCCGAAAAAAACAACAGACCATATTGCGGAAGCAACGGAATTTATCATTATAAATAAAACACAAAAAGGAGTTCGCGCAGATCTGGCAGAACGCCTAATTTCTTTGCTGCCCACAAACCTAAAGGAGGAATACCTCATAAATTTGCCGAGTTCCATTAGAGGCAATGTGGAATGGACCCCGAAAGCCTTGGAGATTGCGGAAAAAATCAATAGCGCACCAGGCAGGTGGAAGGACAGGATTAGATTTCCTAATGAGCCTCGCCTGAATACACTGGTATCCCAGAAGGCATTTACTGACTCGCTGCAACCGATACTGACTAATCCATCGTTTAGAGCAGCATATACTTCTGATGAGATTGTAAAGATCCTTTTAGTTTATTGGGAAGCGATAGCGGAATTAATGCCGGAAGCATTTGATAAGCCTAGGGACTATGTTACTCAAAGAACCATGGGGGTATTTGTCTTTCACGCGCTTTTTCCCAAGGTAATAACATACGTACCACAAGGCTCAAATTTCACAACCACAGCAGTAAAACACATTCTGAAATACGTGGGAGAAAAAATACAAGCAGATTACTGGTCGAATGATGGGTATGTCGGTAGAGCCGGTACAAGCAAAAAGGCATTTGGAATTATCCGGAACACCATGGAGGAGGCGATTGATAAACAGATGGAAAAACCCAAGTCCAGTATGCGGCCATTTAATATTTAAGCTGCGCGAGTATAAGTTCCGAGAGGAAGATGTCGACGGCAGATACGACTGCCGTACTTCCTTCAACACCCCTTTCGTATGTGGGTGGGGTTGGAATGTGTAACCTCCGGAAATACACTTCGCGCAGCTAGTTTTTTATACATATGGTTCGCCCAACTTTTCTAATAAAGGCGTTGGAAAAACAGACTTTGTGGGCTGGGCTAGAATTTTTTGAGCAAACAATGGTTTTTAAGTCTTAATCGTTTTTTAGTATCATGGCTGACGCCAACGGCATCTTCAAATGGGATATTTCGGAAATAGCCAAAGCCCTGAAAATCAAAAAGACAGATGTTCGCCTTTACTTTACAGATGGGCGCAGGGTTTCATTCTTGTTAGAACGCCGCCTTGCATATGAATTTTTGCATGGAAAAGTAGCATCCAGCGAAGGTGCGGGATATGACGTTACTGACTCGAATGGCGACAAATGGGAAGTCAGAAGCATAAGCAAAGACGGGATATACTTCTGCCCCAGTTATATGGTTGGTTCAGGTCGTTCTTTCGAATTAGAGGGGTTTTTGGAAAAATTGAGCGAAGTAAAGGGCTACATAATTTCTGACATCGAAAGTTTTCCACAGGTCCCATTCTGGGTAATTTCCACAGAGCAGGTAAGGACTTGGTGGGAGAATGGCGACCTGGGAAAAATAACGAAAATCTCTCGCGTTAAGGCGCTACGCCTCGTAAAATCAATCGCTTGATATCTTCAACTGAGTTGTTTTTTCCCGGATATGTTCTTCAGCTATTTTCAGATAATTCTTATCTATTTCTGTCCCAACATAATTTACGCCTAGAGTTATACAAGCTAACGCCGTTGTACCTATGCCCATGAAGGGATCATAAACCACCAAATCTTTTCTAACACCATGCAATTTAATGCACATTAACGGTAACTTTTCTGGGAAAGTTGCGGGGTGAGGTCTACTTTCATTTATGGTTTCATAGGGTATAAACCATAAGTCGCCCCTATCACGCTTGTCAGTAGTTTTGCCCCAACGTCCTATGTTGGTTTTGTCTTGATAAGGAACTCCGATTGATAGTTTGTCTAATTCTACCCCGCATTTCTTTGTGAAATGAAATATATTTTCATGGCAGTTGTTCATATAGCGGACACTGTTTATCGGTTTGTAATGGCCTACGGAAAAGTCATTTTTCAGGCCATTGCTTTTCCCCACGTCCTCTTTTGTTATGGCTATTGATTTAACCCAAATAATATCATTTTGCAAGCAGTAGTGTTTTCTGAAACGGTTTTCTACATCGTAAGGAATGGCTAAATCAGATGGTTTACCACCTACATTAAGAAAGAAAGAGCCGCCATCTTTCAAGACACGCTTACTTTCAGTAGCAACTTGTTCCATCCAATTTAGGTATTCCTCTCGGGTCTTATCATCCTTGTATGTCGAATATCCCTTGCCGATATTGTAAGGGGGAGAAGTTATTATCAGATCTATGCTTTCCGCTGGAAGACTACGCATAAACTCGATGCAATCAGTTGCGTATATCTTGTTGAGTTCCATAGCCAACATCCGTGCTTGGTTATATCTTCCTGGTTTGTCCCATTTAAAAGCATTTGGAGGGGTCATTTCCGCAGGATTACCATGCCCACAGCTTTCGGTCATAAAACAACCCCGTTTTACGCATATTACTTCCCTTTCCCGCGCTAGCTAGTTTTTATCTCATAACAGCCGGATGTGTTTATCACTTATTACATGAGACAAAAACGATAATGCTGCAATCAAAGCAGCTGGAAAGGACCGGCTTATCAAAAAGAGAATAAGGCATGCTATCGCCCCAAATGCGAGGGTATGTGGGATGCCGCGATGTTGGTGGTCATCCCTGCTAATGGCAATATGTATCAAGAATAGAGATAATGCCAGCGCTATCCCCCATGTATTCCGCAGGACGATGGATACCAGAAATAGGCCGGTGTAAGCCGCAAAGAAAATTCGACTGGCCATAGAATGACGGTGGTCGATGTCAGGGAGCAGGGTAAATATGCCAAATACAGCAATTAGCAGGGGAGATACGTCTACGGTAAACCCAATAAGGTATAAAACAAACAGGACCGCGGCGTTGGCAAAGAGGCTGAAGACCAGGTGCTCCTTGTAGTTCATAGATACCACCTCAGTTGCCCGCCTCAACCGCCGCCTGGAGGCCGCAGAGCATCGATTTGATGTGCATGAGCGCATCCATGCAACCCAGGTGTTCCCGCTGTGAAATCAGCCCCAGGGAGCGGCAGGTACCCAGCCAGAACTCGGTTTCGTTTGCCTCCCCGATGCAGCACAGCAGCATCTCCCTCTGAGCGTCAACCGAGTCTATAGCCCCCATCTCCGCCAGGCTGGCAGAGAGATAGGAGGCCGAAGCCAGCAGTTCATGATTGGCCCGGTGGCTCACCTTCCGGTCCTGCATGAACCGGAAGATGTCCTCGGTGAGCCTGAACGCCTCCTCGTAAACCATCAGCTGATCAAAGGTCTGCATCTTCATCGACCTCAGAATCGCACCAGTCAGGACAGAAGTCATCGTCCGGCAGCCCCCCATAACCCCAGTATTTCCTTCTCATTTCATCACCTTCCTCTTCCCCGCCTTCTCTTGCGGAGAAATTTGTATCGAGCTTCACTGCGAAGCCCGCTATTTTCCGTCCAAGGGCTGAGGCAGTGAAGCGAGCAAAAATTCCGAACGTCGTAAAAGTAGTTAGCGCGAGTTAGCGGCCCGAGCGATGCCGAAAAGAACATTAATGGTTTCGCTTGCAGAGCGAACCGAAGGCCTGACCATTAAGTGATTTTCCGGCTGAGCGAGGGTGTTCGCTTTCGCCAATCTCTAAAACCGTTCTCGCGCCCCAGCTGCATGCCAATTAACTAATAAAAAGCAAAAAACATGCTAACCGGTATAGATATATAGATATCTAGTTGCTGTAACAATTGGTTGATATCTGACAAGGCGAAAAGAAGCTGGGCAGACATAATTATAAAATATTCTTAGTATACATTTAAATTGAATAAATTTGAGGGGACATTATGCGGCGGGACGATCAAACAATCTCTTCTATAGAAGAGTTGTTAGAAAAATTAAAACAAGACACCACTGGCTGCCCTGCGCCGAGATGGTATCGCGGTCATAGTCGTAAAGACTACCCTCTCATCCCCTCTTTTTTCAGAGATAATGTCGATTCACATTTCACAGAACTCGATTTAATTAATCGTTTCAAGCAAAATGGAGATGTTCTAATCGAACCTCGCATAACCAAACCTTTTGAATGGCTCTTTATTATGCGACATTATGATGTTCCCACGCGTCTTTTAGACTGGACAGAAAGCCCATTGACTGCTTTGTACTTTGCGGTTAGTGATGCTGAAAAAAAAGAAGAGGATGGTGTTTTGTGGGTTTTGTTGCCAACAGAACTCAACAAGAATACAAACGTCGTAACAATGAACGAGGAGGAAATCCCTGGCGTTGAGGATATTAATAACTATGGCCCAGATTCCTACGAAGGTGAAACCAGTTCAGCTCTGCTCCCCGTGGCATTCATCTGCCCACGAACAAACGAGCGTATGATCGCCCAAACAAGCGTATTCACCATCCACCATAAAGACAAGACGGCCATTGAGAGTATTGGGGAGAAAGATCACGTTTGGAGATATGTAATCCCAAAAGATTGCAAGACGGCAATTAAAAATGAGTTAGAACTACTAGGTTTGACTAGGTTCCAGTTATACCCTGAACTTCAAAGCATTGGCCGGATGATTAAAGAAAAAATCATGGAACAGGTGCAGTGAATGTCCTTTATTAAAACATATCCAATGCCCAACAGCGCCATACTTCGGATTAACTCATATAGAGATATAATAGACACCGCCCCACCGTATCAACGAAATGGTGAAATTTGGACAATTGAAAAAAAACAGCTATTAATAGATTCTATTTTGAATGATTATGACATTCCTAAACTCTATTTCAATCATCTTACAAAACCGCAAAAGAACCCCAAAGGGGGCAATTACATATATGCCATAATAGATGGACGTCAACGATTAGAAGCAATCTGGGCATTCATTAATGGAGATTTCGCACTTTCGGAAGACTTCAAATATCTAAAAGATTCGTCAATCAAAGCGCATGGATTGACATATTTCGATTTAGCAAAGAAGTACCCGAGTCTCAAGATACTCCTGGATTCATTTACTCTCCCAATAGTATTAGTTGAAACAGATGACACGGAGTTAATCGAAGATATGTTCTCTAGATTAAATGAAGCAGTCCCCCTAAATGCAGCTGAGAAGAGAAATGCCCTTGGAGGCCCGTTAGCCAAACTCATTCGAGAAACTGCAGATCATCCCTTTTTTATAAAAAAAGTTAAATTTAGTAATTCCAGATACCAGTATCGTGAAGTTTCAGCAAGATTACTTTTCTTGGAAGATTGTCTTCTTAATTACACTCGAATTTTTGATACAAAAAAATCGTATCTGGATCAGTTTGTATTAAGATATAAGAAGAACGATTCTACTAAAACTCCTCAAAGTCTACATGCCCAGGTGTGCTCAGTTTTAGATTTAATGGTGCCAGTATTCGCTGATAAAGATGATCTCATCAAAGCCCAATCATTCATAGTCATTCTTTACTTATTTTTCAAGGAGGCACAACTTCAAAATAAGCTAGACATCATAAATAGAAATAAAATTCAAGATTTTGTTTCTGCAGTAACAGATAATCGTAGAAAAGCAGAAGAGTCATTAGAACAGGCTAACTTTGACCTTCTTGAATTCGATAGAATGTCAATGCAAGGGACTAATGATGCGGCTTCAATAAAAGAACGGCTCAGAATACTTTGTAATTTTTTCGGAATTAAATCCATGATCCTGGAAAAGGATCTAAATGCCCCCTCTCAGTAACTCTCCTTTGGCTACTTTGTCATAATATGCTATAAATGGCTTGGAGAAGCGATTTTCAAACCTGTCGGTCTGTTTCTGTTCGTTCGCTATCCTAAACAAAATCTCGCTCGCGTTCACCCCCTCAAAAACAATCTCGAATCTCGTCCGTCCTCGCGTTCGTCATCCCGTCCGTTCCGCCACCTTAGCCAGTTCCCTGAACGTCACCACAGCCACGTGCTCAAACCCGCGTAAAGCCTCCAAATACCGTCTTTGCTGCCTTTTATTTATCGTAACCACAATAACAGCCCCGTATCCCTGCTCGAACCGTTTAATCACCTGGTCAGCAAACCCAGTAAGGTCATCCTTGGCACAAGTCTCAACCTCGACAGCCACCCTTTCATTAAACAGTAAGTCCGGATTCCCCCACCTGCTCAGTTTCTTAACCGTACCAACGTCAGCAAGCACGTCATGAGCCTTCCCTACGAGCGCAGTATGGAAGCTGCTCTCCCCGCGCGCAGGCAGCGCGTAGTATATCTCCACGCCCGCATGCGGTATTTCCACCTCCTCGTAGCGTATTACCCTGCCTTCCTTCACGAGCGGCTGCAGGAACTGCCATACCGCGTGCTTCGGGTAGTCCATCCGCCCTTCGAGCATGGTCGCCGTAGCAGCCCCTTCCTCCAGCCCCAGGAGTATCCTCTCCCTTAGCGACAGCCGCGGTTCGACCGGAGGCCCTGGCATCACCTTCAGGATGGGTCCGGGCGGCTCCTGCGCTGCGTAAGGCGTCCGGGCCGGTCCGGGCGCTACGAACGGTTTAGAAGCGGGTTTGGGGGCCTCCTTGGTGCCCTTGCGGGGGAATAGGCGCCTGATAACGAGCGAGACCGCCTTATGGAGGATGACGATCTCGAGCGGGGCCAAAAGGACGCAGCCGGCGAGCGCGCTGAAGAAGAATTCCGCGCTCCGGTAGCCGAAAAAGATGCCCACGCCCAGGAAATTGAGCATGGCCAGGGCCCCGGAGGCGATAAAGGCCCACCAGCTGAGAAACCAGGGCGGGTGGGGGCTGTCGACTTGTATATCGAGGAAGTCGGCGATTATTTCCGATACGCCCATGAACCGTATTTATTCTGGAAAAGTATAAGAAATGCTGCGGAAATGAGGTCTGAAAAAGTATTTATATCGCCTCTGGCCCGACAAGCATGCAAGAAGCAGGGTTGAAGCTGCGTTGCGGTAAGGGGGCAGATGTTCGCATACATATATATCGACGAAAGCGGCGATCTCGGAGACCGGGGTTCCAAACACCTCGTTCTTGCTGCACTAGTCGTAGAAGATTACAAAGTGCTGGATAGGATAATCAAGAACATGCGCAGGAATAAGTTCAAAAAAGAGCTCAGGGGGGCTCATGAGATAAAAGCCAATAAGTCTTCGGATTCTGTGATAAGATACATGCTGGAAAAGGTGAATGAATTGAAAAACGCAAGAGTCTTCTACATGGTTCTAGAGAAGAAAAAACTTTTCAGTGAGTATCTGAGGAACGATAAGAATAAGCTGTATAATTTCATAGCCGGGAAGCTTGCCAAGAACCTGCCGATGGATAAGGGCAGCATATCCATAAGAGTGGATAAATCAAAGGGAAGGCAGATGCTACAGGAAGATTTCAATGCCTATTTCATGAAAAATCTAAAGAGAATAGATTCCAGGATAACGATAGAACATAGCTATTCGCATGCCTGGTCCGGGTTGCAATTTGCAGACATTCTGGCGTGGAGTTGCTTCCAGAAGTTTGAGCATGGCGATTCGGGTTATATCGACATCATAAAAATAGAACAAGAGGTTTACCAGGTGTGGTAAGAATAATGCAGAACCCAAACGCACTCAAAACGTGCACCTCAAGGTACACTGGCGTTTGGGATTTTACCCGCAAATATATTATGAACCTGCATATTTTAAATGCATTAGGCTCAGGAGAACCAAAGTGATTGAGATGGTGAAGGTACAATACGACGCTGAAGAGGATATTCTTACTGCTGAAACCAGAGGCAAGAAGGTCTACAAAACCATTGAATTTTCCGAGCATTTTTTAGTCGATATTAACGAGGATGGAAAGATACTTGGGGTAGAACTACTGGATGCCAGAGATGAAATCTCAAAAGTATTCGGCAGGGTAGTCCGAAAAGATGAAATCATGCAGCTTCTATGTAAAATAAAGGAAGAACCAGACGAAGGGTACCTCATCTCATTCCAATCTCCAAAAAATAACCAAAGGGCGAGTTATATGATTTCGTTATACAAGAGCCCGCTATTATCCTAAAAAACAAATTCACTCGCGCTCGCTCGTCCAAAAATAAAACAACCCTCGCCCGTTAATCCCGCAGAAAGAAGAAGAGATGGAGGTTTGAACCTCCCCTAATTTTTAAAAATTCAGAGGCTGACCTTGAGGCCGAGCTCCCTCTTGAGCTCGCGGTAGCGGTTCCTGATGGTCACCTCGGTGACCCCGGCGACGTCCGCCACCTCCCGCTGGGTCTTCGTATCGCCGTGCATCGCGCTGGCGATGTAGAGCGATGCGGCGGCAACGCCGGTCGGCCCGCGCCCGGATATCAGGCCCTGCTTCGTGGCCTTCCTGATGAGCTTCACGGCGTCCTCCTGCACATTGCCGCCGAGTTTCAGTGCGCCCGCGAATTTCGGCACGTATTCAGCCGGGTCGGTGAGCGGTACGTCGATCTGAAGCCCTGCCTTCAGGAAGCGGTACGACCTGCCTATCTCCTTCTTCTCTATGCCGGAGACGCGCGCGATCTCGTCGAGCGTCCTGGGGATGCCGTGGAGCCTGCAGGTGGCGTATATCACCGCAGAGACCACGCTCTCGATTTTCCTGCCGCGGATGAGCTCGGCCTTCACAGCCTTCCGGTAGAGGAGCGCCGAGCTTTCCTTGAGGTTCTCGGGGAGCCCGAGCGAGGACGCCACGCGGTCCAGCTCGGAGAGCGCGATGACCAGGTTCCTCTCCAGGGACGTGGCGATGGACACCCGCTTGTGCCACCGCCTCATGCGGTAGAACTGGGCCTGCTTCTTCGCGCTTATCTTGGTGCCGCGGATGTCGCGGTTGTACTGGTCGATCTCGGTGGACAGGCCCTTGTTCGGGCGCATGTATTTCATGGGCGCGCCGCCGCGGGCCTTCTTCTCCTTCTGCTCGGAGTCGAACGCGCGCCACTCCGGGCCCATGTCCTGGACGTTTTCGACGATGATCAGGCCGCAGCCTGAGCAGAGGATCTCCCCCTTCTCGTAGTCGCGTATCACGCGCTTGCTCTCGCATTCCGGACATGACATTGCCAAGTTTACCATCGAAAACGCCTCCCTCTGCTCATAGAAAAGTTTTTAAAGATTAGCATATGATTTGGAACACAGGTAGTATATATAGGTATCTATTCCTTCCGACGAAACAGGCGTCCCGGATTCGCCCGGCAAACCCAAAAAACAAGCACGTTCCCGCGTCCCGTAATCCAGGGTTGCGGCGTAAACCGCACCAAAAAACCAACCGTTTAAATTGCTCGTTCCTGATGCTAATCCATGAACGCAGCGCTTCTCGCCATCCTCGTCGGGCTCATAATGCTGTCCTACGGCTGCATCGCCTACCCGCCAGCAACCGGCTCACCGCCAGTAATAAATTCCACGCCGCCAGGGCCCGGAGAGCCAGGCCTCACGAAAGAATTGTGCGAAAGCGCGCGCGGCCACTGGAACGAATGCGGCTCTGCGTGCAGGGGCGCGCCTGAGGGAACCGCGTGCATAATGATGTGCGTGCAGTACTGCGAATGCGGCGGGATAGCAGGTTTCGGCTGCCCGAACGGATATGAATGTACCGATTACCTGCCCAAGGACAAACTGGGAAACCCAGTCCCTGACGCCATGGGCATATGCAAGAAACATTGATGAGGTGTGTATATGGTGAAAGAAGAATGCTGCTCTGGCAATGAATGCTGTTCAAGCGGATGCGGCAGCGGATGTGGAATGATAGCCATAGGAGTGGTCGTGCTGCTCGTTTTGGGCATGGTTGGAAGCGCATACGTCCTGTCGAAGGGCGATTACGCGCCGAACGTGAACGTGGGCACCCAGCCGGTGGAGCACGCGGTGAGCGTGTCAGCGACGGCATCGCAGGAGGTCAGCCCGGACCTGCTGGTGATACAGCTGCACGTGCAGACGGACGCGAAAACAGCCAAAGTGGCGGTCCAGGACAACGCTGCAGTGACAGCAGACCTGCTCGCCAGCCTGAAAGCCCTGGGACTGACAGACCAGGACATCCAGACGACGGGCTACAGCGTGGACCCGGTCACCGAGACCAACTACACCTGCGACCCCAGGGGCTACAACTGCGTCTACAACTACCGTGTCATCGGCTACAAGGTGACGAACTCCATCTCCCTGCAGGTCAAGGACCTGGCGAAGGGCGGTGACGTGATAGACGCATCGTCCAGCGCAGGAACCAACCAGACCTTCGTGGACTCGGTGGGCTTCACGCTGAAGGACGAGACGCGGAGGACGCTGGAGAAGGGCCTCCTGAGGAATGCTGCGGCAGAGGCGAAGGCCAAGGCGCAGAACATGGCCGAGGGGAGCGGCGCTTCGCTCGGCAAGCTGCTGTCCGTGAGCCAGTCGTCCAGCTACTACCCGCAGGTGCTCTACCGCGACTATGCAGTGGCAGAGGCGGCCGGGTCAGCGCCGAAGACCCAGCTCTCGGCAGGGCAGGTCGAGGTCAGCGTCACGGTGAGCTCGAGCTACGAGATAGGCTAGCTTTTATTTTTTCTTTTCTTTATTCTTTTATGGATTGGCGTTCCCATGCGCTGATAGGGGCGGTTTCAGCACCGGTACTGCTGTTCATCCTCGGCACGCACGGCTTGGTCGAGCTCGCAGCCGTGGCAGTGATGGGGGCTTTCGCCGCTTTGGTGCCCGACCTTGACCACCAGGCCAGCAAAGGGAGGCAGGTCCTGGACACATGCGCCATAGCTGCCGCTTTCCTCGTGGTCTACATGTCAGGCTGCGGAACGTCGATATGCATCCCCACGCTATCCGCGATGCAGTCCATGGCGGTCCTCTCGCTCGCGATGCTGGGCGCGTATTTCGTGTTCTTCACGCTCTTCAAGCCAGCGCACCGCGGCATAACCCATTCGCTCGCGGCATGCGTCGCATTCGCCACGCTCGCGTATTTCATGTTCGGGACTGCGCTCGCGATAGCAGGACTAATCGGCTACGCGTCGCATCTCCTAGCGGACAAGGAGATAAAAGCGATTTGAGAAAAAGGGCTATCTGGCGAGAATCGCGCGCCTTTCCCTGGGAATCGGACTGGCTGGCGCGGGCACTGTGCCTTTTGAAAGCACGCCGTCTTTAGCCAGCGTGTTCGGCCAGACGCGCCTTCCAAGGGCATTGGACGCGGCGGTCTGCACCGCGCCTGACACGGCGCCAAAGCGCAATTTCACGACGGCATCGCGGTTTTTTTGTTTTATGGCCGTTTCAATCGCCTTCTTTCCGGCGGCTATGGACGCACTGGCGGGCAGGTCGAAACCGGACGCCCAGGTGATAAGCGCATCCACGTCGTTCGTGAGCGTAACCGCCTTCAGCCCGGCCGCTTCCCTCACCGGGGCAAGCAGGACATGCACGTCGAACGCCCAGCCGATGAGCGCGTTGGCGTCGCTCGTACGTTCAACCAGCTCCAGCCCGGCCGCTATCCTTAGCGCGGGGCTGCCATTTATTTTTGCGATGCCCAGAAGCCTTTGAGGCTTAAACTCCCTCAATCGTGCGTATATGCCATTCCTGGCAGTATCAGTAGTGGTGTCCATGTGCATGCATCTGGGACATAATGTTTAAAAGACGCTCGCCAAATCACAAACTGGCTTCCTTCTTCGCCTCGCAGCGGATGTCCACGGCCTTCTCCATGCGCTGGTCTATGACGCCGTCGTGGTTGAAGACGTAGAGCGTCGCGTTGCACCTGTACATCTGCGGGCTGGTATATGCGCCGCTATACACGCGGACCGCCTTCTCCAAAAACTCGTTCCTGGCGACTATGCCGACGCGCACCCTGCCCTTCTTCAGCGCGGTATTGGGGCTGAGCGAAAGATTTTCAGGCACCGAAAGGTCCGCCTCTGCCCAGATGGGGTGCGGGGCCGGGTTCTCCACACGGAGTATGACCTCGACGTAATTGTTGGAATAGGCGAAAAGCACGTCCGGATGGTTGCGTATGCTGAGGTTGACCATGTGGCTCGCCTTGACTTCATTCCCAATACCCCTCTCGCGGGCTTCCTTTTTATAATCTTTGTCATGGAATCCAATCCATGCTGCCGGAGTCGAAACTCATACGCTCGGAGCTTAACCTGCGGGAGCTCGCCCTCCCCGAGGAGGTGCTCCTTGCGCGCAAATCGCTTGTCAGATGGCTGGCGCTCTCGCTCGGGCTGATAATGCCCAACGAGAGCAGGAAGCTGCTCCTTGACATCCTGGACGTGCTGCTGGAATTCCACGTGAAGAGGCAGTCGCCGACCACCAGGGACATACTTGCCAGGCTGGAGGAGACCACCAAGGAGAAGCAGAACCCCAAGGCCGTGTATTACCATCTGCTCAGATTGAAGAACTTCGGCATACTGGGCAGGGTGAAGGGCAGGTACCACCTCGGCGAAGGGGACAACCGCGGCCTGAAGGACATGTTCAGGGAATTCTACGTCAGGAAGGCGGACGCGGCGTTCGCCAACATAGGCACGGCCCTTGACAAGCTCGAAAGCAGCTACAGGTAATCTTAATGGAACTTTCAGGATTCTACAAGCTCAAGCCGGAGGACCGGCTCAAGAAGATAAAGGCCATTGCAGGCCTGACCGACGTGGAGGCAGCGGCACTGGCAGACACAGGCGCGCTGAAGATAGAAGTCGCCGACAAGAACGTGGAGAACGTCATCGGCGCGGTCCATCTCCCTTTGGGCATAGCGACACACTTCAAGATAAACGGCAAGGACGCATTGGTTCCCATGGCAGTGGAAGAGCCGTCGGTCATAGCCGGGGCGTGCAGGGCGGCCAAGCAGGCGCTCCCTGAGGGCTTCAAGGCGGAAGCCGACGAACCTGTCATGATAGGCCAGATACAGGTCGTGGGGGTTCCGGACGCCAACGCGGCATTGAAGAACATCGAGCTCAACCGGAAGGAAATCATGAAGGAGGCCGCGCATTTCATGGCGCAGCACGAGAAATACGGCTGCGGTGTGCGCGGCTTCGATGCGAAGTCGCTGCAGACGGAGCGCGGAGAGATGATAATCGTTGATTTCCACATCGCGGTCGGCGACGCGCAGGGCGCGAACATGGTCAATACCACGCTCGAGGGCGTGGCATCCACCATCGCCCAGCTCACCGGGGGCACCATACGGCTCAGGATAGTCAGCAACCTCGCGGTTAAAAGGAAGGCGCGGGCGTCGGCGGTATGGAAGACGGGCACCATAGGCCAGGACACGGTAGAGGGCGTGCTTGACGCCTACGAGTTCGCGAAGGCGGACGTCTATCGCTGCGCGACGCACAACAAGGGCATAATGAACGGCATAAGCGCCGTGGCAGTGGCCACGGGCAACGACTGGCGCTCGGTCGAGGCGGGCGCGCACGCATACGCCGCTTTGGGCCAGTACCATCCGCTCACGAAATTCTACAGGAACGAGAACGGCGACCTCGTCGGCAGCATAGAGCTTCCATTGGCGCTCGCCACGGTCGGCCCTGCCGTGAATTCCAGCCCTACGGCGAGGATAGCGCTCAAGATAGCGGGCGTGAAGGGCTCGCGCGAACTTGCCATGATGATGGCTTGCGTTGGATTGGCGAGCAACTTCGCAGCCCTGTCAGCGCTTTCCACCGTCGGCATACAGCAGGGGCACATGAAGCTCCACGCGAGGAACATAGCCGCCTACGCAGGCGCGGCGCCTGAAGAGACAGAGAAGGTGGCCGAAACGCTCGCGAAGGAGAAGAACTTCAGCATCGAGCGGGCGAAGGAGATCATCAACGGGATGAGGAAGAAATGAAGATTACCGCATACAACTGGGCCGCGATGCTCGTAGTCCTGCTGGCAGTGCTGGGGACGTTCCTTCTGCCAGGGCTCAGCTACCTCTGGGTCCTGCTGACCTCGGTATCCGTCACGATGGCGTTCCTTGACAAGCTGATACCGCGGCTGCAGTCCGCGGGCATCACCGGCAAGGACGAGAACAAGCCAGGCAACCCTGAAATCCCTGAGATGGGCGGAATAGCGGTCATCACAGGGTTCACCGCGGGCGCGCTGCTCGCAATCCTCGCGTTCAACGCATTGTCCGGCTTCAACATCATCTACCTGCTCGCGGCCATAATAACCATCCATTCCATCTCGTTCATGGGCTTCGTGGACGACCTCATCAGCATACCGCAGTGGCTCAAGGCGGTCCTGCCGCTCTTCGCCGCGATACCGCTCGTCGTCGTCAGCGCGGCCGGCAGCACCACAATCAGCATACCTCTCATAGGGCCGGTGGAGTTCGGGATAATCTACATCGCGGTGCTCGTGCCGCTCGCAGTGGCGGTCTGCTCCAATTTGACCAACATGCTCGCGGGCTTCAACGGCATGGAGGCGGGAATGGGAATCATCATATTCTCCACGCTCGCATTGCTTGCGGCCAGCCACGGCGCGACGACGATGCTCCTGGTGTGCCTTCCGATGCTCGGCGGGCTGCTCGGCTTCCTCTACTTCAACTGGTATCCGGCTAAAGTATTCCCGGGCGACGTGATGAACCTGACCATAGGCGTGGCTGTCGCAACCGCGGTGATCATAGGCAACCTCGAGAGCGCTGGCGTGATACTCATGGCGCCGTACATCCTGGACTTCTTCATCAAGGCATACAACCGCTTCCCGCACACGCAGCAGGAGATCAAGGGGAACAGATTATCGCCGAAATTCAACCAGGTCAGGGGGCTCGTCCACGTCGTCATGAACGCCGCCGGCAGGGGTGGCATGACAGAGAAGAACCTGACGCTGGCGTTCATCGGGATAGAAGTAATCTGCGCAATCGTCGCGCTCGCGCTATACTACAAATTCTAATCCTTCAGGTCGCCGAGCAATCTCGATATGTCGAATATCTCCACGAACCGCTCGTAGTCGCTTACCCTTCCGATGTCGAACCAGACAGCGTCGAACACGTAGGCGTTTATCTTCTTGCCCGCGGCGAGCATGCGCGGGAACACGTCCTTGGCGAAGTCCTCCTTCCCATTTATGAATTCGAATATCTCCGGCTCGAAGACGTATATGCCCGTGTTGTAGTCGTGCTCCAGCACGGGCTTCTCAACGAAACCCGTGATATTGCCGCCCTGCAGCCTCGCAACCCCGTATTCAAGCGGCGTTTTCGCGTGATAGATGGCGATTGTAGCGACCGCGCCGCTCTTCCTGTGCTGTTTCACCATGTCCGCGACATCCAGATTAGTCAGATGGTCGCCCATCGCGACCACGAACGTCTCCTTGGGCCTGCCGCAGTTCACCAGCGAGCCGGCTGTGTTCATCTTCTCCTTCTCTATGGAATATGATATCGCAACGCCGAATTTCTTGCCATCGCCGAAATACGACGTAATCTGTTCGTGCAGGTAGCCGCATGTCACGACGATGTCCTTCACGCCGCAGCGTTTCAGGTTCTCAACCACGTACTGCAATATCGGCTTCCCGCCCAGCTTCAGCATCGGCTTCGGAACAGTATAGGTATATGGCCTCAGCCTCGTCCCTTCCCCGCCAGCCAGTATGTATGCACGCATGCCATGACCTCCTCATCGTATGAAGTAATATCCGAACAGCGCCCCCACCAGGGAGCATATGAAATTCGTGGTCCCTTTAGTCCCGAAGCCGCGTTCCTCGAACACGCCGAAGACCGTGTCGGCTATGGAGCCGGCCAGCCCCGCCAGCCCGACCAGCAGCGCCTGGGTCGGGTTCAGGCCGAAAGCGAATATGGCGCACGCGCCGATGGTGGTCGCGCCGGCAAGCGACGCCACGGTCCCCAGGCTGCTCATGCCGCCGCTCGTCCCCGGCTTGACCGGCTTGAACTCGAGTATCGACACCGGATTTTCAGCCGCGAGCACGCCTATCTCCGAGCCGAACTTGTCCGCCATGACCGCGGCCAGGGACGCGATGAACGGCATCGGGCCGATGAACGGGCTCAATATCGCCAGGATGGCAGGCAAAAGCCCGTTGGACAGCACGTTCTCCCAGCCGCGCTCGTGCTCGTACAGGCCCATGTCGCGCTTTATCTCGTATTCGTAGCGCGTGACGATCACGGCCAGCAGGAAAAACGCCAGCATGAGCGCCAGGTATGCCGGGCCGCCGGATATGAGCAGTATCGCCCCGAAAACGACCGCGAGCAGTATGCCGCCCTTGTCAAGCACCCGTGCCAAGCGCTCACTTCTGTATCTTTATCTCTATGGAGGAGACCTTGTTCTTCGAGCCGTCCTCGGACATGAGCTCCTCTGTGGATATCGCTATGTCCTTGACCTTGGAATTGGGCATGAACCTGTGGCGGACTATCTCGGCCACGTCCACGGCCCTTGAGATGAGCTTACCCCTCGCCTTTACGCACACCTCTTCGGCGCCGTTGTTGAACTGCGTGACCACCGCGAGCACGTAGCCCATGGTGCTCTTCTTGCCAACGTAGACCGTGTTGCCGTCGCGCCTGGGCGCCTGCGGCATTCCGGGCGTCCGGGCTATCGCGCTGGCGCCTTCAGGGCCTGCCATCTCTCGCGCGACCTCGACTTCCTCTGCTATCTCCTCGCTCTCCTCTGCGATCTCTTCGCTCTCCTCAATGCCTGGATTCTCCATGTGTCCCACCTCTCGATGTAGTCGTTGGGTGCCGCCCGGAGGGCAGCGTCAGGGCTGGATAACCCGCTCAACCATTTTAATGCTTTGCTGCGAACGCAGAGGCGGTGGGAAGTATGCCAAAAGAAAAACTGATAGCGCTATTGAACAAGGGGCTGGAACTCGAGCACGCCGCGAGGGCGCAGTACCTGAGCCACGCGAAGGTGGTTTCGGGCGCGAACGCCGAGGGGATAATCGCCAGGCTGGTCGAGATAGCCGGCGACGAGCAGAAGCACGAGGGCATGTTCCGGGACTGCATAGAGATTCTAGGGGGCGTGCCGTCCATAAAGATGGCCGTGGGCCATCCGGCAACTGGTACGGAGCAGATACTGCAGGTCAACCTCAAGGACGAGCACGACGCCACGGACTTCTACCGCAACATACTCAAGGAACTCGACGCAATCAAAGCCGAGCTGAAATACGAATACGAGTACGTGGAGCACAAGCTCAGGCACGTCATAATAGACGAGCAGGAGCACGCATCGGAACTGAAGACGCTCCTCGGCCAGTGAGGCCGGCGGATAAACTGGCAAGCGTTACAATTGTAACAATTAGCCCGCAGGATGTAACATTTGTTCCGCAATTCTTAAATACGAAATCCGCTGCCAACAATCCCCATGATGATGAGGCAACGTACTGCACCTGCCGAGAGGCACGGCCAGGCAGGAGATAAGGCATTCAAAGGGCACCAGCCCCTGCTCCACGGGAACATAGCCGTGGCAAGGATGGATGACCTTCCTGCCATAATGGCGCTGCTCGGAAAAGGCGCAGCAGAAGGCAGCCTGGTCGCCAGAAAGGAAAGCGAGGTTGCGGCAGACATAAGGCTCGGCGGCGCGTTCGTCCACCGCAAGCAAGGCGGCATCGGCGGCATGGTCTTCCTCTCAGTCTATTCAGCTGCACTGGCAGAGATACGGAGCTTTTACGTGGACGAGAAGGGCAACGGCACAGGCCGGGCGCTCGTAGAAGCCGCGCTCGGGACCGCCGAGAAGCTCGGCATAAGGGAGGCCCTTGCCATCACGAAGCAGGAGAACGAGGGCGTATTCTCCAGGTTCGGCTTCGGTAAGCGCAGCGGCTTCCAGACCGCGCTGTTCAGGAAAAAAGGCGCGTGCAACGACATCTATGACCGGGAGCAGGTGCAAAACGCAACCCTGCAGGACATGGGCGACCTGCTCCAGCTCATGGACAGGGGTGAAACCGAAGGCAAGCTCATCCCAAGAAGCAGGGGGGAAATCCTTGCGGACATGAGAAGCGGGAACGCGTTCGTCTATCGCCAGCACGGCATCGGCGAAATACTCGGGATGGCATTCCTTTCGGTGTATTCAAACAGGCTCGCTGAGATAAGAAACCTCTACGTGAGAGTGCAGGAGGCGGAATCGCTGCTCGTCGGAAACCTGGCATGGAGGGGGGACCTGCTGGGGGTGAACGAGATAATGGCCATAGTCAAGAACGGCAACGGCCTGGCGTTCATGGGCCAGGGTTTCGCGCAGGAGCTGCACGGCTTCAGGATAGCGATGTTCAGGGAGCTGCAGGGCGGGTAGGAAGACGGCGTGGAAAGAAGCAACAGGATATTCGTATAGCGCGCCGGACCGGAACCCGCAGGGCCCAAACTTCCTTTTTTAAGCATTTCTAATCACCAATAGGTGCATGAGCACGCAGATGCACGTCCAGCCGTATTGGGGCAAGCCAGGCCCCAAGGCCATCCCGCGCATTTCAGATATGCGCACTGCAAGGCAGTGGCTCAAGGCATGCGACGGGAACGGCTGGACACCTCTTATAGAGGAGTCCTTCCATGGCAGGGTGAACAACGTGCTCTCCCTTCTGCGCCTGGCGAAAAGCGCCTATGACGATGAAGGCCTGCGGGAATACGTGCGCACAAAGGATAACCTGGGGATAGACGCCTGCGGCTGGGCGAGGCTGCACTCGCACAAGAACTGGCAGATGATAGACCTGCTTACGAGATACGGGGGATATTGACATGAAAGACCCGAAAATCATGACGCCCAAGGATATCGAACTGCTGGCCAGACGGAGCGCGGCCATATCAAGGCTGGAGCACCAGGCCGGCATAACGCGCAAATCATTGTTCTGGAACAAGGCTCCGCAATCCGAGCGCCCAAGGGACTTCAGCCCCATCGCCGCGCAGAGGAGAAGCGACCGGATGCTCCACAACGCAATAAGCAACCTTGACTGCGATACTATCGACCGCGCGCTGCGCATGGGTGCAGACGTGCATTCAACCATCGACGGCATGACACTGACGAGGAGATTGGAGATAGAGCGTGGGAAGGTTCCGCCAAGGGGCGCGCCGTTTGACCCGCAGAACCATCAGCACGACGTACAGATGGAAAAGATAACTGCCATGGTCAGCCTGCTCAGGGCGCATGGCGCAAAGCTGTGACGCGTTTGCGTTCCGGGCAGGCTCAGCACTTATTTTAAGCCCCATCGATGAATAGTTCCACTGATTATCATGACGACGAGAGTGGCAGTCATAGACCGCGACGTGTGCATAAACATACGGTGCGGCTACGTCTGCGAGAAGGTCTGCCCGCCCAACCGCATGGGCGAGGAATGCATCGTCACGGAGAAGGATACGCCGTTCCCGGCCATATCCGAGCCCCTGTGCATAGGCTGCGGGCTGTGCGTCAAGAAATGCCCGGTCAAGTGCATCTCGGTCATAAACCTCGTCGCGGAGCTCGAGAACCCGGTCTACCAGTACGGCGTCAACACGTTCAGGCTCTACGGCCTCCCGCTCCCCATGGAAGGCGGCGCGGTGTCCATAGTCGGCAAGAACGGCATCGGAAAAACGACGGCGATAAAGCTGCTCAGCAGGCAGGTGAAGCCGAATTTCGCAGTCTTCAGCAAGGAGTTATCGGACACGGAGATAGCAGAGAAACTGCCGCTGGAGACGCGCAGGTATTTCGTCAAGGCGTCGGAATCGCTCCGCGTGAGCGTCAAGCCGCAGCAGATAGACAGGATAAAGGACGTTTTCAAAGGCGACGTGGCAAAGCTCCTGGCCACGTCCGGAAAGCAGAGGGTGAAGGAGGCGGTCGCGCTGTTCGGCCTGGAGGAGATAACCGGCCGCAAGGTCGCGCACCTCTCCGGCGGGGAATTGCAGAAGGTCGCCATAGCGGTCGCGTGGCTCAAGGATGCGGACATGTACTATTTCGACGAAGTGACCAACTACCTGGACATCGAGGAGCGGCTCCGCGCCGCGGTCATACTCAAGGAGCTGGCGGAAAAGAAGAGCGTCATCATGGCAGAGCACGACCTCACCATACTGGATTATGTCAGCGCCTACGTCTACCTGGTCTACGGCGAGGAGAACGTGTACGGAATCG
>JAQTME010000012.1 GCA_028714535.1 Candidatus Iainarchaeum sp. | reverse complement strand
GCTCAGGATGGCCATACCGGTCGAGCATGCCAGAAGCCAGTCCATATTCGACAACCCGATGCTCTGGCTGGTCATAATACTGACCGGCGGCATCGTCGCAATCGGCATATTCTTCGCAAGGCAGGAGAGCATCGCATACTTCATAGACATACCGGACTTCCCGCCGGTGGCACGGACCAAGATACCGCTGCCCTCGGACACCGTATTGAGCGTCCTGGGCAAGGTCAACGAGAACTACCGCTGGCAGAACACGCCGCTCACGCCGGCCGAGATAAAGAACGGGTTCAAGGACATATTCTACAAGGGCAAGCCGATATACGTGACGGATTACAACGTGGAATACCTGCTCAACGAGCTGGAGAAGAAGCGCAGGCTCAAGGAATCCATGGGCTACTACGGCCTCACAGGGTGGGAGGAGGCCAGCAAGCGCTCCATAAACTACCTTGCCATGATGCGCAGGCTCCGCGACATATGCGTGAACAACGCGGTGCCGTTCACCAGCCTCGGCGAGTCGGAAGCTGCCGACAGCGAGGTGACCGTGGCCGGCCAGCAGATGTTCCTGCACTTCTACGAGAAGGAGGGCGACCAGAGGGGCCTGCTGAAGAAGGCGCTGGGCACCATAGGCAAGGGGATAACCATCATCATGTTCAGGAGCGAGGGCGAGAAGGCCGCCTTCCAGGGCATGATACAGTCGCCTTCGGCCGCGCCGCTCACGCTCAAGATGGAGGCGGACAGCGGGGCGGTCCAGCTGCTGACCGCGGACGAGTTCGAGAAGATGCTCATCGAGTTCAAGTCGATGTGATCGGCGCCTCATTGAGAAGTACAGCGCTGGCGCTTCTCCAATAGAAGTTTTAGCGGACAGCGCGATTACTGCTTCTTGCCGGTGATGAGCTCGTTCAGCTTCTTCTCGTCGATGAAGTCCAAAAGCTTGTTGCAGCGCTCGCACCTGAAGTCGTCCTCTGCGGCAGAGTCGAAATTGGTGATGCTGGACTCGCCGCACGACGGGCAGAAGTAGTACTGGCTGTCAATCAGGTCGCCGGCCTTCAGGCTCTGGGAGCCGGCCCAGCGCTCCATGCGCATGATGTTCAGGGACCAGCTGTAGGAATACCATCCGGTGTCGCTGTCCTTCTCGCGGATGTAGTTCACGAGCCCCTCGTTGTGGAGCTTGTTCAGAGTGGCGCGGACGTCGCTTATCTTGAGCTTGAGCTTCTTTGCGAGTTCCTCGTCGCTGTGGTTGCCGTAGAAGTTGCGTATGATTGCGAGCGCGTTCTCGCCGCCGAGCTCTATGAGCATCTGCCTGATGCGCGAATCGGCCAAAATGGCGGTTATCTTTTCCACGTCAATGGGATTCGGGCCGACCTCCACCTTTGGCAGCTTGCTGGCAATCCTCTCCTCGAACGCGTCCCTTTCCTTCCTCGGCTGCTTCTTGGGCGCCTGGACGCGGACTGGCTTCGCGGCCTTCCTGGCCTTCGCCTTGCGGATGCGCATTGCCTTGATCTTTGGGCTGGCCTTGGCACGGATTTTGGCAGACCTGGCGGTGCGGATGACCTTTTTGGCAGCCCTGGGCCTCCTTATGGCCCTGGATGCCTTTCTGGCCTTGGAATGCTTTGCCGCCTTCTTGAGCTTTTTGACTGCCAAATGAACCACCTTGATGACCCACCCATCTTCTTTTAGCAACAGTATTTACGCAATTTTTATATATAAAGGTTTGTTTTTTAGTGGGAATTGGTGTATATTCATGGTTATTTATCGAGCTTTTCGGCTATCCTTTCTCCCATAATGACCATTTTTTTCAGTTCTTCGGCGGCGGGCACTGACATGGAGTCTATATGGCGGAGGCGGTTCTGGTACTTCCTGTAGGCCTTTACGGCGGCGGCATAGGAATCCCGCACGTGCGGGTCGCCCAGCCCGCCGCTTATCTGCCGCTTTTCCACCTTTGCCAGGCTGTGGGGAGGGGCGAACACGCGGACGTTGAGCCTGGCGGCCACCTTCTGGACGAAGTGCGACGGCGGCGACGTGTCGGACGCGACCAGGACCGGTATGCCGACCGACGATATCACCCTGACGAGGCGCTCGTCGCTGGCCTCCTTCTCGCAGCCGCTCGCCACGAGCCGGCCGTTCAGGTCTAGGACTGCGTAGCCGGTCTTTATGCCGGCGTCAATGCCGACTATCACGTATATGCGCTCACCCGCCCCTTAGGAGCCCCCTGTATATCTCGAGCGTCCTCTTCACGCTCTTGTCCATGGAATACTGCATCGCGCGCTTCGGCGCCTCCTTTGCCATGCCCGCCCTGAGCTTTTTGTCGTCGAGGAGCTTTTCCATCGCCCTCCCCATCTCTCCCGGGCTGCCAGGCTCCACGAGGAGGCCGCATTTCGGGGTGATTACCTCCTTTGCGCCAAGCATGCGCACGCCGATGACAGGCAGGCCGGCATGCATGGCCTCGACGAACGTCATGCCGAACGTCTCGGTGTCCGAGGCGGATGCGAACACGTCGGCGCAGCGGTAGGCCGCGCCGGCGTCCTTGACATAGCCAGTGAATATCACGCCCTTCATGCCGAGCGCGGCGGCAAGCTCCTTAAGCTTCCCCATATACGGGCCCGAGCCGACGACAACCAGGACGCGCTCGCTGTTCTCTATCATGCTGAACGCCTCCAGCAGCACGTCCAGGCGCTTCTCGAAGCTTATCCTTCCGACGTAGAGGACGACCCTGCGCCTGCCAATCTTGTGCCGCCTCCTGAACACCGCCCCGTCCGCGGGCTTGCCCCTGAACCTCCTGAAGTCCACGCCGTTCGGCAGGTGGGCGACGTTGCGCAGCCCGTAGGAGCGCAGTTCCTCGCAAAGCTCGTGCGTCGGCGCGGTCACCGCGCTGACGTTCTTGAACACGTGGTATATGAGCTGGCGCACGGTCTGGTGGCTGAGGCCGTGCAGGAACCCCGGCAGCCTGCCGTTGAGCAGGTGCGGCAGGTAGTCGGGGAAGTGCGTGTGGTAGGTGACGACGGAAGGGACGTTGTGCCGCTTCGCCCAGAGCAGGCCCTGCAGCCCGAGCGGCACCGGCGCGTGTGCATGGACTATGTCCGGCTTCTCCCTTTTCAGGATGCCGCTCACGCGCCCGTAGTTGAACGAAGCTATCCTGTACCCCTCGTAGAACGGGAATGGCGATGCGGGTATCCAGTATATCTTCATGCGCGGCGAGCGCTGCTCCACGCGGAACTCGCTGCCGCCAGGGGCGAAAAGCACCACCTTGTTGTTTTTGGAGAGCAGGCGCAGCGAGTCCACCAGGTAGGTGACCACGCCGTTGGTCTGCGGCAGGTATGTATCCGTGAATACGGCTATCTTCATGGCTAATACTCCGCTTCAGGGATATAAAAAAGGTATGCCTAGCCGGTCCCGTTGGACCTGTTGGTCGCGTTAGCGTCGCCCTGGCCCTCGATGTAGTTTAGGAACTTGTTGATGTCCACCGTGGAGTTGCCTGTGCTGTTCGAAGCGTTCCCGCCGCCCTGGGCGGGGGTCACGTTCTGCGGCAGGGGCACCACGGGCAGCGAAACGTTCATGCAGAAACCGGTCTTGCTCGTGTTCAGCACGCTCGCGCACCAGGAGCTGTTCTTGTACGCCCCTGCCAGCTCGATGTAGCAGTCGTCCCGGTATGAACCTGATGCCATTGCGGTGCAGATGGTCGGGTCCCTGGTCACGGGCACTATGGAGACCAGGCAGCGGTCGCGGCGGCCGCCAGCGTATTCGCACAGGTCCTTCCTGCGGTTGTCCAGCGCGATCGCGGCGATGCACCTGTCAAGTTCGTCGCCCTGCTTGCCGGTGTAGCAGTTTGCCATGCGCATCTGTTGCTCCTTCTCATTCAGGAGCGGCGTTATCACGTCGCCGCCGAGGTTTTCTGGCGCGGCGATTAGTGCTGGCTGGGGAATATAGGAAACCAGGGTGAACAGGTAGCTGTGCGGTATTCCCTCGTATGTATAATTGAAGGACTTCTGCATGGTGTAGCCGGTCGCGTTGTCCACGCACATCTCCCAGCTGAACACCTTGGGCGTGGTGATGCCGACGCCGAAGCGCGCGGCGTCGCTGATGCTCATGTTGCTGAAATCAAGCGTGTATGCGAGCCCTGTGCATGCCTTGCCTTCCACGGACTTGGGGGCTAGGCCGGGGCTGAGCCGGGCATAGCCCTGGTAGACCAGGTATGACATGTCGTCCTTGTTCCTCTGGATTATGGCGTCGCTGAAGAACTTCGCGCGCAGCGAGTTGAGGTAGTTGACGAGGTCCTTCTCGTTCTGCACGGATGCGCAGCTCTCGTTGCCTCCGTAGGTTATGCAGAGGATTGTGTCGTTGCTGAGGAAGTATGCCGTCTTGCTGGAAAGCGGGTTCTGGATTTCAATCATGCTCTCGTTGCCATTTTTCGTCAGCACATAGCTGGTCCTGTAGCCGTCTGACAGCTCGCGGTATGCATAGGTGTAGTTTTCCTGGCCGGCGCCGAACGAAAGCCCCTTCAGGAGGAGCGCCTCGGCATCTGCCGTGCTGATGTTCTCAGGCGGCCTGGCAGCAGGCGCGCTCAGCGTGAAATAGACAGCAAGCACGACGAGCAGGGCGGTCACTAAGAGCAATATTTTTTCCTGGTATTCCATGCAAAACTCCTCTTTTCCGATTATGGCCCGCAAGGGGCACTGGATACACAAACACGAACGTTATTAAAATGTTTTTTGGTTTGTTGTGGTTATGGAACTAATTCCTAAAAAGATATTCTTCACAAAGGGGGTCGGCAGAAGCACCGAGCAGCTCACTTCTTTCGAACTGGCGCTGCGCGATGCAGGCATCGCACCATTCAACCTGGTCACCGTGTCAAGCATTTTCCCGCCTGGGGCGGAGGTCATCTCCAGGAAGGAGGGGCTGGAGCACCTGAAGCCCGGCCAGATACTTTTCGTGGTCATGTCGCGCTGCGCGTCCGACGAGCCGAACAGGCTCATAGCCGCGTCGGTGGGCTGCGCCATACCGGCCGAGAAGAACACCTACGGCTACCTCAGCGAGCACCACGCCTTCGGGCAAACCGAGGAAAAGGCGGGGGAATACGCAGAGGACCTGGCCGCGTCAATGCTCGCATCCACGCTCGGCCTGGAGTTCGACCCCAACGCGGCCTGGGACGAGCGCGAGAATTACTTCAAGATGAGCGGAAAAATCGTGCGCACGACCAACACAACGCAGTCGGCCGTATGCGACAAGGACGGAAAATGGACGTCTGTGGTTGCTGCGGCAGTTTTAATATTCTGACGGTTGATAGTCATTACTACTAATATCAGGTGAAATCGATGGGCTTTTTGGATTCAATACTGGGTGAGGACAAGCCGCAGAAGGCGGCGGGCGACAGCAAGTACACAAACCCGTTCAACGTGACGGTCGGATTTTCGCCGCTCAGGCTTTCGGCGAAGAGGAGCAGCAACGTGAGCCTGCTTGTCAAGGTCAAGAACATATCGCCTGACCCGCAGCTCGTGTCCGTTGACGCGCTCCTCCCCAAGAACGCGATGGTCGGCTTCGACCAGGCATGCATAAACAAGGCGGTCGAGAAGCGCGCCGGTGAGCTCAAGCCTGGCGAGAGCAAGGACATCGCCATAGACATATGGAGCAACAGCCAGACCGCCGAGGGCGCATACCCGGTCGACGTGACCGTGTTCGCGCACTACATAGGATACGACAAGGTCATGAGCTACATAAAGAAGAGCGCTTCGCTGCGCGCAGTGTGACCGTCAGCCCTGGAACTTGTTCATCAGCTCGGTGATGGCGTTAGCGACCTTCATCCCCTTTTCCGTCAGCTTCACGAGCCTCTTCTTGCCTTTCGCCTCGATGGTGACGAGGCCCTCCTTCTGCATCCGCGAGACGAGCCGGGTGACGTATACGTAGGAGGTGTCGCTGACTTTCGCCAGTTTCGAAAGATGCCACGATGCCTCCGTGTCGCGCAGCGTCGTCATTATCTTGCACGGCTTCGGCCGGGCGAAAACGGAAAACATGAAGCCCATTTCGGGGTAGTAGGTTTAAAATAGTCCCTGTGGTCAAAACAACGTCGGTAAATCGACGATAAATTTATAAAGCATAATCTGGATATACAGACGATGCCCCTCACGGGATGAAAATGGGAGGCAAACAAACCCTTTGAATGAAGGGCCTAAAAGGTGACGAAATGGGACAGAAAATCGGATCTGAAAAAATCTCAAGGGAAGACGGATACCTGTATTATATAGGGAAGGACGGCTACGTCTGGGCAGCGCCAATGAAGCACAACAAGAGCGGCCGCAAGAAGAAGGTCAGCAGCGAGAAGGTAAGCAAAGAGTCCGGCTACATGTACTACCTGGGCAAGGACGGCTATGTTTACAAGGCGAGGCTCAAAAACGCCTGAATTTTCTCTTTTTTTCCTTTTTCCTTATATTTTTTAAATTAACCCCTACTAATCCTTTTCCAGAACATCCTACTTGTTGAGGTGAAAGCATGAGGATAGTCATATCAGAATCCAGCGGAAAAAGCTACCAGGCTGAGATAGCGAAGGACAAGGAAGCCATGATAATAGGCAAGAAGATAGGCGAGGCCCTCGACGGCAACCTCATAGGCGCAGCCGGCTACGTGCTTGAGCTGACCGGAGGGAGCGACAGCAGCGGCGTGCCCATGCGGAGCGACGTCGCCGGCTCGGCCAAGAAGTTCTCGCTCATGAGCGACGGCGTGGGCTTCCACGCGGAAGACAAGGGCGCCAGGAAGCGGAAGTACGTCCGCGGGAACGCCTACTCGTCCGAAATCGCGCAGGTGAACGCCAAGGTGAAGCAGGCCGGCGCATCGCCGCTCGACCAGCTCTTCCCGAAGCAGGAGAAGAAGGAGAAGAAATGATGCAGGCTGACATGAACATCGGCATGCTCGGGCATGTCGACCACGGGAAGACAACGCTCACCAAGGCATTGACGGGCAAGTGGACCGACACCCACAGCGAGGAAATCAAGCGCGGCATCTCGATCAGGCTTGGCTATGCCGACGCATATATCTACCACTGCCAGAAATGCGACAAGTTCGTAAGCGAGGCGAAATGCCCCAAGTGCGGCGGCAAGCCCAAGCTCGTGAGGAAGATATCCATAGTTGACGCGCCGGGCCACGAGACGCTGATGACCACTGTGATAGCCGCCACCAGCATACTGGACGGCGTGCTTTTCCTCATCGCGGCCAACGAGCCATGCCCGCAGCCGCAGACGACCGAGCACCTGCTCGTGCTCAATGCTACCGGGATAAAGAACATCATAGTCGTGCAGACCAAGATTGACCTGGTCACAAGGGAGAAGGCGCTGGAGAACTACAAGCAGATAAAGCAGTTCCTCAAGGGCACGGCCGCGGAGAACGCGCCCATAATCCCGGTATCGGCCAACTACAACCTCAACATAGACATGCTGCTGAAGACGATAAACGACGGCATGAAGCCGCCGGTGCGTGACGAGAACGCACAGCTGAGGATGTACGTATCGCGCTCATTCGACGTCAACAGGCCCGGCGCGGAAATCACGTCCCTGAAGGGGGGCGTCCTCGGCGGCTCCATAGTCCAGGGCTCGCTGAAGTCAGGCGACGAGATAGAGATAAGCCCCGGCGTGGCGCGCAAGGAAGGCGCGAAGCCCGTGCCGATAGTCTGCAAGGTCCAGAGCATGATGGAGGAGACCGAGAAGCTCGATGTCGCGCATGCGGGCGGGCTGGTCGCCGTAGGGACGACCCTCGACCCCGCGCTGACCAAATCGGACGCGCTCGTCGGCTCTGTCATAGGCAGGAAGGGAGAGGTGCCCGAGCCGGTGGACGTCGTGAAGGTCAAATATACTCTGCTGAAGCGCACGGACGTGGACAACGCGCCCCTGCGCGAGAACGAGCCGGTCGTCGTCAACGTGCACACAGCGACCGGCGTCGGCTTCGTCACCGAACTGGCCAAGGGCATCGCGACGATAACGCTCAAGAAGCCGACCGTCGCCTACAAGGGCATGCACGTGGCGCTTTCCAGGAAGTCAGGCCAGAGATGGCGCCTGAGCGCCTGGGGCACAGTGGTTTAAAACTAATTCGACAAAGAAATAACCTAACCGCAAGTCACGCTGGGGTTTGGGTGAACTTCGTTCACTGCACCCCATCATAGTCATGCTGGGGTCGCCTAGTCCGGTAGGGCGGCAGGTTGCTAACCTGTTGCGCATCAGCGTTCGGGAGTTCAAATCTCCCCCCCGGCGTTTTTGCTTATTATCTCTTCGGCTTCCAGCCGCGCATGAGGAGGCTGTTGGATACGACGCTCACGGAGCTGAACGCCATCGCAGCGCCTGCTATCACAGGGCTCAGCAGGAAGCCGGTGAAGGGGTAGAGCACGCCCATGGCTACGGGGATGCCGACCGAGTTGTAGAAGAACGCCCAGAACAGGTTCTGCTTTATCTTCTTCATGGTGTACCTGCTCAGTTCAATCGCCTTGACGATGTCGCGCAGGTCGCTTTTCACCAGCACGATGCTGCCGCTTTCAATGGCCACATCGGTGCCCGCGCCTATGGCTATGCCGACATCGGCCTGGGCCAGTGCAGGCGCGTCGTTTATGCCGTCGCCCACGAACACGACCTTCTCGCCCTTTTTCTGCAGCCGCTTTATCTCGTTGGCCTTGTCCTCTGGAAGCACGTGCGCCAGGATGCGGTCTATGCCCGCCTGTTTTGCGACCGCCATGGCGGTCCGCTCGTTGTCGCCTGTTATCATGGCCACTTCGTAGCCCATGCCGCGCAGGCGGGCGATAGCCTCGCCGGAGTGCTCCTTGAGCGTGTCGGCTATCGCAACAAGGCCTGAGGCCCTGCCATCAATGGAAACGAGGACAGCGGTCTTGCCATCGAGCTCCATCCGGTACATCCTCTTGAGGGCGGCGGCCGGGACTGCGACCCCTTCCTTTTCCATGAGCGCATGGTTGCCTATCAGCACGCGCGTCCTGCCGAGTGTGGATGCGATTCCATAGCCGGGGATGGCGTTGAAGGAAGACGGCTCTGTGAGCTTCAGCTTCCTTTCCTTTGCCTTCTTCACCATGGCCTGCGCCAGATAGTGCTCTGAATTGTTCTCGGCCGAAGCGGCGATGCGGAGCAATTCAGGTTCGCTGACGCCGAAGGGAACCACGTCAGTAACCACCGCCTTGCCCGTGGTCATCGTGCCTGTCTTGTCCAGCACCACGATGGATGCCTGGTGCAGCAGCTCGAGGCCCGCGGCGTCCTTTATCAGTACGCCGTTCTCGGCGCCCTTCCCTGTGCCCAGCATGACCGCCGTCGGCGTCGCAAGGCCCATGGCGCACGGGCACGCGATTATCAGCGTGGAGACGAGCACTGTGAGCGCGAAGGCGAACGGCTGGCCGGAAATGAAATACCAGTAGGCGAATGCGAGTATGGAGAGGAGGATCACCGCCTCGACGAAGCGGCCTGCGACAAGGTCTGCAAGCCTCTGGATGGGCGCCTTGCTGCCCTGCGCATCCTCGACCATCTTTATTATCTGCGCGAGCATGGTGTCGCTGCCGACACGCGTCGCCCTGAACCTGAATGAGCCGGTCATGTTGATTGTGGCGCCGATGACGACGTCGCCCTTCTTCTTGTGCGCGGGGATGCTCTCGCCGGTGACCATGGACTCGTCCACGCTGCTGTCCCCGTCCAGGACCGTGCCGTCCACCGGAATCTTCTCCCCAGGCCGGACGATGATGACATCCCCGGCAACGACGTCCTTGATGGGGATGTCAACGGCCTTGCCGTTCCGCACCACGTGCGCGGTCTTCGGCTGCAGCCCTACGAGGCGTTTTATGGCTTCTGAAGTCCTGCCCTTTGCGACCGATTCCAGGTATTTCCCCAGCACGATGAACGTCAGAAGGAGCGCTGCGGTCTCATAGTAGACGGCACCGGCTATGGCACCGAACCCGGTCGCCACGCTGTAAATGTACGCAGTACCGACGCCCAGCGCCACCAGGCTGTCCATACCCGGCATCCCACGCACCAGCTGGCGGATGCCGCGTATGAAGAATTCCCTGTTTATGTAGAGTATCGGGGTAGAAAGCAGGAACTGGAGAAATGGTATGGCGGATGCGAGAGCAGGCGGGTATGCGATGGTGGCTATGCCCGTGAGCATTTCCGGAAGCGAGAGCGCGAGCACCGGGAGCGTCAGGGCGGCAGACCATATGAGGCGCGAGCGCAGGCCTGCCATCTCCTTTTCTCTTGCCAGTTTTTCCTTGTCGACCTCCTCGCCAAGCTCCATGAGCTCGGCGTCGTAGCCTGAGGCGACTATGGCTTTCCTTATCCTGCCGAAATCAGTCCTCCCCTGGTCGTAGTCGATCACCGCCTTCTCCAGGGCGAAATTAAGGTCGAACTTGTCAACGCCGGGCGCCTTCTTCAGCGCCTTTTCGACAATGTTTGCGCAGTGCAGCGAGTCCATGCCGATAACGTGCAGGTACATCCTGCCCTTGCCCTTTTTCGGCGCCTCGTCGGGTATGTCGGCACCGTAGCCCAGCTCCTCTATTGCATCCTTCATGTTGCCGGGCGCGACCAGCGCTTCGTCGTATTCCACGACCGCACGGCCGGTGGCGTAGTTGACATTGGCGCCCTTCACGCCCTTCAGCTTCTTCAGCCTGCGCTCGATGTTCATGGCGCATGAGGCGCAGTCCATTCCGGACACGGATATAGTGGATTTCTGGATGCAGACCACCTAGGGGTATGTTATGGGCCCTTTCGGCCCCCATATGATAACCGCTACCATAAGCACGCTTAAAATCATGCTTGCGGCGAGGAACTCGTGGAATTTCACGGCACTGGGGGGCGCGGCTCCGTTCTCCCGGTATAGCATGTAGCCAAGGCTGCCCAGCACGAGCGCGCAGAGCACGAAAAGCAGGAAAAGGAACCCGACCAGGTGGTCATTCAGCATCATGACCGAAGTCATCGCGCCCATCACCCCGGACATGAGCCCTGCCATGACGCCTTCCATTGCGCCCATCACGCCTGTGCAGCGGCCCAGGCTTGTGCCCAGGCCGATTCCTGCGGCCATGCCGGCAACGGAACCCATGAACATGCCGTTGGTGGCGCCTAAAAGGGCGCCGACCATGAAGCCAGCCGCCATGCCCAGGGTCATGCCTGCCATCATGCCGTGCATGCATGCCATGGCCTGCCGGTAGCACAGGGCATGGGCGCAGGAGCATACCATTGCAACAGAACTGCCTATGGCAAGGAGTGCAAGCGGCACGTATGCGCCGGCATCGCCGGATAGCGCCCAGTAGCCGATGCTACCGAGCAGCACCAGCACAGCTGCCGACGCCAAGGAGTAATTAACCAGCCTTGATTCGGTTTCCAGCCCGCCCGAGAGGACTGATGTGAGATATTTCAGCGCTTCCATGCTACACCCGATAGCCTTCCCTCCGTATGGCCCTGGCCACGCGCTCAGCCACGGCGTCAATGGCGCCGGCGCCGCAGCTTATGGTCACGGTCCCCCTCCTGCAGTCAGCAACGACGCCCTCCACCCCTTCGACCTGCGAAACCGCGTCAGTTAGCAGCATCTCGCACGACCTGCAGTGCATTCCCTTCACGCTCAAAACACGTTCAGTCATGAAACCACCATCCTTCCTACGAACATGTGCATGCCGCAATGATACTCGTAAGTGCCTGCCTGCTGTGGCGTGAACTCGGCCACCTGCTCCTCTCCATTCCTGGACAGGAGCTTCACGCCGAATTCCTCCATCACGAGGTAGCTGCCGCAGCCCGCATCGGCGTCGGCAGTGAAATGAAAGCGCACGGGAATCCCTTTTTTCACGGCGATTTCCGCCTTGTCATAGGCGCCGGTGCCAAGCGCCCTGATATAGACGTCCTGAACGGCCGGCTGAGGGCCGGCATCTGGCGGCGGCCGGATTGCCTGGGCCGCGCTGCCCGGATTTGCAGCCGCAGGCACGCTTTGCTGAACCTGCGCGCCTGGATGGGCATAAACAGCATATGCGCCTGCCAGCACTGCAAAGGCAAGGGCGGCTAACAGCAATGCCGTCGTTTTCTGAACCATTATTTTTTCTTCGCTCATGATGTTTCATTGCGCTGAAACAATATATATTAAATAATGAAACAGACCGAATCATCGTCATGGACATAAGGAAAAAGATAGTCCTCGGGCTCGTCATAGTCTCGATTTTCATATTCCTGGTCACCGCGCTAGTTTTTGTCTTCACTGCATATTCGGACGGGCAGCCGGTGCCCGGGCCGTTGCGCCCCTTCATAGAATTCCATGTCCAGTTCATGGTCCTGATGGGATTTTTCGGCCTCGGCTCGGGGCTCGTGGTCTACAGCATACTCAACGCCACTCTGGAGAAGCAGAAGAAGGTCGTGAAGACCAATATCGGGATACTCATGAAATTCCTCAGCCAGGACGAGCGCGAGGTCATGCAACTCATGGGCGACAAGGAGGGCATGACCACCCAGAGCGAGATGGCCAGGCTGCCCGGCATGACGCGGCTGAAGGCGCACCGCATAGTGAAGAAGCTGGAAACGCGCGGCATAGTGCACGTGGAGAAATACGGGAAGATAAACGTCGTGCGGCTTGTGGAGGAACTGCGGGGGCTTTAGCCGCCAAACAGGTTCTTCTTCACTATGCCCAGTATGCCATGCGGGCTCGGGCCGAGCTTTATCAGGGTGGTCTGGCCCCGGATGCCCTTGCCGCTCGGCGTGGTCGTTATCAGGCCGAGCGTCTCCAGGTCGTTGAGGTATTCCTTGTACCAGCGCGTGCTCCTCGGGCGCTTCCTCAGCTTCTTGCACGTGGCCTCGTATTCCTCGTAGACCTCGCCCGAGAAAAGGAAGCCGCTTTCAAGCCCTTCGAGGCGGGAGTACTTGCTTCCGCTTATGGATATGGATGCGATGGAATAGAGCACGATCTGGTGCATCTCGGGCAGCGTGTTGGTCGTCTCCATTGTGAGGTCGAGCTCCACCTTCTTCCTGGCGGCCTCAACGTCCTCGTCGGTTATCTTCGCCCTGCCCGCCTGCTCTGCCATCTCGCCTGCCTTGACCAGCAGCTTGAGCGCGTAGCGCGCGTCGCCGCTCTCCTGCGATGTTATGGCGGCGGCCAGGTTCACGGCCGACGGTTCCACGACGCCCTTTTCAAAGCCCTCTTCGGCGCGCTGGGAAAGTATCTTCTGCAGCTGCTCCGCGGTATATGGCTCGAACACCATCTCGGTCTCGTAAAGGCTGCTCCTGCTGCGCGGGTCGAGCACGTCCTTGAACGACAGCTTGTTGGATATGCCGACCATGGAGACGCCGCCCTTCTTTATCTCGTCGTTGGAGCGGGTGAGCGTGTAGATGAGCTCGTCCAGGTCCTTCACCATGTCTATCTCGTCGAGCAGCACAACTATCTGCCTGCCGCTGGACGCGAGCTCGAGGAGCTTCTCGTAGAGGAACGTCAGCCCGAAGCCGGCCTTCTCCAGCTCTGGCACGAAGTCCTTGAGCATCTTCTGCAGGATGCGGTAGCGCGAGTTGTATATCCTGCAGTTGACATAGTTGATGGTTATCGGGCTGCCGTTCTTGGAGGACGCCTCGGCCAGCTCCTCGGTGACGCGCTTTATGCAGCAGGTCTTCCCGGTCCCGGTCTTGCCGTATATTATCAGGTTGCGGGGCTTCTGGTTCCTCAGCGCGGGAGAGAGGACGGTCATTATCTCGTGCATGTGCTTCGCGCGGAAAGGCAGCTCCTTGGGGACATAGTGCGGCGACAGCACAGATACGTCCCGAAAGATGGATTTCTTTGAGAGTATCTGATCAAAAGAAGCCATGGGCTATAGTTGGCAGCAAACCTTTAAATGAATAGTGGAAGTTTGGCTTCCGCACGACGTAGGCATCCGCAGGTTTTAAGCCCCTCCCGGCGCCCGGAGTAGGTTTTTAATCTCTCTGTTGTAGATTACAAAACACATAAAGGAGGCGAATTTGATGATAGTTGGAGAAAGGATACTTGATGTCAGCGGAAAGAAGACCATAGGGGCCAGCATAAAGGGGCTCAACATAAACATCGCGCTCGAGGACGTCCAGCGGCAGAACGGCCAGGTCGAGATAACCTACGTCTATACCGCGAATTACGAGGAGAACGTCGGCCAGATAAAGATAAAGGGCGTACTCGTGGCCAAAGAGGAGGACAAGCTCGCCAACGAGATTGTCGACATGTGGAAGAAGAACAAGAAGGTCCCGGACGCGTATGCGGAGACTGTGCTCAGCGCGGTCAACTACAGTGGAAGCGCGAACGGCACGCTCCTCGCGAGGGTTCTCGGCCTCACGGCGCCTTTGATACCGCCGAGGATACAGCTCTCCAAGGCATCGGCTCCTGAGAAGCCTGCTGCCAAGAAGTAAGACCTTGATTTTTCCCTTTTTCATAACAGAGTAGCGCTTTCCTTGGCCACGAAGAACACGGCAACCGGCCTGGGAAGCTCCTTTTCATCGCCTGTCTTGAACGGGCCGACCGTCTCCCCGCCCAGCTCGAGCGAAGGCACGCCCTCGACGAATCTCACCTTCATGCGCTCGCTGCTCCGGACGAGCGCGTCGCGCAGCGGCTCGAACCTGTCCACCTCGCCCGGCTCGATTATCTTCGCTATCAATCCGGTCTCCCCATGGATGCTGTTCGGGACGCGGATGAGCTTGCTCAGGTCCTGTGTGACTCCTGCATCGGTATTCACTGAGCCGACGGGCAGCGTGGCCGCCAGCGGGCTGAGCCTGCCGACAAGGTCGTCGAACTTGAGCGACGTCTTGCTCCAGTTGCCCTGGCGGACGCCGCCGAGGAAGAAGCCGCGCTCCTTTTCCTTTGAGAACACGCGCGAGACCGCGGTCGGCTTGCTGTTTATGAGCTCCATCGCAGCCCTCGCGAACCTGCCGCGGTAGCCGCCCTCGTCAGGCCGCGGGCCGAGCAATTGTTTCTTGTCGGAATAGGAGAAGAAATCCCTGTAGTTCAGGCCGTTGCCCATGACGTAATCTACCAGCTCGCGCCGTTCCTCGCCGCCGAGCGGGAGGAACGCCTTGTCGCGCACGTGCACGTGGTAGCCGCGGTTGCCTGAGAAGGCGACGAGCACGTCCCTGCAGCCGAAATCGTTGATTATGAAGTCCTTCACCAGCCGCTGGAGGTCTGCCTTGACCTGGCCCAGCAACGCGTAGGGGCCGTACTTGCCCTCCGCATGGATGTCGAGGTCGAAGACCAGGTCGGCGCCCTTCCAGGCCTTTTTCTGTATCGGCGTGGCGCCGGGGAACTCGTAATACGCGGTGGAATGCGAGACGAAGAACGGGGTGTTGTTGGTGAGATAGCCGCGAAAGGACTGGAGGTTCGGGAAGTTCAGGTGGCGGGCCTCTATCTTCCTGATGTTGCCGATGCCAAACTCTCTCTGCTCGAGGCCGGGTATCCTGAAGTCAGCCGTCTCGTAGTAAGCTGCGAACAGCTTGAGGAGCGCCTGCCTATCCCTTGGCTGCATTGTCTGCCTCCGCGTTTATCGCGTCCTTCCTTCCCTTCTCGAGGGTGTGCCAGTTTATCGGGCTGCCTATCCTACAAACCGCGCAGCACAGCCCGTAGCTCATCACGGTCGCGCAGGACGGCACGCTGTATCCCTTCTTCTTTATGTGGCTCACCTGGTACCTGGTTATCTTCTCGCTGAAGTCAGGCGCGCCTGCGAACAGCTTCACTATGTCGTCCTCGCCCATGCCTATGGCGAGCGTATACGCCGCAAGGAACCACCTGGCGTGGTGCGGCAGGTTCTCGTGGTTTTTCAGGCTCTCAAGCAGCCTCATCACGCAGGGGGGGTGGTCGCCCGCCTTGACGGTCATCCTCACCTCGGTCTTGGGTATCTCTGCCACAAGCTGCTTGCCCGCGTTCTTGATTATGTCCGGCGGGTCCTTGACGGTCGGGATGCGCTCTATGTGCTTCTTGACCGCCTCTTCCACCAGCCTCTTCTTCTCTTCCGCGTTTATCTCGACCCTGCCGCTGAACAGCTTCCTGTTGATGAGTTTGTAGTGCGGGTCGCGCACGCTGTACCTGAGGTAGGTCGGCAAATCCAGGAGCATCATGCCGTTTTCCACTGCGCTGGCTATGCCGAACTGGGCAGCGACCGCGTCCACGGTCCGCTCGTCCTCCTTGTTTATGCGGCCGCGGACGATTTTGGACTCGTTGATGGCGAAGCGGTTGGTGAGGTAGGAGTTGCGCAGGTGGCCGAGTATCATGCGTGCCGCTGCGAACGACGCTATCTCCTCCCTCTTGTCGGATTCGTGGAAGACGACCCTAGCGCTGTCGTCGCCCCTGACGGCCTTCCTTATGCGCTCCACTGCGAGCTCGACTATGCGCTCCGTGAGCTGGATGTCGCCCAGGCTTTTCCTGGCGCTGTCGCTGAACGGGTATTTGACAGCGAAATCCAGCCCCTCATCCATAATGGTTATTCTCTCCCTTATTTTATATGTTTTTGGAGGGCGGGGAAAAGCCTGTAGCCGATGTCAAAAAGCGCTATGCCGGCGAAATAGTCCCAGCGCCCGAAAGCCAGCATGCACAGCGCGCCTGCCGGAAGGAACGGCCTGTATTCTGCCAGCGGCCTGAGCCGGCCGATGTAATCGGCCTCGTCGAGGAACGCGAGCAGCAGGAAGAAGCCGAACTGCACAGCGTCCATGAACGGGAAGCCGAATGCAAGCATGGCGATGGCGGTGGCTATGAAGCCGAGGCGGTGCGCAATCGTGTCCACCTTCTTGGCGAAGACCTGGGCCACGAGCGCTGCGACGAAGAGGACCGAGAACGTGGACGCGCCGATGACATAGCCTATCAGGATGCCGTAGATTACCGCGAGGGCGTATTTGGCGGGGTGCCTGCTTTTCCGGTCGTCGTCCAGCCAGTCCACGCATTTGACGATGAAGCCTGCGACGAACGCGAGGATGAACGGCAGCAGGGTCATGTCCATCGCATCACCGTTTCAGGAAAGACGCCATGATGAGCGGGAAGGCGATTGTGGCGTCAGCGTCTATGGTCACGTGGTTGGCCTTCTCATTTATCTTGCCCCAGGATATGCCCTCGTTGGTGCGCGCGCCGCTGAGCGAGCCGTCCCATGGCGAAGACGTGGTCACGTATACGGCGTAGTCGAAGCCGCCGCGCAGGAGGTTCACGCCCATGGCGTGGTGCTTGGATATTCCGCCGCCAAGCACTATGCCGCCCGTCTTTTCCGCGTTGAGAGCCAATTGCGCCAGCTCGCTCATGTCCTTCGTGACGTCTATGCAGAAATCCTTGCGCTTCTGCTTGAAGAAATATGCCTGCAGCCCGATGGCAGAGTCGGTTATGCCCGGGCAGAAGACAGGTATCCTGTTCTTCGTGCACCAGTGGAGGAACGAATCCTCGCCGGTCTTCTCGCCTATCCTGGCCGCGATCTGCGACGGCGAAACTGTCTTGCCCTGCTGGTAGAGCTCCTCGTATATCCCTTGCATGAACGTTTCCAGGTATTCGTAGCACTCGTTCGGCACCAGTATGTTGCCGAGGCGGTTGATGCCCTTCTTGTGGAGCTCGGCGTCATCCAGCATGAAGGAGCCGAGCTCGTATTTCTTCGCCGACTTTATGAGGTCGTGGTCCAGGCTGCCGCCTGCAGTGATTATCGCATCTACGAATTTCCGCCTGCACATCTCCTTGATGAGCCCGCGGAGGCCTGATGCGACCAGGTTGGATGTGAACGTCAGGAAAACAGTCGCCTTTTTCATCTTCATCTCGCGGATTATGGCGATGCCGCGCGCGATGTTGGTCGCCTGGAAGCCGCAGTTTGAGAACGCACGCTCGGCGTCCATGGCCGCAATGGCATCCACGCCTATGTCCTCGACATGCATCCCCATCACTTCCCCATCCGTTCGAGGACGGCCTTCACTACGAGCGGC
This sequence comes from Candidatus Iainarchaeum sp., assembly GCA_028714535.1. Classification (GTDB taxonomy): domain Archaea; phylum Micrarchaeota; class Micrarchaeia; order Anstonellales; family Bilamarchaeaceae; genus Bilamarchaeum. The sequence continues at coordinate 14,465 of JAQTME010000012.1, read as the reverse complement.
CAGGCGATTGTGGCGTCGTCGAAAACTTCTGCGTACATCCCGCCCTCGCTCTTCGGCACTATCTTGCCCCAGCTGACGCCCTCCGAGTAGGTGCAGCCAGACATCCCGCCCCAGTGGGCAGGCTCAGGGCATATGCGGACCGCGTAGTTGTAGCGCTTGAAGTCCCCGCCATGGCCGATGCGGCTGTTTATCAGGTCAAGGTAGCAGGCCGCCTGCTGCGCCCAGTTGCGCGGCACGCCGCCCCCTATGGTGAATATGCCTATCTTCTTCGCTGCACGTATATGGCCTGCGAAGTCCTCAAGGTCGAGGAACGGGTTGAACGCGAGCTGCGGCCTTCCCGCCTCCTTCCTCCTGACGTTGTGCAGCGCCATGTCAAGGCCGATTTCGCTGTCTGTGAACGCAGGCACGTAGACAGGGACGTTCCGTTCGCAGGCCGACCTGAGCACGCCCCTTCCCTTTGTCTTCTTCACCAGGTATTCGCCCAGCATGCGGTTTATCCTGTGGCTGCAGAGGACCTCGCTGTCCACCTTTCCCAGCACCTCGTTCACGATCGTTTCCACGTCGTCGAGGTTCTTCTCCAGCTCGAGTGTGTCGTAGACACGGTCGTAGCCCTTCTCGTAGAGCTCCTCGTCCTGCATGCCCCAGTCGAACTTGAAGTGGCGCATGCCGACCGATTCCACGAAGCCGTGCGCCATGAGAGCGCCTGTGCTTATGACAGCGTCGACCATGCCATTGTCGATCATGTCGCATATCACGAGCCCCATCTTCGCCACGGTCATGGCGCCGGAAAGCGTGAGCACCTTGTAGCAGCTCTTGTCCTTCACCATCGCCTCGAGCACGTCTGCGGCCTCGCCCACGTTGCGCGCGCCGAAGGCGCATTTGCCCATGCCGCGCACGAGGTCGTCTGCGCTTTTCACCTTTGAGAGGTCGAGCGCCTCCAGGGGCTGGAGCTTGTCCGAGAAACCGGTCCCAAGCTTGCCGTGCTTCCTCTTGTTTTCATCCATAAGAATCACTTTCCGTACAGCTTTTCGCAGCTCTCGGCCAGCCTGTTCGCCAGGTCGGATGCAGAGAAGTTATATCCGTAGGACTTCTTCAGCATGTTGCCGGCATGGCCGTTTATCCTCGCGCCAGCGATTGCCGCCGTGAAGCTGCCGTTCTTGCAGGCGAGCGCAGCCACAAGCCCGGAAAGGACGTCTCCTGTCCCGCCTTTCGTCATCCCCTGGTTGTGGATCTTGTTTATCACGGTGCGTCTGCCGTCGCTTATTATGTCCTCAGGGCCTTTTTTTAAGATGATGCACCTGTGCTTGGCTGCCATGGCCCTGACGTTGGCGCGTGTCCCGTGCATGCCGAACAGCATGCGGAATTCGCCCTCGTGCGGCGTGAGTATGGCGTTTTTTGGTATCCTTCCTCTCACGCGCTTGAGCCCGTCTCCGTCTATGACCAGCTTTTTCGCCTTCCTGAGCCGCACCAGGCTGAACCTGGCCCTGCCAAGCCCGACGCCGAACAGGACGCAGTCCATTTTCGCAAGGTTGCCCAGGCCGCGGACGACGATGACCTCCGGAACGCGCTTCACCGCGTTCATGAGGTTGCGGTCCTTGTCGCCTGGATAGAAATAGGCTAGGTCTACGAAGCGCCGCGCCGCGAGCAGGGAAAGCACAGGAGCGCCATGGTACTGTCTGCTCCCGCCTATGATGAGCAGCCTGCCGTTCTCGCCCTTGTGCGAGCGCTTCTTCGGCACGAACAGTTTTTCCATTGCGCACGCCCTTAGAGGTGCTTCCGTATGACAGCGTTCAGCTTTTCCGCTTCCTTTGCGGCGGCATCCGCAGGGCTGCCGCCCTGTTTCTCGTAGGCATAGGCGATTGACGAGGACGCGTTTATCCTGTGGATGCCAGGGTTGCCTTTTATCGCCTTCATGACTGCCTCCAGGTCGCCGCCTTGGGCGCCCACGCCCGGGATGAGGAATGGGACGTCCTTGGTGGCCTTGGCCAGCTTCGCGATAGCGGTGCTTGTGGCGCCCACGACAAGGCCGCACTTCCATTTAGCTGCCTTCGCCGCTATTTCCTCGTATAAGTATTTTTTGCCGCACTTCAGTTCCTGGAAATCCTTAGCGCCCTCGTTGGACGTCCTGCACAGGGCATAAGCGAGCTTTCCTTCCCTCACGAACGGCGCAACCGAGTCGTATCCCATGTAGGGGCTGACTGTGACCGCGTCAGCGCCCCAGAAATCGTATGCCTCGCGGGCGTACGCCTCGCTGGACTTGCCTATGTCGCCACGCTTGCCGTCGAGTATTATGGGGACCTTGTTCCTGTAATGCTGGATGACGTCCTCCAGCGCATAAAGGCCGTCAAACCCGTACTGGGCGAAATACGCGTAGTTCGGCTTGAGCGCCGCGACCGCGTTCTCGTCGAGAAGCTTCTCAATTATCGCGTGGAAGAACGGCCCTATCTTGTCCTCGCCAGTGACAGCGTGGTTTATCCTCACCAGGTCCGGGTCTACGCCGAAGCAGAGTATCGTCCCCCTGTCCCTGGCGGTTTTCGCCAGCCTCTCCCGCATCTCCATGGATAGTGCTGGCGCGGCGAAATTTAAAATTGCTTGTTATTCCTGCCTTGCCTTGATTTTCTCGATGGTTTTGTCCGCCTTGTCCTGCAGTTCCTTGGCGAAAAGGATCTTGGAGAGGTAGTAGAACAGGATGGCCGGGAGGAGCAGGAAGGCGCGGATTGTCATGTCGCCCTGGATCACCATGAGCGTTATGGACAGGAACATCGCGAGCGTCGCGATGAACTGTGCCCTGAAGACGACCGCCTTGATATCGGAAAATAGGGATGCCATAGGATGCCTCCTTAAAGAAAGTATAAATGCCGCAGGCCTGATTTGAACAAGCGACCCCACCGTTTCTGCGCCTTTGTATCGGCGCCTCAAACGGGCTTCATGCCCATTGAGAGTCTTCAGCTTCACAGAGCCCGCTGGTCAAATAACTTCCAGAAGGCCCAGGTGTGCTCTCCCACTGAGCTACTGCGGCTTAACGTATTCTTTTCTTTGTATACATAACATTCTAAAATGGCACATCAGGCCGGTATGGGGCAGGGATTTTCGCCGGGATTTACATCCGCAATCGCACACGTTACACACATTTAAAAATAAATCTTCCCACAATCAGCCATATGCAAGCCGGAACTGAATTGAAATTCGCGTCTTCTCCAATGCCCAGCTTGCCAGCAGTCGTGCCGGTATTGGCCTAACCAGCCACCCACACCATAATCCCCGGACTTTGAAAAAAATATTTCTCTCTTGAGTTTTTGCTGCCAAAAAAACGAGGTGATGTTCATGAATGGAAAAAACGGGAAGATGGTCGCGTTCGGCGACAGGGAGATAACGAGGTATGGAAGCCATGGGATAGCCAGGGCTGTGCTCGGCCAAAGGGACAGCATGCTGCCGGGCACGTACTTCGTAAACCTCGCCCCGCTGCTGGAACAGGGCAGCGTGCAAAGGCTATGGGTAAGCGGGAAGAGGGGCGATGTCGCGTTCTGCGCTTCCTCAGGGAAGCAGAAGGCAGGCAGCGGCGTCCGTAAGCGCGTGGATGCGCAGGCCGGCAAGGCGCTTGAGCCCCTTGTTGAGATATCCTACTCGGCCAAGCACGGAGACGATAGCGGGTTTGACATAAGGGTGCGCTACACCAGCGGCGAGGCAATTACCAGCGTCACAATGCAGAGAGAAGCTGCAGTAGCCGCGGGTACTTTGTGAACCCCGAACCTTCGTTTATATGGCCGGCGCCAGGCTCTACGATTAGCTCGGCGCCAAGCAGCTTAGCGATGCGTTCGCCTTCCGCCAGCGGGACGTAGGGGTCGTTGTCAGAATTGATGACGACGAACTTGCCGGCTTTGTTCTTTATTTTCTTCCAGTCGAACGGCTTGTCGATGAAGCTGCGTATTTCAGCGATGCCTAGGTCCTTGGCGAAGGCTGCTACGAGCACGACAGCCTTCACCTTCTCGCCTTCCTTCATGCCATCCAGCAGCTGCAGTATCGCCGGGCAGCCAAGGCTGTGGCCGATTAACACCCATTCGTCGTGAGGATTGAACTTAGGCACATTGCGCCTTGCCTCGGCGAGCCATGCGGAGAGCGTGGGGTTGTTGGTGTCAGGGAATTCAGGCGCTACGACCTCGACACCCCTGCCTTTCAGTTCGTCTGCCAGCCATCCGCGCCAGCATCCGCGGGAATCCCCGCCCCAGCAATGGAAGATGAATGCCTTCATGAGGTTCACAGAAGCTTCAGTTTGCCGAACAGCGCGTCCAATTCGCTTTCCTTCCATGGGCCTGCCGCGAAGCAGGTCAGCGTGCCTGGCTCGATCTGGGTGTGCCCAGCGTCCCTTATCAGCTCGCAGGGGATACCTGCTGCTTTGGCCTTGTTGTAGCATTCTAGGAGCTCGCCCTCTCCCTTCACCTTGAGCACGACCTTCATCTGGCCCTCCTGCTCCCAGGCCCTGGCGACGTCAGGATGCGAACGCATGACGCTCTTGTAGGCGCCGAGCGACGCGTGGCTGCTTTGCGCTGCCAGCTTGCCCTTGCCCATGCCCAGGTCGGCACGGACGACTATGGTCTGCTTGTACATACGATGTACTTCGGGCGGGAAAAGATTATAAAGCTCTGACAAGATGGCAAATGCATGCTGGCGGAAACGGAAATCATAACGAGGTTCATCGCATCTGCGCTCATAGGCCTGATCCTCGGCTTCACGCGCAGGCACAAGCCGGCAGGCGTGCGCACGCTCGCGCTGCTCTGCCTGGGCTGCACCATTTTCACCGTGATTTCCATAAGCAGCGATTCGCCCATGACCGACCCGACGCGCGTGATAGCGCAGGTCGTCACAGGCATCGGCTTCCTTGGGCTGGGGGCGATATGGAAGTACGGCGGCAAGCCGTCAGGCGTCACCACCGCAGCCACAGTGTGGGCGACGGCGGCCGCGGGAGTCCTTATAGGGCTTGGCATGTGGCTGGAGGTCGCAGTTGCCACAATCCTGATAATGGCCATCATCTACTCGAAAGAGCCGCTCGTGAGGGCGCACATCGAGGACGAGTAGTCAGGGCTTCCAGAACCTCTTGTTCTTTATGAAAAGCTTCTGCGCCTCGAGCAGGTCCAGGTAGAACGCGTCATCTGTCTTGTGCAGACGTTTAAGCACCCTGTCAGCTGTCTTCGGCCCGACGCCGTACGTGGAAAGCGCTATGAGCGCCTTCCTGCCGTATGCCCGTATCAGGCCTGCCGAGAAGTCAAGGTCGCTCTTCGCCTCCCCTTCGCGGTTGAGCAGGGCCAGCGCCTTCTCGCCGCACTTGTGGCATTTTATTATTTCCGGGGCGCCTGCCAGGTGGAGGTACCGCGTGGCCTTGCAGTGCAGGCACACCAGCCGCAGGGTTTTCGATAGCGCGTTCTCCCTGAAGGCCGCGATTATCCGCTCGCGCGGCTCGAACGCGCCTGCGTATTCACCGCCTGAAACCCGGTCTATGCCGATTTTGGCGAAATAGCTCGGGTGCTTGCGCGCGTCAACGACGAGTTTCAGTCCGCCTTTCCTGAGCTTGGCAAGCACCTCGTTGGTCCTTGGGATGTCGAAATACCTGAAGAATATGGAGCGCATCGCCTCCTCGTATACGACCGAATTCCGCAATGCGTCTATGAAGCGGCTGTTGATTGTGGCTTCCTCGGAGAGCAGCCCGAACATGCGGCCCACGTGCAGGAACTTGAACTTGAGCAGCGACGAGTTTGTGAGTGATTCTGAAAGCTGCGCCTTCACGTCCCTGATTTCCATGAACGCGCGCCTTATCGCATCCTCCTTGAGCGGATAGGGCAGGCGCACCATTATGCGGTAGGGGTCTGACACAGCGCGCACGCTCTCGCCCACTGCCCTGGAAAGGTTCTGGCCGAATATGCGCGACAGCCCCGAATTCACCCTGCTGCCGAAGCAGGCATGGACGATTATCAGGTCTTCGATTATCTCCATCACGATGGTCTTGTCGTCGGGCATCGGGGATATCTCCTTCTTCACGGCGCGCATCCTGCCCACGTCCTGGGCGACCTCGAACGAGACAGGGATGTCCTCCCCGGTCCAGGAAGGCACGGCTATGTCGCTGGCCGAGCTCGGCTCTGCCAGCACCTCGTCCTCGGTTATGTCGACCACGCGCCAGGGAAGGCCGCGCGAGAAGAAGCTTGTGCCTGGCTCCAGGTTGACCACGAATTCCTCGTCGAGGCTGGACACCGGCTTGTTGGCGGATATGTCACGCATGGAGAAGCGCTTCGTCTTCGGGATGGTGCTCAGGAACGACGAGTAGTAGATGCGCGCACGCGGCCGTATGCGCACGAACACGTCCTTGCCTGACTCCTCGTAGTTCAGGATGCCCTCGCCATACAGCTGCAGCGCGACCATGCGCAGCTTGTCGTAGCCTATGCCGTAGGCGTATGAACGCGAGAGCGTCTCGTGCGCCTGGGACAGCTTCATCGGGCCGAAGTCCAGGCAGAGGCCTGTGAGCTGGTGCGCGATGACGTCCAATGCGCCGCGCTCCACGCGCTTGTCCTCCATCCACCCGTTGGACGCGAGCACGCGCACGACCTCGCTTTCCAGCATGTCGTCGAAATCGGTCGCGAAAATCACGCCGCGCGGCGTCTTCTCAAGGCTGTGCCCGGACCTGCCCACGCGCTGGATGAGCCTGAACGCCTGGTGCGGCGAGCCGTACTGCACCACGAGCGAAACGTCGCCTATGTCTATTCCCAACTCAAGCGAGGACGTTGCAAGAATTGACTTTATCTCGCCGCGCTTGAAGCGGTCCTCAGTGGAAAGCCGGATTTCCTTGGAAAGCGAGCCGTGGTGCACCTCTATCGGGGCGCCCATCTTTTTCAGCGATGCGCCCAATTCTTCCGCCGTGCTGCGCGTGTTCACGAAAAGCAGTGAGCGGCTCTCCTCGATGAGCGCCTTCATCTTCTTCTGCCTTTCCTCATGGGATGGCGTGAAATCCACCGACGTGTCCATCTTCCGGTTCTTTCCCGCCTCGCAGACAGCGAACGGCCTTTCGCCGAACAGGAGTTTCGCCGCCTCGTCCTCGTTAGCCACTGTCGCGCTTATGCCGATACGCTGGAATTTGGCGATGTTGGCCAGCCGTTCCAGCCCCATGGACAGCTGCGCGCCGCGCTTGTTGTCCAGTATGTCGTGGATCTCGTCCACTATGACGAATTCGACGCTTGTGAGGTGCTGGCGCATCACTCTCCCGAGGAGGAGCGCCTGCAGCGACTCCACGGTCGTGAGCAGTATCTGCGGCGGCTTCTTCCTGTGCTTGGCGCGCTCGGCCAGGGTCGTGTCGCCTGTCCTTATGTCATGGCTTATGCCGAGCCGCTCGCACCACCAGCCGAAGCGGCCCTTCAGGTCGCGCGAGAGCGCGCGCAAGGGCGTTATGTAGAGCGCGCGTATGCCTCCGCCTTCTGCCGGTTTCGTCTTTATCTTCTCCAGCACCGGAAGGAGCGCGGTCTCGGTCTTGCCGAAGCCGGTCGGCGCCAGGATGAGCACGTTTTCGCCGGCAAGGACCCTGGGGATGGCGAGTTTCTGTATTTCGGTAAGCTCGCCGAACCGTTCCCTGACCAGCTGTGCCACGTCGGCCATGCAGTATGCGTTATGCCGCTTCCCGAATATAAACCATGATGGCAACTTTAAAACTGTAGCCGCTCACATAGTAATCGCGATTGACATGGAAGAGGCGGAACTCGAACTGTTCAGGGAATCCGGAGGGATGGCCTCCAGGGTGCGCGAGCAGAGCAAGCGGCTCATCATGGTAGGGGAATCCCTGCTTGACATCGCGGAAACCATAGAGCAGATGATAGGCGAGGAGGGCGGAAGGCCTGCGTTCCCTGTCAACATCTCCATAAACGACATCGCGGCGCACTACACGCCAGAGTTCGAATCCACGGCGTCCCTGGACGAGAACGACGTGGTCAAGATAGACCTCGGCATAGAGGTCAACGGCGCGCTCTCGGACACCGCATACACCGTTGATTTGAGCGGGAAGAACGATGTCCTGGTGAAGGCGGCCGACGAGGCGCTGGAAAACGCGATAAAAACAGCCAGGGCAGGCACCCCGGTGGCCGAGGTGAGCACACGCATAGAACAGACCATAACCGGCTACGGCTTCAGACCCATAGCGAACCTGTCAGGACACATGATAAAGTCCAACGAGCTCCATGCGGGAGTGGAGATACCGAACGTGAAGACGAACGAGCCCTACGTGCTGCAGGAGGGCGACATATTCGCCATAGAGCCGTTCGCGACCACTGGCACCGGCTTCGTGGAGGACCTTGAGCAGGTCGAGATATTCTCCATATACTCGCCCGCAGGCGTGCGCATGAGGCAGTCGCGCAAGATAGTCGAATTCGTCGTGAAGAACTACCGCATGCTGCCGTTCGCAGAGCGCTGGGTGCGCAAGGAGTTCCAGTCCAAGCTGCTCGTGAGCGCAGCATTGCGCGAGCTGCTCGAGAACCACTTCATCCGCGGCTACCCGGTCCTCAGGGAGGCGGGCCGCGGCCTCGTGTCCCAGGCAGAGCACACTGTGCTCGTGACCGCGGACGGATGCGACGTGCTTACGCGATGATGCTATTGGGCCCGTGCGGTAACCTGGATAACCGGCAAGGCTTCGGATGCGCTCTCCTGATTGCAGGAGTGACCTTGAGATGAGGGTTCAAATCCCTTCGGGCCCGTGAAAACGTCAGCCGCACCGCAGGGCCTGAAGCACGCGAACGGCCCGCCGTTCGGGAACGCGTCGGGCCCGTTTTCCTACTCGGGCAGCGTCTCCTTTATCCTCGCGTTGAGGGTGCGGAGGACCCGGCCAACGTAGTCCTCGGTCTTCGACGCGGCTATGGGATGGACGAAGTCGAAAACAAGCCGGCTCGTGGAAAAGACGGTCTGCCTCAGGCCCCTTGGTATGGCGATGTCCCGGTCAAGCGCCAGCATGCCTATCTGGTCGAGCGTCTCGGTTATCCTTGTCCGCATGAAGCCAAGCGCGTCCTCTATGAAAAACGAGCCTGGCCATGCCTTGTAGCATTCGAAAAGCGCATCGGATATGGCGTCAAGGTCCGGCCTGATATTGTGCGATGGCGAAGCGCCTTCAGGCCCCACGATTTCCAGCGCCGCCTGGTTCACCAGCTTCCTGGCAACGATGGCCCAGGCGACGCCCTGCATGGCGTCGTCGCCTATCAGTATGAGCGAGTCCATGGCCGGGTGCTGGCCCAGGAGCGGGAACGTGCGCAGGGGCGCAGTGCTGTCCAGGCTCACGATTGCCATGACCGGCTCGTAGCGCAGCCCCTTCCCTGCTTCAGGCTCCACGCTGGCCAGCGCAGGGTATGCGTCCATCTCAAGCCTGCGCAGCAGGCTCGTGGCGATGAAGAAGGGCTCCATCACGCTGGTCAGCAGCGTGAAATTCCTGCCGGTCGCCGTCTCGACCACCTGCCGCCTTATGTCGGTCAGGAGCTCCCCGGCGCAGGCCGGCTTCGAGTCGTCTATGACCGCGTCCTCGCTGAGCAGGAAATGGTGGCTTTCGCTGACGTATTTGCGCTGGAGCTGCCTTTCCGCGACGGCGCCCCGGTAGGGCCTGAGGACGTCCATGACGCACCTGAGAAGCGCGTCCGGCGTCGGCTTGCCTTCGGCAGCCTGCATGATGAGGGACTTCACGTCGTTCAGGAGCCAGGCGACTGCACCGTGGGCGTCTGCATAAGGGCCCTTGTCCAGCTCCAGGTCATGGCTCATGAGCTCCCTGGCCGCAGAGACCAGGCTGGCACGGGAAATGCCAGGGGAAGGCGTGATGTGGATATCGGTCAGGACGCCGCTGGACAGCAACGGGCGCCTTGCTCCATGGGCATCGGTGCCCAGCCGCCTGCCAAAGTCCAGCCTCTGGACTGAGCCGGTCGGTGTTATCGCTGCCATAATCTGAATATGTTGCAAAAAGTATAAAAATGGATTACTGCCCGGGCTGCTTCCGATTGTGCTCGAACGTGTCGTGGGGCCGGCTGGATTCGACGCACATTGAAAGATAGGTCAACGTACTACCTGAGAGCCGGGTTGCAAGGCCCACTGCCTCTTCAAATAGCTGCTCTATTGTCAGCCCGGCAGGGGAATTGGCGTACGCTGCAAGCCGGCTCAACGCCTCGGAGATCGTCTGCGACGTGGCGACGGCGGCTGCGATTTGGTTGCATAACGGTCCCATGGCCTCCATGGCCTCTTTCTGGCTAACGTAGGTGATTATTGATGCCTTGGCGAGTTCGTTGTTCATGAAGGCAACGGCGTCGTTGATGAAATGGGTCCCTGGCCAGAGCATGTGCCCTTCGAAAAGCGCGTTGGCTATCCTTTTGAGCTGGTTGTCCACCACGCTCTCCTGGATATCCAGGCCCTGCTTGCTGTGCTCCACGATGTCCACGCACAGGTGCTTTGCCCTGGTTTCAGCCACTATGATGTTCAGCACGCCCATGACCGCGGCATCGCTCATGAGTATGAGCGAGCTGAAATCAGGGTGTGCCCGCAACAGCGCGAATGTCTGCAGCGGCACCTCGCCGGTCACGTTCACAATGGACATCACCGGGGTGTAAAATTCCCCGCCCTGCTCATCAGGCAGCACCGCGAGGGAAGGGTAGGCAGCCAAACCGGCCTGCCTCAGCACTGCGGCAGCGAGTACATAGGGCTCCATCATGCTCGTGAGGATGATGGATGGCGCGCCCGTGTCATCATTAAGCGTGCGCCGTTCCCTCTGCGTCAGTATCGCGCCTGCATAAGGGAGCACATCCGGGATGGCGGCACAGCCGTCAGATAATATGAAGTTAAACTCTTCATCATGGAACGTACGGGGGGCGAGCATCTCGGCTTGAACACCGGCAAATGGGCGGAGAAGGTCCATTACGCGGTCTATGATGAGTGCCCTGTCGTCGCCGGCATTGCTTATCACTGCCCTGGCGAGCCGCTGTACCATGCCGTCCTTGTCGGCATAAGGCCCTTTGCCCGCGTCCCTGCTGAAGGGAGGGGTATCCAGGTCCAGCGCCGCACTGTGCAGCCGCTCTTCAACGGCAGAAGTGATTGGAATAGCGCCTGCGGCGCGGTTTGGCTCGCCATCAATAAGGGTATTAACACCTGATGCGTTCCGCATGAACGAGAGGACAGGCGAATGGCAATGGCCCATCTGGGTGGGGGTGACATACTTTCCGAACATCAGCCTCTGCACTGAGGGGGCATCTTTCACAATCTGAGCGGTCATACTAGATTATTATGTTATAAAAGGTATAAAAATGTATCTAAATGGGGTTTTATGAGCAGGAAACGCTCATGCGACCATTTGTCCCTGTTCTTCGATACCAGACCTTACCAGCCGGCTCAGCTCCAGGCACAGGACATTGCCCAGTTCGGTAGCAATCTGCAACGAGATGAAATTTGCCGTTTGAACGTATACTTCCTTGTATTCTCGAAGGTTAGGATCGAGTTGCGAATGCTTTTTTATCAGCGCTTCAAACTTCCTCTCAAAGCGCTCGCCATCCACTTCGAGAACCGCCTTGACAACCTCCTTATGGAGGGCCTGCTTGGCTAGGGAGAGCGCAAAGGGCTCATCCCGGTGCAGTTCCAGGACGGCATCAGCGATGTCGTTGAGATGCCCATTGAGTCCAGCACCGACTGGCTGCTTGCGCGTCCGCATCCGCTGCACGAGCCATTTCGAGAGCGCCTCTATCCTGCCTTCCATCTTAGCCGTGAGTATGGATGGCTCGGTTTGAATTGGTTCGACCGCCGGGTGTAGGCACCTGAAGCTGACCGACTTGAAGAGTGCCAGCACTGGCGGTGCTCCTTTCGCAACTGGCTTACGGGGAGGCTCTGCTACTAATAACATTCTGTCGCCGATATGGTTACAGACAACGGCAAAATATAAAAACTTATCGCCGGCAGGGCAGCGGCAACGTCAGATGCCGACAGGCAATTCGATACGTTTAAATTAGGTATTCTGACACTAACCCCTGTTCGACCAGAATACATATGAAAAAGTGAAACTATGGTTTTCGTCTGCAAGATAGCAGCCCAAGCCGGGGCAGGGGTCATGATAACCGGCCGCATGATGGTCAAGTGCTTCACGCGCGGAGGATACCATGTGATAGGGTATCCTGAATACCCGTCGCTGGTAAGGGGCGGGCACAACACAGTGCAGGTCCGCATAAGCGACAAGCCGATAAATTCCCCTGTGCAGTACCAGGACCTGCTTATGGCGCTCAACAAGGACGCGATATTCTATCATATGAACACCATGGCAAGCGGGGGCGCCATAGTGTACGACGAGCTAATCGACGTGAGCAAGTTCACGGTCCGCCAGGACGTGAAGATGTACCCGCTGCCGCTCGCCAAGCTGGCGCAGGCAGCAGGCGGGACAGAGCAGATGAAGAACACCGCGGCCCTGGGCGCTGCGCTGGCCATGATAGACTACCCGTTCGACATCCTCGAGGGCATCATACGCGACGAGCTGGGGCGCAAGGGCGAGGAGATAATCAAGGTCAACATCGTCACTGCCAAGGCAGGCTACGATTACGCGAAGGCGAACGGCATAAAATCCGCCAAGACCGTGAAGCCGTTGTCGAGCCACAGGAGCATCATAATAACCGGCAACGAGGCAATCGCGCTCGGCGCGGTCCGCGGGGGGATGAAGTTCTTCGCCGCTTATCCCATGACGCCCGCGTCCACCATACTCCATTACCTCATAGAGAATGAAAGGAAGTTCAACCTCCTGGTCAAGCAGACAGAGGACGAGATAGCGGCCATGAACTACGCCATAGGCGCTTCCTATGCAGGCGTGCGCGCCATGACAGGGACGTCTGGGGGTGGTTTCGCGCTCATGGTCGAGGCGCTCGGCATGGCTGCCATGTCAGAGACGCCAGTGGTGGCAGTGCTCGTCCAGAGGCCTGGCCCGAGCACAGGCCTGCCGACCTGGACAGGCCAGGGCGACCTCAGGTTCGCGGTCCATGCATCCCAGGATGACTTCACAAGGATAGTGCTCGCCCCGGGGGACGTGCAGGAGTGCTTCTTCATGACCGCCCAGGCGCTGAACCTGGCGGAGAGATACCAGATTCCGGTCATAGTCCTGAGCGACAAGCACCTTTCAGAGACCATATTCTCCACTGCGCAGTTCGACCAGTCAAAGGTGAAGATTGAACGGGGCAAGCTGGCGAAAAAGCTGCCGCAACTGCAGCCCATGGAAAGGTGGAAAAGGTACGCGCTGACCAGGGACGGCATATCCGAAAGGGTGTTCCCCGGCACGCCCAACGGCAACCATGTCGCTTCATCGTACGAGCATGACGAGCGCGGGTTCAGCACCGAGAACTTCGTGATGCGCACGAAACAAGTCGACAAACGCGCGGCCAAGCTGAAGGCGATTCTCAAGGAGATGCCGCCACCGGTGGTTCATGGCCCGCATGACGCTGAAGTGACGCTCGTGGGCTGGGGCTCCATGAAACTGCCGGTGCTCGACGCGCTGCAGCTGCTTGAGAAGGCAGGCATAAAGGCGAACTTCATCCACTTCACGCACCTGTTCCCGCTCGACGGCAGGGCGGTCAAGAAGCTGCTCAAGAAATCCAAAAGGCTCGTGATGGTAGAGAACAACTCCACCGCGCAGTTCGCAGGCCTGCTGCGGCAGTACGCTGCGGTGAAGATGGACGCCACGCTCCTGAAATACGACGGCAGGCCGTTCTTCCCTGAGCAGATAGCCGAGGAGGTCACGAAGCTCAAGGCAACCGCCTACAAGGCAAGGAAGCCGATCACGGTCGTGGAAAAGGAAGACCTGGAGTATTACAACACCCAGAAATACGGGCTGTAGGTGGTCATGATGACAGTGCAACTCGCGGATTTCAACGTAAAGGAACGCTCGCAATGGTGCCCTGGCTGCGGCAACTTCGCCATCGTGGCGGCCATAAAGGGCGCGCTGCATGAGCTGGACATACCAACGCACCAGACCGTGATATCTTCAGGCATAGGGTGCAGCAGCAAGCTGCCCCACTACGTGGACACCTACGGATTCGAGGGCCTGCACGGCAGGACCCTGCCGGTCGCGTCCGGCATAAAGCTGGCCAACCACAAGCTGAACGTGATCGCGGTAGGGGGCGACGGCGACGGATACGGCATAGGCGCAGGCCATTTCATACACATCATGCGGAGGAACTACGACCTGGTCTACATGGTCCACGACAACCAGATATACGGGCTCACCACAGGGCAGGCGTCGCCCACCTCGCAGCTCGGCATGAAGACCAAGACGACGCCATACGGAGTCGTGGAGATGCCGTTCAACCCGGTCGCCACGGCCATAGGCGGCGGCGCGACGTTCGTCGCACGCGTGTTCGCAGGCGACATGGCGCACATGAAGGAGACCATCAAGCAGGCGATAGCGCACAAGGGCTTCGCGCTCATCGACGTGTTCCAGCCCTGCGTGACCT
>JAQTME010000011.1 GCA_028714535.1 Candidatus Iainarchaeum sp. | reverse complement strand
CTCCTCGTCGCTGAACCGGTTCTCCTTGAGCCACGCTATTGAGAAATCGCTGAATACATACCTGGTCAAAGCCTCACCCTGCAGCCTATAAGTGGAAAAAGTATATATAGATTTGTCATCTTATTGGGCGTCCAATACTGAAAAATTTTGCGGAAATTTTTCATCCTTTCGAGCGCTGGAGCTCGTACATCTCTGCCACTTCGCTGCTCGTCGTAATCTCCCTCACGCCCTTGTCCGTGCGGATGCGCACCAGCCTCGGGAAGCGCAATGCATAGCCCTTGCCGTCCTGCATGGCGCAGGTGTGCGTCGGCGACTGGGTTATGTCGTCGAACGCCACTTCCACGACGTATTTCGGCTCCACCCAGAACTCAGGCTCTATGCGGTAGTCCAGCTCTTCCGGCGGCCGGGCGGCCTTTATTTCCTCCAGCATCTTCTCCAGCTCGACCATCTCCGCCTCTGAGAAGCCCGAGCCTATCTTGGCGACGGTCTCGAGCTTGCCGCGCTCGGGGTTGTAGACGGCGATCAGCAGGCCGCCGAACTCGAACTCGGCCCTTGCACCATGGCCGAGGTAATAGCCCACCACGACGCCGTCTATGGTGTCCACGGCCTTGCCGTAGGACTTCTTGAGCTTTATCCAGGCGAACTTGCGCTTGCCTGCGGTATAGGGCGCAGCCAGGTCCTTGGCCATTATGCCCTCAAGCCCTTCCGAGAGCGACTCGTCGAATATCTCCTTCAGCTTCTTGGTGCTGTCGACCACCAGAGCCTGGCTGGGCTGTAATATCTTCCCCTTGAACAGCTTCTCGACCAGGGCGCGCCTCTTGGCATAGGGCTCGTTGGTCATGTCCCTGCCGTCGGCGTAGAGCACGTCGAAGACGAACAGGTTGAGCGGGAACTCCTTGGACGCCTCCTCTATGCCATGCTTCCTCCGCCTGCGCATGGTCTGCTGGAACGGGTAGTAGCGCTTTTTCGCGCTGTCATAGGCCAATGCCTCGCCCTCGAAGATGAGCTCCTTCGCCTTCACGCCTTTTATGGCATCTACGACGTCAGGGAACATGGCCGTCATGCGGTCCAGCCTGCGTGAGTATAGTTCGACGCGCTCGCCGCTCTTATGGCACTGGAGCCTGAAGCCGTCGTATTTCATCTCCACCGCGCACTTCTTCAGCCGCTCGATTATCTCCTTGGGCGTGCTCAGGCGCTCGGCCAGCGCCGGCATGAGCGGCTTGAACGGCTGGACCGTGAACTTTTCTATGCGCTCGGGGCTCTCGTAGAACACTTTCGCGACGTAGCCGAGGTCGGAGCAGACGTTATACGCCCGTTCGAGCGGCTCGCGCAGCGACTTGTCGCCCACGTGCGCCACGGACAGCGCATCAATTATCGTCGGGTCGCCCACGCCGAGGCGAAGCCGACCGAGCACGAACCGGACAAGGAACCTGCCTTCCAGCGGCGATGCGTTGTTCAACAGTTCGGTGAGCAGCTTTATCTTCATCTCCTGGCTCCCAGGCCCGGACGCCTTGGCTATCTGGAGCATGGCGTCATAGACGTAGGTGACGCCCATCTCCGTGGTGGAAAGCGCGGTCTGTTTTTTCTTCCCGATGAGCGCCTCTGCCGTGTCGCCCAGGTCCCCGCTCTTCTTGTAGTGCGCCTCGACCTCTTTCTTGGAGTAGCCTGCGGACGCGGCGATGGCCTCTATGGCGAACCGCTCGCCCACGCCCAGGTCTATGCCCTCGTAGGGCGGGGCGAGCATGCCCTGCAGGAGGTAGGTGAGCTTGCCGATTTCCGCCCCCTCGGCCTTCTTGAGCAGGGCTGCGAGCAGGTCTGTCATCTCCAGCCTGCCGCTCCGCTTCTCGATTTCGCTGAAGACGGCGGCAGCTTCGGAGAACAGGAGCATGGATGGCAATCCCTGAGAAATAATAAAAAGCAGGCGTTCAGCCCTTGATGAAGAGGTCTGCCTGCCTGTGGGCCTCATCGTCGCTGGGTTTCCGCGGAAATGAACCGCCCGAGTCTTTATATTCTCGGCTCAGGTCACCAGCGTATGAGAACAGTCATTTTGAGGGTTCATGAGTTTCTTTCCAAAAACGAGATTCAACCATACGAAATCAACACCGCAAGGAGCTGGTTCCCGTTGTTTGCCTCAAAAGAACTCGCAGCGATAGCTGCGGCACTCATGAGTGATGGACACTTAGCATTTCAGCTCAGGAACGGAAAGCCGAAAATGTGCAAGATAGTTCTTTATTCAGATGACCGGTTGGAATGCGCATGGTTTCTCAGATTGATTTACGCCAGATTCGGGGTCATGGGTCGAACCGTCAGGTACAAACCTGCAACGGGGTTCTCAGATGCTTACTCTTACAAAGCGGTCATACATTCAGCGCCTCTCGCAAAACTGCTCGCGTCTATAGGTATTCCTTATGGAGACAAAACCAAAACTGCGTACCTCGTTCCGGGATGGGTAGTGAATGGCACGCACAAAATCAAAGCCTCCTTTCTCAAAATTCTCTTCAACTTCGATGGCAGCCTTTCATTGAAGAAGCAAAGGCACACTGCAGTAGCACTTAATTTTGTAACCAACAAGCACATGGATTTCATAAAAAGCGGCGAGGCTTTTTTGGAGCAACTGGCTGCCATTCTTTCCGAATTCGGAATCAAAAGCGGCAAAATCCACGTCAGACATTGCAAGAAAGACAAATTCACGCTCATGCTATTCGTAACAAATGGCCGTTCAGTCATTAATTTTTACAAGCATATAGGATTTCTGAACAAAAAGAAGAAAGACAAATTGAGATTAGTTGTTTTACGGCTTCGCACCCATCGCCGCATCAGATACGGTTCGCACATATTGCAGGAGTTAAAGCTCAAAACCGGCACAGATAGAGAAGCCGTCGAGATAGTAAATAATTTATCAAAAATGGAATATACGTACAGACAATTCGAACACATGCGGAGGGGAGAGTCTGGCATACCTGCGGATATGTTAAACGGCGCCTTGAAGGCACTGGGACGGAAGTCGATAGACCCGTTTGATTTTAGCGGCCTGAAGGAGGCGTATTGAATCCTTCCTTCTCGAAACGGTCTGCCAGGTCTTTCGCTTCGCTGTCGCTGAACTGGAACGGTGGGTGCTTCATCAGCCAGGCACTGGGCCCGATTAGAGGGCCTCCAATCTTCTTATCCAGAGCGAATTGCACGTACCTGAGCGCATCGGCTGACACGCCGCTGGAATTCGCTTTGTCGTCGACCTCCAGTCGCACCTCCAGATTGTACGGAATGTTGGCCCACATGCGGCCTTCAATGCGCATGAACATCAGCTTGGTGTTGCCGAGGAAGGGTATGAAATCAGATGGACCGACGTAAATCTGATCGTCTTCGAGCCTTTGGGAGAGCTGGGACTGGACAGACTCGGTCTTGGAAATCTTCTTGCTCTGCAGCCTGCTACGTTCCAGCATGTTGCTGAAGTCGGTATTCCCACCGACGTTAATCTGATATGTTTTGTCTATTTTTGTGCCACGCATATCACAGAGCTTGGCGAGCGTCCTGTGGACTATTGTGGCCCCCACCATGCCTTTGTAATCATCTCCCAGGACAGGCAGGCCCTTCTCTTTGAACCGCTTGGCCCAGGCGGGGGTACTGGCTATGAATACGGGCATCGCATTGACCATGCCGCAGCCGGTTTCGAGGGCGACTTCGGCCCAGAACTCGGTCGCCTTCTGCGAACCCACGGGGAGGTGGTTCAGGATTATCCTCGCACCGGTCCGTTTTATCTCCGCAACGGCCTCTTCCTTCAGCTGTTTTACGGTCTTTGTCTGTTTTATGGGTTTTATCATGTTTTCGACGTAAATACCGATGCCGTCCAGTATAGGGGCCTCTTTCACGATTCCCGAACAGCAGGAAACAGCATCTGTCCACCGCACTTTGTTAGGATACTCGTATACGGCCTTACCGAGGGATTTGCCAACCTTGTTCTCGCCGACATCGAAAGAAGCGACGAACTCGATATCCTGGATGGTGTATCCCCCAATCTTTTCATGCATGACACCAATCACTTTCTCTTCTGGGTGCCGCTTGTAATATTCAATCCCCTGGACGAGCCCTGCGAAGCAATTCCCCACGCCGACGACCGCACACCTTATCTTTGGCATAAATATCACCACGTCAACTATCTTATAATTGTTAAATAGTAGCAATGTTTTAATTATATGCGGTGCGCCGAGGCCCGGGCAAAATAATTAAGAGGATGAATGGCGGGGTATCATCATGCCTGAGAAGAACCAGCCGCTCATAGTCGAGCTGGAGCAGTCGCACCAGTGCACCTCCATCGAGGTATGCGACAGGCTCAGGGACGTCAGGATAAAGTGGCTCTCCACAGTCGGCGGCGACAATAAGACCGTCACGAACCTGTTCGAGGTGGACAGCGAGCACCTGAAGCTGACGGTAAGAAAGCTGAGGGAACACAGGAATGTGAGGGAAGTGCAGGTGGTCCTGCTGGGGCCGAAGCGGTCCCAACTGACGGTGCGGCAGGACAAGACGGTCGCCACGGCGCCCTACCTGGCGAAGACAGGCACCATGTGGCTGCAGCCGACCTGGACCGAGAAGGACGTGGACCACGTCACCATGCTGGCGCCGAGCTACAAGAACCTCAGGGCGTTCATGGACCTTGTAAAGGAGAAGGGGTACGACCTGAAAATCAAGTCCAAGCACTACATCAAGCCGGATGAGGCGGTCTCCCTGGACACCTTCCGCACCTCGGGGTTCACCAAGCTCAAGTTCGCCAGCCAGCTGCTCACCGAGAGGCAGATGGAGGCGTTCGACCTGGCCTGCCGCTACGGCTATTACGAGGAGCCGAAGAAGACCAGCATAGAGGAGCTCGCAGGCCGGCTGGGCGTCAGCCCGTCGACATATGCTGAATTGTTGCGCAAGGCGGAGCGGAAACTGCTGCCAGTGCTGAACGACATCATGAGATTCATGAAGTAACCGCTCTACAACGGCGTCGGCGATATATATGCGGTTGTAACTAATATAACGACATGAATAACCCTCCAAACTCACAGGCATATGAAGCATTGAACAGGGCATGGAAATCGACCTGTAGGGTGCTCCTTGGCGGCGAGATAGGCGAATTGGGGAGGTACGAGCCGTGGCTCAGCGAGCACATGGCACCGATGCTGAAGAAGAAATCAGCGCTTTCCGGGAAGGACGTGTGCTGTGCCATGCCGGACTACGCCCCCGGAGCCAGGTTCCTCTCGCTGGAAGAGATAGATTTCGGGCAGAAGTTCGCGCCGCTGAACATCAATGAGATAAAGGACATTGATTCAATCATCGACGCGCTAGGCGAACGGTTCGCCTACTGCGGCAATATGGTGCTGGGCAATTCCAGCAACGTGGAACAGAGTTCCGACGTGCACAACTCCTTCCACGTGCTCAACGCCAACTTCATCCACGACTGCAAGTACGTGGCTTACAGCTCATATTGCAGCGACAGCAAATACCTTTTCAGCGTCTTCAGCGACCGCTCGTCCTCGCACATGATAAGGGTTTTCGAGACTTTCAAGCAGGCCAGGTGCTTCGAGGCATGGGAGTGCTTCGAGTCCAGCGACTGCTACTTCAGCTCCTGCGTCGAGGCGTCGCAGGAGGCGATCTTCTCCTTCAACCTGAGGAACAGGAGGCACGTCATCGGCAACCTGGAACTGCCGAAGGATAAATACCTCGCGCTCAAGGCGAAACTGGTCGGCGAGATGCGTGAGGAACTGGAGCGCAAGGGGCGGCTCCCTTCCCTGATGGACATAATATCGTCGAGCGCACCCCTCACGAGGGTGGAGCTCCCGGAGCCTGATGCTGAGCAGGCAGGCGACCTGGAGCCCATGGAGGAGGCGTTCCGGAAGACCACGGGCGTCCTGCTTGGGCGGCCGCTGGATGGCCTCCGGAGCTACGAAAACTGGCTCATGAGGCACGTTCCTGCCACTCAAAAGGCGAGATCTGTGGTGAGCGGCCGGTCGGTATACGTGAATGACATAGTGCCCTACAATCTCATGCTCAAGGACAGGTTGGTGAAGCAGGACGAGGTCTGGAAGATGGGCGTCCTCACGAAACTCGAGCCTTCAGAGATAGAAAGCTTTGAAAAGCTGAAAAAGGCCGCAGGGCGCATCGCCTACTTCTGCCCAGAGGGCATGGTGGGCGAGAGCAGGAACATCCCGGAAGTGGCCGTGGTGAACACATCACTGAACTGCTACCATTGCGGCATAGCGTCCTTCAACGAGAACACAGCCTATTCCTACTGGGCGAGGAACTCGAAATACATGTTCGGCTCTGCGCTGGCGTTCCTTTCAAGCTTCTGCATGAATGCGAACTATTCCACGAACCTCTCGCGGGCCTTCGAAGCGGACGGCTGCAACAACTGTTCGGACGTGTATTTCGCGCACAACTGCGAGAACGCGCGAGACGCGATGTTCTGCTTCAACGCCAAGAACCTCCATTCGGCCATAGGCAACAGCCCGCTGCCGCCGGAGCAGTACAGGAGGGTGAAGGGGGCACTGCTCGCCCAGATGGCCGACGAGCTGGAGCAGAACAAGGAGCTGAAATGGGACATCTACAACATCGGCGGGAGGCCGGTAACATGATGTCGCCCCAGCTTTATAGCACGCTTAACAAGGCGTGGAAAACCACCTGCAGGGTCGTCCTCGGCGGGGAGGTCGGCGAGCTGAAGGACTATGAGGAATGGCTGGGCGAATACCTGCCGCCGGTGGGAAGGGTGAAGTCTCACGTATCCGGCAGGGACGTGACCGTCGCCAACCCACGCTACTGCGACGGCGCGCGCTTCATCTCCATGGACGAGATAACGGGGCGGAAGACGGAGCCGCTCAGCATCAACGACATAAAGGACATGGACTCGCTGGTCCGGGCCGTGTCGGAGCGGTGGGAATACACAGGCAACCGGGTGCAGGGCAATTCTTCCATGGTGGAATCGTCCGACATCGTCATGGACTCGCAGAACGTGTACAATTCCACGACCATCACGGACTCGGCCTACGTCGATTCGTCCTTCATGATGAGGACCGGCAGCAAGTACTCGTTCGGCGCCGGATACGCCGGCAAGAGCGAGTTCGCAATCCGGCTGTTCGCAGGCTTCAACGACAGCAGGGTGCTTGACAGCAGTCTCCTGGCGGACTGCAGCGATATCTACTACTCCCACAACATGCTCGGCTGCCATGACATGATGTTCTCGTTCTCCCAGAGGCACAAGCGCTGCTGCATCGGCAATATCGAGCTTCCGAAAGACAGATATGTGGCGCTGAAGTCAAAGCTGCTGGCCGAGATGCGGGATGATCTGGTCGCTAGGAAAAAGCTGCCCTCGCTGATGGAGATGGTACGGGAAAAGAAGGGAGGGGGTTCACTTTCGTTGGAGGCAGTGGACGAAAAGGCGGAGATGGAGCCTATCGAGAAGGCATTCTCTTCCACCTTCAGAGTCCTGCTAGGTGGGGAGACAAAGGGCGTCGGGAGGTACGAGAAATGGCTGCTCAAGTCCATACCTTCGGTGAAGGAAACGCAATCGCCGTTCGGCCGCCGCACGTTACTGCCGGATGACGAGGCGCTGGCGTATTTCTCCATGCTGCCGCCCGGCAGGACGGTGTCGTTCCGGGAGGCCATGGCGCTGGGCGGGAGGAGGATGGATGAGAAGTTCCTCGGCTCCCTCGACCGCATAAGGGACGGCCTCGGGGAGATTGCATTCTTCACGGCGGAAATGGCTGACGGCGAGATCAGGAACGCGATAGAGTCGCCGCTGGTTTTTAACGCGTCGAATGTGTACCGCATCTACGACGCGACCTTTTGTGAATACGCGGGCCTCGGTTCCATGAGCCTCAATTCAAAATACACCTTCGGCTGTTACAGAATTGTGGAGTCCGAGTTCTGCCTGAAGTGCTACAATTCCGCGCACCTCAGCAGGTGCCTGGAGATGGACAGCTCGTCGAACTGCACCGGCTCGATGTTCTGCCACAATTCCGAGGGCCTGATGGACTCCATGTTCTGCTACAATGCGAAGGGTAAGCGGCACGCAATAGGCAACATGGAACTCGAGCAGGGCAAGTACAAGGGCATACGGAACTCCCTAATCGGGCAGATTGCCGGTGAGCTGGAGAAGAGCGGCGACATTCCCTGGAGCATCTTCGGGATAAGTGGGAAGAAGTCCAAGCTACACTACTCGGAGTACATGAGATAGCGTCACTTTTTCGGCTTTTTGCCGCCTTTTGCGCCGGAGGAAGGCTCTGCCGGGGGCGGCTTGGGAGCGCCGTTCTGCACTGCTGCGAGCTTTGCCTTCTCGAGCTGGTATATCGCCTCAGGGGTCTCCCTGAGGAGGGCGTTCTCCTCCATGGGCCCTGGCAGTTCAGGCCTCTCCTGCCTCGCCTTATCCTCGTTCTGCTGCTCACCGCCGTCCTGCTGCTCGCCTGCTTCCCGATCCCCTTCCCCTACGCCTGCTTCCCGGCCCCTGGGCTGCGCTCCATTGTAGTAGAGGCCCCTGGCAGCCGGAGGGAACTCGGTACTGTCAGCGGGCACAGGAGCCCTGGCTGAAGGATAAGGGGATGGACCGGGTGGGCTGCGCGCCGGCTGGTAGGGCGGGGCAACGCCGTCCCTCAGCCCCCATTTGGCAACGTCCACTATCCTGACCTTCATGGGCAGGAGGTATTTGTTGCCGTCGAACAGCCGCACTATGCACTCCCGCTGGTGGAGCCTGACGAACATCTCCTTCTTGGATTCCTCCAGCTCGGTCGTCGCCCTGTGCTTCTTGAAATACTCCTCGACCTTTATCTCCATGATGGAACTGAGCATGGTCGCGTCCTGCCTGTTCACCTTGAAGCATATGATGTTGCGGGAGTTGGACACTATGGAGTCCAGGACCTCCTTGCTGAGCTGGCCGAGATACTGGCAGGAGAGCCTTGCGAAGAGGTTGAATTTCCTCGTCTCGGCGAGAATGTCCTTGGTGACCCTTGTCTCCACCCGCGGGAACTCGTCTACGACGAGCACGGTGGGCTTCTCCTGGAGCTTGCCGGTTATGGCCATTATGTACATCTGGTTTATCACCGCGCCTGCGAGGAAGCTTATCATGCGCCTCCCGAAGAAGTGCGGGTCGAACGAGATGATTGTGATCCTGTTCTTCCTGAGCAGCTCCTGCAGGCTCTCCTGCTTCTTCTCCTTGCCCAGGTAGAGCTGGTATTCGCCTATGAAGTTGAGTATCGGGAGTATCGCATCGTTGAAGTGGTGCATGTGTATGTCATTGTATTCCTCGTCGAAGAACCGCTTCACCTCGTCATTGTCGCACATGCCGACGTACTCGGCCTTGACAGACGGGTCGGTCAGGAGCAGGCTTATGTTGCCCAGGCTCAGCTTGCCTATGGATGAGAGCAGGTGGACCGTGTAGAACAGCACCCTCTCCGAGTATTTGTTCTCCTGGCCGACGGATGACGCCAGCAGCTGGGACACCAGCTGCGTCAGCATGGGCGTGCGGTCCCTTCCCACGTCAAGCGGCTCTACATAATTGTCAACGAAGTTCACGATGTGCGCGTGGGGGAGCAGCTTGGCGAACTCGCCGTGGGGGTCCACGACCACCACCCTGACGCCATCCCTGTATTTCTCCTCCACCGCCTTGAGGAGCACGTACATGCCCTTGGTCTTGCCTGAGCCGGACGTGCCTGCTATGACCGTGTGCTGCAGGGGGTCGAAGTTGTCCACCCCCATGCTCATGCCCTGCTCCTCGAAGACAGGGTAGCGCGAGCTCATGGATATCTGCTTGGGCAGGGGCTCAAGCAGCTCGATGTAGATGGACGGGTTCTTCTCCAGGTTGATTTTCAGGAACTTGTCCGGGCTGGCTATGGACACTATGCCCTTGTGGCCGTTCTCGTCTATGGCCGTGCCGGTCACCACGGACTTGCCCAGCACCTTCGTGATGTTGAGCGTGAGCTGCTCTATCTTCTCCTTGAGTATGAAGTCCAGCAAGTCGTGGCTGCCGCCGCCTATCATGTACATGCGCGGGAACGGGAAGAAGGAGCCGTGGGAGAGCTTGAGAATAGTCGTTTCGCAGAGCCTGAACGGGAAGACGAGCGCGGATATGTTCTGGAGACATCCCTTCTCCTTGAGGTAGAACCGGACGGTGTTGTTGTTGCGCTTCACCACCAGCGTCAGGGCGTTCAGGGAGAGGATCTCGGAAAGCTCCAGGAAGCCGAAAAGCGGGAAACTGGACTTGGTGACCCTGTTGAACAGGTTCTTGACGTCCTCGGCCTCCACCTTTTCCGAGTAGAGGTGCATTTCCCTTACTTCCATAATAAACCACTTGTAATCATTCGCCCCTTTGCCGCATATATTGATGCTGCCGCCGTACAGCGGGAGGGGACCGCAAAATCAGGGGTATGACCACGAAAAACCATAAAGAAACATTTAAAAGAACAATCGCGCACGTATAGATGCGAGAACCATGGGCCAGCTAAAGGTAGGCAGCACCCCGTTATACAAGAGCATAGAGCTCACCGGCAGGTGTGGCGCCACCGTCTACGTCAAGAGGGAGGATAAGACCCCCTTCGGCACGTTCAAGGACAGGCGTTGTGTCGCCCTCCTAGAGGCCTCAGACAACCCGAACGCGATTTTTGTGCACATAACTTCAGGCAATTCAGGGTACAGCATGGGCATGCTGGCGAATGCCTGGAACGATAAAAACGGCCAGAAGGTGCAGGTTGTCAACGTCGTAGACAAGGGCATTCCAAGGGCCGTAAGAAAAAAGCTGGAAAGCTGCTCAATCGTCCATCGGATGGACCTCTCACGCGGGATAATAAGCGATGATGCGCTCAGGGACATTGCCATGAGGTGCGTGAGTGAACGGACAGGCAGGCATGTGGATGAAAAGAACGTCATCAGCGTCGAAAGCCACGGCCTTGTGGATGGCTACCGCCAGATAATCAAGGAAATCGCCGCAGACGGCGTAAAGCCGACCTACATCTTCTGCCCTGTTGGCGGCGGGGAACTTGCAACCGAGCTTGCAGCCCAGGCAGCCGAAACCTGGGGCAATGGGGCCCCGAAAATCGTCGGCGTGACCATAAGGCAGAACATCCTGGCGAAGGCGAAGGAATTCCTCAAAAAGCCAGGACGGAGCATAGCAGACAAGCTGGTGAGCGGATACTCGAAGTTCAACCCTCTGGTCAAGAAGATGGTTGCCGAGGGCAGGATAGAGCTCAGGACTGCCGGCGAAGGGGAGCTGGCAGGAGAGTACAAGTGGCTGAATGCACATGGCATTTCAGCAGAGCCGTCCGCGGCGGCTGCGTTCTGCGGCGCTGTGAAATACGACCTCAAACCTACTGACACAGTAGTCATCATAAACACAGGCAAGGGCATCTATGACCAGTCCGCGGTCGAAAAGAGATGGATGAGAAGGCTGTTACGGGGACTGAAATATGCGGCCGTGGCGCTTGGAACCGCAGTGGCGGTGATCGCTGCTGGATGGGGACTGCTCGCCGACAGGGAAAATCTGGCTTACCGGGCGCTCTGGAGAGAAGCCTACATCTATGCTGACAAAGACCGGAGCTCAATCGTGGATGAGAAGGAAGGCAAGGAAATGCTGTACCTAATCAGGGGCATGGGCGCAGAAAGCGCCAGCGGACTGGACTACAGCGATATAACGCCAAGGGAACTTGAATTCTATGTCCGCTACCAAAGGCTTGCGAGCATGACCACCGATAACATAACAAGGTTGATGATGGCGGATTTGCAACTGAGATATGAGAAGGGCACTTTTAGATGTGAAACACTCCACCCGGAAATCCCGTTCCTGTACGGGAAATACAGCTTCGGCGGCTATTACGTCCGTGGGTATGACCCCACTCGCCCC
Source organism: Candidatus Iainarchaeum sp. (assembly GCA_028714535.1). Taxonomy (GTDB): domain Archaea; phylum Micrarchaeota; class Micrarchaeia; order Anstonellales; family Bilamarchaeaceae; genus Bilamarchaeum. Next base: position 20,773 of record JAQTME010000011.1, on the reverse strand, counting down.
ATCCGCTGACATAGCCCTTTTTAAAGAGCCTCCAACAAAGCAGTTACGTCGGCAGAAGCCGGCTAGACTCTCCTTTTGCGCATGCAGAAGGCGACTGACGGAGGATCGATTTATGTACCACATCAAGACGATAGAGGACCGCATACGCGTACCGCCGGAAATGTTCGGCAGCGAGCTCGAAGATGCCGTTCAACGGATATTGCGCGAGCGCTACGAGGGCCGCATATACAAGGACCTGGGCATCGTGCTCTCCATAGACCAGCCCAAGGTGCTCACCGAGGGAGCCATCATACCGGGCGACAGCGGCGCATACTACACCGTGTCGTTCGAGGCGCTCACGTTCATCCCTGTGGTCAACGAGGTCTACAGGGCAGAGGTGAAGGAGATAGTCGAGTTCGGCGCCTTCGCGTCCATAGGGCCGTTCCAGGGGCTCCTGCACGTCTCCCAGATAGGCAAGGAGAAGTACTACTACGACAAGAAGGCCAAGACGCTCTCGTCCAGGGAGGCAGGCAGGGCCGTCAAAAAGGGCGACGAGGTGCTGGTCAAGGTATCCACGGTGAGCCTGAAGTCCACCTCGTCCGACACGAAGATAGGCCTTACCATGAGGCCTGACGGGCTGGGCAAGCCGGAATGGTTCAAGCCAAAGAAGGCCGCGCCGGCCAAGGCCGAGAAGAAGAAGAAAAAGGGTGATGCCAAATGAGGGCCTGCAAGAACTGCCGCTACATAATCTATACGGACTACAAGGCCTGCCCGAAGTGCGGGGGCGAGCTTTCGGAGAAGTTCTCGGGCATGGTCATCGTGCTCGACCCCGAGCGCTCTGAGATAGCCAAGGTCGTCGAAGTGAATGCAGTGGGCAGCTATGCCATCAAAGTGAAGTGATTGCTTGATTGAAGCGTCGAAGCGCAGCGAACTTGTCACGTACCCCATAAGGGACATAGTGCAGGAGGCCAAGAAGCTCGAGAAGCAGGGCATCCAGATGATCTGGCTCAACATAGGCGACCCTGCACCGTTCGGCTTCAGGCCGCCGCAGCACGTGCTTGACGCTGCAGCCGACGCATTGAAGCAGAACTACTCGGGCTATGCGCCGTCGGACGGGGACCCTGAGCTCAAACGGACGGTCGCAGGGTACGAGAAGGTGGCCCCGGAGGACGTTTTCATAACCGCGGGCCTTAGCGAGGGCATTGACTTCCTTTTCCAGGCACTGGTCGACCCCGGGAGGAACATCATACTCCCGACGCCGACCTACCCGCTCTACCTCACCAAGGAGCGCATAAGCTACGGAACAGTGGAGTTCTACGACTCTGACGAGCATTTCGAGCCTGATTTGGACAGCATGAGGAAGAACATAACCGGCTATACAAAGGCCATACTCGTAATCAACCCGAACAACCCCACCGGCGCGGTATATTCGCGCAAGACGCTGGAGGGCATCGTGGACCTCGCAGGCGAGTTCAAGCTCCCCATAATATCAGACGACGTCTACGACCAGATGGTGTTCGACGGCGAGATAACGCACATGCGCGACATCTGCAAGGACGTGCCGGTCGTCTGCGGCAACAGCCTGTCGAAGAACTACATATACCCTGGTGCGCGCGCAGGCTACCTTGCCTTCCACGGCCAGGGCTGGGACAAGGTTAAGGAGGCGATGCAGAGGCTGTGCAACCAGCGGCTCTCGGTCAACTGGGAGATGCAGCGCGCCTATATCGCGGCCATAAAGGGCCCGCACGACCACATAAAGAAGTTCAACGCGGAGCTCAGGATACGCCGCGACGTGGTCATGAAGCGCGTCAACGAGATCGAGGGCCTCAGCACCTCATCGCCGAAGGGCGCGTTCTACGCGTTCATCAACGTCGACGGGCCGTGGAAGGACGACAAGGAGTTCGTGCACGGGCTCCTCAGGCACGGCGTGGTCACAGTGCCCGGCTCCGGGTTCGCGCCCAAGATGCAGGGCAAGGCATTCCGCATGGTGTTCCTGCCGAAACCCGAGCAGCTCGACGAGGCGTTCAACCGCATCGCCAAGTTCATGAAAGCGTAGGCTACTTCTTCCCTTTCTTCTCTGACTCCTTTTTCTTCTCCCGGAGGCGGTCGAGCAGTGATTTTGTAGTGGTCTCTTTGGCCTCCTTTTTGGGCGTAGGCCTGGGCGGTTCCGGCTCCTCTTCCCCCTCTTCCTCGCCGGCCCCCTCCTCTTCTGCGGCTTTCGAAGGGGGAGGCGGCACTTCCCGTCCTCCGACGGTGCGGCCGGGCGCGGCTACGGCGACCTCCGGTATCTCCACCGGGCCGCCGAGCTTCCTTTTCTCCACCTCGGTCTTGACGATTTCCTTGAACATCGGCTCCCATTTGGCCCATGCATCGCCGAAGTCTATCTCGCCCTGGTCCTTTTCCATGGACACGAGCAGCCTCGATGCGGCCGTGTTGACCTTCAGGACGAAGTCCAGCTCGAGCAGCAGCTTGTCGTTCAGCTGCTGGCTCAGCCTGTAGATGTCATAGTACATCTTGCCCTTCCAGAACGCCTGCATGACGTATTGCTCAGGCGATATGCCGGTCTCCTCGCTCCTCCTGGCCAGGGCAGGCGGGATGAATGCCAGGTCGAGGTCCTTGGACAGCTTCTTCAGGTCAACCTTGCTGAAGTCCCATTGGGCGGCCTCGGGGTTGCGCACGAACTTCGCCTCCCAGGTGCACTTCTCTATGCCGTCGCCGCGGCGGAAGCGGAATATCTCCACGAACTTCTTCTCCTCCACGTCGCTCTCGTACTCGAAGCCGAGGACGCGGTATATCCTGCCGCGCCTGCCGAACCTGATCTTCTTGAGGAACGTGTAGCGGTCGGTCGCGTACATGCTGGCGGCCGGCATGCCGAAGACCAGTTCGAGCCGGTCCTGGATGTCGCGGAGCGATTCGGCGTGCAGGTTGTAGAGGAGGAACACGCCGGGCTGGGTGTTGAGCAGGTTGATGATGCCCTGCACGGCGACACGGGAACGCACTTCGTTGATGATGAGCGCGGCATCGCCCATGCGCAGGAGCACGTTTGCCATGGTGACCAGGTCCAGCTCCTTGGTCGTGGTTTCCTCGGAGTCCGAGCTCTGCACCCTGGCTGCGCCGATGTGGAAGCCGCGCTTCCTGAAGGCGCGGACCGGGATCTCCTCGATGTCCTGGACTGGGATTATCCTCCTGCGCGTGCCTATGGAGGTTATTTTCGCAGCCGTGAACGCTGTCTTTCCTACGCCTTTCAGGCCGAGCACCGCCTCGGAGCAGCCGAGCGAGACCATGGTGTCGTCGTAGCCTGCGAAGAACGGCGTGAAGGAGCGGAAGTTGAGGTATTGCGCGTATGTGAAAGGCTCCTCCTTCATTATCCTCAGCGCGCCCTGCAGCTCCTCGAAGGTCGCCGGCGGCCTTTGGAGGTGGCACCTCATAGAAAGCCGCTTGAGCACCACGTCGAGGATGGGGCTGGATTCGTCGAATTTTCTCACGCCCTTGAGCGTATAGACGATGTTCCTGAAGGCGTGGTCGAGCAGGTCGCGGTTGTACCTGAAGAGCGTGTGGCACAGCCCGAACTTCCTGTGCTCGATGTACAGGGGCGAGTTCTCGCTGTCTATGTAGATGTCAGTGACGTTCTCCTTGTCAAGTGCGAGGTTCTCTATATGCGCGCCGAGGCCGACCACCCAGGCCGAGCACTCGCGGCCCATGGCCATGGCTTCCTGCGGCGTTATCGGGATGCCCTCTATGAGCGCCTTGTCTATGAAGAACTGCCTGTACTCCCTGGTCTTGAGGTTCATGAGGATGTCCCAGTCCACGTTGGTGAACTGCTCCTTGAACTGCTCGTTTATGGTCGCCTTCAGCAGCTTGTTCAGCTCAGGCTTCAGGGCGGATATGGAATTGTTCTTCTGGACGTAGAGGTACGCCTCCTCGCCCGGAATCTCGTATATCTGCACTTCCACGCCGAACGGAAGCATGTAGTGACCCTCAGGCGTGTTGATGGGAACTGCGTTCTTTGGGATGTCCAGGACAAGGGACGGGACGAAATAGAGCGTCTTAAGCCCGACGATCTGCAGGAATGCCGCGCGCAGGTCGCCGGTTTCCTTCACAAGGTTGTATAGCCGGGTGGAGGTGTACCGCTTCAGTATGCCTGCCACCCAGCCCTTGAAGGTCTGGAAGCCCTTCTGGTATATTGACTTCTCGGGCTCGTTTTCGTTATAGTCGTCCAGCTGCTGCGCGGCAAGGAGCGGATTGAGGAACACGTATTCGTAGAAGCGCTTTATCAGCGCCCGCCTGGTGTCGTAGGCAGGGTCCTGCTTGAGGCCGTAGATGTCCTCCCTGAGGATTATCATCTCCAGTTGGCGGATGAACGCCGCATATTCGGTCAGTATGAGACTCTTCTGCTCATCCAGCTCGACGACAATCTCCTCTTCGTAGCGGATGGTCTTTATTGGCGATTCGGTCGTCGACAGGTCTTTCAGGTGGAGGTTGAGGAACTCGGGGGAGGCGAACTCATAGGGGCATTTGGCCAAGTCCACTATGGCTCTGGTGCCTTCGAGATACAGGTTGCACATGCGCCTACTATCCAATCGGAATTTTAAAAGCTGTCCTTTCTAGCGTTTTTGCGGGGTGTTGTAGCGGAGGTGGGGGGTGATTAACGGGCGTTTGGCAGCCCCGTGGAGAGTGTCTTTTTTTGCCGCTGGCGGCCTTTTGGCAGGTTTTTTGAGCTTGTATGGATTTGAATACGGAGGGGGCCGCATAGTGGTTGAAAGCGTTTCAGGCTTCGGCTTGAGGCTGTCCACCGCGGTGCTTTCAGCCTCCGGCTTAAGCCCTCCTGAATCCGCTGGTTCAGCGATAGGCGGCTCGGTTAGAGGCCTGGCAGGCATTGCAGCAGGAGCCGGGGTTGCAGCCATCTCTGGCGTGCGGAAGTGATTATAAAGGCAGAAGCCGCTTCCGGCCGCCACAAGAGCTGTGGCGCCGATGGCGAGGCCGAATGTGCGAGGATGCTTCGTAAGCCAGAGGATGGGGTGGAGCGTTTTGCGCGGCCCTTTGTCGTTCCACTTGACGCTGCTTATGGCAGCTGCCAGGGCCCTGACGTCGGGGTAGCGGTTTTCCGGTTTCTTCTCAAGCGCCGTGAGGGCGATTGCGCACAGCTGCCGGGGTATGCCGCGGTCCGGAGCGCGCTTCCGGGGCGATTCTGGTTTGTCCTGCATTATGGAAGTCATGAGCGGGACTTGCTCCTGTGAAACAAACGGCAGGCTTCCCGTAATAATCTCGTACAGCATACAGCCGAGGGAATATACCTCCGACCTGACGGTTACATTGTGGGAGTTGTTCAGCTGCTCCGGGGACATGTAGGGCATGGTGCCGAGGGTGGCCCCGCTTATCGTCATGGTACGGGCATCTGGCAGCAACACCGAACCGAAGTCTATGAGGGTTGCATGGTAAGTCTCACACGAAAGCTTACGGAGGTCCTCGGAAAGCATCTTGAGCACGACGTTGTTCCATTTGAGGTCACGGTGGAGGATTCCTTTTTGATGGACGTAGGTAAGAGCGTCACAGACCTGGAGGAAGATGCTCTTTGTATCCGGCCACAGTATCGGCCCATTCTCAAGAAGTTGCGGCAGCAGCATGCCGTCGATGAGTTCCATGGCCATGTAGGGCAGCGGCTCAGCACTTCCCTCCACATCTATCCCTCCGGCCCCGTATACCTTGACGACGTTCGAGTGGCCGAGCGGTGGATAGCTTATGTTTTTCAGAGTTTCGGCTTCCCGCATGAAGCGCAGGTATATGTCTTTTTGTTGCGCGAGGGCCTCGGTGTTGCTCAGATTTGCCTTCTGCCTTATTTCTTCCAGCGTCGGTGCGAACTTAAGTGCAACCGGATTTTCGGTTGTCTGGTCAACGGCCCGGTATACCTTGGCATTGCCGCCCGAGCCCAGCAGGGCTTCGATACGATACCTCTGCTCAGGATGGTAGCGATTGGGCACGGTCTTGCCAACGAGGGGGTCTTTCATGACCAGTGGCCGTGGCGCGTCCTTTTTACTAAGCGGACCGCTGGATCTGTGTGCTGCCATGTGATCGCTACTCACTTCCTACTTCTATAGAATCCTCAGTATCCTCTGGCTCGGGTTGGCGTTTTGGCTTCTGAGGGTGCGGTGCGGCGAAATGCACGGTCACTGCTGTTTTATTTGGCGAAACGCTCACCTGCTGGACCTGCTTGTTGTGCTTGACAGTGAAGGTGCGCGTGATCTCGCCGCTGAGGGGATATGTCAGCGGGGTCATGCCCACGTATTCCCGCTTCCCGGCGACGTTCAGGTACACCCTGGCGCTATCCACGTTGGAGGTTATGGATACCGAGTATTTCCTTTCAGGAAGCTGGGCCTTGGGGACATTGAAATTGTGCTTCAGGAAAGACGGGCGTATATGGTCGTTGTAAAAGGAATACGTGTCGTGCTGGGCGTTGGTGAAGAAAGAACGGACCCGGTCGGGGTTCGTGATGACCCAGCCAGCGCCTATAACGAGCGCCGCGCCAAGAACTATCTTGGTCAGGAAGCCGAGCTTGCGCTTTGCCCTGAAGCCGCTGAAGGTCCGCCTGCGGAGGCCGTCCCATTCTATTGAATTCAACGCATATCTGAATGCATCGATGGAATGGAAACGTTCAAGGGGGCCCTTGGCGAGCGCATCCACGAAGAATCTGTCCAAGTCACGGGGTATGCCCCGGAATGGCGCGCGTTGGGACGGAGGGATCACTGGTTCGGTTAAAACCTGGCGTGCCAGGACCGCATTGGACGTTGCGTAGAACGGGGTGGTGCCAGTAAGCAGTTGGTACAGGACCGCGCCTGTGCTGTAGACCTCCCTGGCGATGTTAAGGCGGTCCTTGGACACGTCTCCGAACAGTTCCGCAAACTCTTCCGGGAACATGAAGGCTTCGGGGGGCAGGTATAGGAGCGTACCTACAACCATCCCTGTTTGGGTCAGGGTGACGTTCGAGGTATCTTTGGCAGTGCCGAAGTCAAGGAGCTTGACCCAGTCCGCCATCTCGTTGTGTTTGATCAGGACTATATTTTCCGGCTTTATGTCGCGATGGTATATGTTCTTGGAGTGTGCAGCTGACAGCCCGTCGCAGGTCTGGAGCAGGATGCTTTTTATCCGGTCCCAGGCGAGCAGTTTGGGGTTTTTGGGCTCACCCTTCGTCAGGTCAGGAAGCTCGGCAGCCAGGCTGCGCCCGTCCAGGTATTCCATGACAAGGAACATGTGGCTGTCCTTGCCGAAGTCCCTCAGCTCCACTATGTGAGGGTGCTTCAACTTGCTCAGGACATAGGCTTCCCGACGGAAGCGTTCCATAGTGTCAGGCCCTGCCGTTGCCGCGTCCTGGCCGAGGAACTTCACCGCGACGATGCTGTCGTTGGAAGGGGGGCTGATTTTTTCAGCCTTGTAAACCACGCCCATGCCGCCGGCGCCTATCTTATCTAAAATCCTGTACTGTGCGATGTCGCTTGTGATGACCCTTCCCTTAAACGGGTCCTGCGCATCAACCAGCGGGGAACCCGGAGATCTCATCGTCATTACGGCGTGGTTCGTAGTGGCGGCCAGGGAAGGATTGGAATGCTGGGGACCTTTCGGGGACTGTTGTGGACCTTGCTGCATGTGATAATTTATGTTTCAAAAGGATTTTAAAGGGGTGTATGGTGGAAAATGGGCTTTAACGACGTGGGCACCACGCCCGACGGCTGAAAACGTTTCAGGACTGCCCGGCCTGCTGCGTTTCAGGCGTTTTCTTCTCTGCGGCGAGCACCCTTTCCACGATGGCCGCATAGGCGGGCCTTGTCAGCATGTAGCCGAGCAGCGCGCCCAGTATGGTCGAAATGGCGAACCCTATGACCTCGACGAGCCCTGAGAAAAGCAGCGGTATCATGGAGGATATGGCCACGATGGCGTTGGTCTTGATTATGCCGAACGCCAGGCCTATCTTCTCGCGTGTGCTGTGCTCGTCCCTCTTGAGCAGCTCGTCGGTGATGACTATCTGCGCGTCCACGCCGACGCCGATGGCCGCTATGATGCCCGCCATGGCGGCGAGGTCTATGGTGAACGAGCCCAGTATGGAGAGGAGTATGACGAGCTCGGCGAGGCTGATGAGCACTATCGGCATGGTCGCGGTGAGGTTGCGGTAGCGCAGGCCTATGAGCACGGATATGGCGACCAGCGAGAACGCGATGGCTATGAGGCTGTATTTGAGGAATTCGTTGCCGAGCGATGCGGGCAGCGTCGTGCGCGAGCCGAGCGATATCTGGACCGGCAGCGAGCCGCCCTTGAGTATGGATTCTATGCTCTTGACCTTGGCTGAGGCCTCCTGCGCCTTGAGCTGCGCGTTCGTCTCCTGCACAGAGCCGGTCACGACGTAGTTGTAGTTGGGTATGCCGCCTGTGATGCCGCCGCCCAGCAGGGGCGCGGTGAGCAGGCCGGACGCCTCAAGATTGCTGACTATGAGCACGCCGCTGTTGGTGCGCGTGAATTCAGGCCTGATCTGGCTGGCGTTGACCTCCACGACGGTGAAGCCGCGTTCCCTGAGGAGGCTCTTTGAAGCCGCGGACGCGTTGGCTGAGATGAATGCCCTGGTCTTGTTCGTCATCGGCGTGGCGTTGGCAGCGTCCTCCACCAGGTACACCTGGATGTCGCTGCCGTTCAGCCTAAGCGCGTCGCGCATCGATTTGAGCGCCTCCTTTTCGCCGGAATCCTGCGGGATGGCCGACTTGAAGTCTGCCCTTTCATAGAAGAATGCCGCGTCCTGTGGGCGGTCAAGGAACATGTATATCGGATAGTCCGCCTTGCCCTTGGCTGCCTGTGCGAACTGCTCTGCGCCCTGCCGGTCCACTGAGAACCCGACGCCCCAGTCGGCGCGCTGCTGGACGAGTTCCGAGGAGCCCAGAGCCCGTATGGATGACGGGTAGATGCGCTCGCCGCTCACGGCCAGCTGGCCGTCCACGATGCCCTCGTACACGCCCTGGTGCGACAGCGTGTCCTCTATGGAGCGTATGACGGACTCGTCGTTGTTGGATATCTCGACTATTATCTCCGTGCTGCCTATGGCGCGCACCTTGGCCTCGCTCAGGCCGAGCACGCTCGCCCTTTTCTTTATCGTCTGTACGAGCTCGTCCATGGTGGCCTGGTCGACCTGGTGCTCCAGGATGACCGGGATGCGGGTGCCGCCGACGAAGTCTATGCCGAACTTCATGTGGTTGGCCGATACGTTTAGCAGCGCGAGCACGACCAGCAGGACCATGCCCGCCAGCTTTATGTGCGGCTCCTTCCACATGAGCGAGAACGTGCCGAAGAATATGAGCGCCGCTATGAGGAGCAGGCCTGCGAAAAGCGGGTAGACCAGCAGGCCTGCGGCGAAAACGGCGAACATGAGGACAAGGAATTGGAATTTCCTGTCTGTGTAGAAGTCCATCAGGCCACCTTCCTCCGTTCGGCGTACCATAGTATCATCACGCCGTTTATGCCCCAGGTGGCGAACATGTCACCCACGAGCCCTGCCAGGGCCACGGCGGATATCTCGTAGTAGGTTGGGATATGCATGATGACAGAAAGCGCGAACAGCGATGCGAACGCCACTATGGCCATGACGCTCATGGTCAGCCCGGTCTTCATGGCGTCGTATGCGTTCTCGCGCAGGTCGCCCTTGCGCTTCAAAATCCGCGTCGTGAGCAGTATGTCGGTGTCAAGCGAGAAGCCGATTAGCATGAGCAGGGCCGCGAAAGACTGCAGCGTCAGCGGTATGCCGAAAAGGCCCATGGCACCCATGGCTATGGTAACGTCGCACACCGCACCGGTGAGCACGGCGATGCTTGGGACGATTGACCTGAAGAACAGGAAGACGAGTATGACGCTGAGGACCGCGGAGAAGAGGACCACGTTGAGCGCCTTCTCTATGAAGTGCGTTGACAGCACCGGGCTGACTGTCTGCACGGATATGGAATTGTAGGAGACGTACTTGTTGATGGGCTTGGATATGGACTCCTGGTAGAGCAGGTAGACGCGCGAATATGATTCAGAAACGCGCTTCTCGAGGTCATTGAGGCCGCCTATCTTGAGCTGCGAGCGGTCGGTCTTGGCGAGCGCGAACATCTGGTCTGCCAGCGCGTCCAGCTCTGCCTTCTTCGCGGTGTAGTTGGCCTCGTAGCTGCTGTTCTGGTAGGAGCGCACCTCCAGCTCGGAGACCTCGGGCATAAGATTGGAGAAGCTGCTCTTGAGCTCCTCTGCCTTCACCAGGTCAGGGCTCTGCGGGACCTCTATCTCGGCCGTATAGCCCGTTGGCGTTTTGTACACCTGCACTTTCGCGTCAAGGCCCTCCTGAAGCAGCTTGGCCTGCAGGCCAGGCCCGTCCACGCTCTGGTTGAGCGCGAGCGACACCAGGGTGCCGCCCCTGAAGTCCACGCCGGGCTGTATGTTGGGTATGAAGATGAGGGAGACCAGTATCAGCAGCAGCGGGGCTGCGGCAATCCTGCGGTAGTCTCCCTTGTATATGTTAGGAACTTCCATGGAATCAAATCGCAATTAGGTCCTCATGCATCTAAGCACAATAAAGCATAAAAGTCTTATGAAAATGGGCCTGGTATGGACTTGTTGTGCCTGCCGGCACTTCCCGTCCATTTCCCATGAGGCAAACTCCAGCCGCATGAGAATGACATATGGGAAATGGACTTGGGGGGACTCGCACCCCCGGCCTCTCCGATGCGAACGGAGCGCTCTGCTGCTGAGCTACAAGCCCGAACTAATGTGAGGTCTTGGAGTCATTTGACCGAACGGGTCAAAAGAAGCTGCAAGCCCGGCTATAAATAGCGGATTCAAGAAAAAGTATTGAGGCAACCATTATTAAATTTGCATCAAAAAGCCGGATGATGCAGAAAAACGCGAAAAGCGATGACGGGGAGCACCACACCATAGGATTAGGCCGCATATTCAGGAACGTCATACTCGGCGGCCAGGACGGCGTGGTGAACGTCCTGGGCATAGTCCTTGGCGTGGCGACGGCCACCAATTCCACGTACATCGTCCTCCTGGCAGGGCTGGCGGCCACATTCGCCGAAAGCATCAGCATGGCCGCTGTCGCATACACGTCCACACGCGCGGAAATCGAGCATTACGAGTCAGAGGTCAGGCGCGAGCTCAAGGAGATTGACGAGATACCGGACAGGGAACGGAAGGAGATAGAGGACATCTACCGCGAGAAAGGGTTCTCCGGAAAGCTGCTCAAGCAGGTCGTGGACAAGATATGCTCCAACAGGAAGGTGTGGCTCGGCACGATGATGCGCGACGAATTGGGGCTCGAGAACCCGTCCGAGGGGATGTCGGCTTTCTGGCAGGCGGTCCTCGTGGGCGGCAGCGCAGTCGTCGGCTCTTTGGTGCCAATCGCCACATTCTTCTTCCTGCCAGTGGGGGCGTCCATACCAATTGCCCTGGCCGCATCGCTCGCAGTGCTTTTCGTTGTCGGGGCATACAAAAGCAGGATGACATCGGGCAAATGGCTGAAAGGCGGCCTTGAGCTCATGCTCATAGGCGGGGCGGCTGCCGTGGCCGGATGGCTGGTCGGCGTGCTTTTCCAGGCGCCGGCCGCATAAAACACGATTCTTCAGGCCTTAGGGGCGCTCTTCTTCGCTTCCATCCGCTTCAGGTAGAACGCCGCCCCAAGTGCGCCGAAAGCCGCGACAAGGCCGGCCAGCGGGATGAAGACTACCGCGACGAAAAGCGGGATTAGGAAGAGCATGACTGATTCTTCCCTTACCTTGCGCCTGATGTATGCTGCATATCCGGAAACCGCAACGAGCAGCACCCAGACCAGGTTGCATACGAACCAGCAGATTGCAGGGTCCGTGCATTGCGCCAGCCCGTAGCAGCCGGTCTTGAGCGTCAGCCAGGGCTGCTCAGGCGCAGCCGGCGGGATGACGCACTTCTTGTTGAAGCAGTAGCCTTCGCAGCAGTCGGCGGTCACGTTGCACGACACCGGGCTGCAGCCTTTGCCGGCTCCCATGTAGGGCGGCATCCTCCAGATATAGAATGTCTGGTTCCCCATCGTGTATTGTATTGTCTCGTTGATTGTCTGGTTGCCCAGGCAGACATTGGGATTGAAATCCGTGGCTGCCGTGCACGAGGCGGTCTGGATTTCGATGTGGTAGGAGCCCTGGCTCCTTGGCACGAATGAAAACGAGCCGCCTGACTGTGACGTTGACTGCGGCAGGCCGTTCGCATTCCAGGTGATGTTTATCTGTCCGTCTTGCGCGACGCCGGTGTTGTCGACTATGTAGACGGTGACCGGATCGCCGGTGGGTGAAAGGGAGCGGTCACGCGGGTCTTCCATGAAGCTGCAGGCGGGCATGCGTATTATGGGGAATATCTCGCCCACCCTGGCTGTATCGTCGACGACGTCATTGTTGCCCGCCTCTATGGCGCCGAAATAGTATTCCCCGCTCTGTGTGGGGACGTAAGTGTAAGACTCCCTGGTCGCCTCGATGCGTATGGTCTCGATGCTGCTGTTGGGCTGCCTTATGAACAGGGTGAATGCGCCTGCGCTGCTGCCACTGCGCGTGAACGTCAGCTCCATTGGTGAATTGGGGCATGGGGAGTCGGGGGCGGCTATTGTGATCAGGCCTTTTGACGGGCCGCCCGGCGTCTGAACCACCGTGGACCTGCAGGCCACGACAGGTGGGTTGATGCCGTCCGATACGTCAGCGCATATCCGCACCGTTTGGCCGCTGCTCAACGGAGCCGTGAATGAGATTGCTGGAACGGTCCCCCCGGGGGCGACCGCAGGGTAGAACCCGCCGGGCTGCACCATCGTGGCGCCGACATACCAGGTCAGATTCACGCTGCCGGTCTGCATCTCGGTGTCATGGTAGGTGGCGTCGGAATTGAAGGTTATGGTGCCGGGGAACGGGCTGAGGGGCGAAAGGGTAAGGTTCACGGTCGGTGGCATGTTTACGAGCGCGAAGTCGATGCCGACGTCAGCGCTGAATGCTGCAGAGGCCAAAAACAGGAAAATCAATGCGGATAGTGATATTTTGTCAAATACCATGCGGACACCGCAGCAATTACTATGACAAGTATTAAAACGATTTCATAAGGCGCGCCGGATGGCTGGGCGCCGCTGTTTTGAGGGGTTGAGGCGTTTTGCGGGATGCCGGCTGCCGGCAAGGAGGTTATCTTCGCCGAGCGGGCGACAGCAGCGCTGACGCTTGTGCCGGCCAGGGTGGCGGTTATTTTCACTGAGTTCGCCGAAACGTTCCCGCAGAGCGGCTCCAGGGAGATGCACTCCTCGCCGCCCGGCGCTATCTGCGTCGCATTCATGCCGTTGGCGAAAGTTGCCATGATGCACGAGTCGTTGGCAGAGAGGGATGCGCTTACGGCCTCGCCGCCGGTGTTTATCGCGCACATGGGGCTGATTGCAGAGAATGAGGAGCCGTTGAACCCGTATTCGATGGACGCGCCTGAGAGGCCGAGGGCTGGGAACGCGCAAGGCAGGGCGACCATGAGGGCGATGAGAATGCGCAGGGTTGGCATTGGCCATACCATGCACGGCAAAATAAATAAAGGGGAATATCAGCGGAGCAGCAGCGCCCTGAACGTGATGTGCGAGCGGCCCGCTTCCGTGCTTATCATGTAGGCCCCTGCAGGGAGGCCGTCAAGGCCGACGAGCGCATGGCCATGCGGCGCCTCGACAGAGCGGACCAGCCTGCCCTGCATGTCGTAGATGCCGACTTCGTGGCTGGCACCGTCCCTGAAGCTTATCTCGTACCTACCGGGGCCAACCGGCCTGAACGCGGGCATGCTGATTCTTTGCGGTTCTGGAGCGCCCACCGAAGTGTAGTTGACGCCGCGGATGAAGCCGCAGAGCAGCGGGTCATAAGCGGAAGTTGCGCCGCAGAGCGAGTCAGGGACGCGGAACTGCGTGTTGAATTCGTCCCCGATGCTAATGAAGGAGGTGTCGCCTGCCTGCGGCATCCTGACGAACCTCCACATTTTCAATGAATCGAGAGTAAATACTGAACCGGTATCCACTACGCCTTCGGAAACGACGTTCTTGGCTACCTTGCCGGTCATGCGGGTGTACCACGGCCCGGATTTGGCTGTGCTGTCCTGGAAGAAGACGAGCTCGAAGGGGGATATCACCACGCCATTAACCGTGTAATAGTCGATGTCCGGGTTGTGGATGTTGGTAAGCTGGTACCAGGGGTTGGCAAGTTCGCCGTGCCTGCCGCCGTAATCAGCGAAAGGAACGAGGCGCCTTGGAATAGGCAGCTTGAAAACGTCGTACGGCTTCACGGTCACCGTGTCCGTTTCCCCGGCCGGAAGGTCGTAGGGGCGCACATAGAACATGTTGGTATCCAGCACTGCCGTCATGAACCTTGCGGAATCCACCCTCGCTGCCAGGTCGTATGGGGCTGTGGAATCGCTGCGCGCGACCTTCCAGAATACCGTATCCAGCACCCAGCCGACGAATGATTTGGAACTGTCAGGATTGGGCAACGGATATACGCCCGGCCGCACAAGCTGGCGCTTTGCGAATGCCGGGATATCGGCTATTGAAACGCCCTCGTAGCCGTTGTCTATGTTGCTCAAGCCGAACCACATCCTTTTGCTTCCCCAGTTGCCCTTGCCGTGGTTCCATGCATGGCAGAACTGGAATGACGTACTGTTGGTCAGGACGTATGTCGTGTCGGTTATCCTGCCGCTGGCCCAGTCGAACTCCCTGAGGAGTTCAGAGGTCCACTGGCCAATGGAGCCGATGAGCATGAAACGGGCTGCGTTTTCCTGGTTGAAGATGTAGGAGGGGTGGCTGCTTGACCATCTGGGGTCCACACGCGAAAGCTGGCTGTATTTGGCGATTTCGCCGCTGTAGACGCGCGCCCTTATGGCACCGGCCGAATAGGGACAGTAGTACACTATCTGGTATTTGAACGAATCGCCGCCAACGTATGAGAAGCCGTGGCTCATGTGGATGACAAAGGACATGCCGGTGCCGAGGTTCCTTGTGCTGAACGGCGAAACTGCAGTGCCTAGCTTTTGCGTGAGCGGCACCATCTGCCCGAGGGGCATTTCCTGCTGGATGGTGTATTTGGTTATCGGGATGTTATTTGACGTGAAATAGTCGCGCACTGGCTGCTTGGCCCAGTCGATGCCGGGCGTCCATACTATGGAGGAGGGGACTTCGGCGGCGTGGGCGCGTGAGAAAAGCATTGTGGCCGGGGTCATGAGGAGAAAGCAGGAAACCGCTGCAGCGGCCGTTGCCGATGCAACCTTCATGATAGCATCCTTGAACCTGGAAAACGAGGCCGCGCGCTTCTCGTGGGGCTGGCACATGGCAGCGTCGGCCTTACTATAGGCGAGCCTCATCTATCCACCCCCTCACCCACCTATATATTACAACCTATCTTTTTAAACAGGTTTTGGTTTCAGCCGCAGTCAAGGGTGTAAGTTATCGTCTGTGTATATGTGAGGCCGGGCGTGCCGGGCGGCGGCGCTAGGAGGCCCAGATAGTCAGTGCTGTTGACGGACGAATTGAGAGCGCCCATGGCCGCAGGCGCCCCAAAGAGCGCGGTCATATTGCCGTAGGATGCGGAATAGGCTGGGTCTGCGGTCCTCCTGGTGTAGTTGGATGCAAGAGTGACGTTGGTAATGGTGGTGAAGTTGGTGGCGCCCACGGTCAGGTTGCCGTCGAGGGTGCCGGTGTTGGACAGCGTGAGGTTGGAATAGCCCAGCGAGTCATAAGCCATGGTGCCGAACGATATGGAACTGGGCGACACTTCCAGGATGCACGTGGTCGGCGTGGTGTTGAGCATCAGCCTTATGAGCGCAGAGCGGTTCATGGACGAATTGGAGGCGGTGAAGTTGACGTCGAACCTGGTGCCGTTCAGCGTGGATACGTTCAGCATCACCTCTATCTGGACCATGTCGCCGACAGCCAGTGCTGTCACGTTGGTGACGTTGAGGGTGGCGAACGTCTGGTTGACGGTGAAGTTGAGGTCTATCGGGATGTTGCCGGTGTTGGTCACGTTTATGTACGCATAGGACGGCGTGACGTTGAAGGGCGTGCTGTACAGTATCGTCAGCGGCGGCTGCACTGAGAAGTCGTACGTCGGCGCTAGGCTCAGGTTCAGGATGCTGCTCTTGTTGCCAGCGTTCGGCTCTGACGCGGTCACGTTTATCATGTAGTAGTTGGGCGCAAGGCCGGTTGTGTTTATTATGAACCATACCGGCTGGTCGAGGACGTATGGCGCGATGCTGATGCTGGTCTGGTTGGGGACCATGAAGCTCTGGTTGGTCGAGAAGGATACGTTGAGCTGCTGGTTGCCTGTGTTGGAGAGGTTGAGTGAAACCGCCATCAGCCCTGGCACGCCCGTGATATTCATCGCCTCGGGCAGCAGCGTGTAGCCGTACGACTGCACGACATAGACTATCATGGGGGTGTAGTATCTTTCATAGCCTGCGGCGAACGGCGCTGACGTGTCGGCCAGGTAGGTGAACACGTTGATGTTGTTGTTGACCACCGATGAGGTGGTTATCGTCCCTACCGGGATCAATTGGCCGTTTATCCATATGCTGCTGGCGCGCGGGATGGAAACCTCCTTGGCGTCGAAGGGTATGAACATCTCGGTCCTGTAGTAGTATTTGGGCGGTTCCTGGAAGTCTGGATTCGCGCGGGTCGGATAACCGTTCGGCGGGCCTCTCAGCCAGGCGTCAGCGCTCCAGCCGGTTGCTATGGCGCCGGCCTGCTCGCTGTAGGAATACGCCCAGGACATCGTCTTGCCTTCCTGCTCCGAGAACCTCAGGGCGACTGGGACCACCATCAGGTTGTTCGACGGGGTGTAGCTCCTGTTGCAGAATGAAACGTAGTCGCAGATGTTCCTCTCCGGGGTGGGCCTGTAGAAGCCGATGAAGCCGGCCTTGGCTGATGGGGACACGGTAATCGCATTGGTGCCTGCTGACAGTACATCCGACGGTATGAATACATGGTAGAAGCCCGAATAAACAGAGTCGCTGCTGTATGTCTGCATGTCGGCATCGGCTGCGAACGAGACATTGGTCGCTGCAAACCGCGGTTCGAATATTATCGAGATGTTGCTGGCATGGTCGAAGTACGTCCTTGGTTCGCAGGACGTGTAGACGCTCCTCGGCCCGATGGTCCACAGGAAGGCGGGGGTGTGCGGGAAGCCGTCCTCGCAGGAAACCACGCCTGCCGCAAGCACTTCTATGTAATCATGGCTGGCCAGCTCGCTGCTGTTCACGCTGAAACTCAGCGTGACGCTGCGCGGAAGGCCGCTATACCTATAGAGGAGGTAGGTCTTGGTGTCGTTCAGGCCGAATGTGGTCGGCACGAACAGTTTCTTCACCGCGCCGGCTGAGCTGGCTACAGTCGCGCCCTTTGTGATGAACCTCCGTGGCATGAGCGCGTCGCCCGATGCGATTGCAGTCGACATGGCCGGCACATCCACTGGCATCGTGTGGACTAGGTAGGTGACGTTGTTGTCGAGGTCGGACACGTACACCCGCGCGTGCTCCTTTATGCCGCGGTTCATGTCGTTGGTGAAGTTGAGCAGGAAGCTGACGTTGGTGCTGTTGGCGGTGACGTTGAACACCTCGCTCCCGAGGCTTCCCTGGGTGGTGTAGCCGGCTGACTGGTTCAGCGTGATGTTATAGACGTGGTCTATGGCATAGGAGTAGCCGATGAGGAAGCTCTGGTTGCGCCGCATGGCGTCGTCGTCGAAGGTGGCGTTGTCGTCCCAGGTGTTGAACGCGACGGTATGCCTGCCGCTGTCCACGCTGAACGCATGCCAGTAGTAGTCCCTGCCGGTCCAGGTGCCCAGGCTGGTTATGGCACTGCCGAATATGCGGGTGCCGTCCAGCCACACCTCGGGCCCGCTGGCGGACACGTTCGATGACCTCGGCCGCAGGAATACACCGAGCGCTGAGTTTTCAGTGTAGAATGTCTTGCGGTAGTACTGGCTGGCGGAAGGTATGTTGTATCTCCATCCGGTGTCGTTGAACGACGGTGTCGTATAGCCGCTGATGCCATCCGTGAAGCCCCTGTAAAGGTTGTCCAGGTAGACGGTCCTCACAGCCCTCACGCGTATCTGGCCGCTCTGAAGGCCTCCAGGGAGGTAGATTTCAAGCGGGAGGAGGGTGGAGCTCCTGGGCTGCACGGTTATCTTCCCGTCCTCCAGCGATGGCAGCGACGGGCTGCTGGTCACACGGTAGGTGCCGTTCATGTAGCGGTAGAGTGGCAGGAAACTGCTGCCGTTTATGTAGGAGACCTCTATGGAATCGAACTGGACCGGGACATAGTTGTCGTTGGACAGGTTGACCTGCAGGGTCATGAACATGTTGGTGGTCGCCTCAAGGGCCGAGCCGTTCACCAGGTCGAAGTCCGCCATCGGGCCGGTGGAGGCGTTGATGAGGCCGAGGTCCTGCTCGCTGTACGAGAGTATCCTGACCTGCGCTGCCGTTCCGGCTGCGTCCGCGGTCCTCTTGTCAAGGTCGTATACGAGGATGTTCCTGCCCTGGCTGGCATTGAACAGCGAATACTGGCTCCAGCGCGGGAACTTGAAGGATATGTACTTGCCCCAGTATGCGCTCACCGTCCAGGTGTCCATGGAGCCGGAGTAGTTGAATGCGAGGTTGCCGTTGTCGTAGAGCAGCGCGTTGCTTTCCCAGGTCTTGTTGGTCAGGCCCATCGGCTTGAATATGGTGACTTCGGAGCTGGAAACGTTGTCCAGCCAGAGGATGTACCTGCCTTTGTATGGGTATCTCATGGATGCCGCGTACGCGTTGGCCGATTCTGCACCGCTGACGTTGCCGAGGTACCTCTCGAACGACATGTTGTAGGAGATTTCCCATTCCACTTTCGAAGTGAGCGAGATTGACGGGAACGCTGACAGGCTGTCGGCCAGGTGCACGGTGGAATTGGCAGAGAACGACTCGCCGGCGCCTATGTCCCTGTTGGCGTCGCCGAACACCTCCTGGATGGGCGCGCCGCCTGAGCCGTTCCTTAGCTCGAATATTATGCTGCGTATGATTATGGACGAGCCTGCGTTGTTGGTGACGTTGAAGCGCAGGACCGCATCGCTGCCGGGCCGCAGGTCGCCTATGATGTCTGCCTGCACGTCGAACGCAGGCGTGGGCGGGTCTGACACGGTGGAAGAGGATTCACCCACGCTGGTCTCGTGCTCCATGATTGCCGGCACGTTGGCGAGGTAGTCGGTGGTGCCGTTCGAGAATGCCAGCACGCGGTTCACGCCGGAGGATGCGTTGCCGCCTATTACGCCGTTGACTGCAAGGCTGACGTTGGGCGCGGTCCTGGACAGGGCGACGTTCATCGGCTCGTCGCTGAGCGGGTAGGTGTGCATGGTCTGCGTGTAGGTGTTTACGAGCGCCTCGGCGTTGCTGGCGTTGGACACGTAGGTGGTCGCTCCGAAGTAGCCCTGGTGGTAGTTGCTCGACATCGTGTAGTTGCCTGCGCGGTAATAGGTTCCGCCGGTCGGGCCGCCGGGACTGGCTGAGAATGCCTCGTAGTTCAGGTTGGACACGTGGAGCGGCTGCCAGTCGCTGTAATCAGATGCGAGCGCATCTGCGAGCGTGATGTTGTCGCCGTCGTCGTAGGCTTGCCAGCCCCTCGACGTGAAAGACCCTGGGATGACGTCGTAATACCAGTTGGTGAAGCCGGTCGTCCAGCCGTTTGGCAGCTCCATCTCCCTGCCGAGGAGCCTCGTTACTTTGGCCCTGATCCTGACGTCCGGCGTGTCAGGCAGGGTCGCTGGCACGTAGATGGTGTATGTCCTGGACAGGTTGGACGAGGGCGAGATTGTCGCCTCGTAGTTGTCCACTATGAACTGGTGGATTATGTCGCCGCTGGTCGAGTTGTAGGCCTCTACGGAGATGCCGGATATGCCGTATGTTTCGCTGCAGCTCGTGTTGACCATGACTGTGACGTCCTGGGTGAATCCGCGATAGAGCTGCGCGGGGGCGGTAAGCGAAACGTTGAAGCGGCTGCAGCCGCTCGTGTCGCCTGCCGTCGGGTAGGGGTAGGTGTTCGCCCATTCCTTCACTATCAGCGCGATCGGCACCCCGGCATCATAGGACGGTGCTGTCCCGATGATGTTGTCGCCCGGGGTGAAGAACCTGTCCGCCCTCACGAGCATCCTCCCGTAAAGCTTCGATATGGCCGGCGTGCCGTTGCTGTTTATGTAAACGGTCTTGTTGACGCCGCCGTCGCTGTAGAGGTAGGCGCCGAAATAGTTAGTCAGGGGCATCCACATCTTCGTGAGGTTGGATTCGTTGAAGTAGCTGTCTATCCTCGAGTGGGGTTCGCAATAGGGGTTCGTGTAGGTGTCCGGGTCCACGTAAGGCGTATACGAAGTGTAGGCCTTGACCTTGAGCGCCGGCGTGCCTGCGATGTCAGGTATGTAGATGCGGACTGTTTTCTGGACTGAGGCGCCCTGTTCGATGATGAACAGCGGGTTTATGACTGGCTTGGAGGCGAAACAGCCGGCGCTCTCGGAATCGAAGCCTCCTCCGTTCACATACAGGTCGCTGAGCTTGCCTGACTCGTTCCATAGCTCTATTGCATAGCTGTCGACGATGGTGGTGCCCACGCCTGCAGGGTTGCTTATGTTGACTATTATGTCATTGAAAGCGCCGCGGGGTATGTTAGTGTTGCGTATGATGGCGTGCAGGTCGTCCTTGTAGACGATGATTTCCATCCTGTTGTTGTCATAGCGGTATTCCGGCACGCTGAAATCGGGGTTCACGG
>JAQTME010000010.1 GCA_028714535.1 Candidatus Iainarchaeum sp. | reverse complement strand
TGATGAAGTTGCTGTTGTTGGAGGCGTTGATGAACACGCCGTATGAATAGTTGGATACCTGGCAGTTCCTCACCGTCACGTTGGTGAGGGAGCCGTTGACCAGGATGCCGTAGCTCGTGCCCGTGCTCGAGGTGCCGTTGTCGGTCATGTTGAAGCCGTTGCAGTCGAAGACGACGTTGGACGCGGCTATCTTCACGCACGTGAAGTTGTTGAGCGTGAATGGAGAGGCGCTGTTGGGCGCGCCGATGTAGTTGAATTGCTGCACATAGGTGCCGCCGGAGGCTATCGTGGGGCAGTTGACAGCGGCCACTGCGGTGACGTTGCAGCTGACGGTTATGTTGGCGCCTGCGGCGTAGCCGGAGGAGTTTATGTTGAAGACCGCCGCGTAGTAGCCAGCTGCCTGGCCTGCCGACGGCGAGCAGTTGAAACTGACCTGCTGCGACTGCCTGGGGGAGAGGCTGCCGATGCTGGCGGGCGTGGCGCTGATGAACGCGGTCCCGTTGCCTGCCACCGCGGCGACTGCAACGTTGGCGTTGCTGCCGTGGGACGTTGCGGTCGCGTTCAGGGCAAAGGACGCCCCCTGGGAGACGTTGCCGAGCGCAAGCGCGGTCTGGTTCCAGGAGAGATACTGGCCCTGCGTGGCCGCGTCTATCTCGTCCGCGGCCGTGGCCATCTCGTCCATCAGGCCGTTGCCTGTGCCGCTGTAGCCGCCCCAGTGGTAGAATACCGCGGATGCGTTGGCGCCTGCCGCGAGCGCGCCGAACTGCCAGTTGCAGAACATGTCGTCCAGCATGGCATTGGGATCTGCCGCATGGGTTATCGTCCATGGCCAGAGGTTCTGCCCTGCGCTGGTGCCTAAAGGGGTGCGGAGGGAATCCAGATGTGCGCACACGGTCGGTGCGCCGGCGCTGGTGTTCGCCGGGAATATGACGGCCGTCCCGTAGTTGGTGGCATCGTCGTAGAAGCCGAACCAGTTGCTCGTCAGCTCCTGCCAGGTGTAATCCTCCTCGTTGACCTGCGGCCAGCCAGTTGGTATTGCCCCGCGGTCGTTCTGGTCCGTTGAGCCGCCGGCATAGACCCACGGCTCCCTGCCCCAGACCAGCGTGGTGTTGAGCGGCACTGTGCCGATGTTCATTATCGTGAAGTTCAGCTTCTCGTAGTTCTTGCCGGCGTAGAATGTCAGCGACTTGGTCACGTTGTAGCGGCTGGTGGAGCCCCACTCGTTCGTGGAGCCGTGGTCGGTCATCCTGACCGTGACGTTGTCTGGCGTGGCGGATACTATCTCGCCGCCCAGGTGGGACGAGGAAGCGTCGTCCGGGCTCTTCCAGTGGATGTTCCATTCGTAGTAGCTGCCGCAGCTCGCGCAGGTTGCGTATGCCATGGTGCCTGTGGAGTTCTCCACTATGCCGGTGCGCTCCATGCAGTCCACGGTGTAGCTCTGGTTGTCCGCGCTCTCGCCGTCCACGACCTTCATGCCCACGTCCTCGCCGACCGAGTGCTGGCCGTTGGTGGCGTCGGAGCCCTCTGCGGCGAAGCCGATGCCGAACGACTCCTTCTGTATGTGGCTGTTCCACACCACGAAGCCGTTCTTGCCTATCCTCTCGCCGATTGTGGATGTCTGGTACTTGTCGTTCAGGGTGAGCACGAGGTCGCTGGCCGCGAGGAACGAATAGTTCACCATGGTGGTGCCGCCTGAGGTGACGTTCAGGTAGAGCACTATGGTGTTGTTGCCCAGGACCTTGTAGGCGTTGACCCCCCTGGCCTGCAGGCCGTAGATGTTCGGCTGGTTGATTATCGGGATTTTCACCGTGACGTTGTTGGCTGCGGTGTTGGCGCTGTAGATGCGCACGTCCGTGACATTGTGCGTCCATGTGCCGTTCCCGTTGTCTGTCAGCCGGTAATCGGCATATACGTCCTGCGTGGCTGAGCCGTACCAGCGCCTCACGACGAATGTGAAGAACGAGCGGGTGTCGTTGTAGCCGTCGTTGTAGCCGCTCTTCACCGCCGAGACGTTCAGGCCCATGGTGCCGTTGGTGTAGGCCGCGCCGGACAGCGACACGTCGAACAGGGTGGCATAGATGCCGTCGCCTGCGGCCGCGTCGGGCCAGGCGCCGTCGTCCAGCATCGCCACTGTCCGCGGATAGACGCCCCTTCCTGTCGGCGGGGTGACTGTCAGGTTGACTGACGCGCCCGTCACGGCCTGGGAATCCTCGTTGGTCACTGTGGCGTTCACTATAACGTCGCCGAACCAGGTGTCGTTGTGGTCATACGCCACGATGATGGTGAAATTGTGCATGACCGGTGGCGCGACCGTGCAGCTTACGGTGATGTTGCTGCCAGAAGTGAGGTTGGAGGAATTGAGCTTGAATACGGCCACGTAGTAGCCGAGCGCCTGTGACGCGTTCGGCGAGCAGTTGAACATGGCCTGCTGCACCTGGCCGTTGGCCATGCTCCCGATTGATGCCGGCGTGACGCTGATGAACGCGGTCCCGTTGCCTGCGACGGCTGCCACGGCAACGTTCGCGTGGTTGCCGGTCGCAGTGGCTGTGGCGTTCTTCGTGCTTGAAGTGTTCTGGGAGACGCTGCCGATGCCGAGGGTTGACTGGTTCCAGGCGAGGTTGAGCGCCAGGACGGTGCAGCCCGCGGTGATGTTGCTGCCTGAGCTGTAGTTGGACGAATTGACCTTGAACGTGGCCTCGTAGTAGCCCGAGGCGTTGGATATGCTCGGCGAGCAGTTGAACTTGACGCCCGTGCTGTTGCCGCTGCTCATGTCGCCCAACGACGTGGGGCTGGCGGTGATGACTCCCGTGCCGTTGCCTGCCACCGCGGTGACCTTGACGGCCGTGTGGTTGCCTGTCGCGGTGGCGGTCGCGTTGCTGGCGTTGGACATCGCCTGGACTACGCTACCAAGCGCGATGGCGCTCTGGTTCCAGGCGAGGTTGAGCGCGAACGCGGCCACGGTGCAGCTCACCGTGATGTTGTTACCGGTTCCGTTGGTGGACGAATTGGCCTTGAAGACCGCCGCGTAGTAGCCCGCTGCCTGGCTTGCGGAGGGGGAGCAGTTGAACCTGACCCCGGTGCTGTTGCCGCTGCTCATGTCGCCCAACGACGTGGGGCTGGCGTTGATGAAGGCAGTGCCGTTGCCTGAGACCGCCCTTACCGTCACGTTGGCGTTGTTGCCTGTCGAGGTGAGCGTCGCATTCAGGGCAAAGGACGCCCCCTGCACGACGCTGCCGATGCTGAGCGTGGACTGGTTCCACGCCAGGCTGGAGACGGACGATGGCGCAACCCAGGATACGACTTCCCAGGCGCCGGCGGTATTGCCGATGTTCCTGTCCTTCGTGCCAGTGAGGGCCGTGGAGCTCGTCAGGTTGAGGCGGTGGAATGCGGACACCAGGCCGTAGCTTGCGGTGGAATCGCTCGCCATGCGCCCGGTGAGCACCGGGTTCCATGCCATCGACAGGCTCGTATTGACTGCGGCGATGGTGCCGCTCTGGGTGGTTGCGGTCCCGTAGTTGAAATAGCCCCTCTGGACTAGTTCGTTACCTGCGAAGGTGATCGCGTATACCGTGGCGTTCAGGACCGCCGCGGGCGTCCCCAGCCGCGTGCCCGTGACCACGGTGGTGGATGTCAGGTTGACCGTAAGCGAGCCGTCCCTTGGGTCGTCTGAAGTCTCGCTTGTCGAATAGGACGCTATCAGGAAGGTCTTGTTCATCTGGACTGCGCTTATCGCCCCTGTCGCGGTGGTGCCAGCCGAAGCGAAATTGAGCGCCGTGCTCTGGACTGTGAATGCGCCGTCAAGGGATTCGAAGACGTACCAGTGCCCTGACTTCGTTCCGGTGGTGGAGCTCGGGTCCAGGCTGAAGTTCAGCTCGTTCACGCCGCTGATACGGCCCCGGATTGAGTTGTCCTGGTAGTTGTCCGTGGCGTCAGTAGATTCGTAATAGAATATGAGGGCTGAACGGGACAGGTTGACGCTGCTCCCGATGGAGGCGGTGGTCGAGCCTGTGCCCAGGCTGAATGTGCCGTCCTGCACCCTGACGGAGTCCGAGGCGAACTGGACCACTGTGACGATGACGTTCATGGTTGACGACGCGGCATTGTTCCTTTCCACGATGACGCCGCTCGAGTTGAAGTATATGTCTGGCACGTACTGGCGCCAGTAATCGGTCGTGGTGGTCTCGTTGAGCGAGATGGTGGCGAAGGGCACGGAATTGACATTGGTCTGGCCGCCCGTGAACGGCGCGTACGCTGAAGTCGTTCCGGCTGCCATGGGAAGGTAGTATTTCTGGACCGAGAAGGTGGTCGGGGCTGCGACCGTGCACGTCACCGTGATGTCGTCCCCGGAGGTGAAGCTGGACGAGTTGGCCCTGAAGACTGCCTCGTAGTGGCCGGTTGCCTGGCCCTGGGACGGGGCGCAGCTGAACTGGACCGGGCCCGTGTCGGTGTCGTTCATGTTGCCGAGTGACGTGGGACTGGCGGTGATGAAGCCCGTGCCGTTGCCTGATATGGCCGCGACGGTCACTCCGACGTGGTTGCCTGAGGCGGTGACGGTCGCGTTGCTTGCGGCTGATGAACCCTGGAAAACCGTGCCGATGCCGAGGCTTGCACGGTCCCATCCCAGCGGCGGGACGATGATTGTGAGGTTGTTCGAGCTCACTGTGGAGTTTGCCGCGGTTGAGGAGAACGGCGTGACCCTGCACTGCCAGACGTCCCCTGTTTCGGTTTCGCTTTGGGATATCCAATCCGGCCTGCCCTGGTATATCGCCAGGACCTGGTCGGCTGAGAGGGAATAGTTGTATACCCTCACGTCATCCAGCGTGGCGTAAATCCACCTGTCCGAAGCGCTCGTCCTTCTTCCTATCTGCAGGCTGTAAATCGAATTGACGATGTTGCCGGAAGTGGCCAGGGTGCTCACCTCTGCGCCGTTGACATAGAGCCTCATCGTCGTGCCGTCGTACGTGCCTGCCACGTGGTACCACGTGCTGCCGGCATCATCGAATGCGCTCGGCGCCAGGAGCTCCCTTTTTCCCCCGTTGTACAGCGTGAAGGCGAACTGGTCCGCAGCCGAGCGCCTGAGCCCGAAGCCCGCGGTCGCGTAGTCGCCGGTCTCCTTGGATATTATGTCCCTCCAGTCGCTCTGCGCCTTGGGCCGTATCCACAGCATCACCGTAAGCTGGCTCAATGTCGAGTTGTAGAAAGTCTGCGCGTTGATGTATGACGCTGTGCCATCGAACTCGAATGAGCCGTTTCCGTCCGGGCCGCCGGTGGCGTTCCACACCGCGCCTGAATTCGCCCCGTCGGCGCCGTTTCCTGAATAGTCGAGCAGCGCGTTGGACGAGTTCCCCTCGAACGGCATGTAAAGGAGCCCCAGCGGCGCGCCGTTCCTGTACCATGCCACCGCGGCTGTGGCGGTGCCTGCATCCACGGCGTAGTTGCAGGTCAGGTCGTCGGTCGTCTTGTTGTTGGGCGAGGTGGCGTTGAGATTGATGCTGGTCACGGCAAGGGCCGCGGTGAATTCGCCGGCCGTGCCGTTGCTCCCGTTCACAGGCGGCTTCTCCGGGATGGATGTCAGGTTGTTCGTTATCGCGTTGAGCACGTCTATGCGCGGGTAGTACGCGCTGCCGGCCCAGACCGGGATGCCGGTTGTGGCGAAGCGCTGCCCTATCTCCGCTGGCGCGCTGTCAGGGGCGGTCTGCCACAGGAGCGCTGCTGCGCCTGCGGCGTGCGCTGCGCTCACAGATGTGCCCGACATCGTCTGCGGGCCGAAAAGCCCTTCGGCGGTTATGCCTTCGCCAGGGGCGAGCAGGTCGACCATAGGGTTGATGTTGGAGAACGGGGAGAGCGTGTCGGTTTTTGACGTGGATGCGACCGCTGTGGCGTTCATGGCGCACGCCGGCGCGGTTATGCCGCCGCTTCCGCCGTTGCCTGACGAGGCGATGGGGAGGATGCCGTCTTCGTATGCGTCCTCAACAGCGATTGAGAGCGGGTCCCCGTCGCACCAGCCGGTGAAGCTGCCGCCGCCGAAGCTCATCGAGATTATGCGCAGCCCGGAATCGTTGGCGGCGAGCTGCCTGCAGTAGTCGATGCCCGCGATTATGTCGGACGAATAGCCGTGTCCTGACGAGTCGAGCACCTTGACCGCGATTATCTTCGCTTCGGGCGCGATGGCATGTATCGTGGATGCCATGAGGGTGCCGTGGCCGTTGTCGTCCATGCTGTCGTTGTCGTCGTTCACGAAGTCGTGGCCGCTGGCCGCCATCCCGTCGAACTGCGGCGCGGCTGCATTCACCCCCGTGTCGAGCAGGCACACCGACATGCCCGCGCCGGTGAGGCCGAATGCGGCCCTGGCCTGGTCGGCCCTTATGAGCGGGATGCTTTCCGTGAGCGAGATGTCCATGGGCCTGTCCAGGTGGATTTTCGTGCCGCCGGCCTCGATGAGCGCCGCGAGCGAGTCGCGGCGTATCTCGAGCACGTGCATGCCGCGGCTGCGCAGCGCATGCTTGGCGATGACGCCTTCGCCCTGCGGGTTGAAGCTGCCGCCGCCCTCGGCGATGACCCTCACGGTGGCGTTCGAGGCCAGCAGGTCGTATGCCTCGCCGTCTATCTCAGCGCCGCAGCCGTCGAATGTCGCTGAGACCGGGCCGTGGGCCGTGCGGCGGATTGCGATGCTGTCGAACGAATCGTTGGCTGCCGGCTGCGCCGGGCACACCCACGGGCTGCCTTCGCCGGCAGGCTGCCGGGAGTCGGGCTGGGGCTCCATCTCGACGGGCTGCTGTATCAGCACCGAGACGGATTCCCCGGCCATGGGCGGCCGCGACAGGGATATCGTGGCCCACTTGCCCTTCTCGAGGGCGATGATGGAATATGGGATGTCCGACGTGTCGCCGTTGCTGTCCACGAACTGGATGGCGAGGTTGGAGAAGTCCGGCTCCAGGCCGCCGAAATACGTTATCTCCAGGAACTCCGGGCCGTATGCCGACGGGATGACGCTCGCGTTGCCTGCGGAGGCGAGGACGTTCAGCGAGTAGTTGCCCTCGGGCAGCGGCAGGCGCACGGCGGCCCACCTGCCGTCCTGCTTGTCCAGGATCTCGTACGGTGCGGCGTATGAGCCGTTGGAGGTCATGACCTCGAGCAGCATGTTGGAGAAGTCGCTGCTGAGCCCTTCGACGTAGCTCACGTTCACCGTGCGGTTCTCGATTGGGAGATTAGCGATAAGTGTGGTGACTGAGACGAGCAGCGGGATGATAAGGAAGAACGCATAGGTTTTGTGGTTGCGCTCTAGCATAAACACTCCCCTTTGGTCACGATATGGACCCATTGCACACTACCGGAAACATATCTCAGAAAAACTTATAAAGCCCGGCTTAGGGTTATCTCGTAGAAGCAGCCTGTTTTTCCCGCTCTTTTTTGCCCCTTCTCCACAGATAAAACAGCATAAGCAGCAACAGAATAAGCAGGAGGAGGTAAATGAGGCACGGGAACTCGCGTTCCAGCACGATTGGTATCAGCTTTCCGGGCGGCACTTCGGGCTCTATGCCGCCTGGCGGGACCCCGCAGCGCTCTGAGCGGAATATCTCGATGCCGCTGCAGTTGGCCAGGTCCGTGCATGACTGGTAGCGGAACCCGTCCACGCATGCACCCCACTCGCCGCACCATATCTCGGCTATGCACGTGACGTTGGTGATGTTGGTTATGTTAACCGGCGTGGCGTTCCTCGTCTCGTTGTAATAGGGCGTGTGCGAGCCGCCTCCCCCCTGGCTCGGCCCTGGCGGCGGCGGAGGGGGCGGGGGGTTCGGCGGGAGGTTCCCCTTCACTATGACCGTCAGGTAGTATTCCACCGCCGTGCCGTTCTGCGTGGGGAGCATGAGCTGGAAGTCGAACAGGGAGCCGTTGAACCCGGAGCTCCGGTTCACCGCCTGCACTGCTATGACGATGTTGCCGTTCTGGTCCCGCAGGTAGCCCATGCGGAACGTGGTGGGGACGGGCGCGAGGGTGTATGCCGTCGGCACGTTTGCGATCGTGAAGTTGCCGATGATGAACGTGGTGTTGGCCGTGAATGTGGACGATGCGTTCTGCCCGATTGCGCCTATGAACTGGTCGAGCGATGCGAGGCTGCCGGGCGACAGCGACGTAATCTGGGTGGATGAGTTGGAGAACAGCAGCCATATGGAGCCGTTCACGCCGTATGGGGCCGAGCCGGAGCCGGAGGTTATCACGGTGTTGGTCATGTTGCCCGGCGTGGCGTTGATGCTGAACGGCACGGCCGGGGCAGGCGACAGGGTGCCGACGACGCCGTGCCATGAGGAGTTCTGGGGTATTGCCAGGTTGACCGTGGTTATGTTGCCCCCCTGGGTCGTGTCATTGCCTGCGAACGCGAGCGCTGGCAACAGGAGGAGGACGATAAGAACGCGGGGGAGCATCCGGCCACCCTATTTTCTGCGGGCGGCTTTGCTGGCCGGCTTGGACTCGGCCTCGGTTTCTGTTTCTCCCGCCTTTCCGGGCTTGCGCACGAAGATGAAGTACGCCGCTGCGAGGATCAATGCCAGGAATGCGAGCGGCACTATGGCGAACAGGAACGGGTTGGCAGGAGACTCCAGCGGCACTATGTACTGGGCGTGCTTCGCCAGGAAGCCCGGCCTTCCGCCGTAGTCGATGAACACGGATACGTTGCTGTTGGCCGAGAGGTCGGCTTCGCCGAGCTCCAGCGGGAACTCCTCCACCACCAGCGATGCCGGCTCGACCGTGCGGGTCGCGGCGCTGCTTATGTTGGTGGGCTGGCCGCCGAGCATCAGGCTGACCCTGGAGAACACGTACGCGGCCTGGGCGCCGTTGTTGCGCAGCGTGACCAGCATGCGCCGGTTGTCGCGGTCGTATTTGGCGAACTGCACGCTGACGTTGGACGCGTCCACGTAGCTTATGGTCGTGAGCGGGCCTTCCTTGGAGACGAATGATTCGAGCGACGCCTTGGACAGGCCGTATTTGACCAGGGCCAGCGCGGTCACGTTGCCTTCAGGCACAGTGGACAGGTCCAGCGGGTATTCCATGCCGACCTGCTCGCCGCGCTCGACGAGCTTCGTTTCGTTGCTTGCGAAGACCTTGAAGTCAGCGCCGTTGACCTTGACGCGCACCTCGCTCGTATAGTAGGCTGCGCCCTCGCCGATATTCCCGACTGAGACCATAACCTTGGCCGACTGCCGGTTGTATGTGACCTCGCTTATGTTGAGCAGGGGCTTGTATGCGGGCATGTGGAACGTGTCAAGCACGAGCACGCCTGTGCCTGCGCTTGGTATGACCTGCGCGAACTTGACTATGACCCCGAAGGTCTTGTCGACCCCCTCTGCCTGGAATTCCCTCTTCATGCGCTCGCGCATGTCGTAAACCGGCACGACGAGCTGGTTGCCTATGAGCATGACCTGCAGGAGCTGACCGTCCCTGACCTTCTGCTTGACGAAATCATAGGTCGGCTGTGGCACGAGCGTGCCGATGAGTATGAGCGGCTGGTCTCCTGCCGCGATGGCCTCCTCTATGAAAGTGCCGTCTATCATTATGGCGCGGTTGGCATGCGACTCGCTCATCAGCCGGTCGGTTATCGCGATGTTGTCCTCGAACTTGTCCTCGCCCTTGCCGACGATCTCCGGGCTGTAGGGCGCGAGCGCTGCCGAGACCTCCTTGTCCACGAGGCCGTATATCATGACCTGCTTGCCTGCGACTATGGACTTGACCTCGTCGGCGTTGTTCTTGTCTGCCAGCAGGACGTAGGCCTTCGTGAACTTGGCGTATGGCAGCACTGAAAGCGCGCTGTCTGAATAGGCAGAGTCGACGACGATGAACCTTTCGGCGCCGGAGCGCCTAGCCAGGTCCAGGTTCGTAACCGTTGCATTGGTGGATGTGTATACCTCCACGGTGTTGTTGTTGGCCTTCAGCGAGTTCTCCACGAAGCTGCTGACCGGCTTGTCTGACTGTATGAGGAGTATCGAATGGCCCTGGCCGACCTTGGCGGCGAAGAGGTCGTTGTTGCCGCTGGGGACGGGCATGAACTTCACCTGCTCGCCCTTGACATTCCCGTAGAAGATGCCTGACAGGACGTCGCGCCCGTCCATGGAGTTTATGGCGACGTAGTCCTCGGCGTATGCCGTCGCGAAGATAAGGAGCATGAACAGGATGGCGAGTCTCATGGTTTCACCCGGCATGTCTGAAATTTCATGGCTTTTGCCCTGCTGCTTTTGAATGGGTTAAAAATAAAATATAAAATAAAAAAATAACCACCGTCTAGCTGAGCTCGGCGTAGAAGTAATACGTCTCGGTTGCGCCGGGGGCGTTGTTGGTCGCGACCATTATCTCGTAGTTGGCCGGCTGGCCGGCGTAGTTGAGGCCGCTGGACCGGGGCTGGAGATTGGTGCAGAACGCCAGGAAGCCAGTGGTGCCGGCAGCGACTGTGCCGCTCCGTATTACGCAGTTGTTGAAGTTGCTGCTGCCCTGGAGCGAGACGTTGCCTGTGTTGGTGATGTTGGCCTGCGCGAAGCTGATGTTGCAGTTCGAAGACCGGTAGGTGTTGTTGCCGCTGTCAGCATCGGTCGCTGTGAAGCCCCATGCGGTGTTGATGTTGGCGCCTGTTGCGGTCGCGGCGCTTGTGAAGTTGAAGCTGGTGTTTGTCGAAACGCAGACTTCGCCGACCGAACCCTCGCTCAGGGTCCAGCTGTAGACGTTCGCGTTGCCGTCGCCGAGGACTATGCTACCTGTCACGTTCCCGTAGTAGGACGCCCACTTGCTGGTGAGCACGCTCGCGGCTATGTTCAGGGCCGTGATGTTGCCGCCCTGCGTGATGTCGCTGCCGCTTGTGTTTCCAGACCAGCGGGTATCAGAAACCCAGGTGGTGGTTGCACCTGATATAGCCATTACTATGCTGGCTCCTACAAGGAGGATGCCTAATATCGCCAGGATGTTTTTGTACATACATGTATCACCTAATTGTATCAGCTAATCAGAAACATTATTTATAAAGGTTTGCATGTTTTGCAACGTTACCCCAGCACCTGCGTCTTCGTCCTGCCGTTCGGCAGGATTTCCAGCAGTTCGTCCGGGTGGGCGCCGTAGCGTTTCGCCAGGGACTTGGCGAGCGCGCCCTTGTCCTTCCCTGCCCTGGACGGCACCAGCACCAGGGGGTTCTGGAGTTTCACCGGCGAGACTTCAGGAATTATGGCAAGGCCCTTCTCGCCCGTGCCCATGCGCAGCGCCAGCTTCGTGCCGCGGAACCATGTGCGTTCGCCGCTGATGGCGAACGCGCCCGTGGGCACGAACCCGCCGGCGGCGTGCTTGGACACCTGGCCCTTCCTCACCGCGTATACGTCGACGCTGGCGTTGCCGTTGAGCCAGGCCTTGGAGAAGCTGGCTGCGAACTGCGCCGCCTCTGCCAGCTCCTGCCTGCCTGCTTCGCCCGCCTTGGCCGGAAGTTCTGCGCCGCCCTTGAGTATGACCGCCGACGCGCCCTGTATGTCGGCGTGGAAGAAAAGGTCCGCGTCGTCCATGTGCTTCGCGAACAGCAGGTCGTTCTGCTGCGCGTTCCTGCCGCCGAGCATGAGCCTTCCGCCTGATGTGAATGCGAAGTGGAATTTCCCGTACCATTCCTTCTCGCGCTTCACGCGCGCCGCCTTCTTCTTCGCCTTTTTCGCCTTGCCGAGCTCCTTTTCGGTCTCTTCGATCGCCTTCACGAGGCCTGCGGCCTTCCCGCGGCTCTCCTTGGCGAGCTCGTAGTAGTATGCCGCACTGTCGTGCAGCGGCCGGTCGTAGAAGAGCGTGAGCTTCATGCAGGGATAGGGAGCAGTATAAAATAAAAGCACGCATGGTATGCCCATGAAAGCGCGTTCAGCCGCCGTGGAAGATGGATTCAGGCCGTCGCCCATGGCCGGCTCAGTGGCGCTTTCCCTGCTGCTTTACTATATAATAGACGCGTTCGTGGGCAGGCGGGGCGGTACTTGCCGGGCGGGCTTATGCAGGCGGCGCCTGTGGCTTCCGGCGCTTTTCCTCGGATTGGAGGCGGCCCTGGCAGTGGCTAAACCTTTTTAAATATTAACGTCCACATCAGCGTAAATCAGTATGATAAAAATCGTCCCAAGGTGAACAGATGGATATTATAGGTTGCATGAACGCAGTCAATAAAGTAGGGAAATACCTGATACTGGCGCTATTCGCCATAAATCTGGTTTCAATGTCATTCGCACAATCGGCCAGCTCATCGCTCGGTACGGCGCTGCAGGACCTGTGCCACATGTCGCAGATGTTCCTCGGTGCGGCCATCATGGTGCTCATAGTGCTCGCAGGCGCGACATACGCCATAGGGCAGGTGCTCGGCGCAGAGACCAGGGCGAGGGCCACGGTCTGGGCGACTGCGATGATGACGGGAGCTTTGATAGGGGCGATCATCTACCTCATAACCCCGATCATAATCAGGGCGCTGCTGCCCAACCTGTCGCAGATTAGCGGTACGACCACAGACCCCTGCGCATTCACAACGACAACGACCTGAAGGGGGGCCCGCCTAATTTTTTCCTTATTTTCCTTTTATTCCCTTTTTCATCCTTTTCTCCCTTACGCCTTAGCATGACTTTATAAAACTTCTAACCCCATTAGTGCCATGGACCTGGGAGTGAACGAGCAGATGCCCATCCTGAAGAAGAACAGGATGCCCGCAGGCGTCGCTGAGCTGGACCTTATACTGGAGGGGGGGTTCGCCAACCCCGGCAACGCGATAGTCATAGGGCCGAGCGGCACCGAGAAGGCGGCCCTCGCGTACCATTTCGCGGCTGCGGCCGCCAGCAACGAGAACTCGTACATAATCTGCGGCAACTCGTCCGCCGCGGACATAATAAGGAAGGCGGCGACGTTCGGCATAAGCCTGGACAGGCCGAACATCTATTTCATAGACTGCTACAGCGCCACGCTCGGCAAGGCGGCCGAGCCCACGCC
Source organism: Candidatus Iainarchaeum sp. (assembly GCA_028714535.1). Taxonomy (GTDB): domain Archaea; phylum Micrarchaeota; class Micrarchaeia; order Anstonellales; family Bilamarchaeaceae; genus Bilamarchaeum. Next base: position 25,681 of record JAQTME010000010.1, on the reverse strand, counting down.
CAAGGTCATGGTGGTCTCAGGCCCGGGCGCGCTCAACGACCTCTCGCTCATGCTCAACGAGGCCATGAAGGCCAGCGCAGGCAAGCGGATGCGCGTCGTTTTCGACACGCTCTCCACCTTCGTGGTGTACAGCCCGCAGGACTCCATAAGGAAGTTCCTCACGGTGATAGAGGGGCGGCTGAAGAGCGCTGGCGCGACCACGCTGTTCCTGATCGACGAGGGCGTGCACGACAGGCAGCTCGTCAGCCTGCTGGAGCAGGGGATGGACGAGATATACACTATCACGGACACCGGCGGGAAGTTCTTCCTGAGGGTGCCGGATGCGGACATCATGATACCGATAAAGGTGGGGCCGACCGGCCTCGCCATCATATGATGTGATCACATGGCTGACCAGATAGAAGCGATCCTGAACGAGATGAAGGACAGGGGGATAGGCGGGGCGCTGGTGCGCGTGGACGGGGTGCCCGTGCATTCCACCATGGCGCTCAACGAGCTGAGCACAGGCCTCATAGCGTCCGTGGCAAACGTGTCCGACGCGCTCATGAAGAAGGCGGACGACAGGCAGAGGCAGCTGGAGCTGGCCTTCGAGAACTCGGTCCTCATCCTGGTCCCGCTCGGCAACTACATATTCTGCGGCATGGTCAAGACCAAGGATGAGAAGAGGCTCGTCCTGGAATACGCGGAAAAGGCCAGGCCGCTAGTGAAGTAGATGGAATACGAACGGGTCCTCTCGAGATACGGCTATGCTGACCTGCGCATAGAGCGCAGCTCGGGCTCCTACGTGCAGATAACGAACGACGAGGTCAGGCACGCGTCCGGCACGTCCGAGGGCATGGGCGTGCGGGTGCTGGAGAACGGCTCGTGGGGGTTCGCGTCCAGCAACCGCGGCGAGCCCCTGGGAAGCCTGCTCGAACGTGCGCGGAAGCTCGCGTTGCTGGGCAGGGGGGGCATACGGCTGGCGCTGCCGAAATGCGTGAGGAAGCGGGTGCGCCAGCGGCCCGCTGATACTGACATAGGCGCGCAGGTGAAGGCCCTGCTGGAGGCGGGCAGGGGGATGAAGGCGAAGGGCGTCGCGGCGCGCACGCTGTCGTGCAGCGACTCCTGCAGCGTGCAGGAATTCTACAACTCAGAGGGCGCGGAGATAGTCCAGGAGACGGGCTATACGTATCTCTCGTGCACATGCACCGCGCGCTCGGGCGAGCTGATACAGCGCGGCTCCACGCGCTCGTGGTCGCGGAAAGGTTTCGGGAAGATAGACCTGTCCGTGGCAGGCGGGGCGAAGGACAAGGCGCTGCGGCTGCTCCGTGCCGCGCCGGCGCCGAAGGGGCGGTTCACGGTGGTGTTCGACCCTGAGATGACAGGCGTCTTCTCCCACGAGGCGGTCGGCCATGCGTGCGAGGCCGACGCCGTGCTTGACAGGGAGTCCATACTCGCAGGGAAAATTGGGAAGCGCATAGGCAATGCGCTGGTCGGCATCGCGGACGATCCCACGGCCGACGATTTCGGCAGGTACGCATACGACGACGAGGGCGTGCAGGCGCGGCGAACCGTCTTGGTGGAGGGCGGGGTGCTGAAAGGCTTCATCAACTCCATGGAAACAGCGAAGGCGCTCGGGCTCCAGCCCAACGGCCATGCGCGGGCGCAGGGATACGACTCCGTGCCCATCGTCCGCATGGGCAACACCTATTTCAGGAAAGGCGACGCGTCGCTTGACGACGTTTTCGACGTGAAGGAAGGGATTTATCTGAGGGGCATGCGCGGCGGGAGCGTGGACACGTTCTCCGGCGGCTTCATGTTCAAGGCAGAGGAGGCCTACCTCATAAGGGGCGGCGAGAAGAAGGGGCTGCTGCGCGACGCTGCGATAAGCGGCAACATCCTGAAGACGCTGCACGACGTGGAATCTGTCGGCAGGGATTTCGGGGGCAGCCCTGGCATGTGCGGCAAGAACGGGCAGAGCGTGCCGGTGAGCGACGGCGGCCCCCACATACGCGTGGGTAACGTGGCCATAGGCTAGCCCTTCCAGGCGTCCTTGCCCACGTCGATTTGCAACTCCGTCACCGCATCTTCTATAAGCGCCCCTGCCGTGCCGCTGCACGCATCGATGCGCGCACAGCTGACCGCAAGCGACTTGCCGCCGAACAGCCCCTTGAGCTTCACCATGATGAACTCGATGGCTCCGGGCAGGAAGGCCCTGCGCTCGATGGCGAATTCCCTGTCCGCGGGGGGGCCGCCCTGCTTCCTTTTCACGGGGCGTGACAGGATGAACCCGTGCGTGCCTCCTTTCGTGGCGGCGCCGTGGACCGCATGCCGTTCACGAAGAGCGATGTCCCATGCCACCTGGGTGGCAGCATTGAGGGGCTCCAGCGGGTCCTTGAATTTTTCACCGAGGCGGTTGCATATGGAGCAGGGCGAAGTTTTGTAGTTGCGCAGCACGCGCCTCAGCTTTTCAAGCTCTTGCACGGTCGTGGCCATTCCCGTGCTCCTGGCCGCGGATATTATGCTCCGCTTGAGGGTGGGAATCGGCCTGTGCCTGAACACCAGGCACGTGCCGGCCTTCTGGCGTGAGTCGCACCAGTTCCTGTCATCCGTCATGACTGGTATAATGTGGGCAAATCCTTAAAAAGATGGGGCTCAGTTCGCGTATTCGTCCACGCGGCGGATGTCCAGCTCCTTCTTCCTCAGCTCGCCCATCGCCTTGAGCAGCTCGTGGGCCGTGCTGATGTTCGTGATGCACGGTATGCCCATCTCTATGGAAGCGCGGCGCATGCGGAAGCCGTCGGTGTTGGCCGCGCCGCCCCTTGTCGGCGTGTTGACCACGAGCGTGATTGTTCCGGACTCGATAAGCTCGACCGCGTCCGGGTGGCCCTTGCCTATCTTCGGTATGGTTATCGCGCCGGGTATCGAGCCGACCGTGCCCAGCGTCCCGTATATGGCGAAGCCCAGCGTCTTCAGCAACGCGGCGAGCTTCGGCACGTCCTTCTTGTCCTCGTCGCGCACGCTCAGGAACGCGCTGTGCGCCTTGCCCTCCTCCAGGCGGATGCCGGCCGCGAGCAGCGCCTTGTAGTAGGCCATCTCGAACGTCTTGCCTATGCCCATGGTCTCGCCTGTGCTGCGCATCTCTGGCCCGAGCTTGATGTCAGTGCCCATGAGCTTGAGGAACGGGAATACGACGCTCTTGACCGCGAAATGGCCGGTCTTCGGCTTCAGCTTCGGCAGCTTTCCGCCGAGCATCGCTGCCATTGCGATTTTCGTGAGCTGGATGCCTATGGCCTTGCTGACGAACGGCACCGTGCGGCTGGCGCGCGGGTTCGCCTCGAGTATGTATATGACGCCCTCCTTGGCGACGAACTGGATGTTGACCAGCCCGACGACGCCCAGCGCCTCGGATATGCGGTGGGTGTAGTCCACTATGGTCTTCTTCTCAGCGTCCGTCAGGCGGATTGACGGGAGCACGATGTTCGCGTCGCCGGAATGCACGCCCGCCGGCTCTATGTGCTCCATCAGCCCGCCGATGAAGATATTGGTCCCGTCGCTGACCGCGTCCACCTCGCACTCTATCGCGTTGTCCACGTACCTGTCTATGAGGACCGGCCGTTTCTGGCTCACGTCCACGGCCTCGTGTATGTACCTGCGCAGGTCGTCGTCGCTGCGGACTATCTCCATCGCACGGCCGGCGATCACCCAGCTCGGCCTGACGACGACGGGGTAGCCGATGCGCGACGCGACCTCCAATGCCTGCGCCTCGCTGGACGCCGTGCCGTTCTGCGGCTGGGGGATTTTCAATCTGTTGGCGAGTTCCCTGAAGCGTTCCCTGTCCTCGGCTATGTCTATGCCGTCGATTGATGTGCCCAGCACCTTCGCGCCTGCTGATGCGAGCCTGTCCGCCAGGGCTATGCTGGTCTGGCCGCCGAGCTGGACGACGACGCCGTCCGGAGATTCGTTGTCGATTATGTTCATCACGTCCTCGAACGTCAGCGGCTCGAAGTAGAGCCGGTCGCTGGAGTCGAAGTCCGTGCTTACTGTTTCCGGATTATTGTTTATCATGATGCTCTTGTAGCCCAGCTCGCGGAGCGCGAACGCGGCCTGGGAACAGCAGTAGTCGAATTCTATGCCCTGCCCGATGCGTATGGGCCCTGAGCCGATGACTGCGACCTTCTTGCCCTGTAGCGGGAGGGCCTCGTTCTCCTGCTCGTATACGGAATAGTAGTACGGGGTCAGGGCGGCGAACTCGCCGGCGCAGGAATCGACTATCTTATACGTCGGGACGACGCCCATGGACTTGCGGAGGCTGCGTATCGCGAGCTCGTCCACGCCCGTGAGCGCGGCTATCTGCGCGTCCGGGAACCCGCTGCGCTTGGCGTCGAGCATCAGCGGCCTTGACATCTTTTCCTTCTGGAGCCTCCGCTCCATTCCTATCATGCCATGCATGCGGCTGAGGAACCAGCGGTTTATCCTGGTCTTTTGGTGCAGCTCGTCCACGGTCTTGCCCCTGCGGAACGACTCGAGCAGCGCGAACACGCGCAGGTCCGTGGCAGGGTAGAGGTGCTCGTCCGGATTCAGGTTAGCCGGCAGCTTTATCTCAAGGCTGCGCAGGGCCTTGCTGAGCGCCTCCTGGAAGGTCCTGCCTATGGCCATGACCTCGCCGGTGCTCTTCATCTGCGTGCCGATGACGCGGGACGTCTTCGGGAACTTGTCGAACGGCCAGCGCGGGATTTTTACCACGCAGTAGTCCAGTGCCGGCTCGAACGCCGCGGAAGTGCCTGTTATCGCATTTCGTATTTCGGGCAGGCTGTGCCCCAGCGCTATTTTCGTGGCAACGCGCGCGATGGGATATCCTGTCGCCTTGGACGCCAGCGCCGAGGAACGGGATAATCTGGGATTGACCTCTATGACGACGTAGTCGCCTGTGTCCTGGTTCATGGCAAGCTGGACGTTGCAGCCGCCTTCTATGCCGATGGCGTGCACTATGCGCAGCGACGCGTCGCGTAGCACCTGGTGGTCCCGGTCGCTGAGCGTCTGCGACGGGGCGACGACTATGCTCTCGCCGGTGTGGATGCCCATCGGGTCCACGTTCTCCATGTTGCAGATCACCTGCGCGTTGCCGCGCGAGTCGCGTATGACCTCGTATTCGAACTCGCCCCAGCCGATGACGCTCTTCTCCACGAGCGCCTCGCCGGTCGCGCTCAATCTCAGTGCGAGCTCCATTATCTTCCTGAGTCCGGTTTCGTCGTATGCGGTGCCGCCGCCCGTGCCGCCCAGCGTGAAGGAGGGGCGTATTATGACCGGATAGCCGTTCGCGTTGGCGAACTTAGCGGCGCTTTCGGCGTCGTTGACGACCTTCCCCGGCAGTATCGGCACGTGTATCTTTTCCATGAGCCTGTTGAACTTCTCGCGCGATTCTGCGGCCTCTATGGCGTCCGCGCCTGTTCCGAGGAAACGGACGCTGTGTTTCTTTAGGATGCCCTTTCTTGCGAGCTCCATCGAGAGGTTGAGCCCGGTCTGGCCGCCCATGGTCGCTATTATGCCGTCCGGCTTCTCGCGTTCTATTATCCTTTCAAGCACTCCGGCGGTGAGCGGCTCTATATATACGTAGTCTGCGGTGTCCCTGTCCGTCTGGATGGTGGCGGGATTGGAATTGACGAGGACGACCTTGACGCCCTCCTCGCGCAGGGCCCGGCACGCCTGCGTCCCGGAGTAGTCGAACTCGGCCGACTGGCCGATGACTATCGGCCCTGAGCCTATCACCAGGACTTTCTTCGGTTTTTCCATCGCCTGTCTCCGGTTATTTCTTCCCTTCTTTCTGGCCGCCTTCCTTTTTCTGCGCACCGCCCTCTTTCGCCTCTCCCTCTTCGGGCTGCTGCAGCTTCTGCATCATCTGAAACATGAACCTCGCGCCCTCGAAGAATGACGCCTGCGCGAGCTCCTGCTTGGACATCTCGCGGAGCTTCTTCTTCTCCTGGTTCCACAGCTCTTCGAACGCGCGGCCGGTCATGCTGTCCAGGAACCTCCCGAACTCCTCGGCCGCCTTTTCCGGCGGTATGCACGTGTGCGTCTTCTCCTGGATTTCCGGCGGCACCTGCGAGCCCATGCGGGTGTAGCAGTCGTAGCATATGTGCTCGAACTTCTCGACGCCGGACTTGTCCGCGGCGCACCGCTCGCAGAACGTCTCGTTGCCGCAGAAGCTGCACTTCACGTTGTTTTCAGCCTTTGGTTTGTCTTCAGCCATGTCAATCACATCATCTTCATGAATTCGTCGAACAGGTATCTGGAGTCGTGCGGCCCTGGCGTGGCTTCGGGGTGGTACTGCACCGAGAAGACGGCCTTGTTGCCGCTGCGCAGGCCTTCCACGCTCCGGTCGTTCACGTTTATGTGGGAAACCTCGAAGCCTTTGGGCACTTTTCCTACTGCGAAGCCGTGGTTCTGCGTGGTTATGGACGTTTTGTTCGCCTTTACATCGAGAACTGCGTGGTTCGCGCCCCTGTGCCCGAACTTGAGCTTGAACGTGTCGCCGCCGAACGCGTGCGCGATGAGCTGGTTGCCCAGGCACACGCCGAACATCGGCCTGTACCCTTCAAGGCCGCGTATGGTTTCATGCGCGTATTTCAGTATCGCCGGGTCGCCCGGCCCGTTGGACAGCACCACGCCGTGCGGCTCGAGCGCCTTCACGTCCCCGGCGCTCGCGGACGCGGGCAGGATGTGCACTTCGCACCCGCGCGCGACGAGCTCGCGCGCTATGCCGGCCTTCGCACCGTAATCGATGAGCACGACTTTCTTTTTTCCGCCCTTGTTCAGCACCTGCGCCTTCTTCACCGTGACTTCCTTCACGAAATCCACTGACGAGTAGTCGAACCTGTTCATGCGTTCGACGAGTCTTTTCACGTCTATGTCCTTTTCAGAGGTCGCAATAATCGCCGGCATCACGCCCTTCTCGCGGATATGGCGGACGAGGAAGCGCGTGTCGATGCCCTGCATGCCAGGGACGCTGGACTGCTTCAGGAACGCGTCGAGTGAGGCGTTCGCCTGCCTGTGCTCGTAGTCCCGGCTCAGCTCGCGGACGACGAAGCCGGGCGGGTGGATGCGATTGCTTTCGCGGTCCTTGCCGTTTATGCCGTAGTTGCCTATTAGCGGGTAGGTCATGAGGAGTATCTGGCCTGCGTAGCTCGGGTCTGTCAATGCCTCCTCATACCCGGTCATGGACGTGTTGAAGACGAGCTCGCCCACGTTCTCTGCGATGGCTCCGAATCCTGTTCCATGGATCACCGTGCCATCCTTGAGCGCGAGCACTGCCTTCATCTATTCTTCACCCAGCAAACGTATCATCACTGCCATCTGCGCCCACATGCGGTTCTCTGCCTGCCTGAACGCTATGGAACGCGGCCCGTGGAGCGCGTATTCGTCTATCTCAAGGCCTGTGTGCGCGGGCAGGTCGTGCATGGACAGCGCCTTCGGGCCTGCCATTTCCATGACCTTCTTGTTGAGCTGGTAGGGCATAAGGAGCTCCTTGCGCGCTGCCAGCAGCTCCGCATTGCCGAGGTGCTCCATGTTCACCCACGTGTCGGTATATAATATGTGGGCGCCCTTCACCGCCTTGGCCACATCGGGCTCTTCTGTGTAGCGGCCGCTCGCCTTCAGGCGCGCCATGAGCGCCGGGTCTTTCGCGTCCGGGTCCCTTCCCTTTTCCCCGGGCGGGGTGCACAGGACGAACTGTGCGCCGCTCTCCACGCATGCGAGCGACAGCGAGTTGCTCACGTTGTTCGCTATGCCCAGGTATACGACCTTCACGCCTTCGAGCGTCCCTTTCATCTCGTGTATGGTCATGACGTCCGCCAGCGCCTGGCATGGGTGGTCGGATTCCGACAGCCCGTTTATCACGGGCACCGTGCTGTGCTGCGCGAACAGCGCCACTGTGGCGTGCTTCAGCGGCCTTATCATTATTATGTCGCACAGTGAGGAGAGGGACTTTATCTCGGCCACCGCGTCGGAGGTGGCGAAGTGCATGCCCTTGGTGTCTATGGTCTCGGCGAAGCCGCCCAGCAGGGGCATGCCGAACGCGAACGACACCCGCGTCCGCAGCGACGGCTTCTCGAAAAGGGACACCAGCCGCTTGCCTTCAAGCTTATTCCTGTAGGAGGACGAGCTCCTCATGATGCTGCCGCCGGGCTTCATGTCTTCCTTGATGCGGATAGCGAGGCCCGTGTTCCTGCGTATCCAGCTCCCATCGTAATCCTTCAGTGTCACTAAGTGCTTTACCTGCATGCTACCGCCTCTCTCCCGCTTGTATTGCTAAGAACTAGGAGGTATTATCCCAGCGGCTGTTTATAAAGATTTCTTTCACTTGCGGATTGCCAGGGCGAGCGGGGCCGCGGCCTGTACCTGTGTAGCGCGGACCGAAGAGGTGCGGTTTCTGAAGCTCAAGGCCGCGAGATGTCTCTGCAGGGGGGCGATATCCCGTCTGGCTGCGGTGTCCGATGAACCGCCCCATTCACAGTTGTACCTGAGGGACACGTCAGGGATGCTGTTAAGGCGCCTGCGGGCCTGCATGGCTCCTGGCTCGACCAGGGACATAAGGCCTCCCTCTCCCCAGCCGACGTTCGTGTGGCTGAAGAGCCTGGGCTGCCTATGGATGAAGTCGTTCAATGGCGTCCGTGAATGGAAAACCGCGAGGTCGTTGCCTTCAGGCATATTAATCACTCTGATATAGCCACCGACGTTGTTTTAAATGTTATGGAAAGTATATAAATGAGGCAAAAGTTGCCTTTTGTGCTGATTTGGCGCCGGAGAAGCGCCCCGGCCGCCAAGGCAACTTTAAATAACTTTGTTATTACTATAACTCTCGCAAATTCTCGCTATTCAGAGGTATAACATGACAAAAATCAGAATCAGGCTCAGTGGAGAGCGTCCTGCGGACCTCGACAACGTAGTGGCACAGATAAAGGAGCTTTCAAAGGTGCTCAACATGAAGTTCACGGGCCCCATAAGGATGCCGAGGCGCAAGCTTGAGATCTCCTGCAGGCGCACGCCCTGCGGCGACGGGACCGACACCTACGAGCACTGGGAGAAGCGCGTCTCGAAGCGCCTGTGCGACGTGGAAGGGGACGAGAAGTACATAAAGCAGATCCTCAGGATAAAGGTCCCGACCAACGTCTTCGTCAAGGTATCACTCAGCTGATGGCAATACTTCTAGATGAGATGCTCAAGCGCACCGCGTCGTGGTGCAGGGTTTTGGGCATAGACACGCAGTTCATAACAGGCAAAAGCGACACCTGGCTGCTCCAATACGCGAAAAAGGGCAAGCTCGTTTTAGTAACGAAGGACATGGAGCTGTTCGGCAGGTGCCAGAAGCAGGGCGTGCAGTGCATTTTCCTGAAAACCGACAGCCGCGAGGAGCAGGTAGCCCAGATAATACGGGACACGGGCGTGCGGATGACTTTCCCGGAGAGGACGCGGTGCCCCAAGTGCAACGGCGAACTGGCCGTCGTGGACGCGGCCAGCGTGAAAGACGACGTGCCGGAGACAGTGGCGGACGCGCAGCAGAGGTTCTGGAAGTGCGCCTCCTGCGGGAAGGTATACTGGGAAGGCAGCCACTGGAGGAACATAACGCGCGTGTACGAACGGGTCAGGGCGCTGCTGGAGCTGCCCCAGGGCGGGACGGAGACGAAAGATATTTAAGAGCGAGCATCAAATATCAAATCCGCGAATCGTGCAATGTCATTTGCTCACATGGAGAATTATTATGGGTTCAAAGCCTAGGAAATGGAAGAAGAAGAACCGCATGCGCTGGAAATGGGTGAAGAAGAAGCGCAAGCGGCTCAAGAGGAAGATGAAGCGGCGCGTAGGCGAGCTCTAGCGTCCGGCGGCATCTTTATAAAATCATCGCCGGATTAACGTTTCACCCGTCATCACTACTCGGCGAGTAGGAGGGTTGCTTATCATGGACAGGAAGAAACTCGTGGATGCCATACACAAGGCACTGGAAGACAAGGAGAAGAAGAAGTTCAAGCAGAGCGTGGAGCTCATAATCAACATGCGGAGCATCGACTTCGCGAAGAGCGAGAACAGGCTCAACCTCGACATAGCCCTGCCGAAGGGCAAGGGGGGCAAGGAGCTGAAGTCGGCGGTCATAGCCGAGGGCTCCATGGCCGACGAGGCCAAGAAGGCCGGCGCGGACCTGATAATAGCGCCGGCGGAGCTGCCCGGATACGCAGCCAAGGAGAGGGTCACGGACCTCGCGGACCATTATTTCCTGCTCGCACAGCCCAACCTGATGGGCCAGGTGGCCAAGTCGCTGGGCCAGTACCTCGGTAAGCGGGGCAAGCTGCCCAAGCCCATCATCGGCAACATCAGGGAGCTCATAGACAGGTCGAAACGGTCGGTAAGGATCGTCTCCAAGGGCAGGTACCTGCCCACGGCGCAGGCGCTCATAGGCACCGAGGCCATGAGCCACGCGGACCTGCTGGAGAATGCAGAGGCGGTGTACGACGCGGTCAAGAACAAGGTGACCGACGGCAACATCAAGTCCATCTACGTCAAGCTGACGATGGGCAGGCCCGCGAGGGCACTGTAAGGTGATGTTCATGGCATACAAGGTTGACACGAAAAGGAAGGCGGTGAAGGAGAAGATAGAGCAGGTTAACGACGCCATAGGCGACATGAAGAAGTACAAGACCGTGGCCCTGCTCGACCTGAGGAAGCTGCCCACGGCGCTGTTCCAGTCGCTCAGGAAGAAGATACGCGAGGACGGCGGAAGGGTGCTGGTGCTGAAAAAGCCGGTCATCAGCCGCGTGCTCGCGGCCAACGCGAAGCTGAAATCGCACGTCGCGGACTGCGACAAGCCGGTCGCGCTCATATACACCAACCACTCGCCCTACGAGATAAACACGTTCTTCAAGCAGCACAGGAAGAAGAGGGCTGCGAAAGTCGGCGACATCGCAACCGCGGACATAATAGTCCCTGAGGGCGAAACAGACCTTCCGCCAGGCCCGGCGCTTTCCGAGCTCAAGGCGGGCGGGCTGAACGTCCAGATAAAGGCCGGCAAGATAGCCGTGACCAAGGAGAGCACGGTCGCCAAGGCGGGCGAGAAGCTCACCGCGCCGAAGGTCAAGGCGCTCCAGACGCTGGGCGTGATGCCGTTCGAGATGATGGCGAACATGATAACCGCCTCCGACGGCGAGTACAGCTACTCAAAGGAGCTGCTGGACATGGGCGACACCATAGTGCCGGACCTGTCCATGTCACTCTCCCAGGCCGTGAATTTCTCCATAAACACTGGCTACCCGACGTCCCAGAACATAGGGATGCTCCTGGGTGGCGCATTCAGGCAGTCGGTCAGCCTCGCGCTGAACGCCGGCGTATACTCATCGAGCTCGATAGAGCAGCTTCTCACCTCTGCCCTCAGGCAGGGGATGGCTCTTGAAGGCGCGGAGAAGAAATGAGGTGTTGTGAAATGACGAAAATAGACCCATATTTGCATGCAGTGCTCCTTCTGCACGGTGCGGGAAAGGCAGTCAGCAAGGAAGGCATATTGTCCGTCATAAAGGCGAGCGGCGCCGAGGCCGATGAGGCCAAGGCGAAGGTGCTCGCAGAGGCGGTCAAGGGAGTGAACTTCGAGGACATCCTCAAGCAGTCGACCATGGTCGCTGCGGCCCCTGCGGCTGCCGCGCCTGCCGCTGCGCCGAAGAAGGAGGAGAAGAAGGAAGACGAAGGCAAGAAGGAGGAGCAGGCCGCTGAAGGTCTCGCTTCGCTCTTCGGCTGATGGAATCAGCCGGAGGTCTCGTGGCCGAAGGCCACGAAGTGTTCGGCTGAAGTTTTCTTCTTTTATTTCCCTTTTTTATCTTTATATTTTCATTTTTCACACGGGAGCAGGATGGCGATAGCATGGCAAGAAACAGGAACGGAACGGGGGCAGGAAGGGTCATTTTCAACGTCGGCAGCTTAGGCCAGTCCACTGACAGCCCCTACCATTACGCCATGGGGAGGCACCTGGAGCAGAGCAGGAGCGTCACGGCGCAGCTCATGTCAAAGCACTTCCTGGATGACCCGCACCTCATGGGCGAGGCACTCCCATACGGCTGCAGTGTGAAGACCCCGAGGCATCTCCGGCGCAGGGCCGTCAGGACCCTTGGCGACTGGTAGCCAGAGGCAGTTCGCAGCCTATTTCGGGCGATACTTGTAAAGAAATGCCCCTGCGCCAAAGGCGAAAATCGCGTAGCACATCGCTTTCTCCGCAGTGTCAGGTTTGTTTTCGGCATGGGCTGCCTTATTTGCGGTTTTTTCCAGCGCAGGCGGCTTGGCCGCGAAAACAGGATTTAACGCGAACGGCGAGGACAGCACGGCGAGCGCGCCTGCCGCCATCAGCGCCTTGCGGAACGGAACGCACGGGTTCATTTCGTGGTTTGCGTTTGCATAAATTCGTTTCATGACTCTCCACCAATCGTCATTATTGCACGCCAGCATTTTTAAAATATGGCTGGGTGTAGCTGGGCATGCACAAGGACGTGGAGCGCATAGTGCGGGACATAAAGTCACTGAAGATACAGGGCGCCCGCAACGTCGCCAGGGAATCGATCAATGCTCTCGCCATGGCAGCGAAGAGCTCCAAGGCGAGGAGCGCGGCGGCATTCCGCAGGGAGATTTCGGCGGTCGCCTACGCGCTCTCGTCCAGCAGGCCGACGGAGCCGATGATGCGCAACCTGCTTGACGAGGCCGTGCGCCAGGTAGGCGAGGACGCGAAAAAACAGCGCAGCGTCGCCGCGCTCGCCAGGCTGCTCGTGGCGCGTGGGAACGCCACGCTCGCGAAGATGGATGCGGATGCGAAAAAGCTCGCGACCTACGGCGCGAAGCTCATCCCGGACGGCGCGCTGGTGCTGACGCATTGCCATTCGTCCAGCTCCACCCGCGTGATGATAGAGGCTAAGAGGATGCGCAAGGAGTTTTCCGTCGTCTGCTTCGAGACCAGGCCCAGGTTCCAGGGCAGGACGACGGCCACGGAGCTGGCAGAGGCCGGCATAGACGTGACGCTCACGGTGGACGGCGGCATGAACCTCTTCATGAAGAAGGCTGACATAGTCATAGTCGGCGCTGATTCGGTGACGTCCCGCGGCGACCTGATAAACAAGATAGGCACCGCGACGCTCGCGCACATAGCCAGGATGAACGACGTTTCCTTCTACAGCGCGGCCGAGCTCGCGAAATACAGCCCCATGACGATATTCGGCACCAGGGAGAAGATAGAGGAACGCGACCCGGCCGAGGTCTGGGACAAGGCGCCGAAAAGGGTCAGGATACGGAACCCGGCCTTCGAGGCCACGGCCGCGAAATACATAAACGGGTACATAACCGAGGCGGGCGTCATCCCGCCGCAGTCGTTTTTCACGCTCGCCACGCAGAAGCTTGGCATAAAATTATATGAATGAGGTGCACCAATGCCGGAATACGTCGAGAAGCAGCAGGCCCAGAAGGTCGATGTCTGGAGGCTCAAGAAATACGTCTGCAAGATAAAGCCCATAGACATATTCACGGGGAAGAACATAGTCGTGCTGAACAAGACGGAAGCGCAGGAGCACGACATCTACTCCGGCTACCGCACCGAGCTGCGCCACGAGGGCAAGAGCATCATAGCCATAGTGGACGTCAGCGACCAGATAGTGGAGCCGGGCGAGGTAGGCATCTTCCGCGACCTGGCGGCAACGCACCACCTCAAGAAGGGCGAGACCCTCGAGGTGGTCCACATGGACATGCCGGAGTCCATAGGCTTCATAAAGAAGAAGCTGGACAAGGGCACGCTCACGAACACCGAGATAAGGACAGTGGTCAGGGAGATAATGCAGGACAAGCTCAGCGAGATCGAGACGTCGGCATGGATAACCGCGGCGTACATAAACGGGCTTTCCGACGACGAGATAATATCGCTCGCCTACGCGACCGTGGAGTCGGGCGAATCCCTGGACCTGGGCAAGAAGCCGGTACTGGACAAGCACTGCATCGGCGGCGTGGCCGGCAACAGGACGACCATGGTCATCGTCCCCATAATAGCGGCAGCGGGGCTCTACATACCGAAGACGTCGTCGCGGTCCATAACCTCGGCGACCGGCACCGCGGACACGATGGAGGTGTTCGCCAACGTCACGTTCAACATGGAGGAACTGCGCTCCATGGTGCTCAAGGCGAAGGGCGCCATAGTCTGGGGCGGCGGCATGAAGCTCGCGCCCGTGGACGACAAGCTCATACGCGTGAGGCACCCGCTCAGCCTTGACCCCGAGGGCATGCTGCTGGCCAGCATCCTGGGCAAGAAGAAGAGCGTGGGCGCCGAATACGTGCTCATAGACATACCCGTGGGCCGCGGCGTGAAGGTGCCTTACATGGAGCGCGGCAACGAGCTCGCCAGGCACTTCATCAAGGTCAGCGACAAGCTCGGCATGAAGGTCGAGGCGCTGATAACTGACGGCGCCGAGCCGGTCGGCAACGGCATCGGCCCCGGGCTGGAATGCCTTGACGTGCTTGAGGTGCTCGAAGGCCGCGGGCCTGACGACCTGCGCCACAAGAGCCTGCTCATGGCAGGCAAGCTGCTGGAGCTCTGCGGCAAGGTGGAGAAGGACAGGGGCTACGCGGTCGCCGAGGGCATTGTCAGCAGCGGGAAGGCGATGGCCAAGTTCCGCGAGATAATAGAGCTGCAGGGCGGCAACGCGAAAGTGAAGGCCGGCGACATCCCGATCGGCTCATGCACCCACACGGTGGTGTCCGACGTGCCTGGCGGCATATTCCACGTGGACAACAAGACGATGGCGAAGATAGCGCGCATCGCAGGCGCGCCGCGCGACAAGGGCGCGGGCGTGCTGCTCCACAGGTGCCGCGGCGACCGCGTGGACGTGGGCGACAAGCTGTTCACCATCTACGCGGAGAGCGAGGCCAAGCTGGACTTCGCAGTGAAGGCGCTCAGGGACCTGGAGCCCATAGAGATGAGGAAGATGCTCCTGGGCAGCGTCGGATGAAGATTTTTAAATGGCGGCTGCGGGGTGGATAAAGGTGAACTCATGCAGATAGTCAGGCTATACGAAACCGGAAGGTATCTCCCGCTCGCGGTTCTTGTGCTCAGCCTCATTTCGGTGGCGTTCGCGCAGACAGATGGCGAGTCCAACCTCAGTTCTGCGCTCAAAACGCTGTGCTACATATCGCAGACTGTCATGGGCGCCGTGGTCATGGTGCTCATAGTGCTCGCCGGTGCCACATATGCCATAGGGCAGATCATGGGCGCCGAGACCAGGGCCAGGGCGACGACGTATGCGACTGCGATGCTGACCGGGGCCGTGATAGGCGCTATCATCTACCTCGTTGGGCCCATCATCCTCACGGCGCTCGTCAATTTCTACCCCATGTTCGGCAAGCAGTTCTATTATAGCTACTACGGGCAGGGGGACATCTGCGGCGCCATAGGGGGCGCCTCGCCGGGATGACTGCGGCTCCGGATGATTTTTTCAGGGATTGGCTATTCCGGCAGGCTTAGCCATCCGGATTGGCATGAATTGGAAATTTTCCAACAATTAAGCATAAAACTGGTTAATATTGGATATTTTCCGCTTTTTTGTGGCACATCTTTATATATAAACCGTGAGCGACCACTTACATGCACAGCGTCCTAGCCACTCAGAAGGGCATTGCCCCAGCGGTTCAGCAGAAGCCAGGGCAGCGCACGCCTATTTCGGAGCACATCTTCAGGGCCGTGCACGTGGCATACGGCACCGGTGAATGGCATTCGCTCGGCATGGACAAGAGGCTGGAGGGCGTCCCGCACCTCGCATCGCTCATCCGCGATGGCAGGGCGGCGGTGGTTTACCACGATGAGGCGACTTCCACGGTCGCGCAGAAATCCAGGGCTTCGGGCATGGCCGCGGAGAGCGTCCTGCGGGTGCTCTGCTGCGAGAACACATTCGACGGGGATGAGAAATTCCTGGTAGCCGCCACCGGCGCCGGGAAGATACGGCTGACGGGCCTGCTTTCCGCGGTGGCCGGGCACGAGTTCGTCCAGCTCAGGCCTGCAGAGAAACTGCCGGCTGGCATGGCGCATGGCACATGCACGCCTTTCGCCAGCGCAGAGGCGCTCGCCGGCATCGCGCTCATAGTGATGGAACCGCCGCACGAGGGGCTGAAAGGCAGGGAAGTGGACATAGCCCTTGGCGGCACGGACGAAGTGGCGCGCCATCTGGCCGTCCGCATGAGATACGGCGACCTGGTGGACGCGATGACCGCGGCACACCCGGGAAAGGTCCACGTCAGCGAGATACCAAGGTCGAACTAAAGCTCGCCCGGCCGCCTCCGCCGCGCGCAGGATTTCCGGACGCCCAGGTGCAACCCCATAACGCCTAACTTTATAAGAACTTCTCAGCAGGGTTCATGCTGCTTATCCCGTCGTAGCTCAACGGTAGAGCGCCCCGCTGTAGTTTGCTTCGCTCGCTTTTAACGAGTAGATACGGGGCGGTTGCTTGTTCAAATCAGGCCGACGGGATATACTTCTTTTATGATAGTATGATGGTCCGGTTGCCGCACACGAAGATGCGGTGCTCTATGAACAGCTTGACCGCGTCCGCGAGCACCTTCCGCTCTATCTCCCTGCCCTTCACCATCAGGTCGTCGGCGTTCTCCTTGTGCGAGACCTCTGCGACGCCCTGCTGGATGATGGGCCCCTTGTCGAGGCCGCTGGTGGCGAAATGCGCGGTGGCGCCGATTATCTTCACGCCGCGCTCGAACGCGCGCCGGTAGGGGTCCGCCCCTTCGAAAGCCGGGAGGAAGGAGTGGTGGATGTTTATCACCTTGTTCCCGTATTCCGATATGAAGTCCGGGCTCAGGACCTGCATGTACCTGGCGAGCACGATGAAATCCACGTTGTGCTTCTTCAGCAACGCGAGCTCCTCGAGCTCCTTCTTGCTCCTGTTCTCTTTCGTCACGGCGACGTGCTCGAATGGGATGCCGAACGCCCTGCCGATGTGGGCCAGGTCGGGGTGGTTGCTGATTATCAGCGGGATGTCGCACTTCAGCTCCCCCATCCTGTGCTTGAGCAGGAGCTCGTAGATGCAGTGGTCGTATTTCGACACGAATATCGCCATGCGCGGCCTGCTGTCCGAGAAGAACAGCTCCCAGTCCGCGTCAAGCCCCAGCTCCCCCATGAGCGCGCCTATCTCGCGGTGGAGGGCGCCGCGCCTGATGCGGAAGCCGTCGGTGCTCCACTGCACGCGCATGAAGAACCGCCTGGTGCCCGGGTCCACGAACTCGTCGAGCACGATGATGTTGCCCGAGTTCCCGTGGATGAAGCTGGTGACGCCTGCGATTATGCCCTTCTTGTCCTTGCAGCTCATCTGCAGAGTTACAGAGTCCATCGCGATGACCTCCTGCATAATGGTTTATATCATCCGTTCCTGAACGACGCCCAGACAGGGTAATGGTCCGACACGTCCTCGGTGGCGCTCTGGTTCAGCCCGTAGAGCTGGTCGAAGCGCAGGATGCCCCACCGGCCCGTGAAATGCGACGCTGCGCCTCCGGCCAGGATTATCCGGTCGTAGGCGCAGTCCGTGCTTTTTGTCGTCGTGTCGGCACTGTCGGGCACCACCCAGGTGAATGACGCGTTGCGCAGCGCGAGCGCGGACGCCTCGGCCGCCGAAAGGTAGGTGCAGTCCGCGTTCATGTCCCCGAGCATCATGAAGTCCGCCTCGTCAGGGAAGTGCGCCCTCGCATCGTCCAGGACGGCGGTGAGCGAGGCGAGCTCCTGCGGGGTGGCGTCGGGCTCGCTGTGCAGCACGATGAGCACGAAATCGAACCCGCTGCTGTTGAACCTCGCCATGAACGGCTCGCGCTGGAAAAGGTCTGTGGATGAGCCTGCAGGCGGGTCCGTGAACGTGTAATTGCTGCCCGGGACGAGGCTGACCGTGGCCGTGTCGTATATGAATGCGTAGTTCTCCTTGCTTGCGGTGCGGCCCAGGCGCGGGCTCATGACCGCGCCGTAGGCAGGGCCCGGGAGCGAGTTGATTTGCGCGAGATATATCGGGAGCGTGGTTTCCGTGTCGTCGCGCAGTTCCTCTATCGCCATGACGTCGAACATGCGGGCGATGGGTGCGAGGACTGACATGACTTCGGGCTTGGAGCGCTTGGACTCGCCGAATACCTGGATGTTGAACGAGGCGATCGTGATGTTGGCTGCGGACACGTTAGGCTGGGGCGCAGCCGGGCTGGGCTGCGCTGGCGGGGTTTGCGGCGTGATGCATCCGGCGATGCAGGCGAGCATGATGAGGAGCGCGAGCCGTTTCATACCGACCCTGCCCCGCGCTGGACGACTTCGCTGAGGGCCGGGTGGATATGGACCGTGTTGGCGATGTCATCTATGGTACCGTGGCCTGCCTTCAGGGCTACGAGCACCTCGTGCAGGAGCGTTGACGCGTCCGGCCCGATGATGTGGCAGCCAAGGATCTTGCCGTCGTAATCCGCCAGGAACTTGACGAAGCCGTCCTTCTCGGCCATGGCCTCGCCCATGCCCGTATCGGCGTATCTGTAGCGGCCCGCAAGGTAGTCGACCTTCTTCTCCTTGAGCTCCTGCTCGGTGGCGCCGACGCCCGCCACCTGCGGGCTGGAGAAGACCGCGTGCGGCATGGCCGTGTAATCCACAGGGTGCCTGTGCCCTGAGACGACTGAGAGGGTCACATATTCGGCCTCCAGGTTCGCCGAATGCTTGAACAGGTACTTTCCGGCGATGTCGCCGAGCGCCCATATGCCGGGCACGCTGGTCTCCATGAACTCGTTCGTCTCTACATAGCCTGCCTTGTCCGTCTTCACGCCTGTTTTCGCCACGGCGAGGATGTCGGAGTTGGGGGTGCGGCCGGTGGCTATGAGCAGGCCCGTCCCTGAAACGCTCGCGCCGTCCGCACCGTAAACCACGATGCCGCCGGCGTTCTTCTCGACCGACTTGGCAGTGAATTTCAGCCGGACGTCGTACTGCTTGGAGAAGAGTTCGGTGAATTTCTGCGAAATCTCCTCGTCCTCGTCAGGCAGCAGCCGGACGTTGCGCTGGAGTATCACGATTTCCGAGCCCATGGAGCCGAAGAAATGCGCCAGCTCGCAGGCTATGTAGCCGCCGCCGATTATGATGAGCTTCTCAGGCAGCTTCTCCAGCCTGAGCGCCCCGTCGCTGGTCATGTGAGGGACCTTGTCCAGCCCGGCTATGGGCGGGATGGCGGGCCGCGTGCCTGCGGCGATGACAATCTTCTCCGCGGTTATCTCCTCCTTCCCGACCCTCAGCGCCTTCGGGCCGGTGAATGCGCCGCGCGCCTTGAACAGCGTGATGTTCTTCGCCTTTTTGATGTTCTGCTCGATTTCCTGCGCGTCCTTGTCCACGGTGCGTGCCCGTGCCATCACCTTCCTGAAATCGACGGATATGGGGCCTGCACTTATGCCGAACTCGCCCGCATGCCGTATGGTCTGGATTACGTCAGCGGAGTGGATGAGTATCTTCGTGGGTATGCAGCCGCGGTTCAGGCAGGTGCCGCCCATGGGGCCTTCCTCGACGATGGCCACCTTCATGCCACTGGCTGCGGCGGCTGCAGCGACGTCCAGGCCCGAGCCGGCCCCTATCACCATGAGGTCGAATTTCAGCATGCTGGGGATAGGGAGGGGAAAAATATAAATGATAGGTGTCAGGGCAAGACTAGCGCATATAAAGGCATCCGGCATAGTAGAAACCATGCTCATAATAGTCTGCGGGCTGCCGGGCACCGGCAAGACCACGCTCGCCAGGGCGCTCGCCGAACGCTTTTCGGCGGTGCACATCAGCAGCGACCTCATACGCAAGGAGATGATGGCCAGGCCGACCTACAATCCGGACGAGAAGGCCAGGGTCTATGAGGAGCTCGTGGAGCGGGTGGCGTCGCTGCTCGCCGGGGGCGATAGCGTCGTGGCGGACGCCACTTTCTACCGCAGGTCGCTGCGCGGCAGGCTGGTGGAGGCGGCGGACAGGGCGGGGACGAAGGCGCATTTCGTCCTGTGCACGCTGGACGAGGCGGACGTCATGGACCGCATGTCCGCAGGCGGCGAGCGCGGCGGAAGCGACGCGGATTTCTCGATATACCTCAGGATAAAGGACGAGTTCGAGCCGTTGAAGGCGAAGCACGCCGTCGTTGATTGCGGCCTGCCGCTGGAGGAGCAGGTGGCCGTCGTGGAACGGTTCATAGAAGGCGACTGAATGGACGACGAGGAGGTCAGGGCGCTGGCGCGCGGCATGCATGCCGAGGTCATGGAGACGCACATCTCCTGGGTCCTGCTCGCGGATTATGCGTACAAGATAAAGAAGCCGGTGAAGTTCACGTTCCTGGATTTCTCCACGCTGGAGAAGAGGAGGTTCTTCTGCGGGGAGGAGGTGCGGCTCAACCGCAGGCTGGCGCCTGACGTCTACCTCGGCGTCGTGGGCATATGCAGGGCCAACGGCACGCTGGCCATCGGCAATGGCCAGGCGCTTGACTACGCGGTCAAGATGAAGCGGCTCGACCAGGCGCATATGATGAGCCGCCTGCTGGACGAGGGGAAGATAGACGGGGCGCACGTCAGGAAGCTGGCTGCGGCGATTGCCGCGTTCCATGGCCGCATCGAGCCGGTCCAGGGCTACAACACCCCCGGGATGATAGGCGGGCAGATAGCCGACCTGCTCAATTTCCGGAGCGCCATAGAGGAGGCCTGCGGCATGGGGAACGACGTGGACCACATCCTCGGCAGGTCCGCGAGGTTCATAGAGAGGAACGAGAGCAGCTTCCACGAGCGCATGAGGGACGGAAGGGTCAGGGACTGCCACGGCGACCTGCACTCGGGCAACATCTTCGTCCAGGGCAGGGACATCGTGATAATAGACTGCATAGAGTTCAACAGGGAGTTCCGCTGTGTCGACGTGGCCAGCGAAATCGCGTTCATGGCCATGGACCTGGACGCGCACGGCAGGGAGGACCTGTCGGCCGTTTTTGTCAATGAATACGTGGCGCTGACCGGCGACAGCGGGCTCCTCGGCCTGCTGGGCCTGTACAAGTGCTACAGGGCGAACGTGCGCGCGAAGATAGCGGCCATAGAATGGTCGCAGGCCAAGAACAGGGAGAGCAGGGACAGGATGGCGAAATACACCGCGCTGGCCCGCAGGTATGCAGACGGCTTGTGATTCCATGGAAGACGGGGTGAGGGAGCTTGGCAGGGCGTTCGTGGTGACGCTGCTTGTGCTCGTGGTGCAGCTCGCGGGCTGGCACTATTCCAACAGCCTCGCGCTCCTGGGCGACAGCGCCCACGTGTTCTCGGACGTCATAGCCATCGGCGCATCGCTCACCGCGCTCTGGCTCGCGACCAGGACGCCCACGTCGCGCCGGACGTTCGGCTTCCACCGCGTCGAGGTGTTCGCTGCCGCGTTCAACGGCCTGCTGCTGGTCGCCATGGCGCTGCTCATCGCCTACGAGGCGTTCCAGCGCTTCGGCACCGGCTATGCTGTGAACGGCCTGCCCATGCTGCTGACGTCGCTCGCCGGGCTCGCGGGCAACATCTACGTGGCGTACCATCTCCAGCACGAGGAGAACCTGAACGTGCGCAGCGCGTTCATGCACGCCGCAGGCGACGCGCTCTCGTCCGTGGGCGTGATAATCGGCGCCATCGCCATAATGCTCACCGGGCAG
Organism: Candidatus Iainarchaeum sp.; assembly: GCA_028714535.1. Classification (GTDB taxonomy): domain Archaea; phylum Micrarchaeota; class Micrarchaeia; order Anstonellales; family Bilamarchaeaceae; genus Bilamarchaeum. The sequence continues at coordinate 4,004 of JAQTME010000010.1, read as the reverse complement.
TATGTCATAGACATCGTGGTCAGCCTGCTCATATCAGGCCTGATACTGTTCAGCGCGTATAGCATCCTGCGCGGCTCGCTCTCCATACTGCTGGAATCGGCGCCCTACGGCGCAGACGTGGGCAGCATACGCAGGGCCGTGCTTTCCGTGAAGGGCGTCAGGGGGGTGCACGACATCCACGTGTGGAGGACGTGCTCGGAATTCGTGTTCGCGATGATGCACGTGGAGACGGACAACCTGTCGCTCCTGCGCGCACGGGTGCTCTCCCTGGAGATAGAGGAGAGGATGCATCATGAGTTGGGCATCTCGCACGTCACCGTGCAGCTGGAGCCGTACGGGTGCTCGTGCCAGAGCCAGAAGATGTGCCATCTGATTGGGCACAGGAAGAGGAAGCACGCGCACTAATCGCGGCATCTTTCGAGGGCTATCCTGAACCTGGCGAACACGGACGGGCGATAGGGGCGGATGGGGAGTTTGCGCTGCAACGGAGCGTCGTCGCCGATCGTCCTCGGGTCGATCCTGTATATGTCCCTGAACACGTGGCCGGACTTGGCGCATTGGTAAATAGGACCCGGGGCAGGACGGATTGGAGCTGCTTTCATCATGATTACACAGATTTATAGTATGCACAACTATTTAAAAAAGAGCGCTAATGCCTGAAATGCCTTGCTGCAGTGTAGTGGCCAGAAGATCATTGCATTGCAGACGGCTTGTAGATTACGAAAACCGGGAGGTAAACCGTGCTAGCAAACCAGAATGCAGTGGTCAACTGGCGCGCTTCGAGCGTCGGGTCTTTCCTTTCGCCCCTCATGCGCTCCAGTTCCGCCAACACCACTTCGGCAGCTCTGTGATCAGATTCGATATTCCCGGTTTCCATCGTCTTGATTACCGTCCCGAGGACAGATGTGGACTCTGCCATGGGGTTTGTTGCATGAAATTCAGATATGACGCTTGGACCGTACACCGTCACAGTTTGGCAGTTGTAGGGTCCTAAAGCACTGCCGACGGTAGGCGTGCTGACGAACGTAGACCCCGAGCGCCTCTCGATGGGCGGCATGCTTTCACGCCTGAACTCCATGACCCGACGATGCACCGGCTTCCACTGGCTCCATGGCGGTAAGTTCTTAATGCCAGTACAAGATTGCATATAATCACATAATTACTCTGATTGAAACAGTTTAAAAAGCTGTCAGTGCCTGAAATGGCGTATCCCTGTGAAGACCATTGCGATGCCGTGCTCGTTCGCGGCTGCTATGACCTCCTTGTCGCTTATGGAGCCGCCGGGCTGGATGACCGCGGTTATGCCCAGGGACGCGGCGTAGTCGATGCCGTCGCGGAACGGGAAGAACGCGTCGCTGGCCATCACGCAGCCCTTCAGCGTCTCCTTGTTGTCCGTGGCTATCATGGCCGCGAGCTTGGCCGCGTCTATGCGCTTCATCTGGCCAGCGCCTATGCCGACGGCGCGGTTCTCGCGCGCGTAGACGATGGCGTTGGACCTGACGTATTTCACTATCTTCCACGCGTAGCGCAGCGCGTTCATCTCCTCGTCCGTGGGCCTGCGCTTCGTGACGACCTTCACGTCGTCGAGCAGCTTCACGTTGGCGTCCTGGACGAGCAGGCCGCCCAGTATGGAGCGGTACTTGCGGTACGGCGTGCGTTTTACCGTGGTCCCCTTGTTCTCGAACACGCGGATGTTCTTCTTCTCGCCGAACACCTTCAGCGCGTCCGGGGAGAACTCGGGCGCCATGACTATCTCCACGAACCTGCCGGTTATCTCCCTCGCCAGCTCGCCGCTGACCGGCCTGTTGAGCGCCACGATGCCGCCGAACGCCGCCTCGGGGTCGACCGCCTTGGCCATCTTGTATGCCGTGAGCACGTCCGCCGCGGACGCGACGCCGCAGGGGTTGTTGTGCTTCACTATGACCGCGGTCGGCTCGTCGAACTCGCGGATGAGCTTGAAGGCGGAGTTGCAGTCCAGCACGTTGTTGTAGGACATCATCTTGCCCTGCAGCTGCGGCGCGTCGAGAACGGACGGGTTGCGGTAGTGCTCGTCGCGGTATAGCGCGGCGCGCTGGTGCGGGTTCTCGCCGTATCGCAGGTCCTGCTTCTTGTGGAACGTGAGGTTCAGGTATTCCGGGAACCCGTCCTGCCTGGCGAATGTGCGCCTGAAGAACTGCTCTATGACCACGTCGTAATGCGCCACGTGCTCCCAGGCGTCCACCGCGAATTTCTCGCGCGCCTTGTCGGACAGCTCGCCGCGGTTCTTCCTGAGCTCAGCGGCCAGCTCGCCGTACCACGCGGGGTTGCAGACGACCGCGACGTCATTGTAGTTCTTGGCCGCCGCGCGTATGAGGGCGGGGCCGCCGATGTCTATCTTCTCGATTATGTCCCTCATGCTGCCCCCCTTGAGGACGGTCTCCTCGAAGGGGTACAGGTTGACCACGACCAGGTCTATGAGCTTGATGCCTGCCTTCTTCGCCTGCTCCAGGTGCTCCAGGTTGGTGCGGTCGGCGAGTATGGCGCCGTGTATCTTCGGGTGGAGCGTCTTCACGCGCCCGTCCATCATCTCAGGCGAGCCCGTGAACTCGGACACGTCTATGACCTTTATGCCGCTGTCTGAAAGGAGCTTCGCGGTGCCGCCGCTGGATATTATCTCTATGCCCAGCTCTGCCAGGGCCCTGGCAAGCTCGGCTATGCCTTCCTTGTTGTAAACACTGATGAGTGCCCTTTTGATTTTCATAGGAAGAACCAGTTAACTGATATGAGATTTCATTATTATAAAGGTTTTCTTCGGGCAGGGCGCAGGCGCTCCAGCAGGGCATCCGGTGCGCCGAACCCGCCCAGCGCCTGGCCCTTGTTCACGCCGTGGAAGTCCGAGCCGCCCGACTGGAGAAGGCCGAGCTCCCCTGCGAGCGAAATGCCGCGGGCCAGCAGGGCGTCGTTCTCCTTCCTGGTCGTCTTCCGCTCAGGCCGGTTCGCGATGTAATCGTAATGCGTCTCAAGCGCGTCGCCGCCCAGGCGCCTGAAGTCTGCTGCCAGCTTTTCCGGCCTGTACGGGTAGACGAACGGGTGGGCGAGGATTGCGATGCCGCCGGCGGCGTGGATCAATGCTATGGCCTCGCCGAGGCCGAAGCCTGCCTTGCGCTCCAGGTATGCCGGCCTGCCGCGGGCGAGGAGTTTCTCGAACACCACTGACACTGACGGGAACTCCTTCGGGTAGCGCTCTGCGAGCGCCATTGCGATGTGCGGCCTGCCGACGACGCCCCTTGCCTTCTTCTTCACCTCTGCGAAGGTGATTTTGTAGCCCAGCTCCCGGAGCTTTTTCACCGTCGCCTTCTTCTGCGCCTCGCGCTCCTTTTCCAGCTTTGCCAGTTTCGAGTTCAGCGCCTTGTTCTCCGGGTCTATGAAGATGCCGAGCACGTGGATGTCCAGGTAATGGAGAGGGTAGTCGTAGACCGTCAGCTCGACGCCGGGGATGACCTCGATTCCTCCGGTTTTGGCCGCCAGCCTGGCGCTGCGGATGTTGTCGTGGTCCGTGACGGCGATGGCCTTGAGCCCTGCCTTTTTCGCGGCCTTCACCAGCGCGTCCAGGGAAAGCGAGCCGTCGGAGGCGGTGGTGTGCACATGCAGGTCTATCATATTCTGGCTTTCAGCGATTTGTTTTTAAAACTGAGGCAGCAGAAATGGATATCTAGTCTGTGACAAATGAAATGCCTTGGTAGTGTAGTGGTTAGCATACAAGACTGTCATCGCGCTTTTTAGGAAAAAGCGCGCCAAAAACTGGTGCGTTAAGCGCGGCAGCACTCTTGCGACCCGGGTTCGAATCCCGGCCAAGGCGCTTTTGTTCACTGGCCTCGCCTCACGGCTCGGCGTGAACAGACCTCACGAACAAAAACGACTGTCATGAACTGGGCGCCGTTCATGGCCACGGCTATTTATACTTCTTTTGAACGCTTACTCGCTGAGGAGGCCATTTTTCAGCCGTATTCGTTTTCTGTGAGCAG
>JAQTME010000009.1 GCA_028714535.1 Candidatus Iainarchaeum sp. | reverse complement strand
CAACCTGGCGTCCCAGCCAGGCAACTTCACAGCCTACCTGCCGAACATCACCATAAGCGAGGCCATGGCGAACGTGAGCGGCGGCCTGGAGAACATCTCGCTCGAAATCGTGGACGAGAGCAACGCGACGGTCTACAACGAGACCGGCACGTCGCACGCCAAGTCGCTTCCGCCGGGCAACTACAAGGTGAACCTGAAGCCGAAGGGCAAGCCAGTGAAGGAAATCGCGTTCAGCGAGGTGGACCTCACGAGCGACACCGTGCTCCTCATGGGCCTGGACGAAGTCGCGGCCTCGAAGGGCTTCGGAAAGCAGTACGCCCTGATGTCCGATGCCGGCCAGGCCGCCACGGTGACGGTGAACGCCACGGCAGGGAAGGCCCTGTTCGTGTGCGCGTCCTGGAATTTCGAGACGCAGGCCTGCACCCAGGGCGCGTGGAAGAAGGTAAAGGGCATCTACGGCACGCAGGAATACAACTTCACGATGGGCTCGGGCGTTTTCGGCTATGGCGAGGCGAACGACACGGTCATACTCACGGACTCGGGCAGCTACATGGTGGATTCCAACCAGACCGTCCTGGCCAACAACTCCGGCCTGCTGGACGTCCTCGTGGAGCCGTCCAGCGACATCATAGGCAGCATGGCCGTCTACGGCTACAACGAATCCTCGGGCCAGTACAGCCTCGGGTTTGAGCACCCCTCCAGCGCGGTCCGGATGAGCCTCGGCTTCCGCGGAAGCTCGGAACTGTATTCCGTGGACGCCGCGGACCTCAATTTCACGAACGCCACGGTCACAGCCACGGCCGCGACCGGGCAGAACCTCTACAAGTGCGCCAACTGGAACTTCACGCTGCAGCAATGCGACGACGGCAACTGGACGCTCTTCATGAGCGGCATCCCGGCCGGCCAGCAATACTCGTTCACCATCCAGCCGGGCGACCCGGGCTTCGCCGAGATAGAGATATTCAAGGCCGAGCACCTCGACGAATCCAGGGCATTCCTGGAGAACATCTACCCGCAGGTGAGCGCGAGGGACTTCGTCTACAAGGAGATCCCCGCCGGCCACTACGCCAGGGTCGTGTTCGAGGAGAACCTCTCAGCGGCGAACGACATACGGATCTATGCGAAGAGCAACTACAGCGACGCATCGGTGCAGGTCTATGAAAAGGACGGCACCACCCTGCTCGCGGACTTCGGGACCATCACAGCCGACGGCCTCTACATCATCCTCCTGACGAACCTCACCGGCATCCAGGACACATTCGACCTGGGAGTGAGCGGGAACCCGGTCGAGTTCGACTACATCGTGGACCCGCCCACGGTCAACGTCACGCTCAATGCCACGTCGCCCTACAACCTGACCACGGACAACCTCACGTGCAACTACGACCTCGGCGGCGCCAACACCTCCGCAGTCGCGTGGTACAAGAACGGGGCCCCGGCCATGCTGCTCTACCTGCCCATGGAGGGCAACTCTTCAAACGCGCTCCTGGACTATTCAGGCTATGGAAACAACGGGACCAATGCAAACGGCAGCGTCTGGAGCGCGACCGGAGGATACAACGGGAACGGGACATTCACATTCAACGGAGTGAACCAATACCTCAATTATGGCAATAATTCAAGGTACCGGTTTACCGGGCCCTTCACCATCACCGGCTGGATAAAAGTCAATACTTTCAATACGGCCTGGCAGGCGCTCATAACGAAAGGGGACGGTTCCTGGAGGATCCATCGTTATAATGCCGGAAATACCCTTGCATTCGGAACAACCGGGCTGAGCAGCGTGGATGTCGCAGGAACCAAGAATGTGAATGACGGCCAATGGCATTTCTTCGCGGCAGTTTATAACGGGACTTACAAGATACTGTACATAGACGGGGTCCTGGACGCCGCAGCAGCAGTTACGGGGACCCTTTCACAAAACACCTATGATGTCTTGATAGGAGAAAATCAGCAACAAAGAGGAAGATACTGGAACGGGTCGATCGACGAAATAAGGATATACAACTATTCCCTGTCTTCAAACGAGACCTGGGCGTTGTACCAGAACCAGACGAACCTGATGGTGTCGCAGGAGCTCACCGCCGGTGACATCTGGCAGTGCAGGGTGACGCCCTTCTCGACCACCGAGGCCGGCACCACCGCCAATTCCAACAACGTGACCATAAACTCCGCGGTCATCGTCGCGTGGAACCAGTCCACCCTGAGCATAGGCGGCGTCCAGAACGGGACCTCAAGAACGAGCAACGCCACCGTCACGTCGTACGGCAGCAACAACAAAACCACGGTCGCGCCGGTCGCAGGCAACGGCACCGCGTTCATCAACGCCACGCCGCTCAGCCTGGGCAACCTGAGCAACTACGGCACCGCCCAGGTCCAGTTCAACTGCTCGCCCCCCGGTTCCCAGGCGCTCGGCTACTACGAGGCCGTGTTCAGGGTCAATTCCACCAGCAACATATCCGGCAACAACATCACAGTGGGCTGCACCGTGGCCGGGCCCCCCTCCATCGTCAACCTCACCCTCAACGCCACGTCAGCCTACAATTCGACGGCCGACAACCTCACGTGCAACTACGCGCTGAACGGCAGCGCCACCACCGCGGCCGTGGCATGGTACGTGAACGGCACCCCGGAGATGGCCCTTTACATGCCGTTCGAGGGCAACTCGTCCAACGCGCTGCTCGACTATTCAGGGAACGGGAACAACGGCACGAACGCCGGGGCGGCGGTGTGGAGCGCGACCGGCGGATACAACGGCAACGGCGCGTTCACGTTCAGCGCCACTTCCACCAGCTATATCAACCTTAACTCGCCATCCACCCTGAACTTCACAGGCTACCAGAACTTCACGATAGCCACCTGGGTCCGCGTGGACGGCGGCTCCGGCACCCACAGGCCCATCCTGTGCAAGGGCGACCAGCAGTACTGCCTGAAGCCGAACACAGGCAACTACCACGAGTTCTGCGTTTATGACGGGGCCTGGAAGTGCGCAGCAGCAGATGCCACCCTGACGCTCGGCCAATGGTATTTCGTGGTGGGGCGGACAAACGGCACGGAAGTCGCGCTCTGGGTGAATGGCGTAAAGCAGGCAGCCACGGGTACGCGCACGGCGATCACGCCTGACCCATACAACGTCACCATAGGGGCGGACCAGCAGAACCCGACGCGCCTGTTCAACGGCACCATAGACACCATACGGGTGTACAACTACTCGCTGTCATCCGGGCAGATACTCGCATTATACCAGAACAACTCCAACGTCATCACCGACGAGGAAACACAGGTCGGGGATGTCTGGCAGTGCAGGGTGACGCCGTTCTCCTCCTCCGCCGCAGGCAGCGCGTCAAGCTCCAACAACATCACGATACTGACCCTCCCGCCGCCTGGCGTTGAAAGCATCTCCCTCAACGCCACGTCAGCCTACAACCTGACCACCGACAACCTCACGTGCAACTACGCGCTGAACGGCACGGCCATCACTGCGGCGGTGTCCTGGTACAAGAACGGGACGCCGGCAATGATAGTTTACCTGCCCATGGAGGGCAACTCGTCCAACGCGCTCCTGGACTACTCCGGCAGGGGCAACAACGCGACGAGCAACGGCGCAACCTGGGGCAGCAGCGTCGGCTACGACGGCAACGGAGCATTCCAGTTCGCCAGGGGTTCCAGCCAGTACATGTCCCTCCCCACCGGCCTCCTGAGCAGCACCAAAAACTTCACAATCTCGGCGTGGGTTTACTGGGCTGACATAGGAACGACCAACTGGCCAAGGGTCTTTGACTTCGGCACCGGCACGACGGTCTACATGTTTCTCACCACGGACAGCGGAACATACCCCCGCTTTGCGATAACCACCGGCGGAACCGGCGGCGAGCAGACGATTACCGCTTCCTCTGCGCTGTCCCCATATGCCTGGCACCACATCGTAGTCACGCTCAACAACGCGACAAGCACCGGCACGCTGTACATCGACGGCGCGGTAGCCGGCACGAACGCCTCGATGGCCCTGACCCCGTCATCCCTCGGCTCCACGAACCAGACCTGGATCGGCCGCTCGCAATACGCCGACCCGTACTTCAACGGGACCATAGACGACTTCAGGATATACAACTACACCCTCTCCGCAGGGCAGGTCCTGGCGCTCTACCAGAACAAGACCTACGTCACCGTCAGCCAGGAGCTGACCGTGGGCGACGTCTGGCAGTGCCGCGTCACCCCGTTCTCATCAACGCTCGCCGGCACGACCTCGAACTCCAACAACGTCACGATACTGACCCTCCCGCCGCCTGGCGTTGAAAGCATCTCCCTCAACGCCACCTCTACTAACAACTACACCACCGACAACCTCACGTGCAACTACGCGCTCAACGGCACGGCCACCACGGCCGCGGTGAGCTGGTACGTGAACGGCGCCCCGCAGATGGCCCTATACCTGCCCATGGAGGGCAACTCGTCCAACGCGCTGGTGGACTACTCCGGCACCGGCAACACTGCCGCCAACAACGGCTCGGCCTGGAACCAGACAGGCGGCTACAACGGCACCGGCGGGTTCCGTTTCAATGGCACCAGCAACTACATCAACACCACCAGCACCGCACTCAAGACCCTTGACAACTTCACGGTGTCCGTGTGGTTCAAGGCAAACGAGACCACCCAGGCACACATGGTGTGGTGGGAGGGCGTCTCAACCGAGAACGGCTGGGGCACCAACGGCCTTATCACCGGCCAGGAAATGCACTTCTCCGTGGGCAAGTACAATCAAAGCAACACCCTCTCCTTCTTCTTCGGCTTCAGCGACCTGCTGGCATTCGACCCCATAATCATGGACGTGCCCTTCTCGGACACCTCCAGCTGGCACCAGGCGGTGATAGTCGTGACCAGCGCCAACACCAGCCTGGCGAACGCGACCATGTACGTGGACGGCGCCTTCAACGCAAGCGACACCGGCAACCAGACCAACCGGACCGGCTGGAACGCTTCGTTCACCCTGGGCAAGCCGGGGACGAACACCAGGGAGTTCAACGGCACCATGGACGAGGTGCGCATCTACCCCCGCGCGCTCTCGGCACAGGAAATATCCGCGCTATACCAGGGCAGGACCAACATCACGGTCAGCCAGGCGCTGACCGCGGGCGACGTCTGGCAGTGCCGCGTCACCCCGTTCTCATCAATCGCGGCAGGCAACACATCCAGCTCGAACAACCTCACCATAAACCCGCAGCTCGTCCTGGTCGTCCAGCTGAACAAGACGCCCGCGGACATCACCGTGTTCAACCTGCTCGGCAGCCGGCTGAACATAACCTACAACATCACCGCGGCCGCAGGCCTGAACGCCTCCTCGCCGACGCTGTACCACAAGATGAACAACTCGGTCAGCGACACCACCTACTTCGTCAACGGCACGGCAGTGACCGGCTACATCACCACGGACGTGTCAATCTCCAACCTCTCGAGCACCTGGCAGTTCCTGATGGACGACAACGACGCATACCCGGGCACCTACAACTTCAACGAGGATTCCATGGAAAACACCGGCCACAGCAACAGCAGCATGGCCAGCGGCGCCAATTACGTGAAGGTGCGCCTCTTCAACGTGTCCCGCACGAGCAACTACTCGTTCTTCGAGGTGATGGCGTACAACAACTCGCCCACCTCATCCATCCTGCGCCTCTACTACTGCAACTCCTCGTACACCACAGGCAGCCCTGCCATCTCAGCCAGCTGCACCAACTTCTACAACATCAACAACTCCGTGGGCTACAACCATACGCACACCGCCTATTCGTCGCATCTCCTCGCCCCGTTCTCCATGAACAGCTCGGGCTACATAGGGAGCGTGCTCGTATCGCCAACGTCATACTTCCTGCTCCGTGGCAACACCGGCGGCTGGACCGCGGCCTACATAACGAACGTCTCCAGGGCAGACACCATACAGACCTCCGCCAACTTCGGCGCCACGTGGTCCAACCTCAGCGGCACGGTGGACGCCCACCTCCACCAGTACAACGCGTCGGACACGTTCTACTGGTACGCCTGCGCCAGCGACATCCTGGGCAACAGCAACTGCTCATCTGTCGGCTATGACCTGCTCAACCTCTCAGGCATACCCCCGACCGCGCCGAGCGTCTACTCGCCTGGCAACGACACCCTGAGCGGCACCGTCCCGATAAACTACACCGCATCATCGTCGCCCAACGGCTACCCGATAGCCAACTACAGCATCGCGCTCGTATATGAGAACGGCACGTTCATCAGCACCATCCAGTCCAACAACTCGGTCAACCTCTCGTATTCCTGGAACAGCACGGCCACTGCCAACGGCGCGTACATGATACGCGTGCAGGCGTGCGACAACCTGAGCCAGTGCTCCTCCGGCTACTCGGAGGTGTTCACGCTCGCCCAGCAAGTCCTGGTGGTCCAGGCGAACAAGACGCCCGCGGACATCTCAACAACCAACCTGCTCGGCGTAACCCTCAACATCACCTACAACATCACGACGACCGCCGGCCTGAACGCCTCCTCGGTGGCGTTCTATTACAAGACCAACACCAGCGCCTCGGACACGTTCATATACATCAACGGCAGCAACATAACCGGCTACCAGACTTCCGACACCACCATCTCCAACGTCTCCAGCATCTGGCAGTTCCTGCTGGAGGAGCACCAGGTCTATCCAGGCACCTACAACCTGGATCCTGAGCTAATGGATGACACGGGGCACAGCAACACCAGCCTCGCAAACGAATCCTCCTACGTCAAAATCCGGCTGTTCAACGTATCCAGCACGAAGAACCACTCCTACTTCGAGTTCATGGCGCAGAACAACTCGCCGACCTCGTCCCTGCTCCGCATCTACTACTGCAATTCAAGCTACGCTTCCGGCAACCCGCTCCTGTCGTCCAACTGCATAGAATTCTACACCATCAACAACTCGGCCGCCTACAACCACACACATACGGCATACTCGAGCCATTTCATCGCGCCGTTCGCGATAAACACCACCAGCGGCCAGATTTACAACGTGACCGTGACCCCCACCTCCTATTTCCTGCTCCGCGGCGCCAATAGCGGCGGCTGGAACATATCATACATAGCCAACGTCTCCAGGGCCGACACAATCCAGGCCAGCCCGGATAACGGGACGACCTGGTCCAACTTCAGCGGCACGGTGGATGCCCACTTCCACCAGTTCAGCGGCAGCGACACCTTCTACTGGTACGCCTGCGCCAGCGACATCCGGGGCAACAGCAACTGCTCCACAACCGGCTCAGACCTCCTCGACCCCGGCGGCCTGCCACCCACGGCCCCGCAGGTCTGGTCGCCGGGCAACAGCACCTACAGCGGCACCGTCCCGATAAACTACACCGCGTCAATATCCCCCAACGGCTACCCGATAGCAAACTACAGCATCGCGCTGGTCTATCCGAACGGCACGTTCATCAGCACCATACGGCTGAACAACTCGGTCAACCTCTCGTATTCCTGGAACAGCACGGCCACTGCCAACGGCGCGTACATGATACGCGTGCAGGCGTGCGACAACCTGAGCCAGTGCTCCCTGGGCTACTCGGAGGTGTTCACGATCGCCAATACCAACCTGACCGCATGCGCCGTGATAACCTCCGGCAACAGCTATGTGATGAAGAACAACTTCGTCGGCGCGCCCAACGACGCCTCGCCCTTCGCGCTCAGCAACTTCACGTGCGTGAAGATAGCCGCGTCCAACGTCGTCTTCGACTGCGCCGGCTTCAACATGACCGACAACGGCACCTCGAGCACGGGCACGAGCTACGGCATCCTGGTCAACGGCTCCCTCACCAACGTCACGGTGAAGAACTGCCAGGTATCCAACTATTCATACGGCGTGTTCATCAACGCCTCCAACAACAGCAACTTCATCAACAACACCGCCTATGCCAACTACAATGACGGCTTCAAGGCCACCGCCACCTCAGGAAACAACTTCACCAACAACACCGCCCGCAACAACAGCATCAGCGGCTTCGTACTGGAGCCGCTCTTCGGCACCTCGTTCATGACCCTCGGCAACCTGTTCAACAACAACACAGCATACGGCCAGCCCTACGGCTTCTACCTGGCCATAGCGTCATACTGCAACTTCACCAGCAACCACGTATACGGCAACACCTACGGATTCGCCGTCCTGCTCCTCACCAGCAACAACTTCACCAACAACTCAGTCCACGACGGCGTCCGTGGCTTCCATATCCTCGCCTCCTCATCAGGCAACACATTCGCCAATAACAGCGTCTACGACACTTCGGAGTACGGCTTCTACGTGGAATCAAGCACCAACAACAACTTCACCAACAACTCGGTCCACGGCGACACCGACGCCTTCCATGTCGTCGCCGCCTCATCAGGCAACACATTCGCCAATAACAGCGCCTACGCCAGTTCGCAGAGCGGCTTCTACGTGGAGTCCAGCACCAACAACAACTTCACCGGCAACACCGCCTATAACAACAGCATCACCTGCTTCTACTTCAATTCTGGTTCCACTGGCAACGGCATCATCAACAACACCGCGCATGACGCCCCATACAACCTCGCCATCCAGGCAGGCTCCAACGGCAATGCGTTCATCAACAACACGGTCTACAACAGCTCCAGCTTCGACTTCCAGATCAGTGACAGCTCAGGCAACAACTTCACCAACAACACGGTCTACGGCGCCCTGTACGGCTTCCACCTCGGCAACGTCGCAGGCAGCCTATTCGCCAACAACACTGTCCATTCCAATACCGAGGACGGCTTCCTGCTCGTCTCCAGCGCCAGCAACAACTTCACCGGCAACCTGGTGTACAACACCCCCCTCACGGACTTCTGGCTCCAGTCCAATTCCACGAGCAACCGGTTCGTCAACAACACGGCCCACACCAGCCCATTCCTCTTCGCCATCCAGGGAACCTGCAACAACAACCTGTTCGCCAACAACACGCTCTACAATTCCACCGGCTACGGCTTCCAGGTGAGCGCCAACTCAGGCAACAACTTCACCAACAACACGGTCTATGAAACCCCCAACGGCTTCCACCTCAACACGGTCACAGGCAGCACAATCGCCAACAACACGGTCTATAACAACCCCACCTACGGCGTCTACCTCATCTCCAGCACCAACAACAACATCGTGAACAACACCGCCTATGGCAACGGCAACAACTTCTACCCGGATACCGGCTCAAACGACAACCTCTTCGCCAACAACACCGCCAGCGGCGCCTGGACCGGCTTCTGGGTGATTTCAAGCACAGGCAACAACCTCACAGGCAACACGGCATACAACAACAGCTATGGCATCGTCCTGACCGCCTCCAGCAACAGCGTGGTGGCCAACAACACGGCCTACGGCAGCACCTACGAAGGCATATACGTCTTCTCATCATCCAACAACAACGTCGTGGCCAACAACACCGTCTACAACAACACCGACTACCAGTTCAAGCTCGAAACATCCACCGGCAACCTGGTATACAACAACAATTTCACGGCCTATATCGCCCAGCTTGTCGTATTCAATGACGGCGCGAACTACTGGAACCGGACCAGGGTCTGCTCACCGAGCATAATCAGCGGCAACTGCAGTGGCGGCAACTTCTATTCAGACTACGCCGGCTACACCTATGACGGCAGCGGCATAGGCTCCACAATATACCTCATAGGTAATGCCACGGACTACCTGCCGCTGACGAACCGGACAGGGACCCCTCCGGGCCTGACGAGCATCTCGCTGACCGCCACGTCGCCCCAGAACCTCTCGTCAGACAACCTCACCTGCAACTATGCGCTGAACGGCACGGTCACGCACGTGGCCCTGTCCTGGTCGAGGAACTCCACGCCCTTCATGGCGCTATACCTGCCGTTCGACGGCAAGAACAGCAGCGTGGACAACACGCTGCTTGACTATTCAGGCTACGGGAACAACGCCACCGTGGTCAGCAGCCCTGTGTGGGACCCGTCAGGCGGGCCCAACGGCACCAGCGCCTACAAATTCGACGGCGTGGACGACTACATAAGCGTCCCCAATTACACCGCGTTGAACATCACCGGCAGCGTGACGCTCATAGCGAAGGTGATGCGCAACGACCGGCTCAACGACAACTACACCCAGGTGCTCAGCAAGAACGGCTCATACGTCATGTTCATATCCGACAACCAGTCCAGGGTCTATTGCGGCAACTCCACCGCATGGGTGAGGACGAGGGAGATGCCCATAATACCGAACAGGTACCAGACGATAGCCTGCGTCATCAACGGCTCGAACATAAGCATCTACGTCAATTCAGGCGGCACCCAGTCCCTGCCCAGCGTCCCGATCTACACGCTCGGCGACTCCATCACGGCGCAGCATTCGATGGGCTGGCACGCTGGCGACGGCACCATCGATTACGGCTTCGACGGCGGCAATGTGCGAACCCTGCTTAACACCTACCAGTACTGGCTGGACCACTATGCCGGAACGTACATCTCTTCGGAGAGCGTGAACAAGACCCCGCTGGTGCTGGGCGGATACGAGCCGTTCCACTACAACAAGGGCTGGAGCGGGCTCCTCTGCGACGACCTGCTCGGGCCGTCGGCGCGCTTCCCGGGCTCATACGACCTGTACGGCAGCGAGGTCCCCAACGGCTCCTCGGTCATACTCATGTGCGGCGTGAACGACATCGGGACTGGCTCCAACGCATCAGAGGTGGAGGCAGACCTCCAGGCGCTTTACGACCGCTCGGTCAACAAGACAGACCACCTGATAATGATGACCATAACCCCGTACAACCCGAACCCGACGATCTGCCAGTACATAAAGGACGTGAACGCCTGGCTGAGGAGCTTCACCACCAACAACAGCATCCCCTTCGTGGACACCTGGACGCCGCTCGTCGCCGCGGACAACTGCACCTTCGACCCGCTCTACACCGACGACACCGTGCACCCGAACGCCGTCGGTGCAGAGATACTCGGGCGAACCATCTCGAGCACGATATTCGGCAACCAATCCTGGAACCAGACCGCTGTCCAGCAGGCAACGGAGAACGTCAGCTGGACCGGCCTGACCACCACCAACGCCGCCCCGCTCTACATCGGCGCGCTGGCCAACGGCTCATACGCGCCCAACGCGTCCATCGCCGAGATACAGGTATACCCGCGTGCCCTCTCATCAGCGCAGGTGGGCATGATATTCAGCGGCAGCCCGGTGATGGTCTCGCAGGAGACCAACGTGGGCGACACCTGGCAGTGCACCGTGACCCCGTTGTCCGCGTGGCTGACCGGCCCGACCAACTCATCCAACAACCTCACCATCCAGGCGAACGTGTCCAACTGCCCTGTCATAACCGCCGCAGGCACGTACACGCAGTCGGCCAACTACACGGGCGCGCCGAACAGCGCATCGCCGCTGTCAGGCACGGCCTGCGTGGTCATCGCCGCGTCCAACGTCACATACGACTGCGCCGGCTTCAGCATAGCCAACAACGGCACCAGCGGCAACACCACCGGCATCCTGCTCAACAGCTCTGCCACAAACGCCACTGTGAAGAACTGCCCGGGCATATCGGGCTATAACTACAGCATCTACATTTACCAGTCCAGCAACAATGCAATCACCAACAACACGGCCTACAACAGCTCAAACGGATTCTACCTGTCGTCATCAAACGGCAACAACCTCGCCAACAACTCCGCCTACAACAACACACAGGACGGCGTCTTCCTCTATTCAAGCCTGAGCAACAACCTCACCGGCAACAGGGCATACAACAACACCTACGGTTTCCACTTCGATTCCAGCTCAGGCAACAACCTCACCAACAACTCCGCCTACAACAATACAAACTCCGGCTTCTTCATCAGCGCCGGTTCCAACAACACCCTCGCCAGCAACAGGGCCTATAACCACCCCCAGCATGGCTTCGCCTTCTATTCCAGCTCAGGCAACAACCTCACCAACAACTCCGCCTACAACAACAGCATATACGGCTTTTACATCCAGACCAGTTCCAGCAACAACACACTTGCCAACAACTCAGCCTACAACAACACCTGGTACGGCTTCTACATCTACTTCGCTTCCAACAACAACACAATGCTCAACAACGTCGCCTTCCTCAACGCCTACGGCGCCTACATCGCCAACTCCAGCCTCAACAACCTCACGGGCAACAACCTCACCAACAACACGAATACCGGCCTGCACCTGGATGCCGCGAGCAGCACCACCAACCTCACATCCAACCGGCTCTGCTACAACACTTTCGACCTCCAGAACCTCGGCACCCAGAACAACGGCACGTCCGACTCGTGCGACTCGTTCGCGGGCTGGAACGAGAACGGCCACCTGGGCTGCGAATACGCGTGCACGTCCATGTGGTCGCGCTTCTTCGGCGACATCAACGGCACCATCTTCCTGGGCCACAACGACAGCGCGCCCTACGTCTACAGCTGGAACGGCTCTGCGTTCAGCGTGTACTTCGCCGACTATGACTCCAACATCCACTGGACGCAGCTGCAGGCCATCGGGCGCAACGTGTCCAACGGAACGTCGACGAACGACTTCACCGAGCTGGACACGGCCTTCCAGACCACTGCGTTCGGCGACAACATCAACACGACATATTCGACGGACAACAGCACGCCGCGGCAAACAGAGAACTACACCGTGTTCGGCACGCCGATAAACTACGTGCCCGTGGCCAACTCCACGGCTACGAACACCACGTTCCGCACGGGCATACTGTGGGACACGGCGGACGGCGGCACGCAGTACAGCAACGCATACAACCAGAGCACTGTCTGGGCGGTCAAGGCCGGCCAGGGCACCAGCGACATCTACGGAACCTACGACTACCTGGGCCAGGTGCCATACACGCTCGGCAACTACACGGGCAGCAACAACGTGGTGGCGATATACGTGGAGCTGAAATGATAACTACCAGAATGTGATTGCGATGGAGCAAAGGCTTGAGATAGCGGTGCGGGAAGGGATGAAGGACGTGCAGGGCGACCAGCTCGCGGAGCGCATCAGGGGCGCCCACGGCACGCAGGTCCGCTGCAGGTCGGTCGAGGCCTACAACCTGGCGGAAAAGCTGCCAGACGGGGACATGGCAGCGCTAGCCACGGACGTTTTCGCGGACGCAGTGGCGCAGCAATACTCGTTCAAGGAGCCGTTATTCCGGAATTCGTGGCGCATAGAGGTCGGCATGCTCCCCGGAGTCACGGACAACGTCGGGCACACCGCGTCGGCTGCAATCCGCGACAGGCTCGGCAGGGACGTGGAGGTATATTATTCGCGCATGTACGCGCTGGACGGCGTGGACGCGAACATGTGCGCGCGCATCGCGGCCATGCTGCACAACCCGCTCATAGAGAAGTACCACATCTACCCGCCCGGCGCAGACACGGCCGCCTACCTGCCCAGGGTCAACATACCGAAGGAGCCGTCCGTGCAGAGGATAAGCCTGCACATGAGCGAGGCGCGCTTCGAGACGCTGGCCAGGGAGCGCCTGCTCGCCCTCACGGCCGAGGAGTTCGCGGCCATAAAGCAGCACTTCAAGAACGAGCGCGTCATCGCCGCGCGCACCAAGGTCGGGCTGGACACCAAGATAACGGACGTGGAGCTCGAATGCCTCGCCCAGACCTGGAGCGAGCACTGCAAGCACAAGATATTCAACGCGCGCATAAGCTACGAGGAGGGCGGCGACACGCACGCCATCAACTCCCTGTTCAAGACGTTCATACGCGGCGCCACGGAGCAGGTGAAGAAGCCCTACGTGGTCAGCGTGTTCAAGGACAACGGCGGCATCATCAAGTTCAACCACGAGTACGACATCGCGGTGAAGGTCGAGACGCACAACGCGCCTTCGGCGCTGGACCCGTACGGCGGCGCGCTCACAGGCATCCTGGGCGTCCAGAGGGACGTCCTGGGCACGGGCCTCGGCGCCAACCCCATAGCGAACATGGACGTGCTCTGTTTCGGCTACCCGGACACGCCTCCAGCCGAAGTGCCGAAGGGCGTCCTGCACCCGAAGGTGATATACGACGGCGTGGTCCGCGGCATAGAGCACGGCGGGAACAAGATGGGCATACCGACCGTGAACGGGTCGATAGTCTTCGACCGCGCGTACACCTGCAGGCCGCTGGTCTACTGCGGCACCATAGGCATCATGCCATCCGTGCTCGACGGCAGGCGCACGTCGGACAAGGCCATAGAGCCGGGCTACCTGGCGGTCATGGTCGGAGGCCGCATAGGCAAGGACGGCATCCACGGGGCGACCTTCTCGTCCATGCACATCGATTCGTCAGTCCCGCAGAGCGTGGTCCAGATAGGCGACCCGATAACCCAGAAGAAGGTGCTCGACTTCACGCTCGAGGCGCGGGACGCGCGCCTGTACGAGGCGATAACGGACAACGGCGCGGGCGGCCTGTCGTCCAGCGTGGGCGAGCTCGCCCAGATCAGCGGCGGCTGCGAGATATGGCTGGACAAGTGCCCGCTGAAATACCCCGGGCTCGACCCGTGGGAGATACTATTATCAGAATCGCAGGAGCGCATGTCGCTGGCAGTGAAGCCGGAAAACCTGGAGAAGCTCACGGCGCTGGCGAAGGTGCACGACGTGGAGATAAGCGTGGTCGGAAAATTCACCAAGTCGAAGAAGTTCCACGCGCTGTACAAGGACCAGACGGTCGCATACCTGGACCTGCATTTCATGCACGAGGGCGTGCCCCAGATGCGGCTCAAGGCGTCATGGAAGGCGCTGCTGCACAAGGAGCCGGCCATACCGCCGTTCGAGCCTGGAGAGGTGCTGAAGCGGCTGCTTTCCTCGCCCGACCTGACCACCAAGGAGAACGTCGTCCGCCGCTACGACCACGAGGTCAAGGGCATGAGCGTGATAAAGCCGGCCATGCCCGGGCCGTCCGACGGCGCGGTCCTGCGCCCGCTGTACAATTCGGACGAGGGGCTCGTCATCTCGCACGGCATCTGCCCGCGCTACGTGCAGGACGGCTATGCGATGGCATGCCTGGCGTTCGACGAGGCCGTGCGCAACGCGATAGCCGTCGGCGCGAAGTTCGGCTATCTCGCCGCACTGGACAACTTCTGCTGGCCCGACCCCATCAGGTCAGCGAGGACGCCGGACGGCGAGCAGAAGCTCGGCGCGCTGGTGCGCGCATGCCTCGGCCTCTACGACGCGGCGACGACCTACGGCATCCCGTTCATATCGGGCAAGGACAGCATGAAGAACGACTACTACGCGGGGGACAGGAAATACTCCATACCGCCGACGCTGCTCGTCACCATGGTCGGCAAGTCCGATTCCATACACAGGGCGCTCAGCTCGGAGTTCAAGAAGCCCGGCGACTTCGTATACGTCCTGGGCACCACCCGGGACGAGCTGGGCGGCAGCGAGTTCTACAGGCTGTTCAACGGCATAGGGAACACAGCCCCTGCCATCCATCCGGAGGAGCACATACCGCTCTACAAGGCGCTCTCCTCGGCCATCGAGGAAGGCCTGGCCGCGTCGGCGCACGACGTCTCGGACGGCGGGCTCGCGGCCTCGTTCGCCGAGTGCGCGCTCGGCTTCGGCCTGGGCGCAGAGCTCGACCTGGGCATAATACCAGCAGGCACGGACAAGGCCGACGCCCTCCTCTTCGCCGAGAGCGCCGGTCGTTTCGTGGTCAGCGTGGCGCCGGAGAACGTGGAGAAGTTCGAGCGCGCGATGAAGGGGACCGCGTTCGCGAAGGCGGGCAGGGTGCGCGGCGACAGGCGCGTGATAATCAAGTTCCAGGGCCAGCCCATCATAAACGAGCCTGTGGAGAGCCTCAGGGAAGCGTACGGCAAGGGCACTGGCTGAAAAGGTTATTCCTATGATTGACGACATAAAAGAGGAACTGGCAGCGCTCCTGGCCGATGCGTCAGGCGCAGGCAAGGCGGACGCGCTCGCATCGCTCGAGCCGGGCAAGGTCGGCGACATATCGAGCAGGCTCGCATTCGCCCTGGCAATGTCGCGGTCTGCAGACCGCGAGCATGCTCGCCTTCGGACTGCCGAAGGCGACAAGGAGAAGAAGGAGAACCCGGCGAAGCTGGCGGCGCAGATAGCCGCGAAGCTCCCAAAGAACGCGATGGTCGAAAAGGCGGAGGCAGCAGGCCCGTACATAAACTTCTACCTCAGCGGGAAGGCGTATGCGAAGCTGCTCGCAGACGTGCTGGCGAAAAAGGACAGGTACGGCATGGGCAGGAAGAAAAAGGGCAAGACGATAATGGAATTCCCGTCCGTGAACCCGAACAAGCCATGGCACATAGGCCACCTGCGCAATGCGGTGCTGGGCGAGTCAGTGGCGCGCATGCTGGAATTCGAAGGGCACCAGGTCGAGCGCATGGACTACATCGACGACCTGGGCCTGCAGGTGGCGCAGAGCCTCTGGGGCTTCCTGAACTACGACTCCAGCCCGCAGGGCAAGTTCGACTCCTGGCTCGGCCACCAGTACGTGGGCATAGCGAAAAAATTCGAGGAGGACAAGAACGTCGTGGAGGGCGTGCGCGACCTGCTCAAGTCCATGGAGGAGGGCGACAACGAGACCGCGAAAGCGGGCAGGGACCTGGCAGAGAGATGCGTCCGCGCGCAGTACGAGACCGCGTTCGCGTTCGGCGTGCACCACGACGCGCTCGTGTTCGAGAGCGACATCATGCGCACCATATTCGCGGAGGGCATAAAGCTCATAAAGAGCAACGACGCCGTGGAGCTCGAGAAGGAGGGCAAGAACGCGGGCTGCTGGGTCGTCAAGCTCGGAGACGAGTTCGAGAAGGAGTTCGGGAAGATGGAGAACCCGGACAAGGTGCTGGTGCGCAGCGACGGCACCGCGGTATACACAGGCAAGGACGTCATATTCCACCTGTGGAAGTTCGGGAAGCTGAAGAGCAGGTTCCGCTACGAGCCGTTCATAGAGCAGCCCAACGGGCGGACGGCCTACAAGACCTCGCCGTCAAAGCCAGCGAAAGAAATGGATTTCGGCAACGCAACGAGAGTAATCAACGTCATCGGCGTGGAGCAGAAATACCCGCAGCGCGTCATCGCGGAAGTGTTCCGCAGGCTGAGGATGGGGAAGGAGGCCGAAGGCCTGCAGCACCTGTCCTACGAGCACGTGGGCCTGCCGGACGAGAAGTTCTCAGGGCGCAAGGGCACCTGGGTGGGCTTCACCGCAGACGAGCTCCTGGCCGAGGCAGAAACCCGCGTCATGGAGAAGGTGAAGCTGGACGTGCCAGAGGCGGAAAAACGCAGGATAGCGCGCGCCGTGGGCGTCGGCGCCATAAAGTTCTCGTTCCTGCGCACCAGCTCCGAGAAGCGCATAACGTTCAAGTGGGACGAGGCCCTGAGCATGGAGGGCAACTCGGGCCCGTACGTGCAATACGCCTACGTCCGCACCAACGGCATACTCGCCAAGGCCGAGGGCCAGGGCGCCAGGGCGGAAATCAGGAGCGAGTCGTTCAACGAGTCCGAGAAGCAGCTCCTCAAGAAGCTCGCGATATTCAACGACCTGGTCGCCCGCAGCTCCCGCGACCTCGCCCCGCACCACGTCGCGCAGTACGTCCTTGAGGTCGCGGCGGACTTCACCGCGTTCTACGGCTCGTCGCCTGTGCTCGCCGCCGAGAGCGCGGAAACGCGCGACACGCGGCTTGCGATAACGCTCGCCACCGGCATAGTCATAAGGAACGGGCTCGGCCTGCTGGGCATCGACTGCCCTGAAAGGATGTGAAAGAATGCGCCTTATCTCCCTGTCGTTTGTGTTGCTCTTATTCATGACGTTGGCATTTGCCGCTTCAAATTCCACTGATTGCAAAAAAGATTGCTGTGGATTCAGAGTCTTTCCATACGTGGAGGTGCTCAACTCTTGGACTGGCACTTACTGTCAAACCCCTCCTGCAGACTACGATAAGTGTGTTTCTGATTGCGAGAATCCGAGCAGTAGTTGTGGCTCTGCTTTTATCCTAGCATCTATTCTGGGCGGGGCCTTCTTCCTTAGAAGCCATTAATTAAACCTTTCTTCTTGCAATCGCTTTCTTCAGGTTCGGGTTGGGGTTGTGTATCCAGGTTATCCCCCTGAGGCTTACCGCTATCTTGTTGCTTTCCTCCAGGTATTCCAGGATTGTTTTCAGCGTGTTGTGATTGACCTGCTTGGGGAGCATCCGCTTGATCTCTGCGATGGTCACGATGCTGCCCGGAGCGTTCTTTATTACGTTCTCCACCATGAGCACCGTGTTAAGGGTCGGCGAGTGCTGCAACGTTATCTGCACGCCTTTCGTCATATCAATCACCAATAGTTATTAACTGATAACTAATTTAGACAAACTAATATATAAACCTTTTGGCCGTTCGCCTGATTAGCCGCGTATCCACTTCAGTGTCTTGTCCAGGTCGCGCCTCACCCCGTATTTGGCGAAATACTTCAGTATTATCGCCACGTCGCGCTCCAGGAACCGCTCGGCGTGCGGGTGCCTGAGGACGACCCCCTGCCCGAAATCGATGAGATACGGCACGTCGCCCATCATGACGTTGTACTCGCTCAGGTCGGCATGGACCAGCCCCGCGCGGTACATCTTCCTCAAATCGTCCAGTATGGAATCCAGGTCCTTCTCCCCGTGCAGCGGCCCGACCATGTTCATGGTCGGATATGGCAGGTCGCCCTCGCCCAGGAACCCCATCACCAGCACGTTGTCCGTTATATAATAGGGCTTCGGCGCGTGCACGCCCGCGCGTTCGCAGACCTGCAGGTTCTTGAACTCCTTGCGCGCGAACGCCTTGACTATCTCTCGGTCGCTGTGCCTTATGTCCGCGAACCGCGGGTCGCCGTCAAGGTACTCCTCCTTGCGGAAGAACGGCGCCGTCTCCATCTTGTATATCTTGACCGCGACATGGCCGCCGCCGGGCCTCGTCGCCATGAACACGTTGGCCTCCTTGCCCGTGGATATCGGGTAGTCCACGGTCTGCAGGATGCCCTTCTTTATGAAGCCGAGGAGGATGAGCAGGACGCGCTTGTCGAAGACCTCGCTCTCGGTCTTGAAGCGCTCCTTGAGCTGGTAAACCTCCTTGAGCTGTTTTTTCGTCATCGGATACCCTACGCAGTGGTTTTTTATAACTCAGCGGCCAGGGGAAATAACTGAAACTCCCGTTTCTCCGCGAGGCGACCGAGCCGAGCGCGAGAAACAAAATCAGATGTAGCCCTCTTCCTTCAGTATCCTCGCCTGCAGCGGCAGGTATCTCCAGATGATGTCCGCCTTCTCATCACCCTGTATGGACCATGGCTTGACTATGACCACGTCCCCCTCCTTGACCCATATCTTGTTCCTCAGTTTCCCGGGAATCCTGCACATGCGCTCCTTGCCGTCCTTGCATGTGACCTTCATCCGCGAGCCGCCCATGAGCCCGAGCACGAGGCCGAGTATCTCGCCCTCGCGGGGGAGCCTCATCCTCCTCCTTTCCTCCTCAGCGCTCAGCTGCGGCCTTGGGCCCTTCTGCCCCCCTCTGTGTCCAAAGTAAGCCAACATATCACCTTATTGCCATCCGCGCGCCGCAGCTTTCGCATACCAGCTGCCTCAGGCCGTGCCCCATCTCCTGGACGTGGGTGTCTGGCCTCTTGCACTGCTTGCAGATGACGTACTTGAGCACGAATTCCTCCAGCTTCTTGTTCACGATGTCGCCGGTGAGCTTCCTCGCCAGTATGAGCCTGTCGCCCTGGATCTCGACGGGGACGGCCAGCTCCTTGGAGAGGTGCTTGGACAGGAACTCGGGCTGGCGCCTTATCTTGTCCACCACCGCCTTGAAGTTCTTGACTATGGTCTTGTTGCCCTCTGTGAAATATTCGAAGCGGGGCATCTCGAACCTCTCGGTCTTGGTCACCTTCTCCGGAAGGTTGGCGTATATGTTGTCGAGTAGCTTGTCGTAATTCTCAGGACTCATGAAGTGAATAACGAGGGAATGATTTTTTAAACTGTCCCCGGAGGTTTCGGGCCCTGCCCGCCTGCTTCGAGCCGCCTGAGCAGCGAGAGTACCTCCTCGAGCGCATTCCTGGCGCCCTTTTCCGACCATGCCCTGAGGGCGGACGGCGGCCACCTCTGGACGCTGGTAATCCTCATGAGCATGTTCCTCGCCTGAGGGCTCAGGCCGAAGTCCCCTGCCGGTTCCAGCTGCCCTTTTTCGCATCCGTGCGCTTCGAGGACTGCCGAGACCGCTGCCAGTTTCTTCTCGCCCATCGCCCTATTCCCAAAGACGGCCATCGCATAAAGCAAGGCTTTCCAGTCCTTCCTGTGCCCGGCCGCCCATTTCCTTATGGCCGGTTCGTTCGGGTATTCCCCGATGAGCCTCTCCAGCGCGGCCATGACCGGAGCACCCAGGTTCAAGGGCTTGCTCCGCTCCAGCCCGTACACGGCCAGTATGTCAAGGCTCTTTTCCACTGTCACGGGACCCACGCCCGTCAGGTTCCTTGACTGCCCCAGTACCAGCGCTTCGCCGTCTTCGCGGTGTTCCCGGCACCATTCGCGGAGGTTCTGCGGCGTCACAGGCTTCATGATGATTTTGCTAAGAACGTATTCGACATTCACCGCGAGGTCCGGCACCCTGGTTTCCCCGGCCGGCTGCGGGCTCGCAGTGTTCCTGTCCGGCTGCGGGACTATTGAAGCGACCCTGCTCAGGAACGTCCTGTTGCGGGCGATGTCCGCCTCGGTGAGGGGCGCGTGGCTCCCCTTGGGCCTGTGCCCCATCAACCTGGGATTGCACCTCGCCCCGTATCCCTGTGCCATCATAGCTCAGACATGTGTCAAAAGAGGTTAAAAACCGTTATCACGTGCCTTCCTGCCAGCTGCCGAGGTACTTCTTCTGCTCGCCGGTGAGCGAGTCCTTCTTCACGCCCATGGCCTCGAGCTGCAGCTCTGCGATATGGTTGTCGATGGACTCTGGCAGGACAATGACGCCGGGCTTCAGTTTCCCCCTGTTCTTCACGATGTATTCGCACGCAAGCGACTGGCCTGCGAACGACGTGGCCATGACCTCGCTGGGGTGGCCCTCGGCGGCGCCCAAGTTCACCAGCCGCCCCTCCGCGCAAAGGTAAATCTTCTTCCCGCCAAGCTCGTATTCGTCCAGGAACGGCCTTATCTTCCTCTTCTTGGCAATCTTCTCCAGCCCCTCCACGTCGATTTCCACGTCGAAATGCCCCGCATTCGCGAGTATCGCGCCGTCCTTCATCCTCTTCATGTGCTCCGTGCGTATCACGTGCTTGTCGCCCGTGACCGTCAGGAATATGTCACCAACGGCCGCGGCATCCGCCACCGGCATCACCCTGTAGCCGTCGAGCGCAGCCTGCAATGCCCTGACCGCGTCCACCTCTGTGACTATGACGTTAGCGCCCATGCCCCTGGCGCGCATGGCCACGCCCTTGCCGCAGTCCCCGTAGCCGCAGACCACGAAAGACTTGCCTGCGAGCAGCGTGTTCGTCGCCCGCAGTATGCCGTCTATGGACGACTGGCCGGTGCCGTAGTAGTTGTCCAGCAGGTGCTTGGTCTTGTTGTCGTTCACGGCTATGACCGGGTATTTGAGCGCCTTGTCCTTCTCCATCGCGCGGAGGCGTATCACGCCCGTGGTCGTCTCCTCGCACCCCCCGATGACCTTGGCCAATCTGTCCGTCCGCTTGGTGTGCAGCAGCGATATCAGGTCGCAGCCGTCGTCTATGGTGATGTCAGGGCCGCGGTCCGCGACCGCGTTGATATACTTATAATACTCGTCCCTGCTCTCGCCCTTCTTGGCGAACACCGCGACGCCTTCCTTTGCAAGCGCGGCGGCCACGTCGTCCTGGGTGGACAGCGGGTTGCAGCTCGCTATGGCCACTTTCGCCCCGCCTGCGATGAGCGTGCGCACCAGCACCGCCGTCTCCTTCGTCACGTGCAGCGCCAGCCCTATGACCAGCCCCCCGAAGGGCTGCTCCTTTGCGAAACGCGTTTTTATGCCCTGCATGAGCGGCATGTTGCGCTCGGCGTATTCTATGTTCAGCTTCCCCTGCCCCGCAAGGGAAATGTCCTTGACTTCGTAGTCCATGAAAAACACCTTACAATAAGCGGGAATATCTTGGCATGGCTATCTTAAAAAAGGCACGGAAACCGCGGCTGCAGCCTGCCGGCGGCAGTTTCTTTTATAAACATATGCGCCCTAACATGTATCAGATTCTGATATATCCCAGTGGTTATATATGGCGGTGAAGGCGGGCGGCCTGGCGGTGATGCGGCGGCAGATGACGGGCATGATGTCCGCCTTCCTGCTGTGGCTCATAGAGAAGAAGCCCACCCACGGCTACGAGATAATCCGCCTGCTGCGCAGGGAGCACGACACCCTGAAGATAGGGCCGGCGCACATCTACCCGGTGCTTGCAGCGCTGTCGCGCCGGAACCTGATAAAAGTGGAGCGGGTGGCCAGCGGCAAAAGGATAAAAAAGCTCTACTCGGTGACCCCTTTGGGCAGGAAGGCCCTTCTTAAGATGAGGAAGGCGCACTTCCGCAACAGCCTGAGGGCGCAGTTCCTCAGGGAGATGCTCGCATGAAGCACGCAGGGACAGACAAGGAACTCCACGTGAAGGAGATACTGAAGCTCGAGAACGTCTGCAAGACCTACATGGAGGGCGCAAGCGGCGTAACGGCGGTCTGCGGCGTGAACTTCACGGTCCACAAGGGCGAGCTGACCAGCATACTGGGCCCCAGCGGCTCGGGCAAGTCCACGCTCCTCCACCTGATGGGCCTGCTCGACAGGCCGACGACCGGGAAGATATACGTGGACGGCCTGGACACGACAAAAATCC
Organism: Candidatus Iainarchaeum sp.; assembly: GCA_028714535.1. Lineage (GTDB taxonomy): Archaea > Micrarchaeota > Micrarchaeia > Anstonellales > Bilamarchaeaceae > Bilamarchaeum. The sequence continues at coordinate 26,953 of JAQTME010000009.1, read as the reverse complement.
CGCCAGACAGCCAGGCGCGCATCCGCGGCAGGAAGATAGGCTTCATATTCCAGGCGTTTAACCTGGTGCCGTCGCTGACGGCGCTGGAGAACGTGGAATTGCCGCTCACCATATACGACGTGCCGAGGGACCAGAGGAAGAAGAAGGCCGCGGAAATCCTGACGAGGCTGAGCCTCGGCGCGAGGCTGGACCACCTGCCCTCCCAGCTCAGCGGCGGCGAGCGCCAGCGCGTCGCCATCGCACGTGCGCTGATAAACGACCCGGAGATAATACTGGCCGACGAGCCGACCGGCAACCTGGACTCCAAGACCGGGCAGGACGTCCTGCAGATACTCGAAGGCCTCCACCACGAGGGGAAGACCATAATCATAGTCACGCACGACGAAAGCGTCGTGAGGATCACGGAAAAGGTAGTAAGGATAAAAGACGGGAAGATCGTGAAGGTCGAGGTGCTATCATGAATCAGATGTGGAAGGTTTTGTTTGCGTTGGCATTGTTTGCGGGGCTGGTTTCCGCCGGTATATCTGTGTCCGAGTATACAGTATCCAGGGATTCCTTCAAGCCTGGCGAGGTTGGCATAGCCACGGTCACCCTGACCAATCCCGCGGGAAGCGATCTGGTGTCCGGGCTCACGATGACCATAGACAATCCCCCGGAGATAACCATCTCCAGCGCACCCGCACTGGCTGACATCGCGTCCGGCGGCAGCGCGGTGGTTTCCATGCCATTCAAGATAAAGCCAGACGCGAGGCCGGGCATATACCTGCTTAACGTCCTTTTCACCGGTTACACGACCCAACTCGGGACCGGCCAGCTGCCCACGACAAACACAGTCTCTATCCCGGTCGTGGTGGTCAATGCCCCTATACTCTCCTTCTCAACGGCCACCCCGGTAATAGGTGGGATAGACTCCATCTCCCTCCTGATAACCAATAACGGCGGCGCGGCCAGGAACCTGCGCATCAGCATCCCCTCCACGTCCACGGTCGCCCTTTACAGCACGAGCGAGATTTACGTGGGAGATGCCCTGACGTCGGTGCCCACTAACATGACGCTCGACGCGAGAAGCGCAAGCGATGGCGCGGTTGACATCCCCATCATCTTAAAATACGATGACGAGCTGGGCATTTCGCATACCGACAACAGCACCCTGCACCTCACAGTGAAGAACGAGGTGCTCGACCTGCGGTTCAACCAGCTCCAGCCCCTCGTGACGAGGCAGGACGGCACGCTCTCGCTGGAAGTGACCAACAACGGCCAGGCGCTTTCCGACGTCCGCCTGTCATTCACCAACACGTCCATGCGCCTCAGCGACAGGAACGAGATACTTATCGGCGACCTGGGCCCTGGCGAGAAAAAAAGCATCTCGGCATCGGTCTATGACGACCTCACGCCCGGCCTCAGCCTGGTCGGCGCGAAGATAAGCTGGATCGAGCGGGACATCCGCAAGGAGCAGCAGCTCGACATCCCGCTGACCATCGGCTCCGACGCCGACGTCAGCGTCTACCTTGACGCCAAGCCCAGCCCGCTCACCGCCGGCGTGGAGCACACGATATCGGTGCTCGTGTCCAACGTGGGCTCATACGGCATCGACAACGTGGACGTGGGCATCAGCTCGCCGGCGTTCGAGTCGCTCGACATCACGCCGAGGCAGTATATCGGCTCGCTGGCCAAGGACGACTTCTCCACGGTGCAGTTCAAGGTCCAGGTGGACGCCGGGCCAGGTGACTATCCGATATCCATAAACGTGCGCTACAGGGATGCGTCAGGCGGGTGGGTGGCCAAGACCATAGACCAGACGGCCTCAGTCAAGGGCGCCGCGTCCGACGCCAGCGGCACCATATACCTGCTGCTCGGCCTCGCGGCGGTAGCAGCGGCCGCGGTATGGTACTTCAAGCTCAGGAAGAAGGGTTAGGATGAAGCCAGAGGACATGGTTGCATATGCGACCCGCTCGATGCGCAGCCGCAGCCTCCGCTCCTGGCTCACCATCCTGGGCATCATCGTGGGCATAAGCGCCATGGTGGTGCTGGTCGGCATGGTCCAGGGGCTGAAGAACAGCGTGGAGGACCAGCTCCAGAGCTTCGGCCCGCGGACCATCCTGGTATACCCGGCCGACGTGAGCAAGGCAGCGACCTATGGGAGCGCGCAGATGATGCCCACCGCGGGGAAATTATACGAATCGGATTTCGAGCGGCTCAGGAAAATCGGCTCAATAGACGTGATAACCAAGGTCATCCTGGGGCGCGTTGATGTCGCCTACCGCAACGACTCCATCTCCGTGTCCATATACGGCATCCAGCCGGACGTGTACCTCCAGACCAGCTCGACCGTGGAAATCGCCACGGGCCGCCTCCTTGCGGAAACAGACCGCAAGGCAGTGGTCATGGGCTCGGACCTGGCCGCCAGCGGCTTCAAGCAGGAGGTCCAGGTCGGCAGCGTGATCCTGCTCGCAGGCGAACGTTTCAGCGTCGTAGGAATACTGAAGAAGACGGGCAACAGCATCGCCCAGCTTGACAACGCCCTGCTCATACCGTTTGACGACGCACAGGGCCTGCTGAGCGACGAGCTGGCGCCGAACGAGATATCCGCCATCCGCATAACCTCCAAGGAAGGGGAGGACGTGGAGGCGGTCGGCCAGGAGGTAAACGACGTCATGCTCGCATCGCACCGCAAGACCGAGGACAACAAGGACTTCAGCGTCGTCACGCCCGGCTTCATAAACTCCCAGGTGGACCAGACGACTTCCGTGCTGTCGCTTTTCCTGGGCGCCATAGCCGGCATCTCCCTGGTCGTCGGCGGCATAGGCATAGCGAACACGATGTTCATGACCGTGCTCGAGCGGAGGCAGGAGATAGGCGTGCTGAAGGCGGTCGGCATGCCGGAGAACGACATACTCGGCCTGTTCCTTGCCGAGTCCGCCCTGATAGGCATAGGGGGCGGTGCGCTCGGCCTCCTGCTGGGCGCAGTGGTCCTCGGCGTGGCGAACCTGTTCGGGTTCCCGGCCGCGCTCCCTCTTGCGCTCGCCATTGGCGCAGTGGCGTTCTCAGCTCTAGTCGGTGCGGTGGCCGGCTACGTGCCCGCACGCCAGGCAGCCGAGCTTGACGCGGTCGAGGCGCTGCGCTACGAGTGATGCACATGAGATTCCAGGACGCCGTTGAATACGCGCTGAAAAGCCTGCGCAACAGGCACGTGCGCAGCTGGCTCACCATCATAGGCATAGTCATAGGCGTCATCGCCATGGTCGTGATAACATCGGTCACGGAGGGCGTCAATGCCCAGGTGATCGACCTGCTCTCCACGTTCGGGCCGGACAAGATGTTCATAGTCCCCATCAACATAGACAAAGGCGCGTCGCTGTCGTTCAGCGCCGGCCCCGCGCAGAGCCCGTTCGGCAAGCTCTACCAGAAAGACGTTGACTCGGTACGCGCCATACCCGGCGTGCTTGACACGTCGCGCATGGTCTACGGCAGGGCCAGCATCGCGTTCCGCGACAAGCAGATAACCTCCACCGTGGTCGGCGCGGACGCCAACCTGTTCACGCTGTTCGACGATTTCTACCAGCTCGACAAGGGGAGGATATTCACGGACACGGAGATGCGGTCCGTGGTGCTCGGCTACGACGCGGCCAACACCATGTTCGGCAAGGACAAGCTTGACGCAGGCAGCGTCATCCAGATAAACGGCCTTGATTACCGCGTGGTCGGCGTCATGAAGAAGATAGAGAGCGAGTTCGCGGCCCATGACAATGCAATGATATTCGTGCCATTCGCAGAAGGGCGCGACCTTTTCAGGGCGCAGCTGGCCAAGAACGAGGTCACGTTCATCTACATGAAGATAGACCCGGCTTACGACTCCGCGGAGATAAAGGACGCCATAGACCACAAGCTGGCGTCCAACCACCGCGTGACGCTGGACAACAAGGACTTCAGCGTGATAACCTCCGAGTTCATACAGGAGACCGTGGGCAGCATACTCGGCCTGCTAAGCGAGCTGCTGTTCGCCATAACCGCGGTGGCGACCATCGTCGGCGGCATAGGCATATCCAACACCATGTTCATGGCAGTGCTGGAACGCTTCCGCGAAATCGGCATCCTCAAGTCCGTGGGCGCCACGGACAGGGACATACAGCTGATTTTCCTGACCGAGAGCGCGCTCATAGGCTTCCTCGGCGGCGTCATAGGCTTCGCCATAGCGGTGGCGATGCTGTTCATCGCCGGCCAGTTCGGCGTGCCGTACCTCATCCGCATACGCTGGATAGTGTTCGTCTTCATGTTCTCGGTCGGCGTGGGCGTCATCGCAGGATACCTCCCCGCGCGCCAGGCCGCACGGCTCGACCCGGTGCGCGCGCTCGGGTATTTCTAGCCCGGGAAAGCCCGTCACCTATATATTCCTTCCGCAATTTAACTGAAACCAAGGATAATCATGGAACTCATTATAGCAGAAAAGCCACGGGTAGCTGAAAAAATAGCCTCCGCGATAGGGGACAAGGTGGAAAGGAAGTCCTACGAAGGGATATATTACTACGAGGCGGTCCGCAACGGCAAGCAGGTCCTGATAGCTCCGGCCGTCGGCCACGTGTACACGCTCGTGGAGAAGGAGAAGAGCCGCGGCTACCCGGTGTTCGACATAGAGTGGGTCCCGGCCTACCGCGCGTCCAAGGAGGCGGCATACACGAAGGGATACGTGGAGCTCATCCAGAAGCTCGCCAAGAAGGCCGATACGTTCGTCTCGGCGTGCGACTACGACATCGAAGGCAGCACGATCGCATACAACGTCTTCCGCTTCGCAACCACGATACGTGAAGGCAGGCGCATGAAGTTCTCCGCCCTCACGCAGTCCGACCTGGTCGACGCGTATGAAAACCGCAGCGAGTTCGACTACAACAACGCATACGCGGGCGAGGCGCGCCACATACTCGACTGGTATTACGGCATCAACCTGAGCCGCGCGCTCATGTCGGCGCTGCGCGCGGCGTCGCGCTACCGCGTGCTGTCCATAGGCCGCGTGCAGGGCCCGGCGCTCGGCATGCTGTCAGAGCTGGAGCGCGACATACGCGCATTCGTGCCCTCGCCCTACTGGGAGCTGACCATGGGCGCGAAGGGCGTGGAGTTCATACACACCGCGGGCAGGTTCCTCGAGGAGCCGCTCGCCGACGCGGCGCTCGCGCGGACGGCGGCGTCGGGCACCGTGAAGTCAGTGGACCGGAAGGACCAGGCGGTCCCTGCCATGCCCTGCTTCGACCTCACGAGCCTGCAGCTGGAAGCGTACCGCCTTTTCAAGTACTCGCCGTCGCGGGTGCTGGAGCTGGCCCAGAGCCTCTACGAGGCGTCGCTCATCACATACCCGAGGACGTCGTCGCAGAAGATCCCGCCGTCGATCAACCTGCCCAAGATAATCTCGGACCTCTCGGCGAACCCTGAATACGCCCCGCTCACAAAGAAAATCGCGTCCGAGAAGTGGTTCAAGCCGGTCCAGGGCAAGAAGGAGGACCCCGCGCACCCCGCGATACACCCGACCGGCCAGCACGGCAGGCTCGACGCGCAGGAGAAGAACCTCTACGACCTCATCGTGCGGCGCTTCCTCGCCGCGTTCGCCCCTCCCGCGGCGCGCGAGCGCGTGCGCATCGAGATAGACGCGGGCGGAGAGCCGTACGCGGTTTCCGGCAGCCGCCTCACTGAGAAGGGGTGGACTGAGTTCTACGGGAAATACTACACAAGCGAAGACGTGGAGCTGCCCCAGTTCTCGGTCGGCGAGCAGGCCGCCGTCGAGGACAAGAAGAAGGCGAAGAAGGAGACCAAGCCGCCGAAGCGCTACACGCAGGCGTCGCTCGTTTCCGAGCTGGAAGGCCGCCACCTGGGCACGAAATCCACGCGCGCGGTGATAATAGACACGCTCATGAAGCGCGGCTACGCCAGCGGCACGTCCTCCATCGAGGTCAGCGACTTCGGGCTCAAGGTGTGCGAGGTGCTGCAGAAATACGCGCCGGAAATCCTGGACGAGAACCTCACGCGGAGGCTGGAGGACGAGATGGAGGGCATCCAGGAAGGCAAGACCGACAAGGACGCGGTCATAGCCGAGGGCAGGGAGATACTCACCGGCATACTGGGCAAGTGGAAGGCCAACGAGGCGAAGATAGGCGCAGGCCTGGCCGAGGCGCTGAAGGCCACGCTGGAGCAGGAGAACATGGTCGGCGTGTGCGACAAGTGCGGCAAGAACCTGCGCATAATACGACTTGGCGCGGGCAGGCAGTTCATAGGATGCACGGGCTACCCGGCCTGCAGGAACGCATACCCGCTTCCCGGCGGCGCGTTCGTTAAGGTCACAGGCAAGCCATGCCCGTCATGCGGCAAGCCCACCGTCTTCGTGAAGCGGAGCGGGGGCAGGCCGTTCACCATGTGCATAGACCCCAAGTGCCCGTCCAAGGCCGACTGGGGCAAGAAGAAGGCCGCCGCACCGGCGGCTGGGGCAGCCCCGGCAGCCGCGGAAGCGAAGCCTGCGAAGGAGCCTGCAGTTGCGGCTGAAGCCGCGCCGGCAAAGAGGAAGAGGAAGCCCGCGAAGAAGGCAGCGGCCCCGAAGCCGGGAGAAGCCGCCGAAGAATAGTAATAAATAATGCGGGAGAGAAGGGACAATCAGGCGGAGCACATGCGGAAGATAGCCGACTATCCGGTAAAAGGCAAGAAAATCCTCGTACGTGTCGATTTGAACTGCCCTGTCGAGAATGGGAAGATAAGCGGCAGCGCGCGCATAGCCGCGCATGCCGAAACCATAAGGGAGCTCAGCGGCCGCGGCGCCAGGGTCATAGTCCTGTCGCACCAGGGCCGCAGGGGCCATGACGATTTCATAAGCCTGGAGCAGCATGCGAAGCTGCTGCACGGCATCCTCGGCAGGGACGTCCATTTCGTGGACCAGGTCGTGGGCGACAAGGCCAAGCACGCGATTGCGGGCATGAAGGACGGGGACATACTGGTGCTGGACAACGTCCGCCACCTGCACTGCGAAACGGAACATCCGCACGGCGAAGGCGAGATAGTCTTCCACCTGTCGCCGCTCGCGGACTATTTCGTGCTCGACGCGCTCTCCGTGGCGCACAGGAGGCACTCCAGCGTGGTCGGCTTCTGCAGGAAGCTCCCGTCGTTCGCCGGCGACGTGCTGGCAGGCGAGGTCGAGGCCGTGTCGAAGGTCCGCCACTGCAAGGACGTCACGTTCGTTTTCGGCGGCTCCAAGGTGGACGATTCGTTCGCGGTCATGAAGAAATGGCTGGCGGACGGCCGGGCGCGCGAGGTGCTCGTGGGCGGCGCGCTCTCGGTGCTCCTGCTTCACGCCGCAGGCCATCCGGTCGGCGATTCCATGGGATACCTGAGGGACTCCGGCCTGCTGGAGCGCGTGCCCGAGGCCAGGGAGCTGCTGGGCAAGTTCGGCGCCAGGATAGCCCTGCCTGTGGACGTGGGCCTGTCCGTCGCTGCCGGCGACGGCATGGAGCGCGCAGACGCGCCCGTCGGCGGGATAAAGCACGGCCAGATATGGGACATCGGCCCGAAGACCATAGCGCGCTACGTGGAGGCGATAAACAACTCGCACTGCATAGTCATGAACGGCCCTGTCGGCGTGTACGAACTGGACGAGTTCGCGAAAGGCACAAGGGCGCTGCTCGAGGCCATAGCCCGCTGCGACGCCTTCTCGCTGCTCGGCGGCGGCCATACGATAACCGCCATGGAGAAGCTGGGCGTAGACCGGAAGAACTTCGGCTATGCCAGCCTGTCAGGCAAGGCGCTCATAGAATACCTCTGCGGCAAGGACCTGCCCGGCCTGGCCGCGCTGGAAGAGAGCGAGCGGATTTTCCCGAGGCTCTGACCCTCCTCCTATAGGTTTTTATACTACGGAGTAGCAGTATTTCCGCACCCATGGACAAGAAGGCGGTATGAAATGCCTTTAGACAAGCAACTGCTACAGAAAGCGCGCAAATCGCACGGCGAAGAGAAGATAATCCTTTCGCTCGAGGCGCGCGGATTCTGCGTATCGCTGCTCAAGGACGGCAGCACAGTGGAACACGAAGCCCGCGACGCGGGCGAGCTCCCTGCCCTCATAAAGGACTCCCAGGTCTCCTGGGTGGACTACACGGCCGACGACCTCCAGGAAGGGGCCAGGAAGGTGGCGGCCGCGCTCGGCTTCAGCGAGCAGATGCTCGCCACGCTGCTCAAGTCCAAGCGCAGCGGCTACGAGGATATGGACACCGAGATGGGCTTCCTAATCCCGTCCATCATCGTCAGCGGCTTCGACGTCCGCATCGAATACCTGCTCATCCTCCTGCGCAACGACCTGGTGGCCACCATACACACCACCGAGGTGAAGCGGTTCTTCAGGCTCAGGCGCTACGCGAAGATATACATGAAGAAGATCAGGCCTGCCCTGAGCTCAAAGGACAAGGTCACCACGGTCCTCATCCGCGTGCTCGACGAGAACAACAGCCGGAACTTCGACCACCTGCGCGAGATAGAGGAGAACTCCGACCAGGTCAGCGAGAAGCTGTCCAAGGTGGAGACGCCCAGGGACGAGATAGGCCACGACATACACGCCATGAAGCATGCGCTCATAAGCTACCTCAGCGGCCTCTGGGAGACCGTCGACGTGCTGAACGCGCTCCGCTACGGCGACCCGGAGCTGCTCACGGACGACCCGAAGCTGCTCCAGCGCCTGAACGGCCTGGTGGTCGAGGTGAACTACCAGATAGGCCTGGCAGAGCACCTCAGCGACGTTCTGGCGAGCGGGCTGGAGGTCATGCAGAGCATATACAACAACCAGCTCCAGGTCCTCAACAACAAGCTGGCGTACATAGTCGCCTACCTCACGATAATAGGCACCGCGGTGCTGGTCCCGAACACGATCGCCACGGCGCTGAGCAACCCCGCGTATGACCTGAAGCCGGCCGACGCCGGCTGGTACACGGCGATGCTCGTTTTATCGACAATACTGGCGACGTTCCTGGCCTACTGGTGGGTGAAATCTACCGGCATGCTGCCGAAAAAGGCCGACAGCCAGGACTGACTACTTCCCGTAGAGGTCCTTGACTTTCCCGAGAATCATGTCCTCTATGCCGAATTTCATGTCCTTCGCCGGGATTATGAGCATCGCCTTCCATCCCATGCCCTGCGAATACGCGACCCTGGCCCTGCGGTGCCCGTCGAGCAGGATGCGCCTGCCCTTCTTCTGGAGGACGACCATGGGCGTGGAATACCCCTCCCCTATGGCCGAGTTTATCATCCTCATCTTCTCTGCCGCGGTCGCCTCGGTCTCCTCGCCCGGATAGGTGTAATACAGCTCCCCTATCTCCTGGCGCGTCAGCGTGACCTCCTTGCGCGTGAATTCCATGCCCGGATAGAGCTGCCTATAGTAATCAACCAGCTTTTTGCACAGCCTCTCCTCTTCTTCCGGCGGAACGAGCCCTACCACCATGTGCATCACCGGATTGTAAATCCAGGGCAGATTTTTATCCCTTCCCGTGGTGATTCCAGCATGTCGGTTCTCATAAAAAACGCCACGGTGCTCACCCCGCGCGGGGCCGTGCACGGCGACCTCTTCACGGAGGCGAACACCATCGCCGCCATCGGCAGGTGCAGGGAGCGCGCGGAGCACGTGATCGACGGCACAGGCAAGATAGCGATGCCTGGCCTGGTGAACGCGCACACCCACGTGGCCATGAACATCTTCCGGGGCTATGGGGAGGACCTGCCGCTCACCCGCTGGCTTGAGGAGAAGATCTGGCCGATAGAGGCGAAGCAGAAGCCGTCCGACATCGCCGCATCTGCTAGGCTGGCGTTCTGCGAGATGCTGCGCAGCGGCACGACCGCGTTCGCGGAGATGTGCCTTTTCGACACGAAGGGGATATTCACGGCAGCCAAGCAGGCGGGCATGCGCGGCATAATCTCGCGCTGCTTCCTGGATTTCGAAGACCCCGGCCGCATGAAGCAGCAGCTCAGGGAAATCCCCGGGTCCCTGGAATACGGTGACGGCGCCACCCTCCGCCCGTCGGTCGCGGCGCACGCGCCATACACCTGCTCGGAAGAGATACTGATAAGGTCCAAGGAACTGGCCCGGAAGAGGCCGTATGCCTGCTCCGAGGAGATAATCCTCAAGTCCAAGGAGCTCGCGCAGAAAAAGGGCCTGAAATACCAGATACACGTGAGCGAGACCCGCCAGGAGGTCTTCGACGTCATGAAAAAGCGCGGCAAATACCCCTACGAATACCTGGATTCCATCGGCGTGATGGACAAGGACTCGCTGTTCGCGCACGGCGGCTGGCTGACGAAGCGGGAAATACTGCTGGGTGGGAAGAGGGGCGTGAGCATGGCCCACTGCCCGGTCAGCAGCATGAAGCTCGCCACGGGCGGCATCGCGCAGATAACCGAGCTGGACGCGGCGGGCGCCAACGTCTGCCTGGGCACCGACGGCAGCGCCAGCAACAACTCGCTCGACATGTTCCAGACCATGAAGGTGGCCGCTCTGCTGCAGAAGCACCATTACTGGCAGGCAGACATCCTCCCGTGCAGGAAGGTGCTGGACTTCGCCACAGTGAACGGGGCGAAGGCCCTCGGGTTCGACGCCGGCGCGCTGGAGCCCGGGAAACTCGCTGACGTCGTGCTGCTGGAGCGCGGGCCGAACATGCACCCGGAGCACGACCTCATATCCAATATAGTATATGCGGCAGGGCCGCAGAACGTCACCGACGTCATAATAGACGGCAGGCCGGTGATGCTCGGCAGGGAAATACTCACTCTGGACGAGAAGGCTGTCATGGAGGAGGCGGACCGCAGTGCCGCCGACATACTCCGCCGCTAACCCGCCACGGGCCCCGGCCGCCACGCCGGAGGCTACGCCGTGGCCGGAAAACAAAAAATTTATAAATGCTTGGTTTCATAAGTTGATAGCAACTTTTTAAAAACTTGCTACAACTTTTGAGAGGGATTTTGATGGAATCTACGGCTACAAAATGTCCAGAATGCAAGAGCAAAAGGCTTATAAGAGATTACGAGAAGGGCGAGCTCCTGTGCGCCAACTGCGGCCTCATCGTCGCAGAGAACATACAGGACCTCGGCCCGGAGTGGCGCGCGTTCGACGCGGAGCAGAAGGAGAAGAAGGCGCGCGGAGGCGCCCCGATAAAGTACATGAGGCCGAACAAGGGCCTCGTCACCGAGATAGACCAGTACAACAGGGACATCCGCGGCGGCAAGATAAGCCCGAAGAAGCAGGCACAGCTCTACCGCATGAGGAAATGGCACAAGAGGGTTTCCATCGCCACCTCCATGGAGCGGAACCTGGTCATCGCGCTGGCCGAGCTGGACCGTGTCGCGTCGTCCCTCGGCCTTCCCGAGAACATCAAGGAGAGCGCAGCCCTGCTCTACAGGCGCGCGGTCAAGGAGGAGCTCATACGCGGGCGATTGATAGAGAGCGTAGTGGCAGCAGTCGTCTATGGCATCTGCCGCATACAGGGCATACCGAGGACGCTTGACGAGATATCGCGTGCGTCGGGCATAGAGAAGAAGGAGATAGGCCGCGCATACCGCTTCCTGAAATCCGAGCTGCAGATCGACGTGCCGCTCACAGACCCGGCGCAATACGTGCCGAAGTTCGCGACGGCGCTGAAGCTGGGCGGCGAGGTCCAGGAGGAGGCCATAAAGCTCATCAGGAAGGCGCTCCGCAAGGGCCTCATATCGGGCCGCGGGCCGACAGGCGTGGCCGCAGCGGCGCTCTACATAACCAGCGCCATGCACGGCGAGAAGAAGACGCAGAAGGAGGTCGCGGACGTGGCCGGTGTCACGGAAGTCACCATCAGGAACCGCTACCGCGAGCTCAAGAAGGAGCTGGGCCTGAAAGTGAACCTCTGATTTCTTTTCTTTATTTCTATCCTCTTTTTTCTCCTGAAGTTTAATGAAATTTTACCCGAAGTAAAGCCGGATGAAAATTTCAGTCAGAGTGATAGTTGTCCTCATCGATTTCTCTCGGTCTGTCGAACACTCATCATCCCGCAGTTTTCTCTTGACGAGTGCTTATAATTGATAGCACGCACTATCCTTCCAATGATGAGAACGCAATACCTATGAGGAAACGCAAATTTCCGATGATTGAGATCTTGAGTTCTGACTCTTAACCTAAAAATAGGGATGGCGGGGAAAACCCCGCCGAAAATAAAAAAATCAGGCGAAGAGTTTCGCGTCCACGCCCTGTGGCATCAGCTGTATCATGCACATGGTCACGTACTGCTCTGCCATTTCCGGCGTGCCTTGCTTCCTCAGGTCATCGATGTGCCCCCAGTCGACCTTCTTCTCGAGGGCCTCCAGGAACCTGATGTTCATGACCGAGTACTCCATGACCTTGCCGACCTGCTTGCTCTCGGGCCTGGCCTGCATGTCAAGGCCTATGAATCCCTTGAAGCCGTATTCCTTCATGTGGTGGAAAACCTCGAGCATCGCCAGGTTGATGGGCACGCCGTAGTCCTGGTCCCACTTCAGCCCCTTCTGCCAGTTGGCGTGGTAGTGGAACAGCTTGCCGAGTGTGAGCCCGACTGCCACCGGGTTCAGGGGGCTCATGTTTGCCAGCATCTCGTGCGCAGTTTCCGGGTTCACCCCGAACCTCGCCTGGAATTTCGGGTCGAGCAGCCCCTGCATGACCGCCAGGAAGTCCGCGCTCGTCGGCAGGATTATGCAGTCTTTAGGCTCGTTCGGCTTCGACTCACCTGCGAAGAGCATCCTCCCCCCCTTCTTATATTCGTATTCCATGACCTCGTTCATGGCAGCAGCGTAGAGGTGGAGCGCTTTCACGAAATCCAACTCGAAGTGCATCTGCGAGCCCTCGCCGCCGGGCCAGAAAACGTCCGTGGGGAGGTGGCCGAGCTCGCTTTCGAACTGGTATGCGATGTCGACCACCGCCTTCGCCCATTTTATGGCCCTTTCCCTGTCCTCTGGGTTCGTGCTCATGAACGAGCCATTCGGGAAAGTGAAGAACAGGTTGGCCGTGACCATGGACGCCACCATGTTCCCCGCCTTCAGCTGTTTTACGGTCTGGCTGAAGTTCTTCTCGTTTATCTCGTTCGGGTAGTGCATCTCCACCCCTTCCAGGGGGGCGGGCACTATGCCAGCTTTTGAGAGCAGGTCGGACTTGGCCAGCAGCGCCTTGTTGACCCCAGTTATGATGTCTATCTGCTGGGCGAGCGAGACGGTGGTCAGCTCAGGCCTGCCGCCCCCGAAAAACCGCGTCTTGCCGTCGTTTACGGTCCATACGCATCCGCCCAATGGAAATGGTGCGTCGTTCCTCGGCCTCTCCTTCCTCAAGTCCAGATACCTTTGTGGTAAAACCAGTTGTTTTTCCATATATTCACCTAAACCGCATTTTACCACCCCACCGTATTAAAATACCTGTGGTTTGAAGCGTTTTTCTGTTAAAATCCCCGTTTTACATGCTCTCCGGCGCCCAGTCACCGGCCAGAAACACTCTTTTTGGTAAAAAACCATTTATTTTTAAAGTTAGGCATGGAATACGGACGTGGTGGCGACAACATTCCCTGGCGGGAGCTGTTTTTGCCGCACAAAAACAAAACCTGGAGGGAATTTGATGGCAATGCCGAATAACAGGATAGGAGTGCAAGTCGTAATACGAGACTGTTTTGCCATGCCGACTGGCGTGCCTGGCAAGTTGGACTTTAGCAGGATAGCGGGCGATGTTGGCCGTGTAAGGGCTGCCTTTGATGCCATAGGAAAAAAGGCTGGCGTAGAGTTTTTGATGCTGCCCCCTGATGCGACGGTGTCAGGCGGCGCATGCATGAACAAGGAAGACGCGGCAAAATTCACCCGCATGGTGCAGCAAAACCCGGTTGACGCCATGATAGCGTTTTACGCGAATTTCGGCGACCTGACTGCGTTTTCGATTGCCGGAAAAGCGATGAAGGGCCTTCCCATGCTCATGCTGGGGCTGCCCGATGACCTCCAGAACCTCACGGACATGAGGGTGGACACTGGCAACGGAATGTACCTTGCAACTTCGCATGCGCAGACCAAAAAATTCAATTTTGTCATGGCGAGGCCGAAGGTGTGCTATCCCGAAAGCCCTGAATTCACAGCCAACGTGGAAAAGTTCCTAGCCGCGACCGACACGTACCACTCGATGACCGGCGCGCGAATTGGCATGCTCGGCTCTGACACGCGCGACTTCTACCAGCTGTCCATGCAAAACAGGGAACCCCTTGCAGGGATGGACATCGACCTCGCACAGGAAAACCTCGGCAGGTTCGTAGAAATCGCCTTCAAGAGAAGGGAAAATACCACTCTGGTGATGGAAGCCCTCACGACGCTGAAGACGCAGTCCGACTGCAGCGGAGTGCCGGCTGAAAAACTGACGCGCATGGCCAAGCTGCTGGCCCAAATGAGAGTCTGGGCGAAAGCGGAAAACCTTCACGCCGCAGGCGTTGACTGCTGGACCTACCTGCAGCAAAAGGCGAAAGTCTGCGCCTGCGCTGCCATGGCTGCGATGAGCCAGGTGCGCATACCATTCGCGTGCGAAACCGACGTGTACGGCGCGTTGTCCATGCTTGCGGCTTCCGCAGCAGCTAACAGCGCCGCGGGCCTGGCGGACATCACCAACTGCGTGTTTTCGCCGGCCAAAGTCGAAGCATACCTGAAGGACCAAAAAATCGGCCCTGCATTGAACAAAATCGCCTCTGCGTATGAAATGGGCGTGGGCGAGGTATTGTCGAACCTGAGCCTGCCATTCCACTGTGGCGTCTGGCCTGCCGACCTGACGAACGAGGGGAAGATAATCAAGCAGGTGATAATGGAGAAATTCCTCCCGTGCGGCGACTCCATAGGCTGCAGGGCGGCAACAGTAAAGGAAGGCTCCATCCTGACCACGAGAATCGCGCCCAACGCCGAAGGCGGCCTGACCGCGTACATCTTCGTGTCGCAGTCGCTGGCCCCGATTGCCGAATCGTTCGGCAACAACGGGTTCCTGCTGACCCGCAAGCAGGAAGACGTCATGCAGGCCATACACGGAGACGTGACGCAGGAGGAAAAAGCGCCATTCCCGCACCACGGCGCCATGGTCTACTGCGGCCCGACTGAAGCAGACGGGAACAGGGTCGCGGATGCGCTGGCCCTCGGCTACGCGTTCCGCGGGATAAAGGTCATGGACCTGAGGAAGTAAGGGCCGGAAACGGCCATTTCCCTTTTTTCACTTCTTTCTTTTCACTTTCCCGTTCTCAATGCCGCTTCTCTGCGCCACGTAGCGCGCGTAGAGCCCTGCGAAAATCCTGTATTTGCCCCTGTCAAGCCGCACCACCTGCCCGCTGTCCAGCAGCCGTTTCATGAGCGCGGTCGTCTGGCCCAGCGGCCTGCCGAGCGTCCTGGCGATGTCTGACACGTGCATGCCCTCAGGAGTTCCGGCCATCACCGCCAGTATGGCCCTCTCGGCCGCGGGCGTCTCCTGGTACATGCCCCCGAACCACTCGCCTGAGAGCATGCTCATCATATACGGCAGATACGCGAGGTAATGCCCCTTGGTTATGACCTTCTCGGTGTCCTTCAATCTATCATATATCTGCCTGCAGACCGCCTTCACGAGCCTGGGATTCCCGCCGCTATCGGCCATTATGCTGTGCAGGCACTCCTCTCCCATCTTCGGCCCGTTCCCAAGCCCCCTGTCTATGAACTCCTTGGCCTCGTGCTCATCAAAGGGCTTCAATCTCAGCACCGCAGCCCCTTCCGCCTTCCACTCCAGCGTCGAGCCGAGCACGAATGCGACCGCCTTCTTCCCCTGCAGGGCCGCAGCGAGCTTTATTAGCGATGAAACCGCCTCACCGGCCTTCCGGAGGTTGTCAGCGTCGTCTATGAACATGATGGTGCCGAAATGCTTCGCCCCGACGCGTTCCAGCGCCTGGGCCAGCGCGTCGAATGTTTCGGGGTGCGCCGCCCCGCGGGCCCCCTGCATTAGCATGGTCTCCTGGTAGAGCCTGCCGACGGCGCTGGCCACGCCCTCGCCCTTCTCGGCGCGCACGTAGGGCGTGAGCATGCCCTTCTTCTCGGCCTCGTGCCGGAAATGGCGCAGGAGGAAGGTTTTCCCGCTGCCCGGCCCGCCAACCACCACGAGCACCTGCGGCTGTTTTGCTGCCGCCGCATTGGCGAAACTGTTAAATATGCCGGATTCGTATCTCCTTCCGGATATGCCTTCGGGATTCTCTTCCATGAAGGCGAACGGGTTCGGGCCTTTCATTCTTGACACCTCGTTACCATTTCTATAACATTAAACTACAAAGTTTGTAGTTTTTGTAGTTTTCATATACCCTATGAACGTAAACCTTTATAAAGCGCCGGCGACGCGATAATACCATGACAGGCATCAAGAATCTGTTAGGGGCGTTCGTATTCCTTCTCATGGCAGCCGTGCTCTTCGCACAGGCTGCAAACCAGCCGGGCAGCGGCCTTCTTGGCGGGGCGGAGTCCCTCACAAGCATGGTTGTCGTGCAGGCGGCAGATGCCACCGGATGCGTCGACCCCGCGCAGGAGTGCGTGCTCACGGCAACAGTGTTCGCCTTCGAGCCCCCGGCCGGCACCAGCGCCGTGGAGGACCTGGCAAAGAAGAAGCAGGCCTACGAGGACTGCCTCAAGGACACGTATTATGCCGGCAATGTCCAGAAATGCATGATTGAGAAATTTGGGCTGGGCACGACCGGCGACACCAACCCCACGGTGATCCCTGTCCAGAACGCCAAGATAGTATTCAAATATATAACCACGGTCACAGGGACGCCGGCGACCATAACCGGCTGCGAGGCGCTCATAGCCAGCACCAAGACCGAGAACGTGATACCCAACACCTGCGACCCGCTCGAAGCAGGCTGCGAACAGATAAAAGTCAATGTTTACTCGGCACAGTGCGCAATACCAAAAGACCTCCGCCAGGGCCGCGCGACCACCGAGATACTCGCTGAATTCGACTCCACGGGCATGGCCATCAACAGCAAGGAAGTGCTGCCGTCCATCGGCCACTACACCATACGCAACCCGCCCGGCACGGCGGCGACCGTCCTCACGAGCCAGCTCGGCGACCTGATAGCGGGCATGGCTGAAGGCAAGGGCTACCCCGGGGGCACGGCGCTCCCCTGCGTGGGCGTGTTCATGATACTGGGGCTCCTGCTCGCCTCGCTCTACTTCGCAGGCAAATCCCCTGTTTCGCTGCTTGACATAAGCACCCCGAGGCTTCCGGCGCCGAAAGGAGTCGCGGCAGGCGGGCAGATACTCCTTCCCTACGGCTGGAGCGAAATGAAGGGCACTGCGATGAAGAAGATGGTGTCCGCAAGCGCAGCCCTGAAGACGTCGATCCAGAAGGGCGTGCTCCCATCCACCGCGGGCTTCCAGACCCCTGCCTCCAAAGGCGGCTACGGAGACCAGGCGGCAGTGCAAAAAAGCCTCCTTGGGCTCGGCCAGAAGGCAGGCATATCAAGTGACAAGCTCTCACAGCTCGCCAAGAAGCTCCCTTACCAGTACGGGGATGCAGAGCACAAGACCATAGCAGAGATATTCAATGCCGCGGCAAAGATGGGCGGAAGGGACGCCCTCATGGCAGCCACGGCCAAGGACTACCTCCTCGGCATGAGGACCTACCAGAGCCTTGAGGCGATCACAGGCCACAAGGACATAGGGGTGAAAAGCCCGCTCATGACCAAGATCGACACGGTCATGAGGGTGTCAGGCCTGAACGCGAACCGGTATGCGGTGCTGGGCGGCGGCCTCACCGCCGGCGCGGCATCCACGGTCAGGACCGGCCAGATGATGTGGCGCGGGACCAAGATGGCGGTCAAGGCAGCCCCAGAGGTCGCAGCAAAGACCGCAGTGAGCCTGACCGGGCGCAGCATGGAGGACCTGGCCAGGACATCGCCCACCGCGGCGTGGTTCTCCCAGAAGCTCGCAAAGCACCCGTCAGACATATTCGTCGGCACCCACTTCCCCGTCACGGGCAAGATGGCGCAGCTCTACAAGACGCTCAACGACGAAACGCTCCACGACGAGATGAGGTACGTGCTCAAGCAGCTCTACAAGAAGGCAGGCGTCAACCTCAGCCTGGAGGAGAAAGAGCTCGTCGAGATGGGCTACAAGGACGTCGACATACTAAAGAAGTGCGGCTACCTGGCCTCAGCCGAAATCGAAGCGATCGACGCCGCAGTCAGGAAGATACTGCGCACAGACCACGACAGCCAGGCCAAGCTCCGCGAGCTCATAAAATTCGCAGAAGGCAGCGGGGTCACCATAGACCACCGGGTAACGGCCATAGCCGATGAGCTGAAGGGCATCTCAGCCAACAGCCAGCCGGAATATCTCAAGCTGGGCCTGGTCATGACCGTGCTCGACCGCGAGAACAACACCGGCATGGCCGTAAAGGAACGCAGCCGCGGGGATGACTCTTACGTCTGCCACGTGGGCCGCGAGAAATCGCTCACAGGCCCGGCAGTGTTCGAGACCATGGTGCTCCGCACCATGATATGGGACGCCGAGAACGGCCACCTGAACGGCGGCCTGAAGCAGGAGCTCGTATCGGCCAGGCTCAATGTGGTCAACAGGATAACCGGCCTTGACGCGAGGTCAGGCATCGAAAAGCTTCCGGAGCACATGCGCAACGAGGCAGAGCTCGAGAAGCTCGCCGCAAGGAACAAGGCGGACATGCTGTCGCTCTTCACAGAGGACGGCAGACAGGAGTTCACGAAAGTGAAAGGCAAGAACATGAACTCCGCGTCAATATCCGAGATAGTCGACTTCATGTACGGCGGCGCCACCCCCAAGACCCACGAGGTCGTCAACGGCAAGACCATGTGGTGGGGCTCTGACCAGGAACTCGGCCTCTCGGCCAAATCCACGCTGGTGGATGTCAAGAGGCACTGGATAACCGGCCTTGAGGAGAGGGAGAACTTCGCGCTCGGCCAGTGGGTCGAGTCCAGGTTCACCAAGAGCTACGTGCCGCACTTCGACC
This sequence comes from Candidatus Iainarchaeum sp., assembly GCA_028714535.1. Lineage (GTDB taxonomy): Archaea > Micrarchaeota > Micrarchaeia > Anstonellales > Bilamarchaeaceae > Bilamarchaeum. Next base: position 7,950 of record JAQTME010000009.1, on the reverse strand, counting down.
CGGAAATAGAGGCGCGGCTCGACCGCATGTCAGGCTCATCCAGCTGGACAGTGGCCCAGAGGGCAGAGGAAGCCAAGAAGATGCTGCTGGCCAAGCTCCTGAACCAGGACATGGAGAACCGCTACAACTCGCAGTTCGCCCAGAACGCATACGGCACCACGCACGAGACACTCAGGTTCTACGAGGGGCAGATGGCAGGGATACTGGGCAAGGTCATGCAGGACAAGGGCATCGAGTCCAACCACCCTGACATGCGCGCACTCGAGAAGCTGAACCTCACCGACCCGAAAAGCATAGGCGAGCTGACCAAGCTCACTGCCAAGTACCACTCTGAGGTCGAGGCGCAGCTGCAGAAGCAGATAACCTACGACGACGTGGTCAAGTCCAAGCAGGCACTGGTCATGCTCCACGAAGGAGGCCTTGCATACTACCACAAGGGCATGATGCTCAGCGACATGGACCGCGTGCTGAACGGCGAGGTCGCGCTCCGCGACAACAAGGGCCAGCTCAGGAAATTCAGGCCCGACGACATCGCAATAAACTTCGGCAACAACGAGCCGCTCCTGCGCGAGTTCAGCAAGGTGCGCGGCTCGAAGAACGCGAACGACTGGACATCGTTCCTCGAGGCCGCCAAGACGTGGACCAAGGAGGGCGGCGGCAGCTACGAGAGGGAGAAGGTGTTCGCCGCGGTCCTTTGGCAGTACGCCAACACGACCTACGACTACTCCAGGTTCTGGCACGAGAGCAACGTCAGCGTCGAAGCCAAGAGGCAGGTCACGCCGCTTGCGCCGTCGCCGCTGCGGTTCTTCGGCGTCGAGGCGCCGGGCATCGGCACCATGCTGAAGCCCTGGAGGGACATAGGCCTGCACATGGGCGACTACATCTCCAAGGTGTCGCTGGCCGCAGGAGGCCCGGTGCACAAGGCAGCCTACGACATAGCCCCCATAAGCGAATACTACAGGCAGCACTCTTTCCAGCTCTCATCGAGCATACTTTCAGGGGCGGCCCTGAAGGGGCTGAGCGAAGAGGAGCGCGTCGCATACCGCGCGGCCGCGCTGGATCACTCCGCGTTCCACCAGGTCTGGGACTTTGCCATAGACAGGAACCCGTGGAGGCATTCGACCTCGTTCGGCGCCCACCAGGCATGGGGCTCGTTCTTCCACTTCGGCCCTGCCCAGGTCTACAGCGTCAAGGACAACCTGAAGGCTTCCATGGACAAGGGGCAGTACCTGAACTTCATGAGCCCGTTCTACGGCGCTCCAATGGATCTTGCAGGCAAGATAATGAGGCCGTACACCTCCATGATAAGAGGCATGCAGATGTCCATGCAGGGCTACGCGTCCAAGTGGGACTCCACTCCGGATGCGCTGAGGCAGTGGAACTACACCCAGCCCCGCCTGCTGGAGGCGATGCAGTCAGTGAACCCGTTCTCATTCAAGTGGTTCCCTGGCAAGACCTCTGAGAGGCTACAGAAGCTCAACGTCTTCGGGGGCAGCCTTGAGAAGCACCAGCTCGCAGGGGCTGACTTCACCAAGGGCCTGCTCCAGGGGCCGCAGGACATCTACCTGAACAGGAAGGGCGTTTATGCGAGCGCCAGGACCGGCGAGGCAAACCCGGGCCTGAGCCACTACAACTACAGGCACGAGCTCAAGCCGGAAGCGGCCGCTGCAGAATACGTCATCCGCATGAGGGAAGCGGCGTTCATGCACGACTCCCAGGTGCAGGAGCAGGCGATGACCAACACTGTCAGGAGGACAGTCAGCGCGGAAGCGCTCGCCATAAGGCGTGACCAGGAGCTCAGGAGCTTCGGCATAATGCAGAACCCGCTCTACGGATGGGCCAGCCCGATCGCGGCCCTGTGGCACATGCCCATACCGGGCACGCCGTCGGCGCTGACACCGAAGGACTGGGTCGCCAACTGGGTGAACAAGTCCAAGACCGGAGGCGGCCAGACGTTCTCGCAGCGCATGCAGTCGATGGCGGACGGCGTGGGCAAGTTCCTCACCAAGGTCTCCCAGCCAGGCCAGCTCTCCCGCGTGGTCTACTGCCCGAGGTGCCAGATGCCGAACATCCGCGGCAGCAACTGCAAGAACCCGGCGTGCAGGCAGGCGCAATACTGACTTTTTCCTCTTTTACTTCTTTATCCGGCCCGGCAAAAAGCGGGTTTTTATCCGTTTCCTAACCTAATACTGCCATGAGAGCAGTGCCGGTGATGCTGATAGCGCTTTTAGCGTTCATGCTGGCCGCCGGCTGCCTCAGCCGCATCTACTCAACCCAGCAGTACACCACCGATTACCAGGCCGCGCTGAGGGCCACCGTGCCTATCGCTGACTCGGACGAGACGATGGAGTGCAAGGAGGCCAACTGCATCTGCATGGTCTGCAAGAGAGGGACATCGATATTCCCCTGGCTCACGTCCTACGTGGGCGGCAGCTGCTTTTTCAAGAAGGACTGCACATCTGCCGAGCTGAGCAAGCTCGCCCTGGGCACCTCGTCGCTGGGAAAGGACATCACGCTCAACTATTTCAGGGTCGGGCAGGGGCCGTCGTTCTCTGATTTCGGCGATGCGAACGCCTACTGCTCAGACCGCATGGGCATGGCGGTCCAGTGGCTGCTCGGCGGCGAGGGCGAGCCATACGCGCTCCCGACCGCCAGGCGCGCCATCTGCCTTCTTGACAAGGGCGTGCTGCCGGTATACGTGCTCTACAGCGGCGGAAAGAACATAGACGCGGCAAGCACCGCGGAGATAGCGGAAATCCTCGGCACCGAGGGCAAGGACGTCACCGGAGGCAGGCTCACGGACGGGCCGGTCGGCCCGGTGATCGTGACGACGGAGATAAATTACGATGCCAGCCAGGCGGCGCTGATAAAGGAGCAGGTGCGGGCAATAAACACTGGCTGCAGGAACGACCGCGCCAAGAACGACATCCACTGCCTCGTGGCAGTTGCGCCGAGGCTGGGCGACAAGGCCGCGCTCGACGCGGTCATGCTGGACCCTTCCACGGGCGAGCCGGATTCCGAGATGGCCGACGCCGTCGACCTCATCGCCTACGGCGTAGATTCCAACCGGGCAAACCTGGATGGATACTGCGACACGCCATCAGTGCTCTGGGACCGGGCCATGGAGTTCTCAGGATACACGCTTTACACGCTGGGCAAGCCGTCCATAATACCATACGTCCTTTTCGACGCGGCAGGCACCGACGCCAACCCCGACTCCGGGAAGATGTGCAAATGGACCGAGGCCACGATGATAGAGGGATACAAGCCGTTCTTCTCCAGGTACGCCTATGCCATGCCCGGAAGGGGCGTGATAGGCGTCGCCCCGTATTCGTTCAAGTCAAGCTCATTCGGCATCAACAACCCGCTCGGCTGTTCAGACTGCGACATAGGCAAGAACAACCAGCGGCTCACGGCCTGGTACGCGGGATGCCAGGCGTATGTCACCCTGAGCCGCAAGGCCACCTCGGGGATAGACAACTTCCCCGCGAGCGGCACGCTCCTGAGGTTCGACGACCAGCTCTCGGGCTCCTGCCAGGACGAGACAAACGACATCGTCGCCCTGTTCCTCAAGAGGGGCTACGGCAACGACAAAAACTTCATGACGCCCCAGACGCCCACCCTGCAGCAGCCCGCTGGCCAGACCCTGATACGCTGCGACGAATGCGTCTCGCAGAAGACCACAATCCCGTTCAACTTCATCAAAGTCGCAGTCCCCGCCAGCACCTGCGACAGCATGCCGGAGCTGGACTCTTTCGCAGGCCAGCGCAGCCTCGACCCGATGTTCGTGCGCGCCATAGTATATGGCGAGAGCAGCTTCGACCAGTGCGCGGCAGCCAAGGTCTGCTCGGCCAGCTGCAGGAGCGGCGCGACGTGCACGCCAGCGGAAAGGGCAGGCTGCTTCCCGACCGCAGAATGCTATGACATGGCATACAAGTCCATCACGGACCCGACGGGCACGTGCACCGCAAAGCTTCCGAATTCGGACGGCACCAAGTGGCGCTGGTGCGGCCTTGGCCTCATGCAGAGCCTCGAGCCGCCTGTCGACTACTGGCCTGCGCAATACCGCGAGGACGACGCGGACGGGCAGTACGTGTCCGTGTACCAGGACGCGAAGAACCGCAAGCTTGCGATAGACCTTGAAATCGCAAGGGCGTGCAACCCGACGTCGTTCAACCCGTTCAACCCGTCTGATTCGGCGTGCGCAGGCACCGCCAAGCTCGCGAACATGATGCGCGAGGCCCAGAAAAATGTCCGCGACTACCACAATGACCGGGGCACAGACATGCTGGGCTGGAAGGACACCGACAAGGACAGCGTGTTCGCAGCATACATCGCAGCCAACCGCTATACCGGCACGTGGACCGCCTGCGTAGAGAGGGATGCCGGAGGCGCCTGCGTCACGACCAGGGGCAGGAAGTGGATAGACGACTTCTATTACAACGGCCTGTCCGTGACCGAAGACACCTGCAACAGCGACCCTGTGCCAAAGCCGGAATGCTCCAGCAGGGGCGTGCCGAACCGGGCGGAATGCTACGGAATCAAGGACCCGATTGAATACATCAGATGCAGGATATCGCTCGGCAACTCCGACATCTATGACCGGGACCCGGGCGCCAGGACCATGGGCATATACTTCTACCTGAGGGACAACTGCAAGAACAGCTTCTGCCCTGACTATAAACGGCTCTACGAGGCTGACAAGGCCGCCGGCGGCACAGGCAAGCCGGTGGTCATACCGCCGGACGTCGACCCGCTGGGCGGCTAATGCTAGCCAGCACAGCACCTAAGTGAAACCTCATCGGCTGCGGTGGCATTGGTAAATGCTGCGCCCACCGCCTTATTGTTTGTAGGAATCAGCCCTTGAATGGCCGAAGTGAAGTGAGCGCCTAAGTCTGCACTACGACAGCCACTCTTTGTTCTTTATCTTCTTGTTGATGTACTCGCCCACGAACGTGAGCCGCTGGCCCTGGAGCGCGTCCTGCTCTATCTTCTTCTTCGTTTTCAGGACCATCTTCAGCTCGCGCACCCAGTCCGCATAGCGGTTTATCCACGGGTAGCCGAGCATCTCCTCGGCGCGCTTCACGTCCACGTCCTTGGCCTTCATGGTGAGCTTCTGGAGGAATTCGAACTCCTTTATGTCGCTCATGGTCACGCCCAGGAACTTGGCCTCGGGCACCGCGAAGTCCCTGCCGAGGTAGGCGAGGTTCATGCTCCCGGTCTTTATCGTCCAGTAGATGTACCATCCCCACGCGTCGCAGTCCATCAGGCAGTAGATGGGCAGCTTCTTGTCCGCGAGCTTCCTCAGGAGCCGCCTCGTCCCCCTCGTGGACTGGCCCTTGGGCGTCACGAGCAGGCAGTTCTCCTTCTTCCAGAATTTATCCTCATTAAGCCGCTGCCAGAGCGCGTCCTTCTCCACGACCAGCACGTAGTCCGCATCCAGCTTCTTTATCTCCATGCCGTTGTCGACGTCGCTGGGTATGCTCCAGCCGCTCCTGCCCTGCTTCGTGAGGTCTATGAGCGTCTCCTCGCCGCCGAACCTGTCCAGTATGGTCATCGGCCCGGCCACGAACCCCTTCCTGTCCGTCGTAAGGTTCAGGTCCTCGCGCTTTATCTTGAGCGCGACCTCTATGTCCTCGATTAACGCATTCGATTCGCTCTGCTCCGTGAAGAGGTCCTCGTCTATGTCCTCGCCCAGGGTGAATTTCAGCTGGTAGAAAAGGCCCCTGATGGACGTGTGCAGGTTCTCCCTGAGGAACTGCTTGGTCTTGGCGCCTATGGCGACCGTCTGCATGAAGGTGCGCGCCTGGGCCATGCTCAGGAACTTCCTCAGCTCCTTCTTGTCGCCGGTGCGCAGGCAGCCTATGGCCTCATCGTAGATGGTGTTGCTTTTCGTGCGGAGCACGGTCTCGAACGTCGGCCCCTCCCCCTTCTCCACCTGGGAGACCATCTGCTTGCCGAGCGCCTCGAGTTTCTTGGTAGCGTCGCTCATTCATCTTCACCCTCTTCTGCCTTTTCCGCAGGCTCAGCCACGCCGCCCGCTTCCTCCTCGTCCTCCTGGGCGTACTTCTCCTCTATTATCTGCGTGAGCTTCTTCGCTATGGAGTCGCTTTTCTCGCCTGAGAGCGTGGCGAGGTCGGACGACAGCTGCTGGACGTACCTGCTGACCAGCTTCTTCTTGTTGGCGATGTCGTGCGCCCGCCTCCTGCCTGAGAGGTATTTCTGGACGCCGCGGGACGCCTCCATGAGCGCGAACTTTATCTCGTCCATGACGTCCTCCTCGTTGGATATGGCCTGCTTGCCAGCGCTGGTATAGGGCACGTGCACGCTCACCAGGTTCACGAGCACGGCCACCGGCTCGTCCTCGAAGTTCCTTATGTCGTAGCGCTTCCAGTCCATGGACTTTATGGTCTCTGTTATCGCGCAGCCGCCGCTGTCGAAAAGCAGCGGCACGCGGTTGGCGAACCTCATGACCTCGCCCTTCTTCTCAGCGGACACGAGCCCGCCCCCATAGGCGAGCCCGACCTCCACCATGAACGGAATCCCGCCGCGATACACCTTCGGCGCCCTTTCCGTGACCACGAGCACCTCCGGCCTGAATATGTTGGTGAACGAAATCTCTATCTGCTCCTTGTCTATGGGCACGAGCGAGTCAGTGGCAGGCGCTATCCATTTCACCTGGCGGAACGCGTTGACCAGCAGCTCAGCCTCGTTCCAGTCGAGCTCCTGCGGGTTCTTGTCGAAATCCACGCCTGGCACCAGCGCCCTGAGCTCGTCCACCCTGCCGGCGCTGAGCCGTGAGAACGTGTTCTGGAGGAATGCGGACAGTTTCCTGTAGTCCCTGCTGTGCTTGGCGAACTCCAGCAGGTCATGCGTGCCTATGCCGAGCGGGTGCGGCTTTATCTCGAACGGCCGCCTGGGATTCACCTGGACCGACCTCGGGAACGCGGACATCTGGTCGCCCGGCTCCACGAGCGTTATCGAGCAGTGGGGGTTGGCGAGCGCGGTCCTGCGCAGGTATTCGTAAACGCCGTAGTTGCTCCTCTCGTACCTCACGTCCTTGAACTCGGATACCACGGTCAGCCCACTCTCGCCCTCGGCGGCCGGCTCCTCCACCGGGTCTTCCACCACCGGCTTGTTGCTCTTGAAGTCTATGGTGATGTTGGCGGTGATTTTCTTGCCCTTGCAGGCTGATATGGCCTTGGTGGGCTGGCCCGTGGTCAGGTAGGAGAACATCACGCAGGCGGACGCGCCGATGCCCTGCTGGCCCCTCTGCTGCAGGTAGCGGTGGAACTTCGTCCCGGCGAGCATCTGTCCCAGCGCCTTGCCCAGGTGGCTTTTCGGTATGCCAGGGCCGTTGTCCTTCACCGTGACCCGGTAATGGTCCTTTGCCTGCGCGTCGAGCTCGTCCACCTGGACGTATATCTCCGGCAGTATCCCTGCCTCCTCGCACGCGTCCAGGCTATTCGTCACGAACTCGTGCACTATCATTGTGAGGGAGCGGACCTTGCCCGAGAACCCGAGCATCTGCCTGTTCTTCTTGAAGAACTCTGCGACAGAGTGCTCCCTGAACTGCTTGAAAATGTCGTCGTCTGCCATGGGATCACTTCCTTGTCTGGTCGCTATGCTATTTCGTTGCAAGATTAATAATCATTTACCCTTGGGGGCGGGGCAAAAGGTTAAATACCTGCGCTGTGTCCATAAACCGTGCCTCCCAGCACAGTGTTCGCGCCGGATAGGCGGGCGTCACGATGCACCAGACCTATCAGGCTCTTTTTACCGGCGCCCTGGAACGAGGCTCTGCAGAAAACAGTGAACGTCGCCATCTTCGAAGACACCCAGGAAGTCCTGTTGATGTATGTCAGGCGCCTGAGGCGCATAGATGGCGTGGGCCTTCCCTACACCAACCCCGTGTACAGCCCCGGTGCAGCCCTCTCGCTCTTCCGCAGG
>JAQTME010000008.1 GCA_028714535.1 Candidatus Iainarchaeum sp. | reverse complement strand
CTTCTCCACATCCTCCTTGCAGCGTCCCACTAGCCCCTTCAGCCTCGCGTCGGCCTTTTTGAGGAAGTCCTCTGAAGCAGAGATGTAAAGGTAGGACTTCGCCTTGTCCTCGTTCAGCGCGCTGCCGTCCTTGACCTTGTAGCCGGTGCGCGCGAAGCTGTCAGTTGCGTACGGGTCTGCCTCGAGTATCTTGGCGACCTCCGCCTTCTTTGCCGGCTCGTACTCATATACGCGGTACATCAGTCTTCCTCCTCGGTCTCAATCCTCATGCCGGTCTCGAGCAGGGATATCATGGCCCCGTACACCACAGGATAGACGAAGAACAGCGTCGCGAGCTGGATGAACGGCACAAAATTCAGCAGCCATACCAGCGCGAACAGCGCATAGAGGCATATGAAGAATATGTGCTTCCTGCGCAGCAGCCTGACGGCATTGCGCAGCGACGCCATCATGCCCGTGCCGTAGGCCCCGGCTGACAGGAATGCCGGCGTGAATAGCATGTGGATTATGAAGGTCATGAACAGCGCATAGGCGGCCAGCACCGCATCCATGTACGCCATGCCCTGGAATGCATAGACATAGGCGGCTATGAAGGGCCCTATGGCCACCAGCCAGATGAGGTCGCGGACCAGCATCAGCGCAAACATGACCGGCGCCCTGCCGAGCGCGTAGGAATAGAACGCAACGAGGCTTGTCTTCTCCTTGCCCATGGCCTTGCGGTAGGACATGGCCAGCGCGCCGTTCAGGCCGTTTGCGAAGAACAGGAATATTATCACCACGAATGTCGAGACTATTATCGTGGATATGGAAGAGAAGCTCACTGCCTTGTTGAACACCGACGCGAAAAGGAAGTAGACGATGAAGATGCCGATGCAGGCGAGCGTGAAGAGGATGAGCAGGATCAGGTAAGTGAGGGAGCACCACACGAAATTGAACGGCTTCTTGGAATAGGCACTGAACGCTCTGGAGAGGCTGGCAATCATGACGTATCTATCAAAAGGAAAACATTTAAATCAGACCCCCGCCTCTTACTTGTTATGAGCGTTCCACGGTGCATGAGCACGCAGCATCCGGACAACATAGCTACCCCGTTCTTTTCCGACTCGGAAATCCTCGCGGGCGAGGCCGAGGTCAAGGAGGCTTTCTTCGTCTTCTCCCAGATGGGCTGCAGGGAGCAGATGTGGGACAGCGAAGGGAAGGAAGCTGACAACCAGGTCGTGGAGAAGCTGCTCTCGCGCTACCTGGACTTCTTCAGCAAGAACAGGCTGGGGAGGGAATTCAGGCTCACCTACCGCGTGCCCAACCCGTCCGTGGAGAAGGGCCAGGGCAAGATACTGCTGGAGACGCTGCACAGCATCCCGCGCGCCTACGACGTGGCCAAGGCGGCAGGCATAGACACCCCGCCCATATTCGAGGTAATCCTGCCCATGACTACCTCGCACCTGGAACTGGAGCGCGTGCGCAACTACTACGAGCAGGTGCTAATCGGCCAGAAGGAGACGAGGCTCGGCGCTGAGAAGATATCTGTCCGGGACTGGGTGGGCGACTTCCAGCCGGAGCACATCAACATAATACCGCTTTTCGAGGACTTCGAGTCCATCTCCTCGTGCGACGAGGTGGTGCTGAAATACCTGAAAGGGAAGAATCCCGAGTACCAGCGTGTTTTCCTCGCGCGGAGCGACCCGGCGCTTAATTACGGCTCTGCCACCGCGGTGCTGTTGGCCAAGGTCGCCCTGCAGAAGCTCCATGCCGTGGAGGAGAAGACCGGCATCCCGATACTGCCCATACTGGGCGTGGGAGGGGCGCCGTTCCGCGGCAACTTCACGCCCAACAACGTCAGCAACTGCGGCGAGGAATACCCGAGCGTGCAGACGTTCACTGCGCAGTCGTCGTTCAAGTACGACCACCCGTTCAGGGACGTGGTGAACGCGGTCGACATCATGAACGACGCCCGCCGCGGCCCGCCCCGCCACGTAGACGGGAAAAAGGCCCTGGCGTTCGCCAACAAGATCGTCAAGGAATACCAGGCCCAGCTCAGCCAGGTCGCAGACCTGGTAAACGGGCTGTCCGTGTTCGTCCCGGGCCGCCGTGCGAGGAAGCTGCACATCGGCCTCTTCGGCTACGCACGCTCCATGAAGGGCATAAAGCTGCCACGCGCGATAAAGTTCTGCGCCTCGTTCTACTCGATCGGAATCCCGCCGGAACTGCTCGGCATCTCCGCGCTCAGCGACAGGGAATTCGACGAGCTGCACGAACTCTACGTGAAGGTGGACGAGGACCTGAAGGACTCGGCGAAATACCTGAACAAGGTGAACCTGGGCAGGATGCCCAAGCCCGTGCGCGACGGCGTCACCAAGGTGCTCGGATGGGTGGACTGCGAGCCCGACGACGAGTACGCGGAGCTGACGACGCGCATATACGAGAACTACAAGGCAGGGAAGCACACGCACATAACCGAGGACGTCAAGGCTGCCGCGTGGAAGAGAAGGTTCCTCGGCTAATGTTCATCCTATCTGGAATGCATCCGGGAGAGCATTTCGTCCCTCTCGCTCCAGACCATGACGGAGTTCTTTCTCCCCAGCTCATCAGACTTCTTAATACGCCTGAAGTAATCAGCCAGCGTCATGGTCCGCTCCGGCTGGCCCTCCCACCTGAAGGTTATCTTCAGCTTATTCCAGGGAACCATGCCGGCTCGCCTGCCATGGAAAACAGTTATTCCGTGCGCCTGCGCGTTCTTGGTCATCTCCCTGCATATTCTTTGGCACAACAACCCCTGCATGTGGCATAATACGTCGAAAAAGATTAAGAAGGCTCCGGGTGGCGAATCGCATTTCCGGCGGCCCGGCTGGGCACTGGCCACAACGCTGCAATCTCCCTGCTTTCCCACGCCTGCACGTCACTGCACGACGAACGTACCGGAGGCGCTCGCCGTGTTGTTCGAGGTGTCGGTAGCATGCACGGTGTAATTATACGTCCCGGGCTCCATCCCAGTGGTGTTATGCGTGTACAGCCACCTGTCCGTGCTCCGTTCCCCGGCAATGCCCACGTTGTCGATGCGGCATCCTTCGCTGAATGCGTTCGCTTCGCACATGAACCTTACCTTGAAGTTCGGGTTGTTTCCCGCCGCGCTCGGCAATGCGAAGTTCCTGCTGGCGTAGACGGCATCATCTGCCACGGTGACGCTTTCCGCCGCGTTCCATTGGGTGCCGCTCCACCATTCCGCAGAGAACCCGTCCACCGAGTCCAGGCCGAGCAGCTGCCTGTAATATGTCAGTGTTACGTTGGTGTAGCCGCCGGTGCCCATTGCCGCTTCCATGTAGGAGTATTTCGATGAGCCGGTGTATTTTACCTCCGCATGGTATGTGCCGGCGTACGGGGCCACTGTCTTGACGCTCCAGTTGCTGTTGCCCGTGCCGTATGTGGCCCAGCCCCCTGCTGCGAACGAGCCAGACTCAAATCCGTCAAAGAAAAGCTCCACGTGTGATTCTTCCTTTGCCATGGTGTGGTTCGCTGCGTTGAACTCGACCTCTACTTTATTGACTCCGTAGTCATCGGTCACGTTCGCCTCGAACGTTATCTCGTTTGGCGCGGCTACCGGGTCCGGATAATCCGCGATGCCGCCTATCACAGGCGGCGTAGTGTCGTTTACCGGTGGGTTTTCCGGCGGGGCCTGGGTTATTGTTTTGTTGAATGCCCAGTCCATTGCAGTCCACATCATAGGCCAGTCTGAACCGTCCGGGCCGTCTGACAGCTCATCCGCGAATTCCGTATTGTCCCTTGCGCTGTCCTCCTCGTTTTCAGGGTGCGGGCCTATCAGGACCGCGCGGCCATTTCCATAGTTGAATGCCACTACCGCCGGCTTGTTGTTGATTGCCGGATTCGAAGGCACGAGATACCTCGCCATGACCTGTGATTCCTGGTTTGCGTCAGGGGTGAAATACGGCCCGCCGTAATAGAGCACGCTTCTCTGTGCCGGTTCGAAGATGTTGGCCGGGTGCGACTGGTTTATGCTTATGTCCCCCATCCCATACGCGGGATATACCGCAATCTCATTTATCGGCCCTGTGCAGGTGCCGTTGTAGAGCTGGAGCGGGAAATTATACCTCTTGCCTTTCCAGACGTGCTTGCTGCACGCGTAGAATGCGCCGGCGCAGGTCCCCACATAGGCCCCGCCATTCCTCACGAGTTCCCGTATCCTCGCGTCGCCGGTGTCGCTTATGCTTGCCTTGTAGTCGTCAGCCCATCCGCCGGGCATCCAGATCCCCTTGTAATACTGGGAGATATTGTAGCTGTTTATCGTGCCCGCATCGATTTCCTGCCATGTGAGATTCTTCCAGGTCAGGAACGCCTCTATCGCAGTAACGCCGTCTGCCCATACTCCTGTATCCACATACACGGCAAAGTCTGCGGTATGCGGGGTTATGGTGGCATTAACTGCCGATGGAAAAACAGAAAACATGATGATTCCGGCCAACAATGCTAAATATCCCTTTCCCATACAAGCGCCTCTTTTTTCTTAAGGAAGACAGCATCGCTATTTAAGCGTTGCTTACCTCGCCTAAATCTTATCTGCTAAAACCACAACTGGCAAAATGTGCCTATTAATCCCAAACATTGTGCTTACAAAGTTCCCGCCGCAATCCTCCTGCTGGCACCAGGATATCATTTTAAGTTTTCCCAGGAAAGCAGGGTTCATGGACCCTATCGCAATCCACAAAACGCTCAGGGGCAAAATCTTCATCGGGGCGAAAGCCAGGATAAAGACCAGCGAAGACCTGGCCACACTATATACGCCTGGTGTCGCCGAGCCCTGCAAACTGATCGCGAAGGACCGCTCGCTGGCCTACGATTATACGATGAAGGGCAATGCGGTCGCCATAGTCACCGACGGCACGCGCGTGCTCGGCCTGGGCGACATCGGCCCGGAAGCTGCATTGCCTGTCATGGAGGGCAAGGCGCTCATCATGCAGCAGTTCGCAGGCATAGACGCGTTCCCGATCTGCCTCGCGACGAAGGACGAGGACGAAATAGTGCGCACCGTCAAGGCGATATCGCCTGGCTTCGGCGCCATAAACCTGGAGGACATAGAGACGCCGAAGGTGTTCAGGATAGAGAAACGGCTGACCGAGGAGCTCAACATCCCTGTCTTCCACGACGACCAGCACGGCACGGCCATGGTCACGCTCGCAGGATTGTACAACGCGCTTAAGGCCACAGGAAGGGCTGACGGGCTCGGCGTAAAAATAGGGATCGTTGGCGCGGGTAGCGCGGGCTATGCGATAGCAAAGCTGCTCCATGCCGCCGGCTTCTGCGACATCGTCGTGTTCGACAGCTCCGGCGCCATCCACGCCGGCCGTGCAGGACTTGAGGAATACAAAAAGCCGCTCGCCGCGTTCAACGCGTCAGGCTTCACAGGCACGCTCGCAGGGTTCAAAGGGGCTGACGTGCTGATCTCTGCCGCATCGCCAGGCGCGCTTCCTCATGAGACAATCAGGGCCATGCGAAAGCCGAACATAGTGTTCGCGATGGCGAACCCGGTCCCGGAAATCTCGCTCGATGAGGCGCGCGAGCTCTCCATAGACGTTTTCGGCACAGGCAGGAGCGACTACCCCAACCAGATAAACAACTCGGTCTGCTTCCCGGGTTTCCTGCGCGCGCTACTTGACCTCCGCGTGAAGAAAATAACAGACGTGATGAAGATTGCAGCCGCGAAGGGCATAGCGGAGAGCGTAAAGAAGCCCACAAGGGACAGGATAGTCCCGGACGCGTTCGACAAAAAGGTGCTGAAGAACATCGTCAGGCGCGTGAGCGAAGCGGTCTAACCTCTCTTCACCCTTTTCAGTATCGCTGCGTCGACTTCCGACGGGCCGCTTGCGCTTTTTATGACCGCTTCCAGGTCATCTTTCCGCATGATGCCCTTCTTCAGGATGAGCTCGCGCAGCGTCGCCCCGCTGGCGTAGGCCTCCTTCACCAGCAGCGACACCTCCTTGTAGCCGAGATACGGATTGAGCGCGGTCGCATATCCGAACGAGCGCTCGAAATTCTCTGCAGTGCGCTTCTTATCCACTTCCAGCCCGTCGATGCAGAGCCTCCTGAACATCGACGATGCGTTGGCTAGCAGCTCCTCGCTCTGGAGGATGTTGTGCGCTATGAGCGGCGTGGCGAAATTGAGCTCCAGCTGCCCTGACTGCGCGGCGAGCAGCACTGCCAGGTCGTTGGCTATCGCCTGCCAGCATGCCATGTTAACTGCTTCCGGTATGGACGGGTTGACCTTGCCAGGCATTATGGACGAGCCCGGCTCTACCTCGGGGATTATGAGCTCCGCGATGCCGCCCTTCGGGCCGGAAACGAGCAGCCTGATGTCGTTGGCTATGCGGCTGAGCGTTGCCGCGTAGCGCTTCAGCGACGACGAGAACGTGATGAAGTCGTTCATGTCCTGGGCCATCTCGACCGGGTCTTTCGCAGGCTTCAGGCCGAAACCCGTTTCTTCCGCGAGCTTCGCGACGAGCATGTGGCGGAACTTCGGATGCGCGGTTATCCCGCTTCCGGTGGCAGTGCCGCCGATGCCAAGCTCCTCCAGGCATTCCGCCGCCCTACCAATCTCCGCGGCGTCCTTCTCTATGGCACGCGCCCATGCCGCGAACGTCTGGCCGTAGGTCATGGGCACCGCATCCTGCAGATGCGTCCTGCCGATTTTCATGGTGCCATCGTATTCAGCCGCCTTCTTTGCGAACGCAGCCCGCAGCGCATCGGCCTCCTTCAGCACCGCCCTGGACAGCTTCAGGGCCGCGAGCCTTATCGCGGTCGGCGTCACGTCGTTGGAACTCTGCGACATGTTCACGTGGTTGTTGGGGTGCACGAGTTTGTACTGGCCTTTCTTCCCTCCGAGCAATTCCTCAGCCCGGTTGGCGATGACTTCGTTGACGTTCATGTGCAAAGGAGTGCCTGCGCCCGCCTGGAATGCGTCCAGCACGAATTCGTTGTCGAGCCTGCCTGCGATGACCTCTTCAGCCGCCTTCGCTATGGCATCGGCCTGCTTCCCATCCAGCCTTCCCAGGCCCCTGTTGGCGAGCGCTGCGCATTTCTTTATGAGCGCCACGCTGCGTATGAGCTCAGGGTGCACCTTCATGCCGCTGAGCCTGAAGTTCTCCGCCGCGCGGGCGGTGAACGAGCCGTAATAGGCGCCGTCGGGCACATGCACCCTGCCTATGAAGTCCTCCTCTGTCCTCATCCGATCCCCGGCTACTTGCACGCGCCGTCGGCGCAGTGGCTGCCGGACGGGCATTTGAATGCCTTTGCGGTTATGTTGTTGCCTTCGCACACGTATTCGATCCCGCCCGTGGTGTCGGTGCATGTGTCATCGGCCCTCTCGCTGCCCTTGGTCACGACGCCCTTGCGGTTGATGTTGTATTCATCCGTGTCCACGCACAGCTCCTCCCTGCATCCTGCCTGGACGCACCTGAGGCCTGCGGGGCAGTCCACTATCTCATCCTTGTAGCCCTCTTCTGTGCAGTAGTATTCCTTGACAGTGTCGTTGTCTATGCATTTGTCCAGGTATTCTGCTTCTATCAGGCCTGTCTTCACCGTGAGGCTGCCTCCGTTGTAGATGTCCCTGCCGCCGTCCGTTTCTGTGCAGCCGGAAGCGGTTTTGGCGCACTTGCCTGCATTGCATCCGGCTTTGCACGTGATTGTCTCATAAGTCGCGAGGTTCCCGTCGCAGTAGTACTCCTTAAGCACCGTCAGGCTCGTGCACGTATCCTCATAGACATTCGCGCCGGCTGTCACGTTGCCCTTCGTGTAGCTGTCCCTGCCATCGCTGTCAGTGCACAGCACCTGCATGCATTTGCCGTCCGTGCATGTCGTGCCTCCCGGGCATGTGAAAGGCCTTTCAGCTATGCCGCCGTCGTCCTCGCAGTAATACTCTGTGCCGCCGGACGCCCCGCTGCACGTGTCAGTGAAGCGGATCTGCCCTTTGCTGGTGATTCCAGGGCCGTTCTGCTGTGTTGAACGGACGCACGGCTGGCGCACGCACGCGGCATTCTCGCATGCATATTCAGCTCCGCACCCGATTTCCAGGCCGCTCACGTTCCCGTTGTCGCAGTAGTACTCCATGACCGTGGTCATATTGAGGCACGTGTCCTCGAATATTTTCTGCTGCAGGCCGCTGGTGAGGATTACCTTGCCCTGGACATTGCCATTAATCCCGCCGTCCGTATCGTTGCATGCGACTGCCTCGCCTGCGGGCGTAGCCGGGCCGGTGCAGCCGAGAACCATCGCCATCGCCAGAATCAGGAAGTATGGCTTGAGAGACATGCACTGTTCATGGCTTAATGCATTTAAAAATCGTTAGCAGGGGGACGAGGAGCGCAGGAAGGCATGGCACTGACGGCCCGGCGGAAGGCCTATGCCCGTTCCCGGCCGGCTTGGTCACGTTCGCCAGTGGCGTCTGGTTTTGGGGCGGGGTTTCGTTGCTGGCGTTGTGCGCATTGCCGTTCGGCGTCGATGTGTTGCCGGGCTGGGTCTGGTTTGCCGGGCGCACAGGGCCTGGCGGCGGCGCCTCGAAGCATTTCTGGTACGTGAACTCTATCTCCCTGCTCCTGAACTCCGTATGGTCTGTGCGCAGGATGAACAGCGACGTGAGGTAATCGCGGTTGCCGATGACGTCCATGCTGCCGGTGCCGTCCTCCCCTGTCGCGCCGGTCGCTATGACCTGGTAGGCGTAATTGGTATAGAAAAGATACGTTCTGGCGCCCACAACCGGCTCTCCGGTCTGGTTGGACCTTGCGGTCACGGTGAGCGTTTTCGTATCGCAGTCTATTGTAATATCCACGTTCATCGCCGGCAGGTTCTGGCTGCCCGTGTCCTTGGTTGCGATGTGCGTGGGCTGCACGCTGAACGCCGTGCACATGCCAGCCGCAAGCAGCGCGATGAGCAGAAGCCTCATGTCATGCACCATGTTTCATCCACCTTCTGGGCTTCCCTCTCTTGAGGAATTTAAAAATCACCACCATGGCCATGGAAAGCGCGATCAGGAACGCGGGCAGGCACATCCCGGATGCGTTTTCCGCGCCGGTGCCCGGGGCGCCGCTTTGGTTTCCTGTCGTGTTATTCGCACCGGTGGGCAGCGGCGTGTAGTTGAAAGGCGGCGGGACGTCCGCAGGGGGGGCCGTGGTCGTGTTGTTTGCCGGCGGCTTGGCAGCAGGCGGCTTCGGCTGCACAGTCCCGTTGGAGTAGCACCCGGATATGTCGAAATGGACCTCCTTGCCGCGGAACCCGTTTTTCTCCATGACAAGCACGAAAAGCCCGCGCATGAGCTTCGTGCTCCCCGGCAGCTTGTGGAGGACGAATCCTTCGCGGTCGGTCGGCCCCTTGGATATGAGCGGGCTGGAGAAGTCAATGTATTTCAGGTAGGTGTACGCGCCCTCGACCGGCTTGTTCTGCTCGTCCATGGCGATGACGCTTATTGTCGCTGCGGTGCAGTCCACGCTCAGCGAATAGGTGAAGTCCTGGAGCAGGACCGGGTCCCCGAAATCATCCTGCTCGTAAACAGTGGGCGGTATGACGACATTGGCGTGGAGGAGCGGCAAAAACAGCGCCAGGAGCAGCGCAAGCGTCTTTGCATGCATCAGCTCACTTCTTGGCGAACTGCGCCAGCAGGGACTCGAGCTGGATGCGCTCGTTTGCGCCCTGCACCAGCCTGAAATTATATTCCCCGATGAGCTCTATGAGCCTCATCTTGTCCCTTTCCGGTATGTCGAGCTTCGGCACCTCCCGGTACACCTGGAGCATGATGTCCTCGCCGCTCAGGCCGTAGGTTATGATGAGCTTGTCAAGGTTCTCGCGCGCCCCCTGGAAGCTGCCCTTCAATGCCAGCTCCACCATCTCCTTCACTTCCTTCGGCGTAGCCCTGCTGCTGGTCTTGTGGACGAGCTCGGCAGTGATTTTCGCCGAATGCATCGCGCAGCCCTGGAGTATGTTTAGCGCCCTCCGCATGTCGCCTTCGGAGACGTAGAATATGGCCTTCTCAGCCTCCTCGTCCGCGTGCAGCTTCTCCTCCTTGGACACGTGGGCCAGCATCTTGCGGACGTCTTTCTCCTGCAATGGCATGAAGCGGAACACCGCGCACCTGCTCTGTATGGGCTCGATGATGCGGGACGAGTAGTTGGCCGATATTATGAAGCGCGTGACCGCTGAGCTGGATTCCATGGTGCGGCGCAGCGCCTGCTGCGCATCTGCCGTCAGCGCGTCCGCCTCGTCCAGGAATATGAGCTTGAAGGGCACCTTGCCCATGGAGACAGAGCGCGCGAAGTCCTTTATCCTGCCGCGCACCACGTCTATGCCTCGCTCGTCGCTGGCGTTCAATTCCAGGAAGTTCGCCCCCATCTCGTCGCCGAACAGCTCGCGCGCCAGCGCTATGGCGCAGGTGGTCTTCCCGACGCCCGGCGGCCCCGCGAACAGCATGTTGGGCATGTTCCTGGCCTTTACGAAAGCCCTGAGGCCTGCCACGATGTCCTGCTGGCCTGCCACGTCCTCGAGCCTGCCCGGCCTGTATTTCTCGGTCCACGGAAGTATGTCTGTCTTGCCTGTCACAGGCAGACTTCGGAACGCATATATATAAATTTTATCCGAGAAGGGCTTCCAAGTGTTTACATGGACCGTGTCAAGACAGGAATCTCCGGACTGGATGAGATGCTCAATGGCGGGATACCGATAGGCAGGCACGTGGCCCTGTACGGCGGCCCCGGCGCTGGCAAAACGTCGTTCTGCTATGAATTCCTCTACCATGGCGCGCAGATGGGCGAGCCGGGACTCTACGTGACGCTCGAGGAGACTCCAGACGACATCGTGGAGAACATGAAGAACACGTTCCCCATGCTGTCGGAAATCGGCAAGCTGGTCTCAAGCAAGAAGCTGGAGATAATCAAGCCCGACAAGCTGGAGCTGGAGGAGGTCGCGAACCTGCTCGAGGACCGCATAACCTCCAACGGGATAAAGAGGGCGGTCATAGACTCCGCGACAATGATCCGGCTGTCGTTCAAGAATGACATCGAGTACAGGCAGACCCTATTCGAATTCCTCTCCCTGCTCCGCAACCTGGACGTGACCTCGATAACAACCCTCGAGGCCAGCACCTCGAAAAGGGAGGAGATGCGCTACGACATAGAGCATTTCGTCATGGATGGCATCATAAACCTCTACAACCTGGACCGCGAGGACCGCCGCATACGCGCCATGGAAGTGTTCAAGATGCGCGGAACGGACCATTCCCGCGACCTGGTGCCGTTCAAGGTAACGCCATCCGGCGTCAAGGTGTACGTCGGGGAAAAGGTCTTCTGATTCTTATATTTTCATTACCAGGCGCTGTGCGTCAGCCGCAGGCATGAACCCGAAGTCATACTTGTCTGCAGGCGCCATAAATGCCTTGAAATCCCGTGCGCGTTCGGTGAAGAACAGTGTTCTTTCGCTGCGCACTGTGTATAAGTCGTATGCATTGTCGGTCAGGCGCCGGTCGAGTTCTCTGATGGTGGTTGCGTCTTTCCGTGACAGCCGCACAGCACCATAAGCTGCCTGCCCCCCATTTTTCGGTTTGAGCATGTAAACTACGTAATACTCGTAGCCGTTGCTTTCGGTCAGCGGCTGCTTTACCGGGAACGGCGCCGCGGGTTGGCTGCCGCCAGTCTTCTTCTGCACGGGCACGTGCATCATTTCAGCCTCGCTTCGCAGTCGGTTATATATTCGTTTATGACGGCGCTGTCGCCGTGCTTGAGCCGTGTTCCGAGCCTGAGCGCGTTGGTGAAGTGCTCCTTGCCCCCTGCCCAGTCGCCGTTGTTATAGGCATCCTCGCCAAGCTTGAGTTCGGTGTTGTAATCGCCCCTTGCCACGTCCTTCGCATACCTGCCAGGGGCGAGCTCGTTCGCCCTCTCGAAATATTCCCTCGCCGCCTCCGGCCTGCCTATCTTTTCGTAAAGGATGCCGAGGTTCTGCTGCACATACGCGTCGCCATCGAATATCTCCGCCGCCCTCAGGTAGGCCAACATTGCCACACTCGGGTTTCCGGCATCCCTCAGGTAGTCCCCGTATTCGCGGTGGTAGACAGCCGCTGCCATCTCCGGCGTGAACCTCAGCAGGACGTCATACTGCCCCTTCGCCGTCTTGCCGAAGGCGTCGGACTGCAGGTCAATCACCGTCCTCTTGCCTTTCATCATGACGCTCACTATCATGTGGTCCTTGTCAGGCGGCGAGTCCCTGAAATGGACCACTGAGGCGTCGGCTTGTATGCCCGCGCCCATCGTGTTCATGGCATTTATGACCGCGAGCACTACATATGCGAATTCGGTGCAGTCGCCCCCCTTGTCCAGGGTTTCTGCCGCGGTGTTGGGGTGCCTGTCTGTGCTTGGAACCACCCGTATTCCTGATTGCGAGGATGCCTTGAGGAGGCTATGGAGCGCTGCCATTCTGCCTCGGGTATCCTTTGCCGTCCTCATCATGGCGTTGGCTATGTCCGTTATGGCTGCGTCAGCAAGGAACGGGTCTGTCCTCATGCTGTAGCCGCTGTCGCGCACCTGGGCTGCCACTGTGGATATGCCGTCGATGGCCGGAGCCATGGCCCCGAACGCCAGGCCTGCCACGAGGGCCCTCCCTGCGGCCCTGGCCAGTGGCTGATAATGCATGTGCCTGTGCTGTAAAAAACCCAGTTTCATGGTTTATTATGTTGTTAATCGTGTTTTTAAACGAATGCACTGGCCCGCCTGCACCCCCCTTAAAAAGCCTTGCTGGGATGGATATAACAACCGCCTGCAAAGATAACGCTGAGCGGGCTACTTGGGATGCATAATGTACGATCATGTGAAGGTGGAGAAGGAATCCCTTGACTTCTGGAAGAAGGAAGGGACATATGGGAAGCTGAAGCACAGGAACACCCACGGCGAGCCGTTTTATTTCTGCGACGGGCCGCCATATGCGACCGGCCAGATACATCCGGGCACCGGCTGGAACAAGACGATAAAGGACGCGGTCTGCAGGTACCAGCGCATGTGCGGCAGGAACGTCAGGGTGCAGGCCGGCTACGACACCCACGGCCTGCCAATCGAGGTCAAGGTGGAGCAGGAGCTCAAATTCAAGAACAAGAACGACATCGAGGCGTACGGGATAGGCAAATTCATAGACAAATGCAAAGCGTTCGCCACGAAGTACGTGTCGGTCATGGGCGGCCAGTTCGAGTCCCTCGGCGTCTGGATGGACTTCGACACGCCGTACATCACCTACCATGACGACTACATCAACTCGTCCTGGAAGACGCTGAAGACGGCCCACGAGAAGGGCCTCATGCACGAGGGCGTCTACGTGCTGCCATACTGCTACAGGTGCGAGACGACCATGGCCAACTACGAGCTGGAATACGACGACGAGACGGACCCGAGCGTCTACGTCAAGTTCCAGGTCAAGGACAAGCCCGGCGAATTCCTGATAATCTGGACCACCACGCCATGGACGCTCGTGTCCAACATGGCGGTCATGGCCCATCCGACGTTCTCCTACGTCCGCGCAAAGGTGGACGGCGAGGTCTGGATAATGGCCAAGGAGCGGCTGGACCACCTGCTCACGCTGGTCGGGAAAAGCGCCACTGTGCTGGAGGAGCTTCCAGGCAGGAAGCTGAAAGACGTGGCATATATCCACCCCTTCCAGGACAAGATACACAAGTTCTACGACAGGAAAATCGTCATGAGCGACGAATACGTCACGCTGGAGGAGGGCACCGGGCTTGTGCACACCGCGCCAGGGCACGGGCCGGCAGACTTCATAATCGGCAAGCGCTATGACATAGAGCCGTTCTCCCCCGTGGACGGGCACGGCAGGTATACTGCCGACGCCGGTGCGTTCGAAGGCAAGAACGTGCGCGAAACCAACCCGGCAATCATCGAGGTCATGAAGGATAACGGCTCCCTGGTGTACGAATCACGCATCCGCCACAGGTATCCGCACTGCTGGCGCTGCAAGACGCCGCTCATATTCCTCACGACCAACCAGTGGTTCATCACCATATCCAAGATAAAGGAGCAGATGCTCAACGGCATAGAGAACACCGAATGGCACCCTGGCTTCGCCAAGGACCGTTTCCGCGAGTTCGTATCCGGGGCGCCCGACTGGTGCATCTCGCGCCAGCGCTACTGGGGCATCCCGCTCCCCATCTGGAAGTGCGCCTCCTGCGGCAAGCTGAAGGTCGTAGGCTCGCGCGACGAGCTGCCGAAGGTGAAGGAGCTCCACAGGCCCTACCTGGACGAGGTGGAGCTGGGCTGCGAGTGCGGCAAGAGTATGAAGCGCATCCCCGACGTGCTTGACGTGTGGTTCGACTCGGGCAACGCGGTCTGGGCGCCGCTCAGCCCGGAGGATGCCAAGACGTTCGGCGAGCGCGCCGACCTCATCATAGAGGGCCAGGACCAGATAAGGGGCTGGTTCTACTCCCTGCTGGGCATGGGCGTGGTCCGCTACGGCGCCTGCCCGTACAAGCGCATACTCATGCACGGCTTCTTCGTCGACGAGAAGGGGGAGAAGATGAGCAAGTCCGTGGGCAATTTCATCCCCCTGGAGCAGATACTCGTGAAATACGGCGCGGACAGCTTCAGGCTGTGGGGCGCGAGCAACACGGTCTGGGAGGAGCTCAAGTTCAGCTGGGACGAGATGAAGAAGTCCAAGGCGGATTTGAACATCGTGTTCAACCTGGCAATCTTCCTGCAGCGGTTCCATGCGAAGAAGCCTGACAATCCGAAACTGACGCCACTTGACGCGTGGATGATAAGCAGGATGAACTCCACGGTGAAGGAGTTCAGGGCCTGCTTCGATGCCTACGAGCTCAACCGCGCGGCGAAGGCATTGCGCAATTTCATAGTCGAGGACGTCAGCAGGTTCTACATGAAGATAGCCAAGGAGCGGATATCGTCAGGCGATAACGCGGACGGCGCGCTCTATGCGCTCTACCACGCGCTGCTCGCGTCGCTGAAGATGCTCGGCTGCTTCAGCCCCATGCTCAGCGAATACATCTACCAACAGTTCTTCAGGAAATTCGAGAAGGAGGAATCGCTGTTCTTCCTGAAGCTGGAGCCCGCTGACGACGCGAAGATAAACGCGCTCGCCGAGAAGCAGATGGAGGCCGTGAAGGAGGTGGTGTCCATCGCCATGGTGGCAAGGCAGAAGGCCGGCATAAAGGTCCGCTGGCCCATCAGGACGCTCTACCTGGAGACCAAGTCCCACGAGGCCGCTGACTCTGTCAACGCGTTCCGCGACACCCTGCTCGCGCTCATGAACGCCAAGGAGCTCAAGACCGTGGAGGCGCCGCCGGCGGGCGACATCGCCAGCGAGGCGTTTTCCAACGGGACCGTGCACATAGAGAAGAAGATCGACGAGGCGTTATACGAGGAGGGCATGGTCAACGAAGTGAAACGGCGCGTCCAGATCATGCGCAAGGAGGCGCAGCTCATCGAGCACGACCGGATCCACCTGAGCATCAGCTGCGAGAAGGAGCTCGAGGCCATCCTGAAGAAGCACGAGGCGCGGCTGATGGGCGAGGTCAACGCCGGCAAGGCCGATTACGAGCCGCACAAGACGATGAACGAGTACGAGATAGACGGGCGCCTGGTGAAGCTCGCGCTGAAGAAGATGGAGAAATAGCCTCAGTTCATGCTCTTGAACATGCTCCTCTTGGATATGCTGGACCAGCAGCTCTTGCAGATGTAGCGGTGGTCTATCTTCTTCCTCTTCTGGCTCTTCACGCAGGGCGTGCATATCTTCCTTGCGCAGTAGTCGCATTTCTGGAGCTTTGCAGTCTGGCTTCCGCATCTTCCGCATGTTTCTATGGACATGAATATCACTCCTTAATTCGATTATACAAAATTCCCTTCTCAGAGGTTATATCATAGAAAGCTATTTAATTGCTATTCAGGGAATGCTAACCATGCGCAAAGGGCAGGCGGCAGTGGAATACCTCACGACCTACGGCTGGGCGATACTCGTCCTGGTCATACTCGTGGCCGTGCTGCTCTCCAGCGGCATCCTCTCGCCAAGCATGGCGTTATCAGAGGAATGCACATTCGGCTCCAACGTTCCATGCGAGTTCGCGCTGTTCAACGACGGCGGCACAACAAAGATCTCGCTCCGCCTCTTCAACGGCTTCGCCTACAAGATAAGGATAGATAGCATCGACCTGAAGAGCGATACCGGCGCAAAGTTCACATGGGCCGAAGGGGCGGTCCCGCTGGTGCTTGAAAGCGGCGACAACGTGACGCTCACCGGCGATTTCGCCAGCCTGCTCGGTGAGGGTACAGTCCAGAAATTCTCCGGCAACCTGACCTACGTCTCCTGCGCCCCTGAGATCGGGCGGGACTGCAACGAGGGCTCGCCGCACTCCGTGACCGGCCGCGTGACCGGCAAGGTGCTCACGAAATAGCTACAGTACGCTTACGCCGAACTCGCCCTTTACCGTTTCGAGTTCCTTTATCTTGCTTATCTTCTGCAGTTCAGAGAGCAGCTCAGCGTCCATCCCCTGCGGCAGCGACAGCCTGACCTTGGCCAGCTCTGCGTTCTGTGCGAGCCGGTTCCTGGCCTTGTGCTGGCGCAGCTCGCTCACGATGGCGTTGAGCAGCGTCACTTTAGCCACTTCGTCGGCGTATTCAGGCCCCGCCTCTGGCCATTGCGCATGGTGGATGCTCGTTTTCCTGCTGAACAGCTCGCCGTTCAGCTCCTCTGCCATGTGCGGCGCGAAGGGCGCGAGCAGCAGCATGGAGTCGTTGAGCACCTTCCTCAGCGTGTAGGCGGCAGCAGCCCTGCCTGCGCCATTGCCGTCCTCATACACCCTGTGCTTGACATATTCCAGGTAGTTGTCGCACAGGTCGCCCCAGAAGAACGCCTGCAGCTTGCTCATCGCATAATGGAACTCGAACCGCTCCATGTGCTCGGTGCACTGCTTTATGGTGGTGTTGAGCCTGCCGATTATCCACCTGTCTATGGTCGAGAGCTCCGGCTCTGCCGTTTCCGCCCTTATCTCGTCCTTGAGCGCGTTCTCCACGAACCGCGCGGCGTTCCAGACCTTGGCCAGGAAGCTCTTCGCGTGCTTTATGTCCTCGTAGCTGAACGGCCTGTCCTTTGCCATGGCGCCGCTGAGGGCCGCCCATTGCCTTATGGCATCGGTCGGGTAATCCCGCAGCAGTTCCGCGGGCGATATTATGTTGCCGAGCGACTTGCTCATCTTCTTGCCGTCCGGCGCCAGTACGTTGCCGTTGAGCAGTATCGTCTCCCATGGCGGCATGCCAGTGAGGGCCACGCCGCTCCTGTAAATGGTATAGAACGCCCATGTGCGCACGATTTCCACGCCCTGCGGGCGCAGGGAAGAGGGGTAGAAGCGTTCCATCTTCTTCTCGTCGGGCCAGCCGGCTATTATGAGCGGGGTTATGCTCGAGTCCACCCAGCAGTCGCAGGTGCTGGTCTCGGCAACCATGCGTTTTCCGCATCCGCACGCCTTCCCCTTCGCCTTCTCGGGATAGAAAGGCAGCTCGTCCTCGCCTGCGGCCGCCGTCGCGCCGCATTCGCACGCGTAGAACGGCAATGGCGTGCCGAAAACGCGCTGCCTTGAGATAACCCAGTCCCACTCGGCGCCCTCCACCCAGTCTATGAGGTAGCTGATGCCGAAGTCAGGCACCCACCTCACCTTCTCTGCGAGCGCCTTGATATGCTTCGCCGTGGTCCGTATGTCGGCGAACCACTGGAGCGACGGTATGAGCTCCACGGGCGTCCTGCACCTGTCGTGGACCTTGACCGTCTGCCTGAGCGGTTCTTTCTTGAAGACTTTTTCGCCGAGGATCTCGATGACCTTCTTGCGCGCTTCCTCCACCTTCAGGCCGTTGAGCTCGCCTGAGTTCTGCATCCTGCCGTGCCGGTCTATGGCCTCTATGAGCGGCAGCTTGTGGCGGTGCAGCCACACGACGTCCATCTTGTCGCCGAAGGTGCACACCATGAGCAGGCCCGTGCCGAACTCCTTCTCAACGTCCTTGTCCGAGAACACCGGCACCTGCTTGCCGAGCGCGGTCGTGACCGTCTTGCCCTCCAGGTGCCTGTAGCGCGCGTCCTCGGGGTTGAAGAGCACCGCCACGCAGGCGGTCATGAGCTCCGGCCTCGATGTCGCTATGGGCAATTTCTCCCCGTTCGGGCCGGTGAAATTTATGTAGTTGAGCGTGCCGGCTTTCTCCTCGTCATCAAGCTCCGCCTTTGCCACTGCCGAGCCGCACCGCGGGCACCAGAAAACAGGGTATTTGTCGCGGTAGACCAGCTTGTCCCCGTACATCCTGATGAGCGACAGCTGGACCTTGCGGTGGTATTCGCTGTCCATGGTCTTGTATTCGTAGCGCCAGTCCGGGCTGAAGCCCATCTCCTTCATCTGGGTCTTCATCCGCGCTATCATGTCAACGGTCCATTCCACGCATTTCTGCCTGAACTCCACCGGGTTGAGCCTGCCGTATTTCTTCTCCACCTTGACCTCGGTGGGGAACCCCTGCGTGTCCCACCCTTGGGGGTAGTAGACGTTGAACCCGGCCATCCGCTTGTAGCGGGCTGTGAAGTCGATGTAGCTGTATGAAAGCACGTGGCCCATGTGCAGCTCGCCGCTGGTGAATGGCGGCGGCGTGTCTATGGTGTAGAGCGGCCGCGACGTATTTTTGTCGTCGAAGCGGTAGGTGCCCTCCGTCTCCCATCTCTTCTGCCATTTTTCCTCGATGGCCCTGTCATAGCGCTGTTGGAGCATAAGAATCCGTTTTCCTATCCGTCTTAAGAGTTTAAATCATATAGGCGCAGCCCCGTGCCCGGGCCGTTTGCTACTTTTGTGCCTGCTGCGCAAGCGGAAATGCCATGGTGACCGTGGTGGTCCCCTCAGCGCTGTCCACGCTGACCGTGCCGCCCATGCGTTCTGTGAACGCCCTGGCGACAATCAAGCCGAGCCCCCTGAAGTCCGTCTCCCCGATGCTTTCCCCTGCTTCAGGAGTGCCAAATGCGAATGCCATCTCCTCCTTCGTCACTGCCTTGCCTATGTCGCTCACGCTTATGGTCGCACGGCCATCCGCTGCGCCCGCGGCCAGGGTCACCGTGCTGCCTTTCGGGGCGCATGCGATCGAGCTCCTGATGAGGCTGATGAGCGCGTGCCTCAGCAGCTTCTGGTCCACCACGGCATAAGCCCCCGAGGCGTGGCTGTGTTCCAGCGCGAGGCCCTTCTCCGCGGCCCTCTGCCCCATGATTCCCGCCGCATCGGCCGCCTCCCCGCAGAGGTCCACCCTTCCGGTTTCAATCTGAAGCAGGCCTGGCACAAGCCGCAGGTAGTCCCTGGCCATGTCCAGCGCCTGGTGCATCCTTGTGCCGCTGCGTTCTATGCGGTTTGCCAGGTGCTTTGGGTCCACGCCTTTAGGCACGGCACCTGATAGCGCCTCACTGAGCATGGGCGCGTAGCCAATGACGACCGTGAGCGGGGTCCTCAGGTCGTGGTGTATCCAGGATATGACGAGCGACAGCCTCGCCGACGCCGCCTTTTCCTGATCCAGCAGTTTCTCTGCGTGGCGCGCCGAGGCCAGCGCCGTCTCCAGCCGTTCTTGCGTTTTGCGGTGGGCCATCATTTCGTCGCCGGCCGCCCCCACCACCCTGCCGTGGGTGGCCTTTAGCGTCTCCAGCTCTGTGAGCAGAGTGTCCAAGATGGGGTCCTTGCCTCTGACATATGCGGTTATGACGCCAGGCGTTTTCTTCTGTTGCACGCACCCGCTGCCTGGGTGGGGCTGGTCGCCTTTTTTTTCAACACTGCCTGGCCCACTCATAGAATTACCTATTATCATTTGCCTGCACAAACACTTTTTAAGACAATCTGCGTCAGAACGCGTACCTTACCCGCTTCTCAACGCCTTTCACGCGGGCGAGCACCGCATCCGCTTTCGAATATGCCCCATAGCCCTGGATGAACGCCTCTTTCTGCGTTATCGCCCGCAGCATGGTGAAGACATCGACCGCCTTGTCCTCTATGTCGCTGGACACGAAGCCGAGCCCGAAATCTATCACGTAAAGCGTTTCGCCGCGGATGAGGTTGGCGGGCGTGTAGTCGCCGTGGATTATGTCCGCGGCATGAAGCTTCGCGAGCATACCCCCCGCCTCCCTCGCGTCGGCAGCGCCCATCTCCGGCCGTGCGCCGCCGATGAAGCCCATGGTTATCGTGAACTCGCCCACTTCCAGCACCACCGGGCACGCAACCCCTGCCAATTTGGCCCTGTGGAGCAGCCTCGCCTCGCCGCGGGTGCGCTCGCGCCTGAGCCTGCGGTCCAGCTGGGCCTCGCGGTAATTTTTAGCGACCCGTTCCTTGACCACCGCCGCCCTGCCAAGCACAGTGGCCTTCCTCAATACCGCTTCAGCCCCTCTCATCGTTTCACCCGAACGCCAGCTTAGAGAATACGAACACCATCACGAGCAGTATTATCCAGCTCACAAGCATGCCTGGCCCGAGCATGCCCATGCTGAGCCAGAGCATCAGGAACGTGCATGCCACCCACACCGCCTTGCTCCACCCGAAGACCTTGCTCCCGTCAAGCGGGAACACCGGTATCATGTTGAACAGGGCCAGTATCAGGTTCAGCTTCGCGCCGAAGGCCCACACGTTCAGGGCGCCCGGTATGAACGACAGGTGGATGACCACCGGCGTCAGCGCGGCCAGCCCCATGAAGAACCCCACCAGGGCCAGGTTGACCATCGGGCCGACCACTGAGATTATGCCATTCTGCCTGCGGGTTATGGTTTTTGAGTAGATATAGACCGCGCCGGGCGCCGCGATCAGCACGCCGAATGCGGAAGTGAGCAGCATGAAAAGGAGCCCGTTCGTCCACATCCTGAACGCCGCCGTAGCCCCGTAATACATGGCCACGAGCTTGTGCCCCATCTCGTGCAGTATGAACCCGCTCCCGACCGTGACCAGGGAAAGTGCCGTGAACACCAGGAACTCCTTCGGGTAGCTTAGCATGCCGCCCAGGCCTGCGAACACCAGCGAGAAGGCGAATGATATGGCGATGACGCTGATGATTATCTGCATTGCCTCGTCCTGCTCGATATAGAATAAACTGTGCATAACACACCCGTGGCTAGCGGTACATGGTCGCCGCTGCCGTCTTGAACTTCTGCACGCTTTCCACGTGTTCCTTCTTTATGCTCGGCACTATCATCTTGAAGGAGAGCTCGAAATGCCGTGCAGAGACCTTCTTCGCATCCTCGCGTATGGCGGTCATGCCGGCTTCCCTGACGAGGTTGTCTATGTCGGCGCCGGTGTAGCCCTCGGTTATCTTCGCAAGGTCCTTCAGGCTGACGTCCTTGTCCATGGGCATCCTGGCGGTGCAGATCCTGAATATCTGCAGCCTGGCCTTCTCGTCAGGTGCGACCACCTCTATGAGCCGGTCGAACCTGCCAGGCCTCAGCAGCGCAGGGTCCACTATGTCAGGCCTGTTGGTCGCCGCTATGACCACCACGTTCTTCAGGCTCCGCAGCCCGTCCATCTCAGTGAGCAGCGTATCCACCACGCGCTCGGTCACCATCGTCCCTCCCTCGCCCGAGCCGCTCCGGCGCGGGGCGACCGCGTCTATCTCGTCTATGAACAGCACGCATGGCGCCGCCATCCTGGCCTTCCTGAACAGCTCGCGCACGGTCTTTTCCGATTCGCCCACGTATTTCGTGAGCACCTGCGCGCCGCTTATGGATATGAAATTCGCCTCCGTTTCGTTTGCGACCGCCTTGGCCAGCAGCGTCTTGCCTGTTCCCGGCGGGCCGTAGAGCAGGATTCCCTTTATGGTCCGTATGCCCATCTTCTCGAATATCTCCGGCTTCTTCAGCGGCAGCTCCACCGCCTCCTGCAGCTCGCGCTTGAGCTCCTCAAGGCCTCCTATGTCGCCCCATTTGACCGACGGCTTCTCCACGAACACCTCGCGCAGCGCGGACGGCTGTATCTCGTGCATGCCGTTGTAGAAGTCGTCCCTGCAGACCTTTATCCTGTCGAGTATCTCAGGGGAGAGCGTCTCCTCCTCTATGTTTATCATGGGCAGCACGCGCCTCAGCGCCTTGAGCGCCGCCTCCTTGGTGAGCAGGGAAAGGTCAGCGCCGGTATACCCGTGCGTCACCGCGGCTATCTCTGCCACGTTGACATCCGCTGTGAGCGGCATGTTGCGCACGTGGATGTTGAGTATCTCGTTCCTGTCCTGCTTGTCAGGCACGCCTATCTCTATCTCCCGGTCGAACCTGCCAGGCCTGCGGAGCGCGGGGTCTATGGAATCGGGGCGGTTCGTGGCTGCGATGACGATGACCTCGCCCCGCGCCTTAAGTCCGTCCATGGTGGTGAGCAGCTGCGACACCATCCGCTTCTCCACCTCGCCCACGACCTCCTCGCGCTTGGGCGCTATGGCGTCCACCTCGTCTATGAATATGATCGAGGGCGCGTTCTCCTGTGCCTCGGCGAACAGCTTCCTCAGCCGCTCCTCGCTCTCGCCCACGTACTTGCTGATTATCTCTGGCCCGCCCACGTAGAAGAAGTTCGCGTCGCTCTCGTTTGCCACCGCCTTGGCCAGCAGGGTTTTTCCTGTGCCGGGCGCCCCGTAGAGCAGCACGCCCTTAGGCGGGTCTATGCCCAGCCGCTCGAATATCTCAGGGTGGCGCAGCGGCAGCTCTATCATCTCCCGGACCTTCTGTATGGCGTCCTTGAGCCCGCCAACGTCGTCGTATGTTATGTTCGGGACAGCCGCCATCTCCTTTGCAGGCTCCTTCTGTATGCGAATCTCCGTTTCTTCCGTTATCATGACCGGGCCCTGGGGGAAGACCTGCGCGACCACCAGCGGCACCGACGTCCCGAAGATGCCCACGGGCAGCAGGTTGCCCTTCAGCACCGGCTTGCCCACCAGCCTTTTCTTGACATACTGATCAAAGCCCACGGAATAGCGGACCGGCTCCTGGGGCGCGAGCACGATTTTCTTGGCCACCTTGGTCTGGACAGGGTCTATCTTGACCTTCTCGCCCAGGCCGACGCCTACGTTCTGCCTGAGGATGCCGTCCATCCTTATCATCTCGAGGCCCTCGTCGTCCGGGTGCGCCTGCCAGACGATGGCGAGCGCTGCCTTCTTGCCCGTGAGCCTGACTATGTCGCCGGTGGACACCCCGAGCTCGTTCTTGGCCTTGGAGTCTATGCGCGCTATGCCCCTGCCTATGTCGTTCTGGAACGCTTCAGCGACCTTGAGAGAGATTCCCGGCACGTTACCACCTGTGCGTTATCCGGCGCCTTCATGCGCCCGCAATCCTGATATTTACCGGCTATCCTTTTAAGGGCAGCGAGGGCGCGATGCAGCCCAGCGCGGGCATTGCCCTGGCGCTCCTCCCCCTCAGATTTTCCTTTTCACCAGCAGCCTGCTGGCGGATATGTCTATGTCGCCCCGGGTTACCCGGCCGTCCTCTACTATCACTTCGTCGCCCGGCCGTATCTTCGCCGCCCTGTCAAGCCCCTGGCGCATCACGCAGCGCCTTTCACTGCTGCCGTCAGAGATGGTGAACGCGAAGCCCTCCGCTGCGGTTACGACGCCGCGGACGTGCGCCTCCTGGCCTTCCTCGAGCGAGCCCAGCGGTGCGAACGCGGCCTTTTGTGAAATCTCTAGCGCGCCGCCCTGGCCCAGGTGCAGCTCGCCGCCCCTTTCATAGGCGCCGTGCACAGTTATCCTGTCGCGGGTGCGCAGCCCCCCGGCCTTTTCGACGTCCCCGTTCCACAGCACGAGCGGCCTGGCGCCTTCGTTGTCAGCGACCTCGACCACGCGCGAGCGTTTCCCTGAGGGGTAAACCGCGACCGGCCAGATTTTCCTGACGCTGGCGCTGAAGCTTACCTCCCTCGCGCCTTTTGGGATTTTGGCCAGGGTGCATTCCTTTTCCCTGATGAGGCCCCTTTCCTTCGCAATCAGCCTGAGGGCGGCATCGCGCGTCAGCAGCCCGTGGAACGAGCTGATTTTGGCATCGATTGCCTGCTCGAGCCCGTCCTTCCCAAGGGCTTTGAGAAGCTCTGCCTCCTGGTCCATGCGTCCCCTTCGCAGTGAAGCGATTTAAAGATTAGTTACTTCGCACCTACTTATTCGAAGCGATGCTGCCAACCTGCTTATTTTTGGGTGTGAACTCGGCCGTTATGTCCCCTTCAGCATATGCAACATCAAATATTGCCCAACCCCCCGTCATCCCCAAAAATTTCACGCTGTTTGTGGCAGTGGGAATTTTCGGAGCGTACATTAGCGTATTTCCGAATCGCGCCTGCGTCTGCTCTGCAAATCCGCCTTTTGCACCAGTTGAGCACGATGCAAGAACGACGGTGGGGCGTTCATCAAAATACCTGGAAAGGTCGGCGCCGGAGACAAGGCCCTTCACATTGACTACCTCATCCTCTTTCCAGCCGAGCTTCGCTCGATCGACATTGCCATGGGCGTTGAAATACAGGACCTTCGGTTTCCCGTACGTGTTGCTGATGCCTATTATCCTTCTCGCCGCTTCGTACCTGCTTCCCGCCTCGACGATGTGCACGTCAAAATCCTTCCAGAAGTCGCCTATGATGTCCTGTTCCCGAACCGCCTGAAGCATACTGACCGGCTTGGGCTTGAACGCACCATTATGGTCCGCCACCCCAGTGAATACGAGCAGGACTGGTTTACCCTTTTTTCGCTTACCCAGATTATCGTAAATGCGCAGAAGGGTCGGCATGCTATACCTCTCAAAGAACCTTATCCCATTCTGCTTGTATAGCGCCGAACATATGCCGGGACGTTCCCCCTCCACCTCCAATACCCTGGCCCACGCTTCATACCCTGTCTTAAAATCCCAATCAACCGGACCATAGCCCGCCCACCTTTCATATGCTAAATTCTCCTCTCGCAGGCCATTTTCCTTCGCTGCGGCTCTATCATCCTTCGCAAAGAAGAGGTGGAAATACTCGCTCATAATCTTCTGCCGGTCCGGCGCATCGAATTTTTTCAGCCCTTCTGCAATCACTTCCGGATTCACTTTCCCATTTGCAAGGGCCGGGAAGGCCCTGGCCACCTTATCTGCCAATTGCGGCGTTTTCATTAGCCGAGCCACGTCTGAAAGTACAGCCGTACCTGTCTGGCGCCCCCTTGATTTTCCTGCTTCACCGCAAATCTCAAAGGTAAGTGCCACTAGGGACGGTTTGTAAGAAACACCGAACAGGTAGATGGCAATATCCCTTTTCAAGCTGGCGGCAACCCCAGGGCCTTTAATGCCCCTGACTATCGCATCTATGTCCATTTTCGGGTCCAAAATCTTCTTTGCGACTGCCACTGGATTGCCTTCGCTCCGTGCCGCCAGCGCTGCGAAAGAACCTGCCATCGCTTCTGCGGCTTCGGGCACACTTCCGAGTGCGGTTATCGCACGAACCACCTCTGGTTTCGCGAGTCTGACTGCCAGCTGTGTCAAATCCCTGCTATTCATCACTGCCTCGGTAAGTGAATATGCTACGGTCCTTGCAGCCTCAGGTACGGCCGCATATCTGGATAGGGCAGCCATCACTTCCGGCTTGTCCAACCCCTCCAAGTTTCTCGGCCAGTGCATTGCCAGAGCTTGTGGGAAGCTATCCACGACCCCTTCAAGTGCACCAGGGATTTTCAGTAGCCCCATTATCGTACGGCAGCACGCCCGTGTTTCCAAGTCATTCGTGGAAGCAAAAAGCTTGGCAATGCCTTCTGCGGTCTTGATATCCACCCGGATGCGGCCGAGCACATCTACGACCTCCTTCCTCGACAGGTTCCGTGCCGCTTCATTCACATCCCTGCGGTATTGGGCCGAGTGCAGGAACTGCAGGACCACTGTTGCGGCGACTTCAGGATTGTTTTTGTACGTCATGGCTGCCTTCACGGCATCTGGCGCACAAAGTTCCTCTGCAAAACTTTCAGCGCTTTTCTTTGTTCCCCAGATGCTATCCTTATCGGATTCCTTTGCCACCGCATCGGCCAGTGCAGGCACGATCATTTCCATAATCCCTACGATGCTGCCATATTTGTCGCGGATGGGTTTGAGCGACGCTTCGCTGAGCTGGACGTTGGTCCCCCCGCTCTCCTTTGGACCCGCACCCTCTTTAGCGTCAGCCATCTTCATCCTCGGCTTCCCAATTGGTTCTGGCTGCGCTGCCAGGAAACCAGTCGTTTGTAACCCCTCTTTAGGCCCGGCAGCTTTTGCAGCCCTGGCGCTGGCAAGGGGCATTGCCATGAATCCGCCTATGTTCATGAGCGCAGCGGCGTCCTGACTGGTCCAGCCAGTCCTGGACGCGTCAAACACTATGCTGAACGCATCCTTCGCCATGCCGACCTGGAATACGAGCCCTGCCCCTGCACTGGCAGCGCCGCCAAGCCTGCCTGCGGTCCGCGCCGCGGCTACGGGAGTCGCCCTCAGTGCCGAGAAGAATGGGGTCATCAGCGTCAGCGAGATAAGCGAGCCTGTTATGTAGTGGCCGCTTCCGAACGATTCCTTTGCCTGATTGCCGAAATAGAACGCGCCCAATGCGAAGCCGCCGGGGCCTCCAACCCCCATCAGACCTGCCGCCAACAGGGGAACCGACGCTTCCATGTACGGGCTTGCGATGAGGCGTGCCTTTTCCAGGCCCCTGGCCTTGCCTATCTCCGTTTCGCTCTGGAAGCTGGCCATCTGCTTCTGTGAATATTCCGAGTGGTACTTGTAGAACTCATCCACCGCCTTCCTATAGCTATCCAGGCTCTTGGCCTTGACGGCTGACGGATGCGCTTCAAGCAGCCGGTAATACCTCGCCTCAAGGCCTCCATTCGTTTCGGCCACGTAGGCTGTCTTGCCGTTTATGTCGCCCTTCATGCTATACAGATTGAACATCTTGGCGTAGGCGACGTAAGAATGCGCATCTTCAAGCTGTGTCAGCGCCTTTGCGGCTTCGCTGGCCCTCGCCTCTTTGGCTTTCCACAGAATGTATGGTGTGTAGGCCACAAGGATGCTACCTGCAAGGGCATTGGCTGATTTCGTCATCGCCTCCCTGAGCTTCGGATCCTTCACCGTCGCGCCGTTCTTGACAATGGACTTCGCCTGGGTGATGATGGCGTTGTTATAGTCGTTGAAATAGTCCAGCCCGCCCATGTAATACTTTATCTGCTCCTTGGTGTAGCCCATCTGACCCAGCAGTTTCTCCCTGCCCTTTTCCGGGATGGCCCACAGCTCCTCATTGCACTTCTTCGCCAGCCTGATCTTTTCGGCGGCGTTTTCTAAATTCACTGCAAGGGCGTGCTTCTCCACTATGCTTCTCTCAAGCCGCACCGGAACGTAGGTGCTGCTTGGCGCTGCGACACTGGGAACGGCCTCCAGCAGCTGCTTTTCCGCGGCTGCACCATCCGCTATCTTGAATTTCCCTATGATTATCCCCTTCAATATACGTCTATGCAGGCAAACATTTAAGACGAATGGCGGAACATCTGGATTATGCATGAAATGTCAGCGCTGGAATACTCATTCATCACAGCCGAGCTTGCGCCAAAAATCGTCGGGAAGCACTTCGGCCGCATCAGGAAGCTGGGCGAGAACGCCTATCGCATGAAAATCGGCACCTGCGAGATATTGTGCGAGCTTGGCGTCCGCATCCACGAGACGCGCTACATCACCGAAGCCGAAGGCGACAAGTTCACCGAAAAGGCGGCGAAGGAGCTTGACAACGCCCGGCTCCTCTCGCTGGAGCAGGTGAACAACGACCGCATAGTCTCATTCACGTTCGACAAGGGCGCGCTCGTCTTCGAGATGTTCGGCAAGGGCAACGCAATCCTGGTCCGCAACGGCATCACGCTGTGCGCGGTGAAATACGAGAAATGGGCCGGAAGGGAAATCGCGGCAGGAAAGCCATATTCGCCTCCCGCAGCGCCTCCGCCTGCGCTCGAAACGTCCGACAGGTACATAATCGTCTCGCTGATGAAGCTGCCATTCGGCAAGGAATACGCCGCAGAGGCGCTAGCCAGGGCCGGCATCGATGAGAAGACGCCCGGAAACAAGCTGGGCAGCGGCGAGCTGCTCAGGCTGGAGCAGGAGCTTGAGAATCTGCGCTCGTCCGCCAAGCCCGTCATCTTCTACGAGAACGGCAAGCCTGTTGATTTCGCGCTCGCCCGGCTTTCCAGGCACAAGGGCAGCGAAGCGCGCGCATGCGCGTCGCTGTCAGAGGCGGCCGACGAATATTACGCCAACGTCGAGTTGCCGAACCCGGAGGCGGAAAAGCTCGTGCGCAGGCTGGAGAAGCAGAAGGAAAGGCTGCAGGAACTGATGGAAGAGGAGAAGCTGGACAAGCAGAAGGGCGACTTCATCTACGCGCACTACGCGGAAATAGAACGCCTGCTGGCGCTGGCCAAGGAAGGGAAATTCGAAGAGCTGGAAAAGCTGGGCGCGAAGATAGACAAGAAGGGGAAATCGCTGGAAATCGAGCTTCAGTAGGTCGATTCCCTGGTTATGAGGTAGGCCTTGAGGACCGTCGCAGCCCTTTTCGGCTTGTCCGTGCGTATGGAAAGCACTGTGCTCTTGCCGTCCTTGGACAGGGTGTGCACGTTCTCTATGTTTATGCTCTCCTTGGACAGCATGGCGGTTATCCTGTTGAGCTCGCCGGGCTGGTCAGGCATCTTCACTATGACCGCCTCGCCGCCCTCGACCGAGTAGCCAGAAGCTTCGAGCACTGTTTTGCCCTTGATGACGTCTGATATGCTGAGCGTTATTATCGCCTTTCCGGACACGACATCCACGTTCACGGAGTCGATGTTTATCCTGCTCTTGCTGAGTATGTATGATATGTCCGCGAGAAGCCCCACCTTGTCGTCCGCAACTATCGTAAGTACCTTCATCTGCCCCACCTCTAGATTTTGTAGATTTGGATATACGGTATCCTATTTATATACATAACGTCGTCGTCGGACGCAAGGCCCATGCCCAGCGCCACTTTCACCGCATTTTTGCCGACAAGATTGGCCGATGTGAAGCTGGCGAGCGCTTTCTTCACGTTGGCAGCCTCTGCCTTTTCGCCCACGTAGAAGCCCCTGTGCGCGTCAAGGTCCAGGTAGGTCTTCCCGTCCGTGAGCACCTTGCCTATGAGCTCCTCATCGCATACGGCAACGACCCGCTGCCCGCCACCCTCGTGTATCTTCAGGTACATCGTTTCAGCATTCGTACGCATCATTTATCTGTTTTGCTTTTCCATATGCTTTCATGCGCATCATGCTGATTGCACTCTCCATGCTGTTGCTGCTCGGCTGCACCCAGCAGCCCACGGAAAATCCCACGCCTGCAAACGGCACTCCGAACGCTACCGTTCCTGCGGATAACCAGACCCAACCGGTGCAGAACCTCACGCCAGGCGAGTCCGTCATCAATGAGAGCAACATGACGGCCCAGAACGCCAGCACTGGCAACGTTTCAAATATCAGCAACGGCACTCTTCCCAACGCCACTGCAAACGCAACCGCGCCGCTCCCGGCCGGCATCCAGTTCGGCAACTACTCGCTGGTGCTGGACGACGTTTCCATAATCCCGTCGTCATCAGAGCCGTGTGGCATCTTCAGCATAGCCGCCAACGGCACGGTCGTGGACCGGTTCGTGGCCTGTCCAGGTCAGTCCCGCACCTGGATCGCGCCGGACGGCCATGCCTACCGCATTTTCGTGAAAAAGGTGGCCGCTGGCTATGGCGGCACTGAATGGGCAGACGTCACCATCTTCGGCTAGAGGAGCCCGGCCGCAGAATTGATGACGAGCATGCTGAACATGCTTATCACGACCAGGAAGAACAGGAAGTTGGCCAGCTTGATGAGGCCGAAGACGTCCTGTATCGATGTTGCCGTCTCTGCGAGCGTCGTCCGCTGTGCGGACACCGTCTGCCGTATCTCGCCCACCTTGGACTGCAGTTCGCCCATCGTGGTCTTGTGCTCTTCGAACGTGGCAGCTGTCAGGCTGAGCTCTGCCGCAGCCGCCTTCATGGAGCCGGACGCTTCCTTCAAGGCCGCGGTCGGCACTGTCGACCCTATCAGCGGTATGCTGGAGGCGGCATCCGCCAGGCTCTCTATGGAATCGCCGGTTTTCTCCAGGCCGGACTCCAGGGGCGTGAACGCCCCCTGCAGGCCGCTCAGCGTGTCGTTGACCACGTTCAGCTCCTGCTCGGCGCTTGCCAGGGCGTTGTCCAGCGCGGCAAGGTCGCCCTGGATGCCCTCCACGCTTGTCAGCGTCAGGTCGCGCGTCTTGTCCAGGGCGTCGTTTATCAGGAACGTGAACGCCAGCAGCACCAGCGAGCCCACGAAAGAAATCAGTATCGATGCGCCGTAAAGCAGCTTTTTCCAGCCCGCGTGCGGGCCGTCCGCCTCTTCCTTCTTCTTTGCCATGGCTGTAATGCAAACGCTACAATTAAATCCGTTTCCAGCGCCCAACCTGCCGGCCATCCGGCCAGTGTTCACTGCCGTTTCTCAGAAGCGGCCTTATGAGAGAACTCATCCATGACTTCGAGCCCCTTGCGGCTCAGCTCAAGGAAGACCGGCTTGCCGCCGGGATTGATAATCTTCACGTACCCCTCCTCGATGAGGAGGTCAAGGTGCTTCTTTATTGCGACATGGCTCAGCTTCAGGGCGGCGGCGATGGTATTGAGGTAGCAGCCCTTGCCACTCGCATTGCAGCGCTGGATGGTCCGGAGTACCCTTACCCGGGTGTCCGCGCCCTTGCTCCAGTAGAAAAGGATGGTCTTCATTCCACTCTCTTCCGTATATCCTTCATGGTCTTGTAGATGCCATAGCAGGATACCGCGAGCAGCAGCGTCGCTATTATGTCGCCGCCCTCATTCAGTATCCCGAACAGCGCGAAACGCGGCCCGCCGGGCGCCACTATCTTGATCATCTGCCCGAGCGCGAAAAAGAACGCCGACAGCAGCAGCGAAAGCCAGTACCACGCACCGTCGGTTTCCCGGTACAGCTTGAAAGCGAAAAACACCGCGACCACGACGCTCGCGGCTGCGAGTATGTGCAGCGCGCCGAAAATCCCAATCAGTATAATGTCCGGCTGCCCGAACATCGGCCCAAATTCCCCAACCATAGCCTCACCTGCAGTTAATGCCCGCGATAGCTTAATAAACATTATTACTTTAAGGTTACATTAGCATTACAAAAGGATTGCTACGCGATTGGAAGACCCGAAGGCGATGTCATGTCTGAATTCATACTGGAAATAGACAAAGCGACCAAGGAGTATGTCACCGGCAATACTCACTTCCAGGCGCTCAGGGGCGTCAGCCTCAAGATACGGAAAGGCGAATTCATCTCCATTGTCGGCCCGTCCGGCAGCGGAAAGAGCACCCTCCTGCACCTCCTCGGCTGCCTTGACGTCCCGACTTCGGGCGAGGTATACCTTGACGGCGTGCCCGTCTCAAAGATGACCGAGAGCCAGCTGGCAGAAGCCAGGAACAGGACTATAGGCTTCGTGTTCCAGGCGTTCAACCTCGCGCCTACGCTCACGGTCTTCAAGAACGTGGAACTGCCGCTGATAATACGCGAGATGGGCGAGGCTGAGCGGGCCGGCATCGTTGAGGCGCGCCTGGCAGGCGTCGGCCTTTCCCCCAAACACGACAACAAGCCGTCCCAGCTGAGCGGCGGCGAGCGGCAGAGGGTCGCCATCGCACGGGCGCTCGCCAACAGCCCCGGCATGATACTCGCCGACGAGCCGACAGGCAACCTGGATTCCAAGTCCGGCAAGGACGTGATGGACTTCCTTTCGCGGCTGTGGAGCGAAAAAAAGATAACCGTGGTCATAGTCACACACGAGCCTGTCGTCGCGGCGTACAGCGAGAGGGTAATCCACCTGAGGGACGGGCAGATAGAGAAGGAAACGCTCCAGAAGCCCCGTATCGCGAAAGACGGGAGCAGCATCAAGATAAAACCGATGTAAAACGAGGGATTGTGCATGAAATATGGGATATACCTGGGAATGATATTTTTGTCTCTGCTGGCGTTTGCCGGCGCAGCGCATGCCGAGGCTGCGCTGCAGGTGGTGGACCACACCACCATTCCGGAAACCGTCTATGCAGGCGCAGCGACGCAGCTCCAGATGACGATACAGAATTCAGGGGCTGATAGCGCAGAAGGCGTCACCATCTATTATAGGATACCTGGCGAAACAGAATACTCCCAGATCTACCTCGGTGACATCGGCGCGGGCTCCACAGCGATGGCTTCGGTGCCCTTTACGGTCCCGCAGCAGATGGCGAGCGGCTACTTCGTCGTCGACCTGCAGATCAGCTATGCGAGCGGCCTGGCAAACCAGGGCTCCTCTGCCGCAAAAAGCACATCCCTTTCAATTCCCATAGCCGTCGCACAGCACCAGGTCCTCGCCGTCAGGACCCTTTCGGTAGCGCCACAGGCCGTTGCACCTGGGGGTTCCATCACCGCACAGCTTGAAATCACCAACACCGGCGGTGTCATGAACAACGCCGTCATCAGCATGCCTGATTCATCGTCGTTCTCCATCGGCGGGGGCTCGCAGATGTCGATAGGCAGCGTGCCTTTCAACAGCACCAGGACGGTTTCGATGACCCTCGTTTCCTCCTCTTCCGCGGCAACCGGCAAATACACTGTTCCGGTTGTGGTCAGCTACCAGGATGCGCTGCAGAACACCCTCAACCAGACCGTTTCCATCGGGCCTGTCATCGTTGAAGACGCATCATCGCAGATGAGGGTTTACCTGGTCCCGCTCACGCCAACTGAGGTCGGGTCAGAGGCGCAGTTCGCATTGACCCTGGAAAACCTCGGCGAGGGCGCTTCATCTGTCATAGTTGACCTCGCCCAAAGCAGCGATTTCGTCCCTCTGGGCCCTACGCGCATCTATTTTGACGCGCTTGCGCCAGGAGGGAACCAGACGAAGATAATAACCGTGGGGGTGACCGGGACCCTCCTCACCGACTACTTCAATTTCCCCATCAACATAACGAGCAACGGCAACACATACACCCAGAATATCGGGGTGCTGGTCACAGCGACCCCTGACCTGATAATGAGCACCCAGACCGACCCGGCAAGCGTCGCCAGCGGCACCGACGGCGTCACGGTGTCGGCGCAGATCTCCAACGTCGGGAACGGCCCGCTCAGGAGTGTATACGTCCTGGCGTCATCTGCAAACGATCTGACTTTGACCGGAACCACGGATAAGTTCATCGGCACCCTGAACGTCGACGACTACGTTACCTTCGATCTTACCGTGAACGTGGCGCCAGGCCTGGCCCCTGGCAAGTACGGCATCCCCATAACTATAAGGTTCAAGGACAGCAAGAACGAGGAGCAGACGATTACTAAGTATGCGGAGATAACCGTCTCCTCCGGGCAGGGCTTCACAGGCAACGGCAACGCGTCGGCTTCCGGCTTCAGGCCCAGAACCAACGGTGCGGCTGGAGGAAACGGCATCTTCGGCCTCGGCTCGCTGCCCCTGTTCGCTGGCGCGCTGGTGGTGGCGGTGATTGGCTACTTCGCCTACCGCAAATGGAAAGGCGGAAAGGTGGCTGCGAAATGAGCGAAGCCCTCATGTACGTCCTGCTGATTGGCACAGCGACGCTGCTGGCCATGTGGCACATCGCCAGCAGGAAACTGAAGGGCAGGAAGGTGGCAGGCTGATGAAGCTCAAGGACATATTATCACTGGCGCTGAACAGCATCCGCCACAGGAGCCTGCGGAGCTGGCTCACCATCCTCGGCATAGTGATAGGGATGGCATCCATAGTCACCCTCATCGGCATAAGCATGGGGATAAGCGAGAGCATAAACGAGCGCATGACTGCCCTCGGCAGCAACATCATAACAGTTTCCGCGGGCGGCATGAGGGCGTTTGGCGCCGGCGGCGGCTTCGGTGTGATTGGGGCAGGCGGCGGTTTCGAGGGGGCGGCGCCTCCCGGGCGCGAGCGTGGGGAGCAGACGGCCAAGATAACCTTCAGGGAAGCCGACGACCTCCGGACTCTTCCGGGGGTATATAAGCTCGATGCCCGCGTTGAGGCGCGAAAAACCGTAAAATACAAGGACAAGAACAGCTCATTGACGATTGTCGGCACCCAGCCGCTGGCGTTCCAGGATTCCGTGGGCGTGGACATGCTCTACGGGCGGTATCTCAGCACAAGCGACCAGCATTCCGCCGTGGTAGGATTCAGGGTGGCAAACGCGACATTCAATGACCTGAGCATGCTGAACAAGGAGATAAAGATAGACGGCAATTCCTTCCGCGTGGTCGGCATCCTGGCAGAATCCGGCAGCGGCAGCACCGATACCACTGTTTTCATACCCCAGGCAGTTGCCAGGAGCATGTTCAACCTGACTAGCGCCACCAGCGCGGTGAGCCAGGTCGTTATAGTGGCCAATTCCGGCTATGATACCGACACTGTCGCCGGCACCGTGGAATCGCGGCTCATAACCCTCCACCATGTCACCGAGCAGACCGAGGACTTCCAGGTGATGACCGCGGCAAAGATGCAGTCGACCGTCTCGAGCGTGAGCGA
Source organism: Candidatus Iainarchaeum sp. (assembly GCA_028714535.1). Lineage (GTDB taxonomy): Archaea > Micrarchaeota > Micrarchaeia > Anstonellales > Bilamarchaeaceae > Bilamarchaeum. The sequence continues at coordinate 17,950 of JAQTME010000008.1, read as the reverse complement.
CACCCTCACCATGCTTCTCGGAGGGATAGCGTCCATCTCGCTCCTTGTGGGCGGCATCGGCGTTGCCAACACCATGTTCATGAGCGTGCTCGAGCAGACCAAGGACATCGGCGTCCTCAAGTCCCTTGGCGCTAAAAACCGGGACGTCACGGCCCTTTTCCTCTCCGAGGCGGCCATAATCGGCTTCGTAGGTGGCCTGCTCGGCGTGCTGCTGAGCTTCGCGGCATCGGCCGTGCTGGGCTCATTCAACGTGCCCACCTCCATATCCGCGGAGCTGATAATCGGGACCCTGCTGTTCTCCATACTCATAGGCGTCGTGGCGGGCGTGTTCCCTGCGAGGAGCGCGGAAGCGATACCTCCGGTGGAGGCATTGAGATACGAATGACCTGCCGCCTGTGAAATATATGCAGGGACAACTCTGTGTTCACGCCGAGCCTTCGGCTCGGCCAGTGAACAAAAATGCAGGGGGAAGGGCTTGAACTTCGTTCAAGATTCCCCTATCAACCCGTTTTTGATAAAACTTTTTCCAAAAAAGTTTTTGCAGGGGGAAGGATTTGAACCTTCGAAGGCGCTAGGCCAACAGATTTCCCATTTCCCTATTGAAAGGGGAACGGACGCAGCTGCGCCGCTTTAAAGGCCTCATGGCTTTTTTCCAGGGTTTTTGCCCTGGTAAAACCAGAGGTCAAAAAAGCCTCTTGAGTCTGCCGCGTTTGACCACTTCGCTACCCCTGCGAACGAATGTGAGCTGGGTTTGGCGCTCGGAATGCCGAGCGACTACGCCCCTGCGTGTTAATATCCACTCCAAAGATAGGAAAAGAAGAAAAAATAAAGCAATCAGTATTCCAGCGTGACCTTGCCCTTCTTTATTTTCGCCACGCACGGCAGCCGTTCCGACGGGTCATTGCCGAAGGCAGAAAGCCCTGCCTTTTCGATGTCGTTGGGCTGCTCCAGGTTCTCCATGCCCTTCGTCACCTTGCATTTGCACGAGCCGCAGCTCCCCACCTTGCATGCGAACAGGATAGAGCATTTTCCGTCGAGCTCTGCCAGCAGCGAGCCGTCTGGTATCGTGACCTCTTTCTTGTCGTTCTTTATCTCAACCGTTGCCATGTAATCACTTCCTCATCCTTCATCGCATGAAACGAATTAAAATCTTCATTTCCTCGCGAACACGAGGTATGCCGTGTGCATCAGGCCGAAATGCGCAGGCCTGAACCCGAAATCCCGCACCTCGTATTCCCTCATCATCACTTCGGCTGTGAAGACCTCTGAGAAACTTTTCGCGCATTCCAGGTGCAGCGCCTTGGCCTGCTCGGAATGAAGGCAGTGCGCGGCCAGATAGCCGCCTTTCTTCAGCGCGGCCAGGGCGTATGGCACGATCTTCTCAGCGTCGGCTATGTCGCAGAACACAAGGTCCCACGAGCAGTCCTTCTCCTCGATGCCGTGGAGCGCGTCGTGGAGCCTGAACGTCACGTTGGGCAGCCCGGCGCGTTTCACGTTCGCCTCGGCCAGGTCCAGGAACTCCTTCCTCTTCTCGTAGCTCACGACCTCCTTGGCCACGTTGGCGAGCTGGGCGGTCATGAAGCCCGAGCCGCTCCCTAGCTCGACAACTTTAGAATCCTTGCCGATGCCGGTATAAGCGATGACCATGCCTGCGTCCTTGGGCAGGGTTATGGCGGGGCCGCCGCGTTTCAGCTTTCTCAGTAACGGGGGAAAATGAAAGTCCGGTTTCCACATGGTTTCACGCCTTGAGCTTCTCCTTGAATTCAGCAAGCCTGGAAGCGAGCACGGCATCGTTAAGTGCGAGTATCTCCACGGCCAGGAGGCCTGCATTCTTGCCCATGCCTATGCCCACCGATGCCACGGGCACGTTGGGCGGCATCTGCGCAGTGGCGAGCAGCGCGTCAAGCCCTCCTAGGGCTGCGCCGACCGGCACGCCGATGACAGGTTTGACCGTTTTCGATGCGACAACGCCTGGAAGCGCCGCGCTGAGCCCGGCGATGGCTATGAACACCTGGGCGGTGCTCTCCCTCACCAGCCTGTCCACCTTGTCAGGGTTCCTGTGCGCGGAGGCGACCTCGTACCTGCAGGGCACGCCGAAGACGTTGAGCACTTCCATCGCCTGCTTCGCTATCTCCTCGTCGCTCTTGCTTCCCGAGAGTATGAGCACTTTTTCCATATTAATCTCTAGGCTGGTGCAGTTTAAAATCCATTATGCAACAAAGCTATCTCATGGCCAAGGCACGGTCGCTGAGGAAACGCTACATACTATTCGAGCTGCGCGGCGCCGATCTGGGCGAGGAGCTGTTGAAACGCTCGCTCTACAACGAGGCGCTCAGCTTTTTCGGCGAGTTCGGCCTTTCCTACGCCGCGCTCAAGCTCGTTTCCTATGACAAGGCGAAGAAGCAGGGCATGCTGCGCTGCGAACGCGATTACCTGGAAAAAGTGCTCGGATTCCTCGCACTCCTCGATTCGCTTGACGGCGCGCCGGCGCGCGTAGTCGCGCTCAAGTCCAGCGGCACGATAAAGAGCCTATCCTGAGTTCGCCTGCACCCAGGCGAGGTATTCCCCCAGGCCGCCTTTTACGTCCATCCAGATTATCTCAGGGACCTTGTGCGGGTGGCCCTTTTTTATGAACGCCTCAAGCCTGGCGTATGCAGTCCTGCTCGTCTTTATGATGAGCAGGTATTCCGGCTGCCTGTCCACCCTGCCTTTCCAGCGGTAATAGGATTCCTCGACGTTGATGATGCTTACGCACGCCGCCAGCTTCTTCGTCACGATGTCCCTGGCCGCCTTCCTCGCGCTCTTGCTGTCCGGATAAGTCGAGAATGCAACTATCATGTTTTCCGTTTCGGATTACGGTTTCTTAAACACTATCTCTATCACGTCGCGGTGCTTCAGGGCGTGGTCCTTGCCCACTGCCTGCCGGGTCTTCACGTCTATTGCCTTGATGAAGCCGCGGCCGATGTCGGAATGGAGCTTGAACGCGAAATCCAGCGCCGTCGTCCGCGGCGGCATCAGGAAGCAGTCCGGCAAGACACGGCCTTCTGAGTCCTCCAGCTTGCCCACGCCGCCCGGGAATATGGCGATGTAATGCAGGAAGTCGAACACGGCCGCGTTCAGGCATTTCTGCACGCCTGTCCCTTCGTACCTGTCGCATACCGCCTTCATGATGGACAGCGCCTTCTCCTGCTGCTCGTCCAGCTTGCCTTTGACCGTGAACGCCTTGTCGCCGGGTATGTAATCTATGAAGCCGTTCTTGGCAGCTCCCTTCAGAGCTATCTCGGCCTCTGCCGAGCACGCTATCACGACGTATTCCGGGAACGTCTTCTTCAATTTCTGGTAGTTGTCCCATCCGGTGGAAAGGTCGCACTTGTTCGCCGCGATTATTATTGGCTTGCCTATCTGCCTGATTTTCTTGCAGAGCGCCATCCGCTCGTCCCCACTCCAGTCAGCGATGCTCTTCTCCTCCAGCTTCAGCTCCTTCAGGACCCGCCCGAGGATGTCCTTTGTCATGCCAAGGCCGCTGAACTGCTCTGTGAGTATGTCCTCGTTCTTCTTCCGGTTGAGCTTGGCCTCGCGCACGAGCTTCTGCCAGTTGTTGTCAAGTATGCCCTTTATCCAGTAGTCAAGCTCCTGCTCCAGGAACCGCACGTCGTTGCACGGGTCGTAGCTGCCCACAGGGACCTTCTCGCCGACCTCATTGGTCGAGCCGCTCGCGTCGACTATGTGGACTAGCACGTCCGCCTGCCTCAGGTCGTCAAGGAACTTGTTGCCAAGGCCCTTGCCTTCGTGCGCGCCCGGCACGAGCCCGGCCACGTCCAGAAGTTCGACAGGCACGAACCTCCTGCCGTTTACGCAGTAGCCGCTGCGCGGGTTGCACTGCTTGCCGAATTCCTTGTCCACGCACTCGACTTCGACGTATGCAACCGCGCGGTTCGGCTTTATCGTTGTAAACGGCCTTGGGGAGCGCTCAACCGGCACCGACGTGGCAGCCATGAAGAACGTGCTTTTGCCGCCTGAGGGCTTCCCGACAATACCAATCAGCATGGGATTGCATCTGTGCAGGACTGTTTTTATTGTATCGCAAACCAGCCGTAAATTGTGGGGGACGATAGATTTTTAAGGAACTTGCCACATATGCTATGAGTATAATAGAGGCGGACTAATGCAACCAGAAGCGACATGCCTGCTCAAGGGCAGGCCTATCAGGGCACTGAACTACGAGAGGGCGAGCCGTAACGGCGGCGCCATCGAGCGGCGCTGGATCTTCACCCAGCCCCAGCTCTTCGCCCTCAGGCCCATGTTCCTGTCAAACTCCGAAACCGTGATTGGCAACGCCGGTCTCGACACACTGATACAGCCGCAGCCGGACTATCCCGGGTTCGAGTTCTGGAGGATGGTAGCCAATCCGGAAGGCATATGGCGGGCAAGGGAATACGCGTTCTACAGAAGGGGCTTCGAAAAGCAGCCCTACACGCCGTTCGGGGACTCCATGACCTGGCAGGAGCACCTGCCAAACGGAAAGCTGCTGGTCGCAAGGCTGCTTTTCGGCGAATGGAAAGACGCACCAGTCTCGTTTTCCGTGGACGGCAGGCAGGAAAAGCGCAGCCTCAAGGACGCGTGGGGGCTCGGCATAATCGACATCGACAAGCTCGAGCTGAGGACGTGGCGCCTGTCGGACGGCAAAATCCCAGGCTCAGGCAAGCCGACAGGGCAGGAAACGCTCTATTGCGAAGTCACGTTCAACGCGGCCTTCAACCCTGCAACCGACCTCCACGTAGTGGACATCCTGCGGCCGAACGGCTGGGCGCACCCGGACCTGCACGGATTCCCGCTCAGGAACCACCCAATCAACGAGAACGTGGAGGGCGCCAGGTTCTCAGGGTTGCTTGACAGCTCAGAGTTCATAGAAGGCTGCACCGGCTACCACGGCTCGGTCACGAGAAGCATATACGCGACCGACGCGCTCAATTACAGGCGGACGGTAATCATCGGCACGCCCTGGCAGTACGAAACAGGCGTGGCTGCCATCGACAGCCCGCCGAAGGTCGAGGAGCTGCAGGCGCTCCTGCAGAAGGTCAACGAGCTTGGCGGTGCGGACAACCTGCTCCACCTGGCGAAAACCCTGGACGCCGCGCTGGCCACCGTGTCCCCGGTAATCGAATGGGTCCAGAAGAAGGCGCCGCTCCTGAAACAGCTTGCAGATCGGCTGCGGCGCATGGAAAACGCCATGCCGGACGATACAAGGCCCCCGTACTAGGCCTGCTTCCGCATTATGACCGCACTCTCCCTTGTGCGCACCTTCTGCGGCCTGACATCTGCTGTGCGCTCGGCGCCGATCGCGATTTCAACATCCGAAAACCCTGCCCGCTGCCCGATTTCCGCGAGTATCTCGTCGACCAGCACGTGCGTCTCGTGTATCACTGAATTGGACACGACCACGTACGCGGAGCACCCCGGCCGCAGGACCCGGAACATCTCCATGATTGCGCGTTCCATGTCAGAGAAGTAAGTGCCTATTATCGGTATCCTGTATCCTATGTCGCCGACTTCAGGGGGCATCTGCCCCACCTCCATCCTCTTCCCTATGAAAGAGCGCACTGCGCGCATGCGCATCTCAGCCGCCTCGCTGCCGCTCATGTGCAGCAGGCTGAGCTCCAGCCCGTAGATTTTCGAGTAGTCTATATTGTTGAGGTAGGGTGGCGACGTCACCACGATGCCCGCGGATTCTTCCTCCATATCCAGCGCCCTTGCATCGCCCAGGAACACCTGCGGCTCAGGCCCGCTGACAGGAGTTTCCCGCAGCTCGCGCACCATGCGTTTCACCTTCCGCCTGAATATCTCCTTGGCAGGCAGCGCGCGCTTGTCCTTCATTATCTTGAGCACGCCGCCGTCCTTGAGTATTATGCTCGCCTGCGGCAATATCGACAACAGCGCCAGGAGAAGCAGGTCGCGTGCCTTGCCCTCCTCGTGCTCTATGGCGTTCCGTATGGCGAGTATCTCGTTGTAGTTGCGCTTCGGGAACGCGGCCCGCGGGCTGAAAAGCTCAAATTCCCAGTCCGTGCCCTCGGCAGGCCTGATTTCCTTCGCCAGGAACGCCTCCACTGCCTGCAGGTCCGGCGCATCGTAGTCCTGCGCCTTGGTTTTGGAGGCGAACGCTGCGAGCGGCGATGCGTCCACGCCTATTGAGCGCATGCCCATGCCTTTCGCTGCGAGCAGCGTGGTTCCCACGCCGCAGAACGGGTCGAGGACTGCGTCCGTCGCCCTGCTGTCGCGGAGCGCCCATTCGACGATCTCCGGCGCGTAGCCCTCCTTGTACCAGAACCAGCCGTGCACGGGCTTCTCCTTGCTGAGCTCGAACGTCATCAGCCTGCCGAGCTCAGGCCGGCTCGTTATCTTCATTTCATCCCCCGGGTTTCTGCTGCCCGCTTCCTTCCCAGTTCCGCAGCCTCCTTGGACAGCTTGTCCGCCTCCGAGTTCTTCTCCCGCGGGATGTGCTCGAAATGAATCTCAAGCCCGTGGCACAGGCCCTCCACCCTCTTCTTCAGGGGGCGCAGCTTGGCGTCCTTGACCTTGTACTCGTTGTTGAGCTGCCTTATGAGGAGCTGGCTGTCGCTTTTCAGGTGCACCTTGGCATCGCCCATCTCATGTGCGGTCTCCAGCGCGCGTATCACCGCCGTATACTCGGCCACGTTGTTCGTCCCGTCGCCTATGTACTCGTCCAGCTCCTCGACGCGCACGCCGTCCCTGTATATTACTACGCCTATGCCCATGGGGCCTGGATTCCCCAGGCAGCACCCGTCCGTGAATATCACAAGCATACGCAATACTCCCATGAGGCACGATTTTTATACTGTTCGCCTGAGGATTGATGCATGGCCCATTCGTTCCATCCCAGCCCGGTCGTCGCCGGGGTGAAAATCCTCCTTTATCTCCTGCTCGTCACCATATTCCTCGTGCTGGTCCAGGACCTGCTCCGGGGCCTGTTCCTCACGTTCCTGGCGATAGCCTGGCTCGGCGGGATTATTTTCGTGGCGCTGGCCGTCCTGGCCGCGAAACTGCAGACCATAACGCTCGAACAGAACACAATAGCATATGCGTCCGGCCTTCTCGCGACCAGGCGCACTGTCCTGCCATACGCCAAGATAACTGAGACAAGCTACGCCCAGGGGCTCCTGGAACGCATCCTCGGCGTAGGGACCGTGAGCATAGACACCGCGGGCGGCGCAGCTATAGCCATACACGTGTCCAACGTCCGCTATAACGACATAAAGGCGCTGCTCCAGGAGATAAACAAGAAGACCGGAAAGGGCTCCGGCATATAGGTTTTGCACATGGCGGAAACAAGCGACGATTTCATAGTGGTGAAGGAAAAGCCGCTCATACTGAAGCTCCGCAGCCTGGGCGCAGGCGTGGAGGAGGCCGAGGAGACCAAGCTGACGCTGCTGGAAGCAGCGTATTTCGCCGACCGCGGCGTCCTGCCGTTGAAAAAGGACGACCTCATACACCGCGCCTCCCGGCGCGACAAATTGTCGCACGAGAAGTATTCCGTGATAAAATACCTGCGCGACCGGGGCTACATCGTCCGGCCCAGCCTCGACGGCACGCCATACCTCAGGCTGCACCGCAAGGGCTTCAGGCCAGGCGAGGACAAGACATTCTGCCTCATAGAGGTCGTGAGGAAGGACTGGCAGTGCGAGCCCGGGAAGCTGCTGGAATCGCTGGACATGGCAGGCCGGCTGCGCAAGGAGCTGGCCATCGCGGTCGTCGACCCCAAGCAGGAGAAGCCGCTTTTCCTGAAGTTCGGGCGCATGAACTTCGACTAATCGGGAAGATACATTAAGTTATAAATTTTACCATCCACACTAATCTCAAACTTCCATGGTGTGCAGATATGACCAAAGCTTATCTAATTGAAGGGACAATGACGAACGGCGGGACTGGCGGGTTCACGAGTGTGGTCGGCATCGCTTTTTTGCCGGATACGCTGAAAACACTGACCAGCAGGATGATAGAGAACATGGGGTTCAGGCCCGCCAATCGCGACAGGTTCCTCAGATTCGAAGCAGTGGGGACAAACGGCGGTGCGCCCCTGGAGCCGACCTTGTACTTCTACGACAAGAGCACCACCAACCGGATTGTCACCTTGGCGAAGCTCAATGCGGACTGTACCAGACGCACAGCCACTAACATCGTGCTGGATAAGGGGATTGGGGCGCATCCACGCTATGTGATTCCTGCAATATCAGGTTGCGGGGCCATACGCGTCGGCCTTGCAGATGCGTCCAACTCTCCGGATGCGAAGGCTTTCCAAAGGCCGTCCCAATTCCAACAGGCACGCAGGCCCGCATACGCACGGTGAGCCAAGGTGGAAAGGGCATTCTCAATCCTGGGCACCATGATGCATAATGGATACGACCCGATGCCCGTGGTGGCAGTCCTCTTCGTCCCGGAACAGTACTGCCCATACCTGCTCAGCAACAGCCAGCCTGACCTGCGGCTCCTCAAAAAGATGGAGTTCGACAAGGGCAACATAAGGTTCGAGGCGTGCGCACTCCCAGACGCCGTCCCGAACAGCAGCATCCACAACATGCCCACCCTCTATTATTTTGAGCGCAGCCCGCAGCCATCCAAGGTCATGGTCGCTACGCTGGGCATTGAAGGCGACGCATGCGGCCTCAAGCTGAATGTGAAAACCATGGGGGGCTGCCCGCACGAGATAATCCCGCCAGTGGACAGCCCCCTGGCAAGGGCCCACATCTACAAAAACGCCCCATCACTGCCGGCTTTTCCGGCTCCCAAGGCGCCGGTCCTCAACCCCCGGCCCAAAAAGGCATTCGCACGCTGAAGCTCCGGTGCCCTTTCATCAAGTTTTTAATCCTTGAGAGAAATATAGGCGCATGTTCGCAAGGCCGTTATTCCTGTTACTGGCATTGGCTGCATTGTCCTTCTCGGTCACTGTCATCTCGCCCCAGGCAGGCGAGACCGGCAATGGCGACATCGTGGACCTGGGAACCATAGGCCCGGGCCAGACCGTATCGATACTCGTGGACAGGGCCGTCACAACCGGGGGCATCCATGGCACCGGCGGCATGATGGACCAGGCAATCGCCACGGACCTTCCGCCCGGATGGGCGACGCAGCCGAGCAAGCTCTACCAGGACCCGCTCCAGGTGACCGTGAGCGCCAACCCCGACGCCCCCGAGGGCAACTACACCTTCCGCATAACGGTGATAGACGAGAACAACGGCGAGAAGCTCGGCAACATCACATTCCTGGCCAGGGTGAAGGTCACCTGGGACGTGATGGAATTCGATGTCCTGCCGACCCGCATCTCAGTTGGCCCCGGCCAGCCGGCCCGCTTCACGATAACCGTGACCAACAAGGGCTCGGCCAGCGATGCCTTCGAGGTGAGCGCAACGGGCTCGAGGAAGTGGGACTTCAAGAAGCCTGTTTTCGTGCCTGCGCAGACCACCAAGACCCTGCACTACGAGATCGTGGGCGCAGAGGAGGACGCATACACGCCGACCATACGCGTCGTTTCGCTCGCCAGCGGCAACATAGCCGCTGAGAAGAACGTCACCATGACCGTGCGTTCTGACCTTTTCGGGGACTGGAAGGCGACCAACCACGGCGCGCTGCTTTTCCCTATTTTCGAGGCGCCCGTATACGCGCTCGCCGGGCTCCTGTCCAATTTCTTCGGATGATTATTGATTTTAAACCGGAGCAGCCATCATATCCCCAATGGAAGGCAGGAGGCGCCTGGCCGTCGGATACGTCATCAAAGGCATACTTTCCGGCCGGGCCGATGTGGAGGGGCTCAAGCGCGAGGCGTGCAGGAGGTTCAGGCCTGACTCCATACTAACGAACCCGGAACTGCTCGCAGCGCTGCCCAAGCGCGCAACCATGCGCATGCGCGCCCTGCTCCTCAAAAAGCCGGCCCGCACGCTTTCAGGCGTCACTCCGGTCGCCGTCATGATACGGCCCGAAGGCTCGTGCACGCACAATTGCATATACTGCCCTGCGGCGGGCCTTGCGGCCAAAAGCTACACCGGATACGAGCCCGCCGCGCTCCGCGGCAGGCAGTCCGGCTTCGACCCCCGGCTGCAGGCCATGGGCCGCGTGGAGCAGTTCGAGGGCGGCGGCCATCCGGCTGACAAGTGCGAGGTCATCGTCATGGGCGGCACGTTCCTCGAGACGCCCAAACCGTACAGGGTTTCGTTCATAAAAGGCGTCTATGAGGGCCTAAACGGCAGGAAGGCGAAGACGCTCGCCGGCGCAATCCGCGCGAACGAGCGCGCCGGCCACCGCGCGGTCGGGCTCACGCTGGAAACGCGGCCTGACGTATGCATCCGGCACATCGGCGAGATGCTTTCCTACGGCGCGACGCGCGTGGAGCTCGGCGTCCAGCATGCTGATGATGCCATCTACAGGCTGGTGAAGCGCGGCCACACAGTGGAGGACGTGGCCGATGCCACCCGCGCGCTGAAAAACGCGGCATTCAAGGTCCTCTACCATATAATGCCAGGCATGCCCGGCTCGAATAGGAAAAAGGACATCTCATTCGTCAGGCGGCTTTTCTCTGATGCGCGCTTCCGCCCGGACATGCTGAAGATCTACCCCACGCTGGTCATCCCAGGCACCGGGCTCGCGGAAATGGAGGCGCGCGGCGCGTTCAGGCCGTACGATGCGGAGGAAGCGGCGGACGTGATATCCGAATTCTACCGTCATATCCCGCCGTACGTGCGCGTGATGCGCATACAGCGCGACATACCGGCCGCGCGCATCCGCTCGGGCGTGAAGAAGAGCAACCTGCGCGAGCTGGTCGATGCGAAACTCCGTGAAAAAGGGATTATCGCCAGTGAGATACGCTCGCGCGAGATAGGCCTGCAGGGAGGCCAGGGGCGCTTCGCACCGGGCGATTTCGCCATGAGGCGCATCGCCTACGACGCGAGCGGCGGGACGGAGAACTTCCTGTCGTACGAGGATGAGGCCGGGCTCATCGCAGGATTCATACGGCTCCGCTTCCAGCGCGAAAGCGGCCGCATGGAGATAACCCCTGATGCCGCGCTCGTCCGCGAGCTGCACGTTTACGGCTCAGAGGTCCCGCTTGGGGGCGGCCGTGCTGCGGTCCAGCACCGGGGCATCGGCGCGAAACTCCTCGAAGAGGCGGAGGCGCTCGCAAGCGAAGCCGGAAAAGGGCGGATGATAGTCATCAGCGGCATCGGCGCGCGCGGATACTACAGGAAGCGCGGCTATTCGCTGCTCGGGCCGTATATGCACAAGAGGCTCTAGCCCTGCCTGAAAGAGGCGCTTTCCTCTTCGTTGAACTCCTTCAATAATTCGTCCTGCTGCTTGAGGAGGTCCAGGTACTTGCGCTGGAGCGTCACGAACTCGTCCTCCTCCTGCTCGCTGAACTGCTTTATCTGCCTTTCCGCGTTCTTGAGCTGGATGCCAGCGGTCAGCGCGTGTATCCCCTTCAGGTTCTCCTCAAGCTGCGCCCTGACGCTTTCGCTGACCCACACCTTCCGGTTGGACAGCTCCATGCGCACCTCGGCGTTCGGCGCCTTGTCCGCAGCGAGGCTCCTGCCCGAGGCCTTGCAGCCCATGCCGCAGCGCCTCAGGTACCGCGCGGTGTCCCTGACCACGGCCTCGCTGGTGAACGCCAGCTGGAGCGTGCCTTCGAAAGAGCCAGAGCGGACCATTGCGGCGACCATGTCCCTGTCGTGGGACGGCATGCGCGCGAGCGCCATCGAGAGCTTCGCTATCTCCAAGCGGTTCTCGTGGTTCTGCTTCACGAGCCCGCCACGCTGCACGAGCAGCTCATACGCCTGCCCGGCCCTGCCGACAAGCGCCTCCTTCAGCTGCTGGGGGGAAAAAGATGACAGGGCTGCCCCAAGCGCCTGCAGTTTTTTTTCGCCCGGAAGTATTATCTCGACCCGCGCGGCCCTGGCCTTGGACGCTATCTCATCGGCGTTGGCGGTTATCGAGCGGAGCTCGGCGGCACAGTCCATTCCGAGGGCCGAGCCCCTGAATTCAAGCTCTGCCCTTTTTTTGTTTAGCTCTATCAGCCGTGCGAGTTCCCTGGGAGTGATTTCCACGACCAAGTATTAGCATAAGCAACAATAAAAACATTAGGATAAGCGATGAAGTCAGCACAAACGCGGCCGCCAGCATGAGCAGGCCACCGCCAGGCGCCTCAGCGGGCGCATTATCTTCCGGAAGCGCGGCCCTCATCTCAGCCGTGGCCCCATCAAGCGCCCTGGCGAAAGCGAGTATCTTCCCCGCATCCTCGCCCTCTGCATCCAGGAAAGCGCCCTGCGACTGGTATATCCTCCCCCAGAGCGATGTGCGGTTTTCGCCCGGCAGCGTCGCATTGCCTGCGGCATCGCCCATCGTTATCACGTATAAGGCGTCATATATCGCCGCGCCATACCTGCCCTGCTCGTAGGCTGCGGCGGCCGTATCCAGCTTGAACTGGATGTCCGGCCCGCCCGCTGGCACCGAACGCGCGAGCGCAAGCTTCTCGGCCGCCATGCCCTTCCACACGCTCTCGTCGACCGGCCTGCCTCCCTCGGGCGCGGCTGATGCGAGCCCCTTGGCCACGCTGCACCACGCCTGGGCGTACATCAGGTCGTTGTACCTGGAATATCTCTCATCGCTCACGACCCTGCCGTCAGTCTCGGTCTCGTTCAGCTTCTGGTATGCCCAGCCCTCCCGCTGGTCCGCCCCTATGACCCACTCGAAATTCGCGTCTGTCATGGCAGGCTTCCTTATCTGCGAAAGGCACGCGCCGGCCTCGCCTTTCTTCCGCGGCAGGTCGACGCCGCCGGAGACCATCGCCGTGATGGTGGAAATGTCTATGTAGTTGAGGAATGCCTCGTTGGCCGCGCTGAACGCGTAGCCACGCTCAAGAATCCTGTTCTGCCGCAGGACCTCGTTCCGGAAAAAATCCCTCATCACGGCAGTTTCCTCGTCGGTCCCGTTGAGCGCCAGCATGGCGTCCTGCTCTAGGCCTATCATGCCCTGCGCCACCGGCACGAACCGCTCAAAGCCGGCGGTATCATATGGCTGAAGGTCGGGGATGGGCCGCTTCTCGGTGCCCATGCCCTCCTGCGCTATGCTGATGTTGTAGATCATGAACCCTATGAGCTCGCTCACGTTGCGCGCCTGGAGCACCTTCAGCCCGTATTCTTCCTCAACGCCCCTCAGCAGGAGGACCTCGTAGAAGCTCTCCGTGGGCGTTATGAAATACTTCGCGCCCTTCTGCGCGGCGCCGGTGGCCTTCTCATACAGCCCGCCGACGCCGCCTACGCCGCCCCCTTCATCTATGGTGCCGGTGATTATTGCATCCTGGCGCATGGTCCTGTTCTCGAGCAGGGCATAGGTCATTACAGCGAGCGCGGCGCCTGCGCTCGGCCCTTCGACATACGACGCCCGCTCCGGAGTCATGAAGCTCACCAGGGCATCGCATCCCCACTTCCCCGAGAGCTCGTATGCATAGCTGACTGCCTGGGCTATTGACTCCTGCGTTGAAACCGCAGTGAGCGGCTCCACCGTGGCGAACGCGCCCCCGTGGCCAGGCACAAGCGACACCGTCACGTTGACGAGGCCGCCGTCCTCCCCCATTACCGCAGGCACGTACTGCGATATCGTGCCGCTGCATGAAGCTGACGAAAGCTGGAGCAGCATCGCCGCCATGAGGGCCAGTAGCCATTTCATGGCATTTTCTCCCAGGGCAACTTAATAAACATATCAAGACAAAACCGCTTGTATGGACAGGAGACTGGAAGGCAAGCTCGAGGACCTCAGGAGCCGCATACGGAAGATGGACAGCGCGCTGGTCGCCTACTCGGGCGGGGTGGACAGCACCCTGCTGCTGCGCATCTGCCGCGAGGAGCTGGGGGGCAAGGCAGTGGCAGTGACCGCGCTTTCCGACAACTACCCCTCATCCGAGCTCATGCTTGCGCGCAGGGTGGCAAGGATAATCGGCGCCAGGCACATTACATACAAGCCAGACCAGCCGGTTTCGTGCAAAGGGAAGATCTACAGCAGCCTCAAGGGCATCGCCACACGCATGAAGCTCAGGAACGTGCTGGACGGCTCGCACAAGGACGACGCAGCCGAGAACGGCTTCAGTTTCGTGGCCGCACGGCATACAGGCATCAGGAGCCCCCTCCTGGAAAGCGGCCTGTCAAAGGCTGAAATACGCCTTTTGGCGAAGGAGTTCGGCCTGCCCAACTGGGACAAGCTGGCATCAGCCAAGCTTCCCGCGCCAAATGGCGCGCCGCTCATCAAAAAGCTGGCATCGGCAAGGCGCTACCTGGTTTCCATCGGCTTCAAGGCATGTTCCCTCATCGTGAGCGGCAGGAACATCTGGATAAGCGGCAACAGGTCTGACTTCATGCGGCTCTCCCGCCGCATGGCCGCCATACAGAAAAAGATGCGCTCGCTCGGATTCGCAGAGGTCCTGCTCACCCTAGCTTCTTGAATGCGAGTATGCCGCGTTCGGTCCTGAAGAACTCGTAATCCTCCGAAAGGTAGAGCTTCTCAAGCGCGTTCCCTGCCTCTGTTATGTAGCCGCTTATGCTGCCCTTCGGGATGTCCTCGTAAAGGTAGGCGATGGCGTATTTCATGCCGGCGTTTACGACCTCCTTCTCCCTTTCCTTGAGCAGTATGCGCCTCACGCCCCTCCCCTCGTAGGCCAGCAGCACCGCCGGGTCCTCGAGGTACAGGGCATTGGGCTCGCCGCTCGTTATCCTTTTCTCGTTCACATCCAGCATGGCCGGCCAGGCGAGGCCGACGCCGACTATCATGCGGTTCACGGTGGCGCCGAAGCTCCTGCTGTACTGCACTATGTTGCCCACCTCGCTGTCGGTGACGTCGAAGGCGCACTTGCGCATGACCTTGACGCAGTCCTCCACGTCGTCGGCCTCCAGCCGCTTCACCTCGACCTCTTCCTCGTCCAGCAGGTGGATGAACTTCTTCTTCGGAGCTTCGGCCTCTGCCTTCTTCTGCTCCTGCTTGAAGGACTCAACCATTTGATTCACATAAATCGCGTATTGCAGGCCGGGCACTGCGTGAGCATTGCCTCCATCTTATACCCGCATATTGGACATACGTAATAAGTCTTTTTAGCCCTTTCCAGCTCGGCCTCGAAATCATAGCCGCATTTCGCGCATTTTCTTATGTCGAGCTCGTTGAGCGCGCCGCACTTGGGGCACTTCCTGCGGAACATGCTCTTTATGCGCACGCCGCATTTCGGGCAGCGCTCCATGCTCAGGTTGACCTTCTCCCCGCAACTGGGGCATGCCTGCACCTGGCCTCTCCTCGACGAGGAGGCGCCGCCCCCCTTGAACATGCCGCCAATGACTTCCGCCAGCCCCATCAGCCGCTCACCGTGCACGTGATGTCGTACTGCTTCAGCGGCAGGCTGTAGCCGCAGAAGTTGCCCACCTGTTCGATGTCGCCAGAGCTGGTGCCGCCCGTGCCGCAGTCCATGCCAACATCCCCGGTTTTCGCGAACACCAGGGGCTTGTTGATGGGCGACTGGTACGCCTGCTTGGCGTAGGAGTACATCGACCCTCCGCCCTCGACCTCTATGCAGCACTTGTCCGGCTTTGGCAGGCCAGCTATTATGTCCGAGTATAAGTCTGAGGAGAGGTCGCTTAGGCTGCCGGCCACGGTTTCGGACGTCCCGTTGGTGTAGGCGTATGTGCAGGAATAGGCGCCTGTTTTTTCCGTGCATAATGTACATCCTGTCGTGACCACGTCGGACGGGCATTTCACCTCGCCGCTGCTCATGCCCGTCGGCACGCTGCAGGTCCCGCCGTCGTCGCATTCAAGCTGCGTCGTGGGGCTGGCGAGGTTGCATGCGCCATTCGTATAGTCAAGGCTGGAGCAGGCGACGCACGCAATGTCCTGCGCCGCTATCCTCCTGAAGACCGCCACAGGCGCAGATGCAGACATCCTCTCCATGGCGCCCTGGTATGCGCAGAATTTCTCGGTCTTGAGCCCCACCCCGGTGGCATCATTCACGAGCCCTGCCCCGGCGGTCGTCCCTCTGCTGGCCCTCCTCGCGCAATTGTTACTCCACTGCCCCACCCAGCCGTTCGTGCCTATGCAACCATTTGGATTGGCGGCGCAATACTGTTGCACCCTGCTGCATTCGTCCTCCCACGCTGACTGGCTGCTTGTGCAGAATGTCGTGCACCTGTACAGGTTAAGCGCCGAGCAGCCGTTGGTGGTGGTGCAGGCCGGGGGGGTGCTGGGCGTATTCCGCTCCCACCATCCCTGGTTGGTGGTGCACGGGCCAGTCCCGCACATGAACAGCCCGGTGTCCGTGCACCCGGTGGTGGCACTGCAGGCTGTGAAAGGGCTGACAGACCCCTGCGTAACGAACCCGGTGTCCCTCACCGGCGAGTATATGATCCCGATGACGCCTGCCCCGATAAGGTCCGCCTGCTTCTGGACGATCGCGTTGAACAGGAACTCATGATTCCCGCTCCAGTCAGGGTCGCTGGTGTCGACGTTGAACCCGACAACCATGCTCGGCTTGCCGCCTGCCTGCAGCGCTGTGCGGCCGTAGGCTGCGATATCGTCAGCCACGGCGCCGCTCTTATTTTTCAGCCCGATTGCGCCAGACTGAGGGTGGAGCGTGACCGGGTAGTCGAACGTAATCATGTCTATGTTGAACTTCGCCCTTGGGTCCCTGAGGAGCGCCGTCACGGTGTTGTTGAAGCACGTGCTGGTGCTCGTCTCCGTGCGTGCATCGCAGTAGACGCTGCGCGGGGTATCAACCTGGACCGCGGTCAGGCAGTTCGGGCATTTGTTCCTGACTATGCCGCTTCTGGCTATTATCCTGTCCAGCTTGGTGGCGCCTGCTGGCTTGGCGTTCGCCGCGGCCAGCGTCGCCTCCAGGTCCGCCCTGCTGCTCACGTGGTCCACGATGACCACTGCGGCGCCCATGCTGCCGAACAGCCTCTGGAAGTCGTATTCAGTATAATCCGGCATCGCCGTGTATGTGCTGCTGCTGCCCACTTTTTCACTGTGCGTGAGGTTCCAGTTGCTGATGTGGCTTATGTCCAGCACAGGCAGGACGCCTGATTTCATATAGTTGCCGAGCCTTTCCTTGATTATCGTGGCATCCGGGATTGTCCTTGGCGAGCCTTGGACGCCAGGGGAGCCGGAGTAGTCCTGCATGTCGGTTATGTAAGCGTTGAAACAGGTTGCGCTGTCCACTGGCGTGGACCCTGATGGCGTGGAAATCGTAGACGTGCATATGGGCTGCACGTTGCTGGCGAGGTAGGCATTCGGAGCCCCGGTCTCCTTCAGTTTGGCAGTGTAGTTCGGCAGATACGCAGTTGCATTGGCCGTTATGTTCTGGAACGCCAGCGAGGACGTGGTGCACGGCTCGCACCAGCCGAACGTCCTCATGCGCGGCAGGAGCGTGTTCTCGTCTATGGCACAGTCCCCCAGCTTGCCTGCCTCGGTGTACTTGATGAGTATGAGGTATTTGCTGACGCCCAGGTTATACGTGTGGTAGACCGTCTTCCCTTCCTTGTCGTTCGTGAACTCTCCCCCGCCCCACGGATCGCCGGCCGCATCCAGCTCTGCTGCACTGGTGCCATACACCTGGTTCATCTCCTCGTCATACATGTTGCGCTGGCGGATCGACTGGGCTGATGGCGAGGCCAGGAAATCCCCCAGGTACGTGAACCCTACGCTGCCGTCGTTTCCATCGGATTTGTCATTCACCACCTGGGACTTTGCGCTCGATATGTGGCTCCCTGACCTGTGGATGCCCTTTTGGAAGGTTGGGATCCATGGCGTGAAGGAGAACACAGCGCTGAATGCATTGACCTTCTTGGCGCCGAGCTTCTGCCCCAGGCCCTTTGCCCTTTGCTCAAAGTACGGCTCGAACGCCTCAAGCAGGCCGCCACTCTCGTTG
>JAQTME010000007.1 GCA_028714535.1 Candidatus Iainarchaeum sp. | reverse complement strand
ACGAGCCGACAGGCAGTTCCGGCAGGGTATGGTTGGCGGTCGTATAGCTGCCTGAATTGTTCACGACCATCTGGTAAGATGGCGGAGCGAACGGCGCCCTCAGGTTGCCGGTGCTGTAGTTGGTGGACCTGCCATCGTCATTGTAGCCGTGGCAGGCGGAGTTGCCGTTGCTGAGGAGGTAGCAGGTGTGCGAGTCGCCTATTGAGACTGAGATGGCGTTGCCGCCGGAATATGGCATGTCGGAGCCTGAGGAGTTGGCGCCGTAGCATACGGAGTTGCCGCTGCTGAGGAGGTAGCAGGTGTGGTCATCTTCTGCGGCGACTGCGATGGCGTTGCCGCCGGCGTAGGCAATGGACTGGCCGTTGCCGTTGTCGCCGTAGCAGGCGGAGTTGCCGTTGCTGAGGAGGTAGCAGGTGTGGTATTCTCCTGCGGCGACTGCGATGGCGTCACCTCCTGTATAACTATTTCTCGAGCCAGCGTAATTATAGCCGTAGCAGGTGGAGTTGCCGTTGCTGAGGAGGTAGCATGTGTGGTAGTTGCCAGCTGCCAAGCCTATGGCGTCGCCGCCTGAATAGCCGGTGGCCTGGCCTGAGCCGTTGTTGCCGTAGCAGGCGGAGTTGCCGGTGCTGAGGAGGTAGCAGGTGTGCCTGTATGCTGCAGACACGGCGATGGCGTTGCCGCCGGTGTACGCGGTGCGCTGACCATAGTCATTGTAGCCGTAGCAAGTGGAGTTGCCGTTGCTGAGGAGGTAGCATGTGTGGTACTCCCCCGCGGCCCCTGCAACTGCGTTGCCGCCGGTGTAGTTGTTGGACTGGCCGTAGTAGTTGGCCCCATAACAGGCGGAGTTGCCATTTGAAAGGACGTAACAAGTGTGATAGTTGCCCGCCACAACAGGCGACAGGTACTGCATCGTTATGGATGAGTAATTGTTGACGCCGACGGATGCATTGTAGTCGAGCCTGCCCCAGTTAATCCCGAGGTGCTTCAGGTTTGACCACGTTTTTGACTGGTCGTACATGTAAAGCACGCATTGGGTGACGTTTTCGCTCAGCGTGGCGTTGATAATCGCGTTCTGGTAATTGACCAGCGAAGCGTTTGCCGGGGTTGGATCCGTAAAGTTGATGGACGGGGGGGTTGCATCCGCTATGAACTGGTATGTGCCGGACGTATTGCAGATGTCTGTGCTGGTGCAGGAGCTTAGGTTATAGTAGTAATGCATGCCGGGGGTGAGGCCGGTGAGGTTCATGACGTGGTGGATGGAATACGAAGCGTCGGTGATGAGGCTGCCCAGGTCTGGCGTCTCGCCGTAGTTCACCGTGGAGTTGCCGCTGCCGCTGGTGGTCCAGTTTATCTGCTCAGAAGTGTCGCCCGGCTGGGTCTTGTTGGCGACGTTTGATATGGTGATGCTCAGGGACATGTCGAACGAGCGGGTTTCGGAAAGGTTCGAGTTGCCTGCGAAGTCAGTGCAGTTCGCATAAAAGCCATATGTGCCTTCTGCGAGTGGCGATATGGTATAGTTGGCAGTGGTATAGCTGTCTGCATTGTCCACGACCATTTCGTAGATGGCAGGACTAAATGGTATTTTCAGGTCCCCTCCTGTGTAAGGGATGGCTGGGTCGCCGTTGCCGTAGCATGTCGAGTTGCCGTTTGAGAGGACATAGCAGGTCACATATGAAGAGGTCTTCATGCCGATTGCGTCGCCGCCGGTGTAGGGGTCGGCTTCGCCGTAGCTGTTCTGGCCGTAGCAAACTGAGTTGCCTGTGCTGAGGAGGTAGCAGGTATGATAGTAGCTTGCTACGACTGAGATGGCATTGCCGCCGGAGTAGCCTGTTGTCTGGCCACTGCTGTTATAGCCGTAGCAGACGGAGTTGCCTGTGCTGAGGAGGTAGCAGGTGTGGTACGCCCCTGCGGCGACTGCGATGGCGTCGCCGCCTGAATAGCCGGTGGTCGAGCCCGAGTAGTTGTAACCATAGCAGAAGGAGTTGCCGCTGCTGAGGAGATAGCAGGTGTGATAATCGCCTGCGGTGACTGCGATGGCATCGCCGCCGGTGTAGCTGGTTGTCCGGCCGTTGCCGCTGTCGCCGTAGCATGTGGAGTTGCCGGTGTTGAGGAGATAGCAGGTGTGGCTGCCTCCTGCGGCAAGGGCGACTGCATCGCCGCCGGTGTAGCTGGTGGTCTGGCCACTGTAGCCGACGCCGTAGCACAGGGAGTTGCCGGCTGCATTGAGGTAGCAGTTGAACTGGTTCCCTCCTGAAATCTCGACAAGGTCGCCGGCCGTATACGGGGTATTTTCGTTCCATCCCGAACTGCCGTAGCATGAGGAATTGCCGTTGCTGCGGAGGTAGCAGGTATGGTAAGAGCCCATGCCGATTGGCAGGCGGTGCTGCATGCTGAAAGAGGTGTAGTTGCTGGCGCCTATCGATGCGTTATAGTCGAATGCGCCCCAGAGGAGGTTCAGGTGCTTCACATTGGTCCATAGCGCGCCCTGCTTGTTGAAAGCGAGGAGGCACGAGCTGACGTTCTCGCTCAGGGTCATGTTAATGGTGGCGCTGGAAGTGCTCGTCGTCGAGCCGTCGGCAGGCGTGGGGTCTGTGAAGTTCATCGACGGCGCGGTCCCATCTGATATGAACTGGTAGGGGCCGGTGGTGCTGCATATATCGGTGACTGTGCACGACGTCACATTATAGTAATAAAGCGCCAGCGGGGTGAGGCCGGTCAGGTTTATGACGTGGTGGGTGGAATATGACCCGTCTTCGACGAGGGTGCCCAGGCCGGGGGTCTCCCCGTAGTTCACCGTGGAGTTTGCCGGCGCGCTGGTGGTCCAGTTTATCTGCGCAGAAGTGTCGCCGGGCTGGCTCCGGTTGACGACGCCGGTTATGAGGAGGTTCATGGCCAGGGTGAACGCCCTGGTCTCGGAAACGTTCACGTTGCCTACGTAATCAGTGCAGTTGGCGTATGCCAGGTAGTCACCGTCAGAGAGGTCCGGGAGGGTGGCGTTGGCTGTGGTGGAGGCGTCGGCATTGTCAGCCGCCATCGGGTATGTTATCATCGCGAAAGGCAGCATCAGGTCGCTGTTGTTGTAGGGATTGGCCCGGCCGTCGGAGTTGTAGCCATAGCAGATTGAGTTGCCGTTGGAACGGAGGTAGCAGGTATGCGCCGCGCCGGATCCGACGCCTATTGCGTCCCCGCCGCTGTAATCAGTGGATTCCCCGTCGCTGTTGGTACCGTAGCATTTCGAGTTGCCGTTCCTGAGGAGATAGCAGGTGTGGGTAAACTGGGCGCTTACCGCGATGGCATCGCCGCCGGTGTAATTGGTGGCCCTGCTGTCGGCGTTGCTGCCGTAGCAGGTGGAGTTGCCTGTGCTGAGGAGGTAGCAGGTGTAGTCGTTGCCTGCCGAAATCATTATGGCATCGCCGCCGGCATGGCTTGTTGACTGGCCGTTGTCGTCGTTGCCGTAGCAGAAGGAGTTGCCGCTGCTGAGGAGGTAGCAGGTGTGGTATTCGCCCACTGCAACCGCGATGGCATCGCCGCCGGTGTAGGCAGTGGCCTGTCCGTAGGAATCGTCACCGTAGCAGGTGGAGTTGCCGGTGCTGAGGAGGTAGCAGGTGTGGTGCCACCCTGCGGCAAGCGCGATGGCGTCGCCGCCGGTGTAGGCAGTGGCCTGGCCCGAGCCGTTGTCGCCGTAGCAGACCGAGTTGCCGGTGCTGAGGAGGTAGCAGGTTAGTTGAATCGCTGCTGAAATGGCCACGGCATTGTGCCCTATATGGTTGACGCGCTCCCCTTCGTTATTGCTCCCGTAGCACGCCGAATTGCCGTTGCTGAGGAGATAGCACATCTGTGGGCTGCCCGTGCCAAGCGGCATCCGGTTCTGCATGTTGAACGATGAGTAGTTGTTGACGCCGGCCGAGGCGTTGTAGTCATACGTGCCGCCGTTCAGGCCGAGGTGCCTGAGGTTAGACCATAGTTTCGCAGGGTCGTACAGGTAAAGCAGGCACTGGCTCACGTTCTTGCTGACTGTGATGTTGATGACCGCGTTCTGGTAGCTTATCACGGAGCCGTCGGCAGGCGTGGGGTCTGTGAAGTTCATTGACGGGGGGGTGGCGTCTGCTATGAACTGGTACTGCTCGCTGTCGTTGCACAGGCCGGTGGGGGTGCACGACCGCACGGAGTAATAGTAGAGCGTGCCTGGTGTGAGGCCCGTGAGGGTTATGCTGTGCGAGGCAGAGTAGGAAGCGTCGCCGGCTGACATCCCGTAGGCCGGAGTTTCGCCGTAATTCACAGTGGAATTGGCGCTCTTGTCAGTGGTCCAGTTTATCATGGCACTGGTTTCGTCAGGCTGGGTCCTGTTGACGACGCCGCTTATGGAGACGTGGGTCTCCAGCATGAACGAGCGGTTGGCAGAAACGTTCCAGTTGCCTGCAAGGTCGTGGCAGCCCGCATAGATGGAATAGTTGTCGTCGGGCATCCCAACGAACGTGTAGTTGGCTGTGGTGGAAGCATCTAAGTTGCTCGTTTCCATGGCATATGAAGGGAATGCGAATGGGATTTTCAGGTCGCCGCCGGTGTAGTTCGTGGACCTGCCATCGTCATTGTACCCGTAGCAGACGGAATTGCCGCTGCTGAGGAGGTAACAGGTGTGCGCACCGCCGGACGCGACGCCTATAGCATCCCCGCCGGTGTAATCAGTGGATTCCCCGTATGTGTTGGTCCCGTAGCAGGTCGAGGTGCCGTTGCTGAGGAGGTAGCAGGTATGGTCGTTGCTTGCGGAGAGTGCGATGGCGTCGCCGCCGGTGTAGGCTATCGCCTGACCGTTGTTGTTGAGGCCGTAGCAGAAGGAATTGCCGGTGCTGAGAAGGTAGCACGTGTGGGAGCCGCTTACAGACAGGGCGATGGCATTGCCGCCGGTGTAGCTGGTTGACTGGCCGTAATCGTTGTTGCCGTAGCAGGCGGAGTTGCCGGTGCTGAGGAGGTAGCAGGTGCGGTATCGTCCTGCGGCAACCGCGATGGCGTCGCCGCCGGTGTATGGGTCGGACTGGCCATAGCTGTCATCGCCGTAGCAGAGGGAGTTGCCGGTGCTGAGGAGGTAGCAGGTGTGGTACTGCCCTACGGCAACCGCGATGGCATCGCCGCCGGTGTAGGAAGTGGACTGGCCACCCCAGTTAGCGCCGTGGCAGGCGGAGTTGCCGTTGGAGCGGAGGTAGCAGGTGTGATACTCCTCTGCCGCGACTGCGATGGCGTCGCCGCCGGTGTATGGGTCTGCCTCGCCATAATCATTGTTGCCGTAGCACGTTGAGCTGCCATTTGCAAGGAGGTAGCAGGTATGTTCATATGCTGCTATGGGCAGCCTGTGCTGCATGGTCAACGAGGAATAGTTGTTCACGCCCATGGATGCGCCGTAGTCGAACCTGCCGCCCATCACGCCCAGGTGCCTTATGTTTGCCCACGTCTGGTCCGGGTCGCCCAGGAAAAGCACGCACTCGCTCACGTTCTCGTTCACTGTGGAGTTGATGAATGGCTGATCCCGCACAATCGCAACATCAGGGGGCGTGGGGTCTACTAACTCTATGGACGGCGGCGTGATGTCGGCTATGGCACGGTAAGGACCGCTCGTGTTGCACAGCCCGGCTGGGTTGCAGGACGTGAGATTATAATAATAGGTGACATTCTGGGTGAGGCCGGTGAGGGTGATGCTGTGGGATGTGGAATATGACGCGTCGGTGGCAAGCGTGACAGGGCCGTCGACCGTCGAGTAGCTGGCAGTGGAGTTGGAGCTCTTGTCGGTGGTCCAGTTTATCATGATGCTTGTTTCGTCCGGCTGGGTCTGGTTGACGACGTTGGAGAACAGAAGTTTGAGCTCGACAGTAAAGGCCTGGTTTCCGCTCGTGTTTGACGAGGGCGTCGAGTTGGCGCAGGTCACGTTGTAGGAATAATTGCCCTCGACCAGGTCTGCGAGCGAATAATTCGCAGTGGTGCTGGTATCGTTGTTATGCACCTCCATCACCCTGCCCGGGGATGCCGCGAATGGGATCCTAAGGTCGGTTCCGGTGTAGGGGTCTGCCTGCCCATAGTCATAGTAGTAGGATGGCTGGCCGAGGCAGGCCGAACTGCCGTTTGAGACAAGGTAGCAGGTATAGTAGTTGCCTGCTGACACGCCGATTGCGTCGCCGCCTGAGTAGCCGGTGGACTCGCCGCTGCTGTTGGAGCCGTAGCAGAAGGAGTTACCGCTGCTGAGGAGGTAGCAGGTGTGGTAGCTGCCTGCGGAGAGGGCGATTGCGTCGCCGCCTGAGTAGCCGGTGGACCGGCCTGAGCCGTTGTTGCCGTAGCAGAACGAGTTGCCGCTGCTGAGGAGGTAGCAGGTGTGCACGTAGCCTGCGCTCACTGCGATTGCATCGCCGCCGGAGTAGGCCGTGTCCTGGCCGTAGTTGGCGTAATAATAGTAGCCGTAGCAGGTGGAGTTGCCGCTGCTGAGGAGGTAGCAGGTATGGTAATTGCCTGCGGAGACTGCGATAGCGTTGCCGCCGGAGTAGGCGTTGGTCGAGCCGGAGTAGTTGTAACCGTAGCAGAGGGAGTTGCCGGTGCTGAGGAGGTAGCAGGTGTGGTAACTGCCTGCGGCGACTGCGATGGCATTGCCGCCTGAGTAGCCGGTGGAACGGCCTGAGCTGTTGGAGCCGTAGCAGAAGGAGTTGCCGTTGGAGCGGAGGTAGCAGGTATGTGCGTCGCCTGCGGCAAGCGCGATTGCATCGCCGCCGGTGTATGGCGTGGACTGGCTATTCCAATTGGCACCGTAGCAGGTGGAATTGCCGTTGGAGCGGAGGTAGCAGGCATGGTAGGAACTTGCATCGAGGGGAAGGAGCTGGTTCATGGTGAACGACGAATAGTTGTTCACGCCGAGCGATGCGTTGTAGTCAAACGCGCCCCCTGAGATGCCGAGGTGCTTGATGTTGCTCCAAAGCGCACCCCCTGTACCGCCTGATATCGCAAGCAGGCAGGAAGTCGCGTTCTCCCCGACGGACACGTTTATGGTGGCGTTCGGCACGATGATGGTGCTGGCATTGTCGGGTGTCGGGGGGATGAAGGTGATGGAGAGGGTTGCCAAGGCGAAGGAGGCGAGGAATAGCAATGCGGCTAAGTAAATCGCCCATCGCGTTTCAGCTATTGCTGGCATACGGCACTCCCTATATTACCTGCTTGAAAATAAATGTAAAAACCAGTTTAAGAATGTTGTGAAACCGCACCAATAGTGACCGGAAAAACAGCCGCGGCCGGAAACCGGCGCGTCAAACACGTTCATCCACAAGCAACGCCAAAATCAGGGCTCATTTGCCTGGCTTGGACTTGGGGAGGAGGTAGGCTGCGGCAGCCAGCACTGCAACAATCGCAGCTCCGGCCAGGCGGCAATCATCGCTAGGATTTAAAATCGCCGGTGAGTGATATGGCCATGATACTTTCGGACATTGACATACGGCGGATGCTGAAGGAGGGCGCGCTGAAGATCAGGCCGCTCACCAAGGACCAGATAGGGCCTGCGAGCGTGGACCTGACGCTCAGCGACGAATGGTATTTCTTCAAGGACATGTACGAGGGCCGCGTGGTCGACCTGTCGAAGACCGGATTCCAGGAGGCGTTCCGAATGAAGAAGGCGAAGAGCGTGACGCTGACCACAGGGCAGATGTGCCTCGGCAGGACGGTCGAGAGGCTCACGCTCCCTTCGGACATCATGGGGAATCTCGAGGGCAGGAGCAGGTATGCCAGGATGGGGCTCATAATACACATAACGAGCGCGCTCGTCCAGCCCGGCAGCGACAACCGCCAGGTGCTTGAGATAGTCAATCTCGCTCCGTTCCCGGTGAAGCTCCATGCGGGCATGCGCATATCCCAGGTCGTCTTCCAGAGGATGGAGAGCAACACCGCCAAGCCATACGCGAAGTTCGGCAAGATAGCGAAGAGGCAGTGAGATGGACGCGCTGGAGCGGCTCACGCCGATGAACATGCTCGTTGCCGCGGCAGTCCTCCTGCTCGCCCTGATTGTCTTCTCGGCAGTCCTGTTCAGGCCGCATTTCGAGAACCCGGAAATCACGCTGGCAGAGGCGCCGCTCGTGAAGAACACGGAATTCCAGCTCAGGCCAGGCGAGCAGTACGTATACGCATATGCCACGAATGGCAGCCAGGCCAACATGACATACCAGATCCTGGGCGGCAACGGCTGCACGGTGATTGCGCTCATGGAGTTCCAGCCGCCGTCCACGTCCTGCGTGGACAGGTGGGGCATGGACAGCAGGGGATACAACTCGCTGCTGGAGAACCCGCAGATGCTGATGTTCAACCCGTGGATGCTCGCCCTCCACGACGGGTGGACGTGGAACACGACCATGTACATGTCTTTCGAGAACGAATCGCGCTACGTGGCTGCCATGGACTACCGCGCCATGAGGACCGACACCTGGCGCGGCAGGAAGGCGTTCGTTGTCATGGAGAACATATCCGGCAGCCCGCCGCAGTACGTATGGGTGGATGCGGAGAAGCGCATACTGCTGAGGCTGCAGGGCGAAGGGTATGAAGCGATGCTGGTGGAAGGCCTGGCGTTCAGTCCTGACAACGATACAATCAGCAATTAGAGGCTCCTCTCCGTACAGACCAGATGGATGTGGACTTAGGGTTACTGAGGCCACATCAGCCTGCAAGGTCTCTCTTGGGGGTGCTATTCACGCCGCTTCCCTTGACGGCGCGCGGACCACGACGAGCGGGATGATACCCTTGTCGAGCTCCACTTCTGCTATCTGGAGGAACGACATGCGCTCGCTGGTGACCTTTATCAGCGGCGGGGCTCCCATTGAGAGCTGCAGTGCCCTGGCGCCGATGATGCGTGCGACTTCGTATTTGGTAAGGTCCATACAATCACGTAAAACGAGCGGAATGGATAGTATCTACAATACAATATAAACGTTTCCTTTCTTGCCCAGGACCAGCGCCGTTTCTCCGGTCGCCTCGAAGGTCTTCGCCTGGCCCAGGACGACCTTCACCCGCATGCCAGGCCGTATCTCGGTGCCGCGGCCGTCGAAGAGGTATATAACGCCCTCGTTGCCGGTGTCGTCGTTGACGAAAACGCGCACCAGCGTACCTGCCTGCTTCCTGGTCTTCTGGTACTGGCCTGCCTCGGCGCTGCGCACTGTCAGCATTTCCGTGTTTATGTTGCGCATGCCGTCGCGTATCTTGGTGATGTTGGTTATCTTTATCTCCTTGAACCGCTTTTTGGCGATCCTGAACGCGAGCCCTATCTCGCGCTGGGCCGAGTCTATCATGCGGTTCATCTCCTGCTTCATTATGGACTCGTCGCCGCCCGAGAGCATCATGGTCTCGTAGGCCTTCTTGAAGAACGTGTCCGGGAGGTGCTCTATCTCCTGGCTCTCCTTGAGCTCCGCGACCTCCTGGGATTCTATGCCCGCGATTTCCAGGTCCATGCCGCTCATGCGGTTCTGCTTGCCGACCTCCTCCAGCTCGCCGAGGCCGCCGCGGGGGGAATCCATCTCGGGCTGGGACGGCTCGTCTGGCTCGGGCTGCGGCAGCGGCTCCCGGGGGGGCGGCTGGGAGATCTCCTGCGCCTCCAATGGCTGCTGCCCGCCGCCTCCTATCTGCTCTATGTCAGATATGGCCTCGAGGTAGCTGGTGAGGAACTCCTGGACGGCCTTCCTGCCGTCCTCGTCGCTCTTCTTCTTGGTGGCGTGGGAATGGACATGTGACTTGAGGTATATCTTCTCGAGGGTCGGCATCATCTTACTCTTGACCGCGTCGGCCTTCTCCTTGCCCAGGCCCTTCTCGAAAATCTGCGTTATAGGGCGCATCATCTTCTCGCGCGCGTCCCCTGGCGGGTGCGCCTCGCCCTCGTGGCTGCCTTCCTTTTCCTTGTTCGTGGCGAAAATGCTTGCGAACGACATGAGCTCAGGCTCTGCGTGCTTGCGCTTGTCGAGGTATTGCTGCGCGGCTGCGCGCACCGTCGGGTCCTTGTCGAAGCTGAGCTCGACCAGGGCGAACGAGGCCGCCGGATCCGTCACCTCGCCGAGCGACTTAGCGGCCTGCTTGCGGACTTCTGGGTTCTCGTCGAACGTGAGCGAAACGAGCTTGTTTATGTTCGAATGGGCGGAGTCCATGGGCATCAGCAGTGTTATTCGTGTCTAAATCTATTTAATCGTTTACATGCCCGCCGTGCTAGCGGCCGATTTTCCCGATCCGCTTGGCATGCGTGCCAGGTCTCCCGGAAATCATTTCATGATTTTCTCGATCGCGTCCAGGCATTTTTCTATGTTCTTCATGTCGAAGTTGCCCATGTGGGCTATGCGCAGGCCCGTGTCCTTGAACGTGCCGCGCGAGCCGACTATCTTTATGCCGTATTCCTTGGCGAGCGTTGACTTGATTCTCTTCGCCTGCTCGCCGTCCCTGCACACGAAGCCGGTGACCGTGTTGGATTCGAAGCCCTTCTCGGCGATGAGCGGGAACCCCATAGCCGTGAGGCGCTTGCGCGTATATGCGGCCGCGTCGGCGTGGCGTTTCACGCACGCCGGCAGGCCGCCCTGCCGGTCGAGCACGTCGAACGCCTTCTGCAGCGCCCAGAACAGGGATATCGCTGGCGTGTTCGGCGTCTGCTGGTCCTTCTCGTAGCGCTTCTTGTGGCGCCTGAGGTCGCAATAGTAGCTAGGTATGGAATCCCGCTTCGAGAACCGCTCGACCGCTTCCTTGCTCAGGCCTATGAGTGCCATGCCGGGCGGCGCTGCGATGCCCTTCTGGCTGCCGGTCACGAACGCGTCCACGTGGAACGCCTTCATGTCGAACTCGGTGCCAGGCCATGCGGATATGCCGTCTATTATGGTGAGCATGCCCTTGGACTTGGCGTACCTGCATATCTCCTTGATGTGGTTGCGCACGCCCATGCTCGTCTCGTTATAGACCATGGCCAGCACTTTGGCGTCGCTGGCGTCTATCTTCGCCTTGGTCCGCTCCAGGTCCCAGCCGCTGCCGTCAGCGCCGCGGTGCGGCAACGGCTGCGCATACACCTGCACCGTGGTGACGAGGTGGTCGCCGAATTCGCCGTTCGGCAGGCAAAGGACGCGGTCGTTCCTCTCGCAAAGGTTGAGCGCCAGCGTCTCGAGGCCCAGCGCGCCAGAGCCTGTGATGACGTACGCCTCCTCTGCGCCGAAGTAGCCGCGGAGCCGCGTCACCAGGTCGCGGTAGAGCGCTGAGAACTCGTCGCTCCTGTGGGTTATCATCTCCTTTGTCTGCGCCTTCGCTATCTCTTCCAAAACCGGCACCGGGCCGGGGCTGAGAAGTATCGTCATGCAGCCGCTTTCCGCATGCAAAATCTAAAAAGATATGCAATTGCCACATCAGCCGGCGCATGACGGCTGCAGGCAAACTTTATAATAGACAGAGGTAAAAGCGGATAGAGGCAGGGGAATGGCAGTGAAAAAATCTGTGCAGGCCGCGGACATGGAAGAGAACTGTCCGACCGGCATTGCAGAACTGGACAGCGCGCTCCAGGGCGGCTTCCCGAGGGGCTCTGTGGTGCTGCTTGCAGGCAGCTCAGGCAGCGGGAAGACCATGCTTTCGCTCCAGTGGCTGTTCGACGGCGTGAAGCGCGGCGAGAACTGCATGTACATATCGCTGACCGAGCCGCTGTTCAAGATAGTCAAGAACCTGGAGGCCATGGATTTCTATGACAGGAAAGCCATAGAGGACCAGCGTCTGAAGATAATAGACATCCGCGTGATGTACGGCGACCAGTTCTACGGCGAGAAGGTCATGGAATTCGTAGAGGACCAGGTCAAGTCGGCGAACATCAAGCGCGTGTGCATCGACTCCATCACCGCCATAGCCTACAACCTGAAGGACAAGGCAGAGGTCAGGAAGCTGATATTCGAGCTGGGCAGGATACTGACCTCGCTGGGCTGCACGACAGTGCTCACCAGCGAGATTGTCGATACCAAGGAGAGGTATTCTGTTTACGGCGTCGAGGAGTTCATATCGGATGCCATCATAAAGCTGGACCAGGTGCGCGTGGGCGACGAGTTCCAGAGGATACTGCAGATAATAAAGGTCAGGGGAAGGGGGTATAGCAGCGAGGACAGGTATTTCAGGATAACCCCCGGGGGCATAACCGTCTTCCCGAAGGTGAAGATGCCGCTGGGATACCCGTCCACCATGGAGAGGGTATCCACGGGCAACGCGGTGCTGGACCAGATGCTTGGCGGCGGTCTTTTCAGCGCCTCGTCCACCATACTGGCCGGGACCGCAGGCACTGGCAAGAGCATGCTGGCGCTGCAGTTCCTCAGCGATGGCCTGAAGCAGGGGGTGCCATGCCTCTATGGGAGCTTCGAGGAGAGCAGGGAGCAGGTGTTGAGGAACGCCAAAAGCTGCGGTTGGGACTTCGGAACCTACGAGAAGGAAGGGCTGCTCACGCTCAGGTGTGTCTATCCTACGGAGAAGTTCATGGACGAGCACCTGGCAGAGATACAGGCCATAGTGGAAAGGAAGGGCATCAAGAGATGCGCCATAGACCCGCTCAGCGCCATCGCCAGCGCGTTCCCTGAGGACAGCTACGTGAACTTCGCCAAAAGGCTCAACAACTACATGAAGGCCAGGGGAGTCACAACCATGTTCACCTCCTCGGTGCACCCTGACGCGGACGGCAGGGGGAGGGGGGACCGCCACCTGTCCACCACCGTGGACAACCTCATAACGCTAAGGCAGGTGGAGATGGAAGGCGAACTGCAGCCGGTCCTCAACGTGGTCAAGGAAAGGGGAAGCACGCACAGCAAGGAGCTCAGGAGATACGACATAACCGGCGATGGCATAGTCATAGGATCTTCCCTCGCGGGCTACGAGGCGGTCATAACAGGCGTGGGCAGGAAGGTCTCACAGACCGTGGAGGAAAAGCTCGAGGCCGAGTTCAAGCGGTTCCTGGGGCCCATGGGCGCGCAGGCGTTCGGGGAGCTTTCTGAAAGCGGGGTCTCGGAAGAGGGCATCGATGCCTACATCGATTCGCTGGTGAGGGGGCACATACTCAGGGCAGAGGACGGGGGGCCGTTCAAGGACAGTGTATCAGCCATACTTCAGGGCGAGGGAGGCCTGCCGCCGAAGCTTGCGAAAAAGAAGAAGGGAGTGCTTGGCGGCCTGCTCGGGGGCGGGCGGCCATGAAGATAAGCACGCGGCTGGCGCTGTTTTTCATAATCACCATGGCAGTAGCCATAGGGGCCCTCGGCTGGTTCTATGCAGAAAACGCAAGAGAAGCAATAGCCGAGAGGACAGATGCGCAGCTCGCCAGCATAGGCCTGGTGAAGATAGCACAGTTTGAGTACTATAAGGCCGATGAGATGGGCCATTTGGAGCGCGTGGCAGGCCGCATTGCCGGTTACAGCGGCAGCATGAAGGCTGCGCTGGGCCAGGAGCTGGCGGCCCAGCCGGACTTTGATTCCCTGTTCGTAATGGGCCTCGACGGCACGGTTGTGGCATCCACCGACCCAGGCGAAGAGGGCCTTGACGTGTCCAAGGAGGCGTATTTCGCGAACGGCCTGGCAGGAACGTCATTCGTAAGCCGGTTCTACCCGCCTGAATACGGCAGGCCGGCGGCATATTTCATCACGACCCCCCTAAAGGATGCGGGCGGGAGCACAATTGCTGTGCTTGGGGCCAGGCTATCCATGAAAACGACCAGTGCGCTGATGCTCGAGTCTGCCGGCATGGGCAACACTGGAGAGGTGTTCCTGGCTGACAGCTATGGCGTGCCCATCACAGGCCTCAAAAAAACGAGAAACGACACCAACCCGCTCCACACCCAGGCCGTGAGTGAATGCCTGGATGGGAATAACGGCAGCGCGACCTATCCTGATTATCATGGCGACCTGGTCATCGAAAGATATTACTGGCTGCAGGACAACGGCATGTGCCTGATATCCAAGATAGACAGCAGCGAAGCGCTCGCCCCGATCCGGCAGATAAACAGTGCAGTCCTGTTGGTCACCTTGGCCCTGCTGCTGCTCGCGTTAGCAGCCGCAATCCTGGCGATACGGAGGGTGTTCGCCCCCATAGACGAGCTCACAAGCGTGGTGTCTGCAATCAGCAAGGGCGACATGCGCAGCGACCTCGACCCGAAGATGAAGGAATCCAATGACGAGATAGGCAAGCTGGCGCGGGCGTTCGACAGGACGCTTGTCAGCCTCAAGCTGGCCATGAAGGAGACGGCCCCGCAGCTGAAAATCGAGAGCAAGGCGCTGCGCGAGGCGCTCGAAGAGCGGACCAAGGCGGAGCAGAGGTACAGGGCGCTCATAAAGACATCGCCAGATGCGGTAATAGTCACCGACCCGGCAGGCATCATAAACGAGATATCTGCCCGCACCCTTGGAGTGTTCGGCGCAGGCAAGCCGTCCGATTTGTTGGGGACTGACGTCTACGGCCTCCTGCCGCCAGATGCGCGGGACGAGGCGAGGCGGGCAATCACCAAGGTGCTTGACGCCCAAGGGGAGATGAACGGGGTCAAGCTCACGATGCAGCGGAAGGACGGCGCCACGTTCACTGGCGAAGTCAACATCAACAGGCTGAAGGACGCGGCAGGCATGCACATAGGGACCATAATCACCCTGAGGGACATCACCCGGCGGGAGAGCGAGGACAAGGCGCTCCGCGAGGCGCTTGCAAAGGCGGACAAGGCAGAGAAGGAGCTCGAGGGGGAGAGGAACCTGGCGAACAAGTACCTGGATATCGCCGATGTCATACTGGTCGCCATCGGGGCTGACCAGAAGGTGACGCTCATAAACAGGAAGGGCTGCGAGGTGCTGGGATACAAGGAACCGGAGATAATAGGGAAGAACTGGTTCGAGAAATTCATCCCTAAGAAGGCAAGGAAGCGCACCGAGGAGACATTCGGGAAGCTCATGGCCGGCGAGATAAAGGAAGTCGGGTACTATGAGAACGAGGTCCTGGCCAAAAACGGCGAGGAGAAGCTCATAGCATGGCACAACACAATCCTGCGCGATGACGGCAGGAGACTGGGGACGCTGAGCTCGGGCGAGGACATAACCAGGCGCAGGTTTACAGAAGAGCGGCTCGGCACCCTGGGCAGGCTCTATGCGATGACCGAGGAGATAGGGCACATGGCCACAGATGCGCGGCGCAAAGGCCTGGGCACCGGGGAGATTTTCGGGAAAATGTGCAGCATACTCGTTGACAAGGGGGGCTTCAGGATGGCATGGATCGGGCTCGCGGACGCCAGGACCAGGAAGGTGACGCCGCTCGCCCATGCGGGCATGGAAAGGGGCTACCTTGACAACATAAAGATTTCCACGGACAACGTTCCCGAAGGGCAGGGGCCGACAGGAACGGCCATACGCGAGAACATGGCGGTAATCATCGACGACTGGGCAACGGACCCGCGGATGAAGATGTGGCGCGCTGAGGGCGCGAAGCGCGGCTACCGGTCGTCAGCGGCGTTCCCGCTGCGGAAGGAGGGCAGGGCGGTCGGGGCGCTGAACGTATATTCGGAAAAACCCGGCTTCTTCGACCACGAAACTATCAGGGCGCTTGAGGGCGTCGTCGACATGGCCGCAGCGGCAGCATTCACGCTAAAAACCAGCAAGAAGAGGAGAACATAGATATGACCAAGGCACAGATGGAAAACGCGGTTTCGGCACTCGTGGAAAGGCACATGCAGGGCGGGGTGATAATGGTGGAGCTACCGGCCGAGGAATACTCCGAGGCCAGCGCAGCGTCGGTTGTTGCGCTGACGAAAAGGAGTTTCGACGGCCTGTACGTCAGCTTCAGGCAGCCGTACAAGGACTCCCTGGCGATGCTGAAGAAGAGGGGCGCGGATTCAGATAAGCTCTTTTTCATAGACACGGAGGCCGGGCAGGACGGCGGGAAGTGCATCCACATAGGAGGAAAAATATCGGTTGACGAGTTCGTGAGGGCCATAAACGCGTCGCTGCCGAACCTGAAATCCTCGAAAAAGTTCATATACATAGACTCCATGTCTGCCATAACCTCGCGCAATCCGCTTTCGGAGACCATGAGGCTCTTCGAGTTCCTCTCGCGCACGGTGCGGAAGCACGATACGCCAGAGCTGCTGCTGGTATTCAACGTCACGAAGGAGAGCGCGGCCCAGGACTTCATCAGGAACAGCGTCATAAAGGTGGACGAGGTCCTGAACGTAGCATAAATAAATGCGCCGGCACAGATAGCATGCATGGCAGAGCCTGAAATAATAGTATACTCCACTCCAGACTGCCCGCACTGCAGCACTGCCAAGGGCTACTTCAAGAGCAAGGGGCTGAAGTTCACCGATTATGACGTGTCCAAGGACGACGCCAGGGCACAGGAGATGGTGCAGAAGACCGGGCAGACGGCCGTGCCGGTCATAGAGATAAATGGCAGGATTGTGGTGGGTTTCAACCGCGAAGCCGTCGAGGCGGCGCTGAAGAAGCAGAAGCCGCCGAAGCGCGAGGACCTGATGGTCAATCTTCTTTTCGACCCGTTCAACCTCTAGTAGATGACAATCACTGGCTCGTAGTATTTCCTCACGTTGCCTGTGTACACGCGCGTGTTGAGCATCGCCATCAGCTCGGTCCTTGCCTCCTCCGGCGAGCGGTGCAGCCACCCAAGCTTCATGTTGAGCCGGATTATCCTGCCTGGTATGAGGTGCCGCGTGGACTTGGGCGGGAACGGCGAGTGGCTTTGGGCTGCCTTGACTATCTCTTCCTTGGCATAGGTGCGCCTGAAGAGCGCTGACTTGCCGCCGTCTATGTTCTTCTGCAGCTCCTCCGAGGGCACGTAATCCACGGAGCGCTTCTCGATCAGCGAGAATATGTAGTTCTGCTCCTCGACCATCTCCATGAGCTTGTAGCTGCCAGGGTTGAGCAGGTGGCAGCCCTCGTTCTTGGTGACCAGCATGAACGGAGCCTTGAGGCCTTCCACCGCCGCCTTCCCCGCGTCGTAGTCGACCTTCTCGTGCTTTATGGAGTCCAGCTTGAACACGTGCTCGGCATTCAGGTCCATGATGGGGTACCATGTGCCGACCTTTATCTCGTCGCTTTGGTAATCCACGGTCTGGCAGACCGCGTACGGGCACTCTATTATCTCCAGGACCTTGAGCCTGTGGTTGCCGTCCAACACAACGCCGGTTTCCTTGTCGATTATCATCGGGTCGACAAGGTGGCCGATGTTGAGCATCGCCTCCTTCAGCCTCTTCAGGTTCTGGGAGATGACCTTCTCATGCGAGAGCAGGGACTTGACCTCCCGTATCTCCAGCGATTTCACCATTTCGTCCACAAGTGCGCTCATGATATCACTGCCGCTATGGTTGTTAAGGCGCATATTCGTGGTGGCGGGGTTTAAATACTATCGGATACGGATGCGGCGATTGACGAAAAGCGAAAAATAGAAATGCGACCGCCGGAAACCGAACCCTGGTTTCCGGGGGCCCCAAAATTTTTCATAAAAATTTTGCGACAGAGCGAACGGCGATGCCAAGGTCGGCGAACCGACTTTGAACATGTTCGTAATCGAAGCGTCGATTACGACACCGTTCGCTTGCCCCATTTTTGCTTGGAGCAAAAATGCGACCGCCGGGAATCGAACCCGGTCCGCGAGATTGGCAATCTCGAATCATAAACCGGTAGACTACGGTCGCAGTAATAAGAAGCAACATATTGGACGGTGGCAAAGTAATTAAATAATATCGCAATCGCCGCGGAAATAAACTGCCGCAGCGTTTTAATACTCCGGGCGGCAAATGTCATTCCATGGCCATGGGCAAGGGAGCATACCTCAAGAAGATAACGTCCAGCGTCCAGCAGTGGCGCACGGTCGAGGTGGACGAGAAGCTCGAGGGCAGCTCGCCGCCGTCCATATTCATCGGCCGCAGCGGGTACCCGAAGGTCAATGTCGGCCCGATGCTCACGCCGTCGGCAGGCGACACGTCGATACTTGACACGCCCGAGGCATGGATACCTGCGCGGAAGACGCAGGACGACATAATACGGTTCAGGCTCGACCTGGTCCGGGGCAAGCACCGGGTGGGCATAACCGACCTGGGCAACAGGCTGGTCGGGAAACTGCAGGAGATTTCACTCGCACAGGACTCGGTGGAGAGCGAGGCGCAGTTCCGCAGCAAGCCGCGCGGCTTCACGTTCAACGAGGACCACACGCCGTTCGGCCCCAGTGCAACCATAGACAGGTTCGACATCGGCAACGTGAGGTGGGAGCAGCACCTTGAGAAGGCGTTCTACGATACTGATTTGAAGGCCGCACAGGCCATCGCAGGCCTGTACAAGGACGGCGTGCTGTTCTCGCAGATGCAGAAGGCACTGTCCACGGGCACGCTCGGCACCGGGAAGAAACGGAAGCTCGTGCCGACGCGCTGGTCGATAACCGCCACGGACAGCATGCTTGCCGACAGCCTGTATGACAAGGTGGAGTACTACGATGCGATACACGGCTATCAGGTCTACGAATTCTCAAGCCTGAAGAACTATTACGCGGTGCTGCTGATGCCGACGCCGTGGCAGTACGAATGGCTGGAGGCGTTCATACACATCATGGGCAGGGAGGAGGTCATCTTCGGCGACCACGAATACTGGAAGCCGAAAACCGAATATTCGTCCGTTGGCGGATGCTATTATAGCTGCAAGTTCGCCGTGCTGGAGGCGCTGGAAAGGATGAAGAGGCAGGCCGGCGCCATCGTGCTGCGCGAGGCGTACGAGGGCTACGTGCCCCTGGGCGTGTTCAACGTGCGGGAGAACGTGCGCAACGCGCTGATGCAGCGGCCGAGGGAGTTCGACTCGTTCCGTTCTTCGCTGAACTATATATCAACGAAGCTGCGCCTGCCGCTGTCGCGCTTCGTGGAGACCGGGCCGCTGCTGAGGGAGATGCTTTCGTCCCGGCAGACGACGCTTTCCCAGGCGGGGCTGCAGCCGTAACCACGCGGTATTTTAAGATTTAGGTAACAAAGCGGGTTTATGGTGGGAGGAATAATTGCATTCAGCCGCGGCACTGCCGCCACTATGGAAAGGCAGAAGCCCAGCTACAGGCCGTTCCTCAACGACGTGCGCAGCGGCAACCTGGCCGGCCTCCCTGACAGGCTCAGGGACGTGGTGCAGCGGATGCAGGACGCAGGCGGAAAGGCAGGCGCCGGGGCCAAAATCAGCGACGTGCTCGCCGCTTTCGCAGGCACAGGCAACCAGTTCGTCATGAACACGGCCAGCCGCCTGGCGGAAGCCGCCGAGGCTGGCGTATTCAGCCACCCTGAAGCGCACAAGATCATGAAGGAACTCATGCGCCAATGCCCGGCAGCGGCCGATTCGGTGCCGAAGCTGCTCGCTGACCTCAGGCGCGACCTGGGCGACGGCTTCTACGGCCTCAGGGATAAGGACATCGTGCGCATCGCAGGCCGCTCCATAAGGGCAAGCGGGAGCCACTGCCCAAAGGCGATACACCTGAAGATGGCCGAGCTCACCATCCGCGGCGAGTTCGACCGCATACCGCAGATGCACGCGCTCAGGGCGGAAAAGGCCATGGCGCCGAAGCAGGCAGTGGCGGTGAATGAGTTCGCAACCTGCACGGCTGCAACCCGGGCGCCCGTCTCATATGCTGAATTCAGGCCTGCACAAGCCGTTTCAGACCATTACTCCACTTCTGTCGCTGAAAAACAGATTCCGCTGAAGCTCATGGAATTCAAGGCGCCGCAGCAGATGCAGAATACGACCAGGCTGAGGAGCACGCCGCTGGCCGAACCGGTTATCGTGAGGGAGACCATAAGGCGCGCCCCGCGGGCTGCGGACCTGCCGCCGGTGCGGGAACCGGTGCTCAGGGGGCGTGAGGAGCACAGGGCGCCTGTGAAACCTGCCGAGCCGCAGGCAAAAATACTGAAACCGGCCGCTGCCGGGGCCGAAGCCAGGCAACGGACACCAGAGCCCGCCCGTGGCGAAGCGCAGAAAGCCAGGCCGGCTATTATTACGCTGCAGCGCATGGAAAAGAAAAAAGAAAAGCGCCTGAAATCAAGTGAACGCACGGTTCGGCTGCCTGAGGCCGGATGCGCTCCTGCCATGCAGGCGGCGAAGCCTGCGCCGCTGAAACGGCTCAGGGAAAAGCTGCGCCTGCAAATCAGCCGCGTGCGCGGACTCGCACGCTCGGCCAAAAGCAGAATCGCAGCGAAAAGGGCCGAGGCCAAAAAGCGCAGGGAACTGAAGCCCGTGGTTTCAAAACGCGTTCCGAAGAAGAAGGAAAAGCACGCCCCGGCTGCCGCAAAACGCATCCCAAAGAGGAAGGGGAAGGCAGCACGGATTGCCACGGCAGTGAAATTCGCCCTGCGCTCCTCGTTCAGGATGAAGATGGGGAAGGCGGAAAAAGGCCGTGCGGCATTCGCCGGCAAAAGAGCCGCGCCGCAGGCGCATGGGCCTGCGATGTTCCGCAGGATGGCACGGATGCCATGGCGCAGGGGAAAGGCCAGACCACGCTTCCTGAAGTTCCTCATCGCGCCTGGGTTCTTCTCGCCACGCAGGCAGAGGAGAAACAGCGCCGTCCGCGCAAGAAATGCTTTTTAAGGTTGGGTTTGATATAGCGCCATGCATTACCGCTACGTTGTGATGTTTCTCCTGATTTTCGGGCTGGCGTTCGCGGACTGCGCAGGCTATAACGAAAGTTTCGACGCGCGCGTGCTGGACGCCAAGCTGAGGCCCATACCGAACGCATCGGTGAGCGTGACCTATGACCGCGGCGCGACGTTCGGCGAGAAATATTTCACCACCCCGCCCCAGCAGACAAATTCGGCAGGAATCGTGCATTTCACGCTCTCCAACCAGGGGACGAACACGCGGGCCATAGACTGCAACATAGTGGTCAGGGCATCTGTGTCGGGGATCAACCGCAGCGTGACCATAGAGGCGCTGAAGCACGGCACACCGGTAGACGTTACCATGCCCAAGGTCTATCCGCTGTCGTTCTACGTCAGGGATTCGCTTGGCAGGCCGTTGCCCAATGCCACAGTCACAATCTCCGGCACCAGCAGGACCACTGATGCGGACGGCCTGGCCGCATTTTTCCTGGCCCTGGGAAGCTACGATTACATGGCGAGCTACATGGACGGCGGGCAGCCTGGCAGCTTGGAGATCAAAAATGACACGAGCTTTGAGGCTGTTTTGCGCTCCTACAGGATCACTGTGGAGGTCACTGACGACCTCGGCAATCCGCTGCCCTCAACGCTTTACATATTCAACAGGACTTTCAACCTGGAAAATGGCACATTCGAATATGCTAAAACGTTCGGCAGCCTGATCCCCTACCGCACCGAATATCGGGGTATGCTGAGGGAGGGCATGCTGGAGCCGGCCGTGAGCACTGATGCCAAAGTCGTTTACGATATCCACGCCCCGCTTTTCGGCGAAATAAGGCCTGAGATGAGCAATGGCCGCTACCGGCTAATCATACCGGTATCAGACCCGGGAGAGTCTGCCAGCGGCGTGGATTTCGAGGGTTTCAGGGTGGACTACCGCGTGGAGCCGGCAGAAGCAGCAACGCCATGGAACCAGGCGGCGACATTCACCAGCGGCAGGAACGTGATTACCGCGGAATTCCCGGCGCTGCCGCCGGACAGCATAGTCAGTTTCAGGGTAGAGATGAGCGACGAGGATGGCAACAGGGCGAGCATAGAGGGGAGGTTCAGCACCCTGGCGGTGCAAACGCCTGCCAATAACACTCAAAACCAGACAATTACACAACCAAGCACTGGGCCAGAGCAGGGAATACCACTTTTATACATCTTTATTGGTGCAATTGTAGCACTTTTAATCGTTTATGTTGTGTTTCGTATCAAAGCGCAGGGGGGTGGGGGTGGCTAACAAACATATCTTTATAAATATTCTGTAGTATTATATTAAATCATGTAAGTTCATAAACTATAATAAGTGAGAAAGTGGTAATAAAAGGTCGTGATTAGCAAAAAGGAAATGGTGGTTCAGTATGCCGCGCGGAAAAAAAATCATAATTGAAACTGAAATAGACGACGATGTCATAGACAGGTTCAGGTCCATCGATTTGGACGGGATCAGAAGGGACAGGGATG
The DNA here is from genome assembly GCA_028714535.1 of Candidatus Iainarchaeum sp. Lineage (GTDB taxonomy): Archaea > Micrarchaeota > Micrarchaeia > Anstonellales > Bilamarchaeaceae > Bilamarchaeum. The sequence continues at coordinate 38,569 of JAQTME010000007.1, read as the reverse complement.
ACACTGAAAAGGAACTCTCGTCCTCCATAGCCAACGTTTTCAGGGTGGCGCAGAATCTTTACCGCCAGAAGGCGAGCGAGGACGAGCTGGAGAACAAGCACGACCTCTACTCTGTCCGCTCGGCCTACGACTATCTCAAGGGCAGCGGCGTCCTCATCTCCTTCAGGGCATTCGGCGGAAGGATAGAGCGCGGCACGGTGCCTTTCGTGAAGGTCGGCAGGAAAAGGTACATCCCCAGGAGCGTCCTTGACGACATCACAAGCACCAAGAAGGAGTTCCACACGGTCAAGGAGGCCTACCACGAATACAGGAAGGCCAACCCGAAGATCAACTTCAGGGCGTTCATAGGAAGGATCGAGAAGGGCTCCATACCGAGCGTTAAATTCGGCACGAGAAGGCTCGTACCGAAGGACGCGGTTGAAGCGCTCACACACATAAGCTCGAATTACTTCTCGGTGAGCGAGGCAATCAGGGAGCTTCACAAGAGCGACATAAAGATAAAGAGGAACGCCTTCGAGAGGCGCCTCGACCGCGGCAGGATCCCGCACGTGAAGGTCGGCGGCAGGAGGTTCATCCACGAGGACGTCCTCCACGAGCTCGTCGACAAGGAAGTCGCCCTCAGAAGGGAGTAATTTTTCTTTTTATCATATTTTCCGTTTTTCCCAGCCTCTGGCAGGGCTTTTGCTTTTTATTACTCTCCATCCTATACCCTGCATATGGCTCTGGTAAGGCGGCGGGCGTTCTTCATGGACGCGGGCTACACCGTGAAGAACGGGAAGACCTACGTCACGCTCATAATGAAGGGGAAGAAGACCGTGAAGCTCTACTTCCAGCGCGACCCCTATTTCATCGTTGACGGGCCCGTGGAGCGCAAGGATGAGTTCCTGGACGCTAGGGGCGTGAGGAAGACCGGCCAGGCCGTGGCACCGCTGCGCGTGGAGGAATGCGAATGCCGCGTGGGGCTTGCCAGGAAGAAGATGCTCAGGATATACTGCCACGAGCCGTCAGACGTCCCTGCGCTGAAGGCAGCCATGCCGTTCCCCTGCTACGAGTACAACATACCGTTCGTCAAGCGGTTCATCTACGACATGCAGCTCACGCCTCTGCATGTGGTCACCTACGAGCGCGAAGGCCGCATGATAAAGCGCATAATATCAATCAAGCAGGGCGAGCCGAAGCTGGCTAAGATGGGCTTTGACATAGAGACCTACAACCCCGCAGGGGCACCGCGCGAAGGCAAGGACCCGGTCATCATGATAAGCTGGTGCGGGAAGGGCAAGGGCGTCCTGACATGGAAGAAGGCGGCGGCCGGGTATGTGGAGGCAGTAGCTGACGAGAAAAAGACGCTCGAGCGGTTCAGCTCGGTAGTGAAAGAAGAGGACCCGGACGTGCTAATCGGTTACAATTCGTCCAATTTCGACCTGCCCTATATGAAGGCGCGGGCGCAGGCCACTGGCGCGGCGCTCGACCTGGGCAGGTTCGGCAGCTCCATCACCCCGCTGAAGAAGGGGCTGCTGAACGGCATGCGGCTCAATGGCAGGATTCACATGGACCTTTATCCGGTCGTGAAGTTTTTCGGCTTCATAGGCATCATAAAGACGCAGAAGTTCACGCTCGATGACGTCGCTGAGGACGTGCTCGGCCGCAGGAAGGTCAAGGTCAGGAAGGACGAGATATGGCAGATGTGGGACAGCGGCGACATCGGGAAGCTGTGCGAGTACTCGCTGGTCGACTCGGAATTGGCCCAGGCGCTGGGCGACAGGGTGCTGCCCATAGAGATGGAGCTGTCCAGCGTGGCAAAGATGCCGCTTTTCGAGACCGCGCTGTCAACCAGCGGCCAGCTGGTCGAGAACCTGCTGATGTACCACGCGGCTGAACGGAAGGAGCTGATACCGTCCAAGCCCGGCGGAGACGCCATAAACGAGAGGGTGAACGCGCCCATACAGGGTGCGTTCGTCAAGCTGCCCGAGCCGGGCATATACGAGAACGTGGCCGTGCTGGACTTCCGCGGCCTGTACCCCTCAATCATCGTCTCATACAACATCGACCCGGGCACGCTCATCGACGAGAAGAAGCACGGGACTGGACATGGCGAGGCATTCGTCTCCCCCACGGGCGCTAAGTTCTCGAAACAGGAGTCGGGCCTGATCCCTGCCGTGCTTGACCAGCTCATAGACCTGAGGATGGCGCTCAAGAACGAGCTGAAGACGCTGGACAAGTCGAGCGACGCCTACGTGCGCATCAGCGCGCGGTCGCAGGCGCTGAAGATACTCGCGAACAGCTTCTACGGCTACATGGGATACGCGCGCTCGCGCTGGTATTCGCGGCCGTGCGCCGAGAGCGTCACCGCATGGGGAAGGAAGCACATCATGGAGACGATAGAGAGCGCGGAGAATGCCGGGTTCCAGGTGCTGTACGCGGATACGGATTCAGTCTTCCTCCTCTACAAGGACAGGAACGGCGTGCTGGAGTTCATGAAGAAGGTGAACGCGTCGCTGCCGCAGAAGATGGAGCTTGAGCTCGAGGGGTTCTACACCCGCGGAGTGTTCGTGAGCAAGAAGGGCGCTGGCGAGCGCGGCGCGAAGAAGAAATACGCGCTAATGGGCGAGGACGGCAGGATAAAGATACGCGGCTTCGAGCTCGTCAGGCGCGACTGGTCCAGGGTGGCGAAGGACACGCAATTGCAGGTGCTCCAGGCCATACTCAAGGAAGGCAGCAAGGAGAAGGCCGTGAAGATAATACGCGACACGGTCGAGCGGCTCAAAAGCGGGAAGGTCCCGCTGGAGGACCTGGCCATAAGCACGCAGCTCACCAAGGACCCGGGGAGCTACGAGGTCGCTAGCCCCGAGCTCTCGGCGGCGATGAAGCTGAAGAAGGCCGGCGTGCCAGTGGAGCGGGGCAGCATGATATCCTACGTCGTCGGCAAGGCGGGCAAGAGCATATCCGAGAAGGCGGTGCCGCTGGAGCTGGCATCTGACTACGACCCTGACTACTACATAAACAACCAGGTGCTGCCGTCAGTCATGAAGATAATGAAGGAGCTTGGCTACGACGAATACAGCATGAAGTTCGGCGGCAAGCAGAAAAGCCTCGACTCGTTTTTCTGATAACGATTATAAAACATCGCGCAGATAGTATGGATATGTCAACAAGCGCGCCTGCCGAGGTCCATAAAAAGAAGCCAACCGACCTGCTCCAGCAGATCAACCAGATGCTTGACCAGGCCATCAAGGCAAAGACATTCTCCCCCGAGACCGTCAGGGAATTCGAGGAGCGGGGGAAGGCGGCGCGCGAGGAGCGCAAGATGCTTGACATGAGGCCGACACCAACCAGATCCCCAGTGGCCAGGGCAGTGCCCAGCAAGGAACTGGAGATGACCAGGCCCGCAGTGGTCGCCTCGCTCAAGCTGGCCGAGATGATTGAGCTTGCCGGCAGCGCAAGGACGCTCAACATCAGGCTATGGGTGGAAGGGGGCAGGCTGGCATGATTCCGCTCGACGTCCTTGACGACAGGACAAAGGAGAAGATACTGATAGCGTGGAGGGACATGTCCGAATCGGACAAGGCCCATTTCATAAACCAGGTCGCTCTCGCCCTCAGCGTATGGGGAAGCGACGAGAAGGGCAGGATGGCGGTCATAGAGGTGCTGCGGACCATGGTGGTCAACGGCACGCACACGCTTGCTGATTTCGGCCTTTATGTGGACAAGATAATCGGGGCCAAGGAGGCGATGGGCCTTGACTCCAAGATAAGGCGCGCCGCGCTCATAATCGAGGGCTACCGGGTGAAGAACGCGCTCTCGTCCGAGCCCCACAGGGAACTTGGAATCTGATTTTCCAAACGGCGGTATATTCGCATGCTACAGTTATGCAGGATTTGCAATGAGGCCAACGGCTCCAGTTTCACCGAGGGCGAATGCCACATCTGCAGGGGCGGCGCGATGGAGGCCGGGCGCATGGCCGGCGAAGCCGCGGAACTGCTGAAAAAGGAGGGCGTGTCCTCGTTTTCCCTGTCCACCATGATACCCAAGGAATGGCTCGTACGCGAGGAGGACGCCTGGGACGTGCGCACGGGGCAGAGCATCAAGGATTTCCTCAACAAGAAGGTGAGCAGGGAGCTGCATGATGCCACCGGCCTGCCGTACCAGAACGAAGGCGACTGCAGGGCGGTCCTGGACTTCTCCACGGGCAAGGTTGCCATCGAGAGGAACGACCTTTTCATATTCGGACGCTACAGGAAGCTCGTGGCTGGGCTGTCGCAGAGCAGGTGGCTGTGCAGCCGCTGCAATGGCAAGGGATGCGATGCGTGCGGCGGGAAGGGGAAGAACTACGAGTCGGTGGAGGAGCGCATAGGCGAGCCGCTGAAAAAGGCTGCAGGGGCAGATGAATACGTACTGCACGCCTCTGGCCGCGAGGACGTGGATGCCACCAACACCGCCGGAAGGCCGTTCGTGCTCATGCTGAAGAACCCCAGGAGGAGGAAGCCTGACCTCGCCATGGCCGCGGCTGAGATCGCTGCCGGCGGGGAGGTCACGGCATCAGGCCTCGCCATCGTGGGCAGGCCGTTCGTGGAAGTCGTGACCGAGTCGCATTTCGACAAGACATACGAGGCCCATGTGGAGTTCGGCCGGGCGCTCACGGAAGCTGACCTGGCCGCGATACTGGGCCTCCGGGGAAAGACCCTCGCCCAGCAGACGCCGCAGCGCGTGGCCCACAGGAGGGCTGACCTCGTCCGCCACAGGAAAATAAGGGAGATGAGCATCCTGGAGAACAAGGGTGCCAGGGCGGTGCTGAGGATAAACGCCGAGGCGGGCACCTACATAAAGGAGCTCATATCCGGCGACGATGGCAGGACAGAGCCGAGCATCACGGGGCTGCTTAAGACGAACGCGAAATGCACCGGGCTGGTCGTTGAAAAGATAGAGGACGGGTTCCTGGACCTCTGCCGCGGCTAGACGCGCACGCCGTATTCGCCACGGTAGTACAGGTACTTCTGGTATGTCCTGTCGTTGACGTAGACCTTGCCGTTTATCGACCTGCTCTTCAGGTGCTCGAAAATCGAGCGTATGTCTGTGATCGGATAGACGGGCACGCCGGTCGATACCGTGAACTCCTCCAGCGCGTTCACCCTCTGGCCGATTTCCTGGCGGTCCACGGCTATCACGACGCCGACGACATCTGCCTTGAGCGATTTCTGCAGCTTCTCTATGGCCTCGAACTTGGTGCCGCCGGTGGTGAAGACGTCGTCAACTATGACAACGCGCTTGCCGTGGTCCAGGTGCTGGCCGCCCACGAATATGGTGTTGGCGTCTGCCCCGTGTATCTTGATTTCCTTGCGGTCGAACAGCCAGGACTTGTCGCTTCCCATGCCTGCGAGGGCCATGGTGGTGCTTATGGCCAGGGGAATCGCCTTGTATGCCGGCCCGAACACGACGTCGAAATTGTTGCCGAACACCTCGTTTATCTTTGTCGCATAATGGCGGCCAAGCTCGGCGGTCGCCTGCCCGCCGCAGAGCACGCCCATGTCTATGAAATACGGCGAGATGCGGCCGCTCTTGAGCGTGAACTCGCCGAACCTTATGGCCTCGTGCCTGGCAAGGAATTCTATGAAGGAAGTGTTCATTTTACCACCGGCGGAACTATTCAGATAAGTTATTTATGCATGCAGGTTGAAGGGATACGCATGGGAGGAGGGAAGCTGGGCGCGGCATCGGTCTCCATAGCAGTAAACGTGGGGCTGCTTGCAAGCAAGCTCGTCGTGGCATTCATAACCGGCAGCATCAGCATGTATGCCGAGTGCGCACATTCGCTTTTCGACCTCGTCGCCTCTGCGCTGGCATACCTGGGCATAAGGAAGGCAGAGGAGCCCAGCGACCACACGCACCATTTCGGCCATGAGAAGTTCGAGAACCTGTCGTCTGCCCTGCAGGCGCTTCTCATAACAGGTACATCTTTCGTCGTCATATACGAGGCATACCAGAAGCTGGCCGAGCCGGTCGCAGTCAATGAGCCGCTCCTGGGCATAGCGCTCATGCTCGTGTCCATCCCGGTCACGTTCCTGACCTCCCGCTACCTTGGCAGGATAGCCAGGCGGGAAGGCAGCTCTGCCCTGGAGGCGGATTCCGCGCACTTCACCACCGACGTGCTGAGCTCTGTTTCGGTGCTCGCAGGCCTAGTGCTCGTGAAGCTGGGCTACGGCTTCGGCGACCCGCTCGCAGCCATCGCGGTCGCGCTCATCATGCTCTACATATCCATCGAGCTGCTCTACCGCTCGTTCATGGTCTTCATGGACTTCAGCCCGGACAGGGAGACCATGGCGAGGATAAAGGGCGTGCTCGTCGCGGAGAAGCGCATAACCCGGTTCCACAAGCTCCGCGCGCGCATAGCAGGCAGCAGGATACTGGTGGACGTGCACATACACCTCCCGCACGGCACACCGATTGAGGCCGCGCACGGGATATCCCACGAGATAGAGTCCAGGATAATCAGGGAAGTGCCCGAAGTGAAGGAGGTCAACATCCACATAGAGCCGGATTAGTCTGAACTGAAATATTCTGATTCATCGAATTCCTTCTTACAAAACTCCTCATACGCTTTCAGGGCGCTGGCGACACGGCAGTGGCCTGCTTTTTCAGCCCGGCCTCTTGCCGTAAGGTTGTCTTGGCCAATCGCAAACGGGTCTGCATGGACGTTCTTCAGGATTTGAACGACGTCCATGTGGCCGCCTGCAGCGGCCAATATGAGCGCGGTTTCGCCCTTGCGATTGCGCACGTCCACTTCTGCGGCGCTGTGCAGGAGGAAGGAGCGGACCCTTGCCGCGTCCCCTTTTGCCGCGGCGTCCAAGAGCATCGCGTCGGTATTTTCAATGGCTGATTTCTGGGCGTTTCCCGGTGCTTTCGATGGCCGAGCCACGGCCTTGGTGGCAACGCGATGATGCGCCATGGCATTCACAGGTCCCAGCACGCCGTCCTTCTGGATTCTGCCAGAGGCTCACGGGAACCTAAAACGCCGCGAACCGGCCTGACTGCGTTCCGCCTCAGCTCTTGGGCGGTAGATTCACCTGCGCCGATGATGCCCACACCAAGAGGGCGGCGGCTCATGCATGTGCCCTTCGTATCCGGCCTGTTGACTATGTGCACTTTCCGTTCCATTGTACCCACCTTGACGCTTAAAGTGGGGGTTACGTTATAAAAAGAGTATGGTAACGAGAATGTATGGCTCAGAGGCTCCAGCAGTGGTTTTCTTCAATTGGTTCGGGCGGGGGTTTTTTCTTCACCAGGGAATGTAGGACGTGCCTGGATGAAGAATCAAATTCCTTCGGATTTGCAGTGAGATACGGAACCCCGGGTTTTCTAGGCAGGGGCACTGATTTCTGGATAACACACTTCTGTTCGGCCATGGCATACACCTCTTGGACAGCTAAATGTGGCAAAAAGCATAAAAAGCAAGGTGGTACGTCAGCGGGATTTCGCACCCTCGCGTACAGCCTTGACCATGTCCCGTATCTTCTGGACAGAGCCCTCGCGCTCGAACGCCGTGCCCACCTGGATTATGTCTGCGCCGGCCTTGATGACCGCCCTTGCCTCGTCGGGCGTGCGGATGCCGCCTGCGGCTATGTACGGGATTGATATTGACGAACGGACCGCCCTGACCATGTCCAGCGGGATGTGGCCGAGTTCCGGGTTGCTGCCGGCGTCGGTTATGAAGAACCTGAAGCCCATGCACTCGGCCGCCATGCCGAACGCCGCGGCGATCTTCGGCTTTGTGCGCGGGATGCGCTTCGCATCGCCCACCCAGCCGACCGTCCCCCCTGGGTCAACGACGACGTAGGCCACCGGCAGCGGCTCTATGCCGTAGCGTTTCACCATGGGCGCTGCGAGCATCTGTGCCTCGCTTATCCAATAGCTGTTCCGCGAGTTGAGCATTGACATGAAATAGACCGCGTCTGCGTGCTTGGTCAGCGTGCCTATGTTGCCCGGGAAGAGCACGACAGGCTTGGACACGCTCTCCTTTATCATCTTCGTGATCGTGTCCAGGTCCTCGCCCTGCACGCCTGTGCTGCCGCCGATGAGGATTATGTCCGCGTCGGCCTCGTCAGCGTTCTTCGCGGTCTTCACCGCGTCCTGCGGCGACTTGTAGTCCAGCGGGTCGATAAGGGCGAAAAGCAGCCCCTTCTTCCTTGAAAGCTCCCCGAGTATGTATTTCTCTGTTTTGCCCTGCATGTCAAGCAACCCCAGTGATGTTTTTCACCATGTGCGCCACGAGCGCCGGCCGGAGCATCCTGGTCGGCCTGTCCATGTGGCCATGATTAGACAGATATACATCGAAATTCATCTTCTTAAGCCTTATGCCGAGGGCGGAAAGCTCGCCGTCGCGCCTTGTCGCGAGGTAGCCGTGGAGCATGCCGTGAAATGCGAGGTCCACGCCGTAGCGCGCCCTCCATTCCAGCTCGTAGCGCAGGGGCTGGGAATGGTATTTCCCTGCCAGCGCAGCGCAGTTGCCGCCGAATATCACCCCGCCGCCGGTGGTGGACTTCACCTGTCCTGCTGCGTCGCCTGCGAGCAGGACGGTGCGCCTGCCGGCACGCAGGGCCGTCTTCGGCCGCGCCTCCAGCGGGATCACCGCGCCCCTGGGCCTAACGCCGGTGGAAACGCCCTTGAGCTTCAATAGCCTGCGCCAGGCGTCATGCGCACGGTGCGGCAGCTGCACGCCAACGCCGAACTCGGCGGTGTATTCGTCGTGGGGCACCACCCAGGCGAAGAAGCCGGGGAAGCGCGCGTTGGAAAGGAACATCTGGACCGCGTGCGCGTCGTCGCAGCGGTAGGGCAGCTTCGCCTGCAGCGTGGCAGCGTATCTGCGGATTTTCGGGAACCCGTGGCTGAGCGCCACGTGCGAGAGCGGCCCGTCTGCGCCGATTATGCTGTCCGAATGGTAATGGCCGTTGACGCGCTCGCCGTAGTTTATGCGCGCGCCTTCGCGCTCGGCGTTGGATGCAAGCGACTGGTCCAGGGCGCTCCTGTCGCAGACGCATGCGACAGCCGATTTCCTCCTGACCGAGAATGCCGAGCCGTCGAAGAATATGTCAGCGCCGTGGATGCGGTTAATCACGTGCTTCCGGTAGTCCACGAAGCGGCTGAGCGACTCGAGCCCGTCTATGGAGAAGAGGCCTGAGCAGTTCTGGGGGATGCCGGCGACCGGATGGTCTTCCGACACGACCACCTCGTCGCCGTTGCGCAGGGCGCTGAGGGCGGCTATGGAACCGGCCGGGCCCGCGCCCACCACGTGGAGCTTTGCCATGAGTGTGTTTCAGACGGAAGACTTTTTAAGAAGATTAACGTCGCCTGAACAGGGCTGCCGAGGCGAGCGAAAAGAGGAACAGCGCCGTGGCGCATTGCGGCTGCGCGGCCTCTGCGGGCCGCGGGTTGCTGATTATGACGGCCTTTTCAGCCCTGGCGTCGTTGAAGGCGGCCGAGACAGGCAGGGTATATGTGTAGCCTTCCTGGAAATGGGAGCTGTTGAGGAGATACTGGCGGCGGACGGTCTCATACGGCTGGAGCAGGAGGATGCCGATTTCCTGCTGGCCGTAGGCGCTGTCGGCGAGGAACTCGTAGCTGCCGAACACGTATTCAGGCCTCTTGTTGGCTATGTCCACCGTCACCACATAGGTGTAGTTGTCCGGATAGAGCGAGACCTCCACCTGCCTGCTGTCGTTGGAAAAGAAGCCGGAAACCACCTGATCGCGTGCCTCCAGCGTGGCGTTGTTGTCCGAGAGCAGGACGTCATAAACAGAAGCCTGGTCGTCGCCCTTCACGATGGCGAGGTGCGTGCCTTCCAGCATGCCGACCTGGCCGAAAGTCGCGTCTGCAGGGAGCCAGCCGTAATCAGGGACGTATATCTCCGCCCAGGCATGCGGCTGCCAGGAGTTGGAATAGACATAGCCGCTCACATAGCGCGTGTCGAAGCCGAGCGAGCGCGCCATGGATATCAGCAGGTGGGTGTACTCCACGCACACGCCCCTCCTGTCGCGGAAGACCTCATTTGCCGGAACGACCTGGCCCCAGTAGCTCACGTCGTATTTCATCGATGAGTGGACCCAGTTGACAAGGTCCCTTATGGTCGCAAGCGAGGAGTTCTGCTGCGCGAGCGTGCGCGCCTGGGCCTCTATGGCGGCGTCGGGCATGGTGAGGTTGGTGAACGAGCGGTTCGCAGAAGGGAGCGGCGGGTCTGAATGCAGCGAGGTATCGTAATCCACGTCGACTATCGCCGTGGCGTTGATCCACATCGAACTGCCGTTCATCTTGCCCTTGTAGTGCAGCTTCAGGGTGCCGCCTTCGCCAAGCTCCTGCTTAACGCCAGGACCTGCCGTGACCGCTATGACGCGCTGGTGGCTGTTATTGAGCACAAGGGCGCCCTGGAAGTCAAGGCTGTCGCCATCGTTGGCGTGTATCAGCCAGGTCCTCTCGAGCGTTATGCGCGAATAGCCGAAGGCTGAGAATGCCACTGAGAGCAGCAGGATGAGCAGCAGCAGGTGTTTCGCTTTCATGGTTTGCCTCGCAGGGAGCGCATGTGCGCTATCCTCTTGCCCACCAGGGCGGCCGTGCCTATGTCGCTGCGGTGCCATACCGGCCCTTTCACGCAGCCGCAGGCCTTTTCCGCGATCGCCTCGGCCTCATCGAGCGCCTTTGCCCTTCCGAGCACCCCGATGGCGCGGGATGACGAGGTGTAGACCCTGCCTTCCTTCTCGTAAACAGATGCGTAATAGACCGACGCGCCGATGGATTTTGCCGCGCCTGCATCGACCGAAATCTCAGCATCCTTCAGTGGCTTGTCAGGGTAGCCCTGCGGCACCAGATATTTCACCACCGTGCAGTCGCTTGAAAAGCGCGGCGCTTTGAGCTTTCCGTCCGCCATGGAAAGGAGGATGTCCGGCAAGGAACCGTCGAGGAGCGCAAGCACGTTCATCGCCTCAGGGTCTCCGAACCTCGCGTTGAACTCTATGACCTTGAGCCCGTCTGCGGTCGCCATGAACTGGCCGTACAGGACGCCGCGGAACGGCGCCCCCTCGGCCTTCATCGCCCTGACGACGCCCTGGAGGATTTCTTTTCCCTCCTCGAGGTCGCGTGCCTCCATGAACGGGAGGAGGGCGCCTGAAGAATAGCTGCCCATGCCGCCCGTATTTGGGCCGATATCCTGTTCAAACGCCCTCTTGTGGTCCTGCACAGGGGGCATGGCGGCGATCGCTGAGCCGTCGCAGAACGCCTGGAGCGTGAATTCCTCGCCTACGAGCTTCTCCTCTATGAGCACGCTGCCGTCCTTCAGTATGAGGGACTTGGCATAGGCCACCTTGTCCTCTATTTTCGTGAAATGGTCGCCGCTGACCCTGACCCCCTTGCCGCCGGTGAGGCCGAGCGGCTTCACTGCCACCGTGCCATAGTCCCTTATGACGCGGAGCGCATCAGATTCGGTTTTCACCACTTCGTGCCTTGGCTGGCCTTTTATGCGGTGCCTTGAGAGCAGCGAGCGCATGAACGACTTGTCCCATTCTATCCTTGACGCGGCCTTTGACGGCGACGCGACCTTCATGCCGGCCTTCTCCATCACGTCGCTCACCCCCGCGGCGAGCGTGGCGTCAGGGCTTGCGAAGCCCAGGTCGAAACCCCTGCCCCTTATGGCCGCGGCCACGGCCGCCGCGTCCTCTATGTCGCACAGCCAGCTCTCCCTGCACAGGCGCGCTATCGCAGGGTTCCTTTTGGACATCACCGCATAGAGTTCTGCGTGGGCGGCGAGCTTTTCCGCTATTATGTGCTCGCGTGCGCCGTTGCCTACCAGCAGTACTTTCATGTCCTCACCGCTTATTGCCAAGAAGTTCGAAGACTGTATCTTTCATGGAGCCCTTGAGGGGCTTCTTTATCATGAAGAAGCGGGCCTCAGGGTATGTCTTGAGCAGCTCGAAGCTGAATACGGTCCTGGTGGGGGCTTCTGGCTTCTTCTCTGCGGGCTGGCTGGCCTTGGCGCTCCGTTTCTTCAATCGAACCGCCTCCGTATGTAGCCCTCCTGTATGAGCAGGTTGAGACCCTCCTCTGCGCGCATTATCGCGACAGCGTTGGCCTTGGAGAACTCCTTCACGTCGATGAAGCCGTTGTGCAACCGTATCCATGCGTAGAGCGCCTCCTTGAGCATGTCGTCGCTCATGCCGCTCAGCCTTGCCAGCTTCTTCTCGAGTTCGTCCTTCTTCTGCTCGCACTCGAGCAGTATGCGCGTGTTCGCCTCTGTTGAGCGCACCAGGTCGTCGTATTTCGCGTTCAGGTCGGCGTGCCGCGCCTGCGTGTCGGTGAGCTGGGTGGAGAACTCCACTGCATCGCGGTCGATTATCTTGGACGTCTCCCCGAGGACGAGGTTTATCTGCGCGTAGATGCTGGACGGCTTCACCGTGTAATAGTCCTCGGCCACCTGGAGGATGTTCAGGAACGTGGGCAGCAGCTCAAGGAGCCGTGCGACCCTGCTCCTGTTCGGCGGTATGGTGTATGACAGCTCCACCGACGCTGCCTTGAACTCCACGCGGTAGTCGAGATATGGCTTCCCCTTGATGTCCTGGCCCTTCATCTTCTCGACCGTGAGCGTCTTGTTGGAATACGATATCTTCGTGAAACCGAGCCCTCCCAGGAGCGCCGCGAGGGCCTTGAGCGGTTTCTGCTGCGCCGCGGCTACAACAATCTTCTCTTCAGTCATGTCCATCATCCAGAACGACGTTCACAACGCCTTTTGTCGCCTTCCGCATCTTGACCAGCGAGAAGACCTTGATGAGGTTCTTGTCGTCTATCCCCAGCTGCCTGAGGAAGGATATCACCGACGGCTTCGCATAGCCGAACTTCTCCAGGACCGCGACCAGCTGCTCGCCGTCCAGCACCCCGTCGCCCTTCTCGAACTCGGCCTTGAGCAGGCTGACCTGGCCCTCGTTGAGGCCGAGCTCGTAGAGCATACGGACGAATTGCTCGCGTTCTACCTCTATGTTCATGTCTCCACCCCGTATCGTGTATTTGAGGAGCGGCTCCTCGCCGTCTATCTTGTCCATTAGGAACGTCATGACCTTTGACTGCCGCTCTGCGAAAATCATGTTCACCGCAGCGTCGCCGACGCCGAACCTGGATATCTCGTTGTCTATGAAGGTCGAATACCCTATGGAGTTCCTCACGTAGTCGCGGAACTCCTTCAGGATGAGCCTCAGGACGAAGACGGTGCCGATGTTGCTGAATATTGTCTTGTGCATGTCGGTCGGGTTCTGGGTCGCGATGACGAGCGAGAAGTTGTATTTCCTGCCCTCGCGGACTATGGCTATGACGTCGCTGCGCTCGTCCTGGGCAATCTTCCATGCTTCGTCCAGCACGACGAACAGGCGGACCTCCCGGTTGTCCTCCTTCATGCCCTCGGCGCGCATGAGCTCCTTGATGTACTGCAGTATCGTGAGGCCTGCGAGGCTCCGCATCTCCTCTGACGGCAGGCCGTGCAGGTCTATGCACACCAGGCCGCTGCTTGTCAGTTTCTTTATGTCGAGCGTAGACGAACCGGCGAAGAAGTCCGTGCCTTCGACCGTGAAGCGCTTCAGGAGGCGCGCCGCCTTCTTCTTGCCGGTCTTCTCCAATTGCCTGACGACGTCCACGAGCGTGGGCTTCTTGCCGTCGCTCCTGGTGAGATGCCTGATCTCGGCCACGGCATCGGAGCGCCTGAGCTTCCCGCCCTTTTTCTTTTTTTCAAGCGCCCGCACGACCTCCTCCATCCCGGGCTTCTTGCTGCTCCTGTCGGCGTCGTATACTATTTCGAGCGCCTCCTCTATCTCGTCGCGCTCGTTCGGGTAGCTCTTGAGGTCGACCAGGATTTCCAATGCCGAGATTATCTGCTTTATCCTGCTCCTCTTGGGGAGGCCGACCAGGTCCAGTATGTTCAGGCGCTCCTTGGCGAGGTTTATGACGCGCCCGCCCGCCTGCTTCACCCATTTCTCGTACTCGCCCACCCAGTCCAGGATTATGGCGTTCGTGTTCCAGATGAGCGACGCGCGGGTGAGGAAGGTCTTGACCGTGTAGGACTTGCCCGACCCGGTTATGCCGATGATGGCCAGGTGCGGGTTGATGAGCTTGGACGGGTCCCAGAAGACCGGCGTCCTGAGGAAGCGCGTCTTGCCTATGTAGACGCCCTCGGAAGGCTGGGACAGGAGCAGTTCCTTGCGTGGCTCAGGCGGATGCACAAGAATCATCTTGCGCGCTATCTCCTTGGAGAGCATGTAGGAAAGTTTCATTTTTACCTCTCCATACCCTATCTTCGAGGGTTTATATAAACATTGAGGGTGGCGCTGCGGCGTGAATAGCCCGAGCCGGTCAGATTCTTGGCGCTGTAGTCCCGGTTAATCTGCCCATCGCAGCGAATTTAGCGTTCATGGCGGCCGCATGGGAACTGTATAGCTCATGAAAGACTTTCGGATCTTTCTCGTTCATTTTGTTTATCGCAATCTCATAATCTTTGGATACTGCGTTATACTCTGCCAGGGTACTTGTTTTTTTGAATTTTTCAATGAAATCACGGAATATTTTTCTGTATGCATCCTTGGTTTTTTCAGGATTTTCCTTTCTGAGTTTCGTTTTCATGCAATCACCTAGCTTGTGCCCTATTTTCGACGAATCACCTTTGCCTTGGCTTCATTTAGTGTATTAATTGCTTGGATATATTCCGGATCGCCAATTATAATATTCCCATCGCATCGCCCAAGAACATCAAGCAACTGGTTGGCCTCCGCAGGGGTTAGTTTGAGTTCTAACAATCGGTCATATACGATTTGAAAATCTTTTTTGAAATAACCTTCCATTAATTTTTCTCTTCCAACTAGGTCCTCAAATCCATCTACAACTTTAACTAAAGCATCGTATGAATCGCATTTTACGTGTTTCACCAACGCAGGAAATTCATCTGCCATCATCTGCCTCGATAATTTCTCGGTGATACCTTCGTATGCCCATTGCAAGTCCTTTCCATTAAAATTGGATTGAAAATCTCCTTCCAGATGGAGGCCCTCGTGCACCCTGGTTAATGTAAAGCACGACTGCATTTCTGCTTTGTGAAAATCGTGTGCATCCCTTATGACTTCCATATTGATTCCAACAGTTCTGTAATGCGGATCTGTCGCACCTTTTAGATAAGATTTTTCCATATTATGTATCAAACTAGTCTTCACGCTACCGCCGCTACTATCTGTATATTTTGCATAAAAAGTGACTGCAAAATCATGCGAATTCCCTGCAACAAAAGAGGGGGGCTCTACAGAGGCATGCCGTCCAAGAGTTGGAGGGATATTTTCACTTAACCAGTTCGCCGATTGTTTCCCAATCCTTTGAGACATACCATTCAATTCCTTCAAATCCTTTTTCGAAAGAGTCTGACGTGGATCCGCACATTTGTTCCACACCTCATTTTGCAACCATGCATCGTTCTTCCGCTTATCACGGCCTGGCTCGCCAATCCCGCCAAATGCACGTCCAGTCCTAGATTTCTCCTCGCCTTTCTTCTCCCTTTTCTTTATGGAGCCTACAGCCCCTTTCTCGCTCAGTTCGCGCCTTACCCTTAATTCCTTGGCTTTTCTTGCGGCTTCTGCAGCCTTCTTCTTCGCCGCCTCCGCGGCGGCCTTTTTGGCAGCGGTCTTGCCGGCAACAGCGCCTCCGGCACCGCCAGTGGCGACTGCCGCAGCCATGCTTATGGCGAGCTCCTTGCCTTTCTTCACCCGGATCATCTTCTTGCCTTGGCCGGGCCTCTTTGCGAACGGGAAGAACTTGCCGAATACGTCACCCATGAACGCCCCGCCGCCCATAGGGTTGAAGCTTCTTGCGAGGCTGAGGAATGAAAAGGCGAACAGGCCTGCGAGGAGCAGCAATAATCCGAAATTGCCGATGCTGAAATCAGCGGCTATGGCCATGGGCTTGCTTGTGAACAGGGCATATGTTGCGCTTGACGGCAGGAGCTCAGGTGTGCCCTTGAATTCGCCAACGACGCCTTGGGCGCCACCCGTGTCGAATGTCGCCGTGCATACGCCAAGGGCGTTCGTCATGGCAACTAGGGTCTGACCATCCACGCGCAACTCCACAGGCTGGCCGGCTACCGGCTTGTTCCTGCTCATGAGCGTGCATGCCACAACCACAGTGTCGCCGATGGCAGACGCCTGGAGAGCCAACACAGTGCCTGAGCTCACGTGAATGTCAGATGGGGCAGAGTAGTCTCCGAACCAGGTATAGAACTCAAGCAGGGCTTCGTGCTCGCCGTTTGAAACATTGTAGAAAACCTCTTCTATGTCGTAGATGCGCGAATAGTTGTAGCTCAGGTTGTTCATCTCTGTCGGGCTCCTCAATCCGCTGGCCTGGATGAGGTAGAGAATCCTGTGCGCGCCGGTGTAGTTGTTCTGGCTTTCAGGGTCTTCTGGAAGCAGCCCTGCATGGTTTGTGAGGTTGGCCAGTATGAACTGTGTGCCATAGCCGTCTTCGGTCACGTTGAATGAGTGTATGTAATATGCGCCTGCGGTCTTGCCGTCCATCTTCGAATAATACTTGTAAAGGCTCGACGTGGACAGCAGGCTGGCATGATACAGGACGTCTTCTGAAGTGTTGCCGCTGAGGCTGAACGCCCCTGGCAGGTATGGGATTATCGTCATGTAGTCGTTCTGGACCTCGTATGAGGCAAAATCAGAGGCGGCAAGCGTGATGGTGCCGTTGCCGTCCCAGGTATCGGTTTCGCATTCCCCATCTTCCATGTGCTCTTCCAGCCCATCCTCTGTGTAGTCCATGGTGAACTCGCCCTGCAAGGCCACGCTGAGATGAGGAGCCACGATGGTCCGGTTCCTTACCGTGAAATTGTAAACGCCGGTTGCGTAGGGGGAGGCACGGGCAAGGGATTCCTCGTAGCAGTTGAGGTCTATCATGTCGCCAAGGATGTATTTGGAGAAAAATGCCATCATGGTGCACAGGAAGCTGGGCTTGAAAGGCACTTCTGAATGGCCTACGACCGGGGTTTCGTTGTCAGCCAGCACGACAGTCCTGTTGGCTGTGTTATACAGGGTTTCGTTACCGACCTTCTCTATCAGGCCGTCAAGGGTGTAGAAGGCAACGACATTCTTCGGTTTCATCTCATCAAAGTGCCGCCTTACGATTCTCTTGTCACAATAGCCGTTGTCATATCCTTCGGTGACCGTGGAGTTATGGCTTTCTGTGACCAGCCATATGAGCTCAGGGTGGAGCCTGGATGTCACGCTCATGTTCACAGAAGGCGTGAGCGTCAGTATCTCCACGTAGAAGAAGGTCGTCGGGTCGCCAAGCGTCGGCTCTTTCTCGCTGTAATTGAGGAAGTTCTGGTGCTGGATGCCCTGGGGCGCTATCCCCCGGTTGTGCTCGTCCACTTCATGCACTGGAGGGTCGATAAGGGCGAATGAGATGCAGCACAGTGCAAGCAGGAAAATGGCGCTTTTCACGTATAGTCCCCCACCTGCACGTAGTATGGAGTGGAGTGATTAAAAATCAGGGTTATCGGCGTGAGAAGGCACTATTGTCAGCCGCCCTTCGCCTGGTACTGTTCGAGCGATTTCCGGTATGCAGTGACGAGCGCGGTCTGGATGGCTATGTCGTACCTGCCCAGGTCCACCTTCTCGCCGCCTTTGCCTGCCTTCATGATGTCACCGACCTGGGATGCCTTCGCCGGCACTAGGTCCTTGAGCGCGCTCCTGAGCTCCGCATTCCTGTTGTCCTCGTAAATATCCTGGAACTTCGCGTCCTTGATAATCTCCCTGACGTTCAAGCCATCCTTGGCGAGCTGCGCCAGCCCGACCTCGTCGTAGAGCTTCTGGGTGGCGAAGCGCGATACTGAGGCAGTTTCCCCGCCCTCTATGCTCGCAAGGAGCTTCTCGGCCTCTTCGGCCTTCTTCTTCCGCTTGGCTGGCGCCTCTTTCTTCTCCTCGCCGCCCACAGATTTCTCCTCTTCCTTCTTCTTGACCATCTTATCGACGAAGTCGATAATTGCCTCGAGTTGCTGAGTAGTGGAGCTCATCTGGAAGCGCTGCGCCTGCTGTGCTGCCATCTGCGCTGCAAACGTGATGGCTAGGCTCTTGATGAATGACGTATATTCTGAAAGGCGCCCGGTCTCCTGTTTTGCCCACTCCGTATAGCCCAATTCCCGCGCCCTGCCAAAAACGTCTTCTGCAGTGTTTATCCTGTTGTTTCCGACATCGGCTGCGAATCGTGTTGCCTCCTTTGCCTTATTTTCTTTCAGCAGGTGGGCAAGAAAATCAGAAGTCACATTCATGAAGTTGAGGATGGTGGTGGCATTTTCGTCATTGTGTTTGGCTGCCCGCAGGAGGTGGTACATGGTCTTGATTGCATCGTGCTTTTCCTCCCTGGTCGCCTCAAGAGCAAAGAGGGTGTTGAATGCATGCTCATACTTCGGCTTGTCAGCCAATTCGATTGAGCGGTGCGCTTCTCTGAATAAGTTATGACTGGAAGCCTTGTTTACACAGTCTCTAACAAGACTTAAGACCTCAGCTGGGGGAGCTTCCTCGGTAGTATACTTGGGGCACATACGCCCCAACTCACAATGAAAATTTATAAGGGTTTACAAGGCGGCAATGAGCATCTTTCCCATGCCGACCTTCTCTTTCTGATAGACAATGTTTAGGCATGGCGTTTCTCCGCATATTTCCCCATTTGGCTTATCTACCGGGACAACGGTGATGCTAATCCACGGTCCACTAGCGTCTGTGCCCTTATCGGCAACCAATTTTATGTATTTGATTTCGTTTCCAGTTGCTTTTTTGTAAAGCGTGTCAAGAGGCGCCAAGTTGATGGCGTTGATTAGTTTGCCATCTACAATGACCCCAGCCCATTTTTTGGGCGAGTCGCTTTTGAAATTGGTCGTATCAATCTCGACATCTACCCGGATGCCTTTGCTCCCGTCGGAATAAGACACATCTGTACTAGCAACCCAGCCAACGTAGGTGGGGTTGTCAGGTGGTAAAGGAACCGGGAACCAGTCGCTATTAGTTTGCTTGCCCAGTTTTCTCATTTCTTCGAGGGTAACTGTCGGCAGCTTTGCCAATTCAGGAGGCAGTTGCTTCTTATTGGTTGTAACGACCTTGGTTGCCGTATCCTGGGCGCGGACCAGCTTTGGGAAGACCATTGGGCCGCTCAAGCCGAGGGCAAGCCCCAGGCTGAGAAGGACTTTGGCGTCAGGGAGCTTGAAGAACGGCCTTTTAAGGGTTTCACTGGGGCTTTCGGGCTTCGTTACATGCCTGAAATCAAGCCTTTTCATATCCACCCTCTCCTCTATATAACGCTCAAAACTAGTATAAAAACCTGCCTCTATTCTAAGATAGTTCTAGAATACTTCATCGCGCATGTCATCCTGCAGCGTCGGCGTGAACTGCTCCCATTCGAAGCATTTTATCATCTCGAGGTCGTTCAGCTCCCGTATGTCGCAGCCCAGCGAGCTCGACAGGATCGTCTTCAGCTCCTTGGCCTGCCTGGAGACCCTGCTCAGCGCCTCGTCCCTGGTCAGGCCGAACGACGTGGTTGTCGCGAATGCCAGTATCTCCACGGGCCGTTCGCCTTGGGTTATCCTTTCCAGCAGCCTGTTCCAGTAGGCCAGCTCACGATCCACCCTCATGGACTCGTCCGCTGCCAGCCTGACTGATTTCGATTTTTTCGTCTCTATGGAGCTGCGCTTGGTCTTTATCTCGTCGATGTGGTTGGACAGGTCTATGGCGCTTATCATGAGCGATATCTTGACCACGTATTTCAGCGACGATATCGCCTTTTCGAAGGATTCGAACATCAGCTTCTTCTCCTCGTTGTCCTTGTCCATCGAGCTCTCGTAGAAGCGTATCTCAAGGAACTTGGAGGCGTAGTAGCCGCCGCCCATCTTCCTGACGATGCAGTCGCGCGCGGGCGGAATCTCGTAGTTGCCGCGCACCTCGACGATGTTGGTGGCCTTGGTCAGCACAGGTATGAAGAGATATCCGTATTTCCAGAATGCGATGGATGCGGTGAACAGGAAGGCCGCGATGATGGGCAGGAGCGGGTTGGCATAGACGAGCGATATCACGATGGCCAGCACCCCGCCGGCGAGCGATGCGATGGTTATTGCGCGGTTCATTATCATGGATACCACTTCATATCGCTTCTTTAAAAACCTTAGACCGAAGCGATGGTCCGCAGGCCTATCTCGCTTCCGAGCATCGAGCCGAGCTCCCTGACGAACACGGCGGTTATGAGCAGCGAGAACAGCGGGGCGACTACCGTATAAAGCAGGGACTTGGCCAGAGAATTCGTCGTGCTGCCGGTGACGACCGTGATATCGCCGCTGAAATCGGCCGATGCGCCGGTCTGGTTGGTGAAGTTCTGGCACGCCGACGCGGTTGCGTTGCTCATGTTCAGGGGGGTTGTGTTGCCGCTGATGTTGGTGAGGTTCGGCAACGCGCACCTGCCGCTCATGACGTCGAGCTTGCCTGCGAGCGCGTAGTTGCTGTTCAGGTCCACGACCGGCACCGGGGCGTAGAAGCTGTTGTTGTTGAACGCGGCCATAAGGTTCGTGGAATTTGCTATGTCGCTCTCAGGGCTGGGGAACACGAGCACGAACGTCGGGTAGAAGATGTAGAGGCCGACCGCGAGCGCGATGAGGAAGCCGCCCACCTTGCGGGTGGCGAAGAGCGAGCGCAGCACAAGGCCGACCGGGAACAGCAGGGAGAGCGCGTTCTGCTTGATGAACACCGCTATCTGCGTGTTCAGGCCAACGAGGATCATGACCAGGTTGAGCGAGAGCAGCTGCGCCGAGAGGACGCTTGACACGGACGAGAGGTTGCCGAACGGGGAAACGGAGAACGCGCCGAAGTCGAACGCGAGCCCCTGGTAGTAGCCCAGGATGCCGAGCATCTGGAGCAGGGACTGGAAGAGCGCGAAGAGATTGGTGTTCACCATGGTCAGCATGCATATGAGCTGCTCTATGACGTTGCCATCCGAGCATCCGGGGGTCACTATTGATGAGCTGACGCTTGCCACCACGCCGGTGACAGCCGCGAACGAGCCGATTATGGCCGCGTTTATGAGCGACTGCAGCAGTTCCTCTATGCCGAAGTACTCGATGTTCTTGTACCCGAATGCGCGGCCTACACCGAAAAGGATCCCGGCCAGCACTATGGAGGCAGTGACGATGATTATCGCGATGCCCATGCCTGCGAATTCTTCCGCCATCGGAATGAATTGCTGTCGCAGGATTAAATAGGTTTTGCTAGTGGGCCTGGAGAAGCGGTTGCGAGAACGTGAAGTATGAATCGAGGATTGCGATTGCCACGGCGAGGATACCGATAATAACCAGTGGAAGCAGCACCAGGGCGATTATCGCCCTTGCCAGGGAGATTTTGTGTATCCTGGCGGAGCCTAACACTACGTTGGAAAGCGCCGCCAGGCCCAACAGGAATCCGATGCATGGGATGCTGCTGAAGATGAGGTAGCCGGTGCTTCCGTATATGAATATCTGCATGGACTGGAGGAATGACGCCTGGCCTCCGAGAAGCCGGAGCGCGAGGAATTCTATGCCATAGAAGGCATAGATGAAGATTACGAACAGGATTAAAGTCACGGGCAGAGAAGTCAGGGTGGCCAGAAAGGCGCCCTGCACGAGGCTCACGAGCAGGTCTATGGGTACGGAAAGGACAAAGCACGCGACCAGGTAAATGAAAGAGTCGGTATAACCGGTGTCTTTTGTCAGCTCGTCGAAGCGCGCTTCCGGGATGAGGAGGAGGTTGTCCTTTATCCTGCGGACGTTCTGGCCGATGTCCATGGAAACCTGTTGGAAGGCAAAATTCTAAACCCTTCGTAGGAGCCTCTTGGCGGCGAAAATCATGCTGGTCGTGCCGCGCACGTAGAACGGCGCGCTCTTTTTCACGAGCTTCGCCTGGGGGAGCGAACGCAGCAGCAGCCAGGGGTTCTCGATGTCGAACTCCGGCATCTCGGCGTAGGTCGTGCCGAACTCGAACAGGAAATGGCTGTCGCTTCCAACTGCGCCAGGCTTGCCGTGCTTCGCGGCGAACTCGGCCGCCCTGTCGTTGAGCGATTGGCCGAGGCAGCGGGCGTTGAACACCTCGATTATGTCTGCCTTCGCGGCCTCCTCCTCGGTTGCATGGCTGGATGGGCGGCGGTAGTCGAACATGTGCGGCAGGCAGGCGAGCCCGCCCTGCTCGTGGATGCGGTCCATGGCCTCCATAAACGGGGTATTCTTCGGTATGAGGTCGCTGACGTAAAGGCCTATGAGGTCGCCCTTGTCCGTCAGTATCTCCTCGCCCGGGATGAAACGCATGCCGAGCTTCCGCGCCTCTGCATGCGCGCCTATGGAGTAGTGGTCTGCCAGGACCGGGATTACACCGAGGGCCTTTGATTTCCTCATCAGGTCTGCGACGCGGATGAGCGAATCGGGCGAATGCCCGGTGTGCACGTGGAAATCTATCTTCATACAGCATCCCGTCATGCTATGGCGCCGGCCCTTTCCAGCGCTGGCATTATCTTGCCTGCAAGTTCATTTACGTCTTTGCTTTTCAGCCTTTTTTCGCCCTTCACCATCATCCTTCCGCTGGCGTATACGCTGAGCGAATAAGGGCCTATTTTAGCGATTAGCACGATGGGCGTCGCGGCTCCCACCGAGCCGAGCGATGCGAACGCCTTCTCCGCTTTTTTCAGGTCGAGCCTTTTTTCCTTCAGCACGATCTCGTAGGCGTTCGCGCTGGCACAGGGAGTGACGACGTAATATTTTTCCCCTGTCATCCGAGCCTCGCCCTCCAGAACAGCCTTTTGCTGAAAATGTCGAAGAAAAGCGCGTCGGGCGCCCTGACGAAGGGCTTGCCGATGAGGCAGTTGACGGCCTGCGACGCTGCGAGCGTCCCTGCAAGCGCAGCCGCAGGGCACAATATCCTGCTGGACTGTCGGCCTTTGCCCTCTCCGGAGACCTGGAACGCCTTCCTGAAGCTGTAATTCCTGAAAACGCTCACAATCCCGCGCGTCCCGGAGGCGGAGCAGAGCACATACGGGATTTTTTTCCCTTCCGCGAGTTTTGCCGCCGCGAGCTTTGTCTTCAGGTTGTCCGAGCCGTCGAGGAGCAGGTCCATGCCTGCGAAGGATGAATGCGCATTGAACTCGCCGCGCATGTCCATTTTCACAGAGGGGTTTATGTCCTTCGCGCGCGCGAGCGCCGCATCCGCCTTCGGCTCGTCGATGGAGGCGATGGTGGCCAGCAGCTGCCTGTTGAAATTCGTGAGTTCGAAGCGGTCATGGTCGAAGATGATGAAGCGCTCGGCGCCCATCCGCAGGAGGTTCTCAAGTATGAAGCCGCCGGTGCCGCCCAGCCCGATTATGGCAAAAGTGGCGCTGCGCACGATACCCTGCTGCCGGGGCGTGAATGCGTTGCGGAAGAATTGCCCGTACATGGCTGTGATTCGGAGCTTGAATTTAAAATGCCTAACGCAGGAAGATCGCCTTGCGCTTTTTCTGCGCCTTCTTCGCCGAGCCCTCTGCCACGACTATCAGGTCGTCCTTGGACGTGAGCACCTTGCTGCGGAGGAGGTTCATTGGCGTGCGTTCGCTCAGGAAGAACCAGAACGATGCCGCCCGTATGGCGCTCCAGAGGAAGAACACCGAGAACGCGCCGAAGACCAGCGAAAGCCAGTTGAATGCCGGGGGCAGCAGCAGCATGCCGACGAAAAGCGGCGTGTTCGCGAAAAGTATGAGGAACAGCGCGGATATCAGCACGTTGCGGATGAGGACGCCCTTGTTGGCCTGCGGCGTGGTGCGGGAAAAGATCGTGGAAAGCGCGTCGAAAAGCCGCTTTAGCGAGAGAAGCAGGCGGTAGGCAGGTATGAGCTGGAGCAGCACGAGGAACGCCAGCAGGGCCATGTCGGCCCGGATGGCATAGCCGGCGGCGGCAAGCTGGAACTGCAGGTAGGGCCTGCCGAACCAGAAGAACAGCGCTGCGCCGAGCATGTATAAGAGGTCGAATTCGACCTTCTTCAGCTCGTGCATGAAGAGCTTGTGGAAATAGCCGTGCGGCTCGAAGGCGCTTATCACGTTCCTGAAGTATCCGGACGAGTCGCGCATGGTGTCCAGGAAGCCTGGCGGGAGGGTCCGCTTCATGCCCAGGTAGAGGCTGTCGCTGCGGTTGAGCGCGAAGGAGCAGATTATCGATGTGAGCAGCACGCCGACTGACGCTATGCCCACGAGGTCCTCCTGGACGACGCCGATGCTCTCCTTGGCTATCAGCAGTGAGAACTCGCCGAGCGGGAGCATGGCCAGGCCGACGAAAATCGCCGAGCGGCCGCTGGAGCTTATCAGGAAGAACGCGAATGAGGTGGCCAGGAAGACGATGACGAGGAACATGCCTATCAGGGCCGCGGTGAGAGGCGCGGATGCGATGAGGGCGGCCGGGTCTATGAGCATGCCGATGGAAAGGAAGAAGAACGGGGGGAACAGGCTGCTGAAGGGGCGGACCGCGCGCTCGAAATCGCGCCCGTTCGGCAGGCCTGCGATTATGCTGCCGGCCAGGAACGCGCCGATTGCGGGGGTCAGGCCGAGCATGGAGGCGAGCACGCTCATGCCTATGCCAAGCGTGAATGAGAACAGTATGAGCGCATCATCAGACTGGTACCGCATGATGGCGGCTGACACCCTGCGCGTGGCCTGCAGCAGCACCACGTAGCTGAATGCCAGGATGCCGAGTGACAGCAGGATGGCGCCGAATACGTTGCCTGCAGCATAGCCGCCGGTGCGCAGGCTGGAGAAGAACGTGAGCAGGAAGACAGCGACAACGTCCTCTATGATGAGTATCGTGACGAGCATGGGCACCTCCTGCCGCTCGACCAGCTTTTTCTGCTCCAATATCTTCATCATTATGGCGGTGCTGGTCATGGAGAATATGGCTGCCACGTAGAGCGCTGCGATGAAGTCGAACCCGAGGAGCACAGCTGCCTCATGCATCACGATGAATGTTATGAGCAGGATGAGGAAGCTTGCCAGCACGGGCCGGATGCCGGCCGCCAGCAGCTTGGCGACGCTGAACTGGATGCCTATCATGAAAAGCAGCAGCACTGCTCCTATGTCGGCGAAGGTCCCTATGGTGGGCAGGTCCACGAGGCGCAGGGCGTTCGGCCCTATGAGCATGCCTGCGATGAGCAGGCTTGCGACCTGCGGGACCTTCAGCCTCGCAGAGATTATGACTGCCAAGGCTGCAAACAACAGTACCCATCCGAAATCAAGTATGGCTGCAGAGGGCATGGGGTCCACGACTGAGATTACAACTGGCAATGGGAGATAGGAGGGGGTAGTATAAAAATATTCTGTGCTATCCAAATGCATGGAGATGTTCATCGAATGCCTGGGCGCGTCGCGCGAGGTCGGCAGGAGCGCCTTCCTGGTCCACACGGACAAGAACGTGATGCTGGACTACGGGATAAAGATTTTCGACGAGAGCGGCAAGGCGAAAGTGCCTCTTGAAACCCCGGTGAAGCCGGATTTCGAGGTCTTGTCTCACGCGCACCTGGACCACAGCGGCTGCGTGCCCATGCTTTACCGCAAGGACAATATAAGGTGGTATTCCACGCCGCCGACCAGGGACATATGCGAGCTTCTCTGGGAGGACTCCATGAAAATCATGGGCCCTGCGATACCCTACACGCTGTCGCAGTACAAGAAGGCGCTGAAATACTGGTCGCCGATGCTTTACAACCAGGTCATGCACACAGGCGATACGAAGGTGCGGCTGCTTGACGCGGGCCATATATCGGGCTCTGCCATGGTGGAGATAGAGCACAGGGACAAGGTCCTGCTCTACAGCGGGGATTTCAAGTGCGAGGACACGCACATGCACAAGGGCGCCAAGTTCCAGAAGGACGTGGACGTGCTCGTGATGGAGAGCACCTATGCGAAAAAGGAGCACCCGCCAAGGAAGGAGGCCGAGGCCCAGCTGATGAAGGAGATACACCGGACGCTGCAGGACGGGGGCAACGTCCTGATGCCGTCCTTCGCGCTCGGCAGGACCCAGGAGCTCATCGCGCTCATAAGGAGCTATGACAAGGACGTGCCAGTGTACGTGGACGGCATGGGCAGGGACCTGACCAACGTCTACCTGAAGCACCCGAGATACATACGCGATGCGGACAGGTTCAGGAAGCAGGCGCGCAGCGTGTTCATGGTGCAGGGCATACCTGACAAGCGTGCGGCCACCAGAAAGCCGTCCGTGATAATATCCACCGCGGGCATGATGAACGGCGGGCCTGTGCTGAACTATCTGTTCAACCTGAACAGCAGGTCGAAGCTCGTATTCACCGGCTTCTGCGTGGAAGGCACGAACGGCTGGAAGCTGCAGAACAAGGGGTACATCACCAAGGACGGCCAGGACCTGAGCGTCGACCTGCCCATAGACTACATAGACCTGTCCGCCCATGCCGGGAGGAGCGACCTGCTGGAATTCATAAGGCAGGCCAACCCGCAGAAAATCGTGCTGATCCACGGCGACAAGCCAGAGGAGTTCGCTCAGGAGCTGAAGGAGAAGGGGTATGACGCGGTCGCGCCATTGCCGGGCGAGCGCGTCATGCTATAGAAAAATGAGATAAAATTAAAAAGAAAGGAAGTTACTGCCTGCAGCCGCTCTTGAAGGAGAGTACCGCGTATGAACTATCGTGCGGCGTCCCGTTGTGGACAGCTACGATTGTGTCCGCCGTCACTATGAGTGACTGGATGCCTATGCTAATAGTGTCGGTTTTTGTCGCATTGATAAACACAGTCTTCGCCGGGGCGCAGTCGTTCCTGAGGAACGTGAGCCGAACCTGGAATGATGGGTTGTTGGCTACCTTTGCAAGCGCCTGCCCAGGATCGCGCCCGAGTATCTGGGTCACTGCCAATGGGAACTGGCCGATGTTCGATGTATCGAGAAGCATGAACTTCTGCTTAGACACCGAACCGCCGCAGTCCAAAGACGGACCAATCGGCTTGCAGTTTTCCGGCAGGGGGCAAAACTTGTGGACAGCTATGTCCATGTAGATGCTGTTTGTGCTGTCAGCGAGCGTGTCCACGCGGATGCGGACGCTGTCGAGGCCGATGTCTACATTCATGCTGTCGTGGGTCGCGATGTTGAGCCTCTTGTAGACCACACGGTCGAACCCGACGATTGCGACGTTCCTGGCACCATCAACAGTGTCAAGCATGATCGGGATGTTGCCGAAAAGCTTTATGCTGTTTGGCGTGATGCAGCTTTTAATAGTCTGGCCACAGTCCATAGGGATGCCGGAGTTCAGGCGGGGGAAAAGACTCGCAGGAACCGTGTCCCGGATACGGATTGTATTGGTAGTGTCAGGCGGAGTGATGGTATCGACGCCAGTGACTTTCGAGGAGCCGCACTGGGTCATCAATGCAGCACCAGCCACGATGCCAGCTGCAACAACGCCGTATTTCAAAGCAGCGAACAATGGCTGCGCAGTACCGTTCCTTCCGACAAGATTCTTCTGTTGTAGACTTTTCAAGTTCCCACCCCTAAAGATTTTATAACACAGGTAATGTTATAGTAAATATTTAAAAAGGGTTCGTTTTTGTGGGGAAATCTATTTAGAGCTGGTTTTGGGTTGTTTTTTGCCTTTTTCGACGACGACTAGTTCCTCGCCGCAGGCGAGGTGGGATTTCGTCCTGCTGAATTTCCTGAAGAACTCGCGGACTGCCGCCTCGGCGCGGCCTGAAGGCCGCTTCACGATGGCGAAGATCTTTTTCTTCCTGATGGCGAACCTTGCGCCGCGGTGGCTTTCCCTGAACCTCTTGACGTGCGGCTTCATGCTGAGCGGCGGGCCTTCGATTTCCATGGTGGGCGGAAGCAGGTCCGTCCCCAGGACCAGAGCCAGGCGCACGATGTGCTGGCCGTCGTCAGCTAGGATGGCCTTCGGCCCGAATCCCGAGAGATGGAGCTCAAGCTGGCCTGCCATGCGGTGGAGCTGGCCCCAGAGCACGTCGTCGACAACATCCGGCCGCGGCAACGTAACCATGATGAGCTTTGCGCCTTTGGCCGCACGCGCGACCTTGTCCTCGAAGCTCTCGGGCTTCCTGAGGAAGAACTGCGCGGACGGCTTTTTCAGGAAGCTTTTGCACAGGCGCACGAAGCTGGACAGGTTTTCCGGCGATACTGCAGCGGCGACGTTGCGGTTGGCGTCCGTCGGGTCTATGACCACGAAACGCCCCAGGCGCAGCTGCGCCTCGCGGATCGCCTTGCCCTTGTGGTATCCTTTTATGTCTATGAAGACAGGCGGCTTCCACTTCGAAGCCGCGCGCAGCAGGTTCATGAAGCTGCCGTAGCGTATGACGAGCAGTTCGCACAGGTAGCCGGAGAAGCCCTGGATCTTTATCTCTGCGCCGTAGAGCGAGTTGGCCTGCAGGAAGGACTTGAGCAGGAGGACGCTGTCCACGTCCCTGAGCTTCTTCAGCACGAACGAGGTGTGCAGGACCGAGCGGTCAACCGCGCTCACGCGCTCGGACGCATCGGCTATCCGGTATGCAGGGACGAGGTCGATGCGGCGGCCCTCCAGCCTGAAGCGGGCGTACGGGTGCTCCGCATAGCTGAGCTGGTATGCCCTGCCCGGGAACGCCTTCCCCATTATGCCCTTGATCAGCGGCTCCAGCCGGTCCCTTGGCACCGAGCGCCTGAAAAGCACGAACACGTCCACGTCGCGCTTCTCGCGCAGGAACGTCCGCTTGGCCATGGAGCCGGTGAGCACTGCCTCGGAGCCGGCCGGTGCGCTGGCCTGTATGTGCGCCAGCAGGGATTTCGTGAATGCCGCTTCCTCCTTCATCTCCAGGCGCGAGGGCCGTATCATCGGGAGAACCTGCCGGAGGATTTTCTGCATATTACAACGTTTCCAACAAGGTTTTAAAAGAAGGCGATGGAATGAGACACATGCGACTGGCGACAATGCTGCTGCTCTCAGTATTTCTTCTGGGCTTCGGCTGCCTGGAGCAGAATTCCTTCCCGAGCGACAAGGCTGAGCGCCTGTCCACCACCCAGCCGGTGGACCTGGACGGGGACGGCATCGCAGATTACGCGGTATACGTCTTCGCGCCTGCGACAGGAAATGCCAGCGGCATGACGCTCCAGAGGACAGTCACGGTGGCCGCCGAGACCGCAGGCGAATACACCGCCCTCCGGCCGAACATGACGATCACGGACGCGCTTCTTGCCGACGAGAGCCTCAAGGACTTCTCAGACGCCAGGACCCAGGCGGAAGGCCAATGCTCAGCCCAGGTCGGCATGGGCACCGGGTTGGGGACGGTCATATGCACCGACGTGCAGACCTGCGCCGGGCACTGCTCGGGCGCCTCTGTCAAATGCAAGAGGATAGCGGCTGTTTACGACGAGGTGCTGGCCGGCTCGATAATGTCATACACGCAGGACCTGATAGACATGCGCAACCTGCTCATCGACGCGCGGCGCATGGTGGTCACGCTTGACAGCGCGACGCCCGAGGAGAAGGACGCCTACCTGGCCAAGACCCGCGGCATCGTCGCCAAGATAGCGCAGATAAACGCCAATCCGCTCTACGCCCATCCCGATGTCAACCTATGCTCGCATTCCGATTTCGGCATATCGTCGCTGCTGGACGCTGCCGGAAAGATTGGGATCTATGAGAGCGCGCCGGTCAGCTACAGGTACACCGTGCTGCTGTCGGCCAAGCCCGTGCAGTCCAAGGCTGAAACCATAGGGGTGGAGGTCAGCGGCATCGGCTTCACTGACCGGCTGCCCAAGTCAGCGGTCCAGAAATCCGAATACATATCCTCGATACAGAGCATAGCCGCGGTGGAGAGCGGCTCCGACGTCTCCATAGTGTGGAACTCCGCCGAGGCATCCAAGGAAGGCTACCTGTTCGCCTACAGCTTCACGTCCACCGCGCCTCCTGAGATGGTGCTCGCCTCCTTCAGGGTGCCGACGCTCACGGTGAAGCAGATAAACCTGTCGGTGCTGTCGCCCACAGAGCGCCTTTTCATGCTTCTCAACGGCCTGCTGAAGAATTACTACATAGCGCTCGGGCTTGCGCTGGGCATCACCGTGGCAGTGCTGATGCTCGCCTACAACGCGCTCCTGCTCATAATGGCGGTAATCGCTGAAAGGGCGCTCACGCCGGCGTTTAGGAAGGCGTTCGGCAAGACAAGCGTGACGTGGAAAACGGATTCTGCGCTGGCAGCCATCGCGCTGGCCGCAGGCGCATACGTCTGCCTGGCAGTGGCTGCGCAGCCGGCTGCCACGCCCACCCTGGTGGAGTCCTTCGATTTCCTGGTCACCAACGGCACGGGCATGGTCGGCCTCGCGTTCATACTGATAGGGGTCCTGCTGGCCTACCTGGCCATAGAGAACATGGTGAAGATACTGATGCTCGAGGCCGCTTACGGCATGGTGATACGCCACGAGAAGGACGCGTTCCTTTCTGAAGCCGCCAGGCTCAAGGAAAAGCTCAAGGAGCTGGAGGCGCTCATAGACCAGCGCAGGCAGGAGAACCTGGATGTGAGCCACGAATACGACACGCTGGCGAGCATCACGCCGGAGAAGGTGGATGCGCTAGCCAAGAACATGACCGTGCCTAACAAGACGCTCATAGACGAATACACCGAGCGCGTGGACAACGCCATAAAGAGCCTGGCGGACAAGAGCAAGCTCGCTGAAGAGAACTGGCAGAAGTGGAGCGAGGAGATAACGAAGGTGCTGAACGAGCAGGAAGAGGTATACCCCTCCGCGATCTCGTCCATACCGGTGTCGCTGCGCACCTGGGCGCTTGGCAGGTACGTGAAGGAGCACGCCGCAGAGGGCATCATAATGGAGCACGACGCCATAAAACGGAGGAAGATAACCGCCGAGCACGTCGTCCATGAGCTGCTCGAGCACAAGATGATAAGGGGCGCCATAGTGCTCAAGGAGGACAAGATAGAGCACGTGGAATTCGCAGACACCGGCGGCGCGACAGTGAGGAGCGCGCTTGCGCTCAAGCTCAGGACCTACATAAACTCGCTCGCCAAGAACACCGGCCAGAAGGAGCCGGTCAGCATGCTGGTCATAGGGATTACGATAGCCATGGTCTACATGAGGGGCAGGACCAGGGACTGTTTCCTGTTCGTGAACAAGGAAAAGTTCAGCGAGGCCATCGAGCAGTGGAAAACAAAGACGAAGATGCTCGAATAAAAAAAGGAAAATAGCTTTTTCTAGTCGCCGATCCCCTTGGGCGTGACCTTGAACACCGCCTCGCCCTCGGGCATGTTCGGCGAATCGACCAGCCGTGCGATGCGCTTGTCGTCCTTGCTCTTCCTTACGTAGAGCCTGTAGGTCGACATGTGCGCGAGCACGTGGCCGCCGATCGGGGTTGTCGGGTCCCCGAAGAGTATGCCCGGGTTGTCCATCACCTGGTTGGTCACGTAGACCGCCAGGTTGTGCTTCTCGGCGAGCTTCTGCAGCATGTGCACGTGCTTGTTCAGCTTCTGCTGCCTCTCGCCCAGCGACGCCCTGCCGAGATAGTCGGCCCTGAAATGCGAGGTCAGCGAGTCGATGACGATGAGCTTTATGTTGCTCTTCTCGATCACCTCGTCCGCCTTCTCCACCAGGATTATCTGGTGGTCGCTGTTCTCCGCGCGCGCTACTAGTATGTTCTTGAGCACCGCCGTGGCGTCCATGCCCTGCGCCTCTGCAAGCTGCACGATGCGCTCCGGCCTGAACGTGGCCTCGGTATCGACGAAAAGCACCCCGCCGCCGAGGCCGCCCTGCTCGACCGGCTTCTGCACGTTGACGACGAGCTGGAATCCCAGCTGCGATTTTCCGGATGAGAACTTCCCGTACATCTCTGTTATCGCCATGGTCTCGATGCCGCCGCCAAGCAGCTCGTCGAGCGCCGTGGAGCCGGTCTTTATCCTGGTTATGCTCTTGCGCCTCTCGAACACGGTATCCGCCGTTTCGAAGCCTATCTCCACCATGCTCTTGGACGCCTCGATGGCCTTCTTGGCCGATTCGACGCTCATGCCTGCGATTTCAGCGAGCTCGTGCGGCAGCGCAGCTGCGATCGCCGAGAATTCGCTGAACCCTGCCGTCCTCAGCTTCTCCGCAGTGACTTCGCCCACGCCCGGGAGGTCCTCCAGGTCCTTGTAGTATTTTTTCTTCTTGTCCTTGTCTTCTGCCATATGTATCGCCTTTTTCACTTCATTTTCTCCTGTTTTCTTTCCTTCCAAAGCCGCTCGGAACGCCGATGCAGGCGCAGGCCCCTGGCCGGCACGCATCGGCAGCCAGCCGCTCACTTCCGTTCATTGGGGAATACCAAGAGTTTCAGCTCGCCGATTTTCAGCGTGTAGAAGTCATTGCCGTTCTTGGAAACGTTCTTCCACATGCCCCCCACGTTCTTGTAGACCACGTTGCCTGACTTGTCGCGGTCTGCCTGAACCACGCGCAGGTCGGGCCTGTTGGAGCCCTGGCTTGGGGCTGCAGCCTTGTCTGAGGAAGGCACTTCCTCAAAACCCTCTTCTTCCAGCTTGATTTCCGATTCTTTCATTTTTTCACCCATGAGTATATACCTATACAACATATGTATATACTATGTATATGTTTGACTTATGGGTTTGGCTCTTTAAATAGGTTTGGGGGGTTCATTTCCGCAGCGCCTTTTAGTAAAAGGCGCTCCAAAACGGGCGGTTATACCTGGCTCGCGCTGGGCAGAACTAAAAACTCGCCACGCCATCATCCGTTCTTAAGGAGGGTTTCGGAGACTGATTCTATGCCTGCCGCTGCGGCGGTTATGGCCCCGACTATTATGCCGCCTATGATCATGCTTATGGCAGCGGTCTGCCATTTGCCCCTCGTGTCAGGGGGCTGGGTCTGGGCCACGCCATAGAGTATGCCGCCCAGTATGATGAGTATGATCGCTATGACCGGGGCTATTGTCGAAAGGAAACCCGCTATGTTGGAGGCCAGCACTTCTAATCCGATTGCCATCGTCAGCTTATTGAAAGCGGATTTATAAAAGCTTTTCGTTCCCCTGTTATCGAAGCGTACGAATCCCAACCCTTTTATATCCTACGACACAAAAGTATATTTATTACCAAACACCAGGAATGATGTGACTATGATGCAGAAACGCTTGCATAAGCATGATGGGGCGGATTGCCGCGGCCGCGAAAAGTCGGCGGCCATAGCGCTGAAAAGCGGCAGCAGGCTGCTTGTAGAGACGAGCTGGCTGTTCAACCAGTTCGAGGCAAGCCTCGTGAAAAACAGCATGGAGCTGCTCGGCCTGGGGGCCACTGCCAAGAAACGCATAATGGGCAACATGACTGATGATACCTGGCTCAAGTACGAAAATAACGGGCTGGCCCACAAGATGATGAAGAACCGCATCCCGGTCCTTGAGGAGATGTACCTGCAGTTCTGCGGCCTGGCAGGGGTGCTTGGCTGGGACAGGACGATAACGAACAGCATGGCAGACACCATCATGCCGTTCATGGACATCGGGGAAAGGACCTGCTACACGTATTACGGGCACAACTACCGCAGCATGCAGTACGCCGAGATGCTGCTGGACTACCGCGGGGTGGGAGCCGCTGAAAAGGCAGAGATAATGCTTGGGACCCTGTTGCACGACACAGGCAAGGCAGGGGTGCCAGGCGGAATCCTCCGCAAGGAAGGGAGGCCGAACCTTGTGGAAGGGAAATACATAGAGAAGCACACGGTCTACGGCAGGGACATACTGACTGGCGCAGCACGGCTGCACGCCCCGCCCAGAAGCCTCATCAGGGCGCAGATGGGCAGGATAGCCGACATCGCCCTCAGCCACCAGGAGAAGTTCTGCGGCAAGGGCTACCCGCGGCAGAAGGCAGGGGCCGACATATGCATCGGGGCGAGGATAGCCGCATTCTGCGATGCGCTTGATGCCATGACCTCGAAAAGGCTGTACCAGAAAGGCATGCCGAAGACATTCGCGCAGGCGAGGGGGATAGCGCTCATTGAGATGAACGTGCACTTCAACGAGAACATAGTCACAGACTTCTTCAAGGCCGTGGACAAAGTCCACGGCCTGAAAGACAGGATTTACGCGATAATAAGTGGCTGCGGCGGCAATCCTGAATGATATCAGTGGGAGTTGATCATGTCCACGTACAGGCTTGTGGCAGCCGAAGCTGCTTGTGGGTACCTGGTGCCTGCAGCGGCAGTTATCCTTTCGGTCGCTTCGGTGATTTCGTCGGTTGTGCCTGCCCATTGCAGGGCCTGGCAGGCCATCTGCACCAGCCGTATGTCCTTCAGGTTGGACTTGATGAACTGCTCCAGCACTGCAAGCCCCTTGGAGAACTCGACCATATAGCCGTATCTCTCCCCTACATTGTGCAGGGCCTGTAGTATCGCGAGCTTGGTGCCCCTGTCGTCGTTTTTCCTCTGCAATGCGCAGAGCAGCGGTTCGTATGACGAGCTGGATTTCAGGTTTCCTAGGAGCGTGGCTGCCATCTTCCGCTGGCCGGCATTGCCGGTTGCCAGCATCTTTTCCGCATCAATGCGCTGCGTGCCCGTGTGGTGGTGCTTCGTCCAAATCCTGTGCGCCGGGACGGTCCCGACGGTGAGGGTTGTGGAATGCTTCCGCACTGCAAATGTTGAACTGACCATATAAAACCACTATGCAGTATTACCGCTTTTGAACTTTATAAAGGTTACAGTTTAGCCAGCCGCTTCACGAAATCGACGAGGCGGTTGGAATAGCCGAACTCGTTGTCGTACCAGGCGCAGACCTTCACCAGCCTGCCGCGCGAGTTCGTCAGTTTCGAGTCCACAACCGAGGACGTTGTCGTGCCGATTATGTCGCTGGAGACCAGCGGCTCCTCTGTGTAGCCCATGATGCCCTTCAGTTCCTCGTTGGAGGCACGCTTCAGCTCGGCGTTTATCTCCTCTGCCTTGGCTTCTTTCTTCAAAAGGAGCGTCATATCGTTCATTGAACCGTCCGCCACTGGCACGCGGAAGGCAAGGCCGTCCATCAGGCCTGCGAGCGACGGTATCACGTCGCCTATGGCCTTGGCCGCGCCTGTGCTTGTCGGTATTATGTTTATGGCGGCCGCCCTTGCGCGCCGGTAGTCCGAGTGGGTGCCGTCGACGAGGTTCTGGTCGTTGGTATACGCGTGCACCGTGCTCAGGAATCCGCATTCGATGCCGAATTTCGCGTCGATTGTCTTGAGTATGGGCGCGAGGCAGTTCGTGGTGCACGAGGCGAGCGAGAATACGGTCATGCTCTTGGTCGCGATGTGGTCGTTGACTCCTGGGACTATGGTGGCGTCGATGTCCTTGGCGTCCTTGGCCGGGGCTGAGATGATCACGTGCTTGGCGCCTGCCTTGAGGTGCTTCTCGCTGTCTGCACGGGAGCGGAACGTGCCGGTGCTCTCAAGCACGACGTCTATGCTCAGCTCCTTCCAGGGGAGCTTGAGCGGGTCCGTCTCCGTAATCCATCTTATCTCGTGCCCGTTGACGACGAGGTTGCCGTTCCTCACTTCCACCTTGCCCGGGAACTGGCCGTAGACCGAATCGTGCCTGAAAAGGTGCGCGTGCTGTTCGACCGGGCTGCGCGTGTTGATGGCCACGACCTCGAAATCCTTTCCGAGCGCGTCCTGCTTCACAGCAGCCTTGAGAAACGATTTGCCTATCCTGCCGAATCCGCTTATGGCTACTCTCAACATATGACACACCGCAAGTAGTAAGTTTTCCTATCGTAGCGCAGGATAATAATTGTTTCGACGAGCGCGCTACTTCTTCGTGCTTTCCGCGAATCGCCTGACGGCGTCTGCGATGGACTTCGGATCGTCCGAAAGGGCCACGATGCGCATGTATTCCTGCTTTTGCGTGTGGCCGCGGAATTCGTGCGCAAGGAAATGGTCTCCTGGCGTCGCCAGCAGGACCGTCTCGAAATTCTGCAGGTGATAATCGGCCATGCGCCTCGCCTGTGAGAATTCGTTGCGCGGGCAGAGGCTGTGGTCCACGCCCAGCAGTATGTAGAACGAATTCAGGACGTCAAGATTCAGCGTGCCGTCCGCGTAATAGTACTGCGGGAAGACCACGTTTTCCACGTGCGACAGTGCCTCGAGCGTTGTCTGTACGCGGCTGCGCACGGTATTCCTCCTCTCGCTCCTGAAGTCGTCGAATTCGCGCCTGTGCTCGCCGTCGTCAAGGCCGCTGTACAGCTTTATGAGGGCGAGCTGGGAAGCGGTCGAGGCCGGGCCTAGCGACGGCTGGCGGCCGATGGTGTATCCTTCGCAGAAAGCGTGCACGTGGTCCGGGAAGCCGTCCTCGTTGTGGAAGACGCGCATCCATCCCAGCCGAAGGCCGGGGGCCGAAATCATCTTTGATATGGAGTACAGCTCTATTGTCGGCCCGATGCGTCCGTGCTGGATGGAGAGCTGAATCGGGTCGAGTGGAGGGCCGACCCTGAAATCCTCGTAAATCGTGTCCGCTATGAGGTAGATTGGGTGGCTGAACTCGCGCTCCTTCCTGTTCACCATGTCTATTATCTGGGCGAACGTTTCCGGAGCCATAGCCACGCCGAGCGGGTTGCCGACGGTTGTGATGAAGACTGCCTTGGTCTTCGCATTTATGCTGTCCTCCAGCTTGGCCAGGTTCACGATACCGGCTGAAGTGAGGTCTACGTTCCTGACGACCGCGCCGCTGAGCGCCGACTCCGCCAGATAGATGATGTAGCTCCATTTCGGTATCACGACCTCGTCACCGTTCGTCGGATTGATGAGCGTGGTGAGGAGGCCCCTCGCGACCCCGCTTATTCCGGAGCCGATGAACACGTGGTGCGGGGGGAGCGCATAGCCCTTCGTGCCAAACTCCACATTGCCGCGGGCGAGTATCTCGCGCAGTTCTGGCAGGCCGCACGCATCGCCGTACCTGTAGGTCTTGGGGTCGTCCCAGGCCTCCACGACATAGCGCCTGTACCGGGGGTATGTGAATAGACCGAAGACGACGGGGTCTCCAAGGCGGCAGTCTATTATGCATTTCCCCTGCTTTTTCGCCTCTTCGGCGGTGGGGTTTACGTCGGTTTCCCTCAGGGTGTAATGCGCGAGTTCGAAAACCTTCGGGTTGAGAGCCTGCTTGTGGGTTTCGCCGACCTGCCTTTTTCCACGCTGCTGCATGATGATCCGGCCTCCATATTGTTTGACTAGGACTAACTGCCCGGAATTGTTTAAATAGTTACTGTTTTTGCCCAGCAATTACGACAATCCACGAAGCGCTGCTATTTTTTCGCGGCGGCCTGCCGCACCAGCTCGTTCAGCACGTCCTTTGCGAAGCCGCGCTTCACGCGTATGGCGCCAGCCTTGACGTGCCCGCCGCCCCCGTCGACGAAATCAGACATGACGGACTTGATTTTCTCGGCTAGCCCGTTGGCGCTGAGCCCGAGCGCGGCTGCGCTGTCGTTGAGCCGGATTATGATGGAGCGGTCGGTGTAGCCCAGGCAGAGGATGGGCCTGTCGCCCTGTGCGCACAGCTTGTCGTACACCCGCGTGGTTATCTTGCTGGACGACGGCCATTCGCCCTTCTTCACCAGCGCCTCAAGCGGGAGCGAGACTATCTCGAGCGCGCCCTCCTGCTGCCTTTTGGATTTGGCCAGCGCCTTCCCGGCCGCGTCCTCTATGGACTCGTCTGCCTGCTGCATTATCGAGCTGAACAGCTCGTCCTTGGCCATGACGTTCTTGTAGAAGTCCAGGTTGTTGCCGAACGACACGTGGGATGCCAGGAAGTCCAGGACGAGCGCCTTTCTCATATCGCCCTCGCCGCTGGCGAGTATGTCGCTCTTGTCACCGCTGCATGCGACCCGCGCGAGCTCCATGCCGCGCTCTTTCTGAAGCCCGCAAGCGACGGCGATTTCACATGCCAGGTATCCTGCCGTATATCTGGAAACGTTGTCGGCGACGGTGAACGGGCTCACGCGCGGGGCGACGTTCAATCTCCCGGGAGGGTGGTGGTCTATTATGAGCGACTCGATGCCGGCTGCCTTCAGCAGGCCAAGCCCTTCCATTGAAGCGTCGTTTGAGCCGAAATCCAGCAGCACTATGAGCGGCCGGTTCTCCTGGCCGATGCCTGCCATGTCGCGCAGCGCATCGCGGACGCCGTATATGGCCGAGTTCTGCTGGAATGCCCTGCAATTGATTATGGACGTGATGGCGAACGCGCCGCAGACGCCGTCTGCGTCGCCGTGGAACCTGAGCAGCACCGCCCTGCCAAGCTTTTTCGCGCACAGCAGGGTGAGCGCGGCCTCCTTCATGGACGGCCAGAGCTTTGCCGTGAGTTCGTCCCTGAGAAGCGGCGGCGCCGCTGGAACGGCGGCTGATTTCTTCACGCTGGCTGCTACGCGCTCGTAGGCCTTCTGCGCTTCCCCCGCCTGGAGCACCGTGATGCTTTTGGCCGACAGCAGCATGCCATCAGCCTCGCCTTCGATGATGACTGACAGGCCGGGGGAGAGACTCTCCCTCGCATGGAACGCATAGT